>JAESQF010000117.1 GCA_016765295.1 Oleispira sp.
GCCATTGCAAGTTGACGTACATTTAAGCGCCCCGCTTGCTTGTCGAGCAAGCGCATTACAATTCGTTCACCATGACTGGATGGCATCGTAGAAACTCGAACGTCAACTTCTCGTCCACCGATACGTAATGCAATACGGCCATCTTGTGGCACGCGTTTTTCGGCGATGTCGAGTTTTGACATNACTTTAATACGGGAGATTAATAACGGTGCTAACGCGCGTTTTGGCTGCACCACCTCTCGTAAAACGCCATCAACACGAAAACGCACAACTAAGCGTTTTTCATAGGTTTCAATATGAATGTCAGAGGCGTTATCTTTTATGGCTTCGGTCAATAATGCGTTGATCAATCTAATGATCGGCGCGTCATCTTCTTGCTCTAATAAATCTTCAGTTTCAGGCACGGAGTCGGCAAGACTTGCCAGATCCATTTCATCCCCAAGACCTTCAACCATATCCATAGCTTCGGTTGAATCTGTTTGATAGACCTGGCCTAAAATTCGCTCGAAGTCACTATCNGTTACTGCTTCTAGGGAGTAATGCTGCCCTAGAAAACGCTGAACTTCTAATAGAATGTGAGGAAGCAGACCTTCTTTATGTGCAGCAACAAAACCCGTCGGTCGATTTTCTAATACTATGCCGAAACGTTTAGCAAAAGCAAAAGGTAGACGCGGAATGCTGAGGCTTGACTGCACCTCAACCTCTGCAGATTCAGCGTATTGCTCTTCATTTGGCTCAAGGGCTATATTATTAGACGTATCTTGTTCAGGTGTATCTTGCATTTTTATATCTTGTTGTTCTTTTTGATAGGCGGCTAAGCACCTGTACTGTAAATCATTGCGCTTAAACTACCTTAACTGGGAAAAATGACAAGGATATTACAGCGATTTTGAGTACGTGATAGAAAATGTGGGCAAAAAAAAGCCCAGCAGAGCTGGGCTTTTTTGAGTTGGTTATGATTTAAGCAATTAAACCAATTTTTCCAACTCAGGAATCGCGTCAAACAAGTCAGCGACTAAACCGTAGTCAGCAACTTGGAAGATTGGCGCTTCTTCGTCTTTGTTGATCGCAACGATCACTTTAGACTCTTTCATGCCTGCCAAGTGCTGAATNGCACCTGAAATACCAACCGCGATGTACAANGAAGGTGCAACGATTTTACCCGTTTGGCCAACTTGCATGTCGTTTGGTACAAAGCCAGCATCAACCGCGGCGCGAGATGCACCAACNGCTGCGCCGATTTTATCAGCAACCTTATAAAGGATTTCAAAGTTTTCGCCGTTACCCATNCCACGACCACCAGAGATAACGATCTCAGCAGCAGTAAGGTCAGGACGGTCAGACTTTGCAAGTTCTTCGCTAACGAAAGCAGAAATNGCAGANGTTTTGTCAGTTGCGTTGGCTTCNATAGTGGCAGAACCACCTTCAGCAGGTGCAGCATCAAAACCCGTTCCNCGAACTGTGATTACTTTAATCTTATCAGAGCTCTGAACGGTGGCGATTGCGTTNCCCGCGTAGATTGGGCGTACAAACGTATCAGCGCTTTCAACAGCAACGATGTCAGAGATCATATTCACGTCAAGCAATGCNGCTGTACGTGGCATGAAATCTTTACCGGTTGTGGTNGCNGCAGAAAGGATGTGGCTATAGCCAGCACCAAGCTCNGCAACTAGGTCGCCCATTGCTTCAGCGATCTGGTATTTGTAAGCAGCGTTGTCAGCGACAACTATTTTACTAATACCATCAATTTTTGCAGCAGCTTCAGCAACGGCAGCGCAAGCTTCACCAGCAACNAAAATTTCGATGTCGCCACCGATTTCTTTAGCAGCGGCAACAACGTTCAGAGTCGCAGCGTTTAAAGCAGCATTATCATGTTCAGCGATTACTAGAATAGTCATTATTACAGTACCTTCGCTTCGTTTTTAAGTTTGTCGACAAGCTCAGCAACGCTAGCAACCTTAATGCCGGCAGAACGCTCAGCAGGAGGAGTTACTTTAAGTACTGTNTGAGTGCTCTTGATTTCAACGCCNANNTCAGCAGGAGAAACAACTTCAAGAGGCTTACGCTTAGCCTTCATGATGTTTGGAAGAGAAGCATANCGAGGNTCGTTCAANCGAAGATCCGTCGTTACGATCGCTGGCAAGCTTAANCCAACAGTACGTAAACCAGCATCTACTTCACGAGTAACGTTAACTTTATCGCCTTCAACAACAACTTCAGAAGCAAATGTGCCCTGAGCCATACCGGTCAATGCGCCAAGCATCTGACCNGTTTGGTTGTTATCGCTATCGATAGATTGCTTGCCAAGAATAACAAGCTGAGGCTGTTCTTTATCAACAACNGCTTTTANCAATTTAGCAACAGTAAGAGATTCTAACTTCTCTTCGGTTTCAATTAAGATACCGCGATCTGCGCCCAATGCTAAAGAGGTACGAATCTGCTCTTGAGCAACTTTAGGACCGATAGAAACAACTATGATCTCAGTGGCTACGCCCTTTTCTTTTAAACGAACCGCTTCTTCAACAGCGATNTCACAGAAGGGGTTCATAGCCATTTTGACGTTATTTAGATCAACATCAGAATTATCAGGCTTTACACGTACTTTGACGTTGTAGTCAATAACGCGCTTTACAGCAACAAGAACCTTCATAGATTCTCCGTATTCGTCNAGTGAATGATTGGAGAGAGTCTCTCATTGGATCTAAAAAATGCCAATGACTCTCCCCCAGCGCGCAATATTATTCGTATCTTTGCCCCTCAGGTCAATAGAAACTATTCAAGANAATNGGAATACCTCCTATTTACCCCCTTTTTTNGCTAATAAATTGTCCACAAAGGGTGAAAAATCAATANATTAGNNTCAAAAGCTAGGTATATAGAAAACCCGAACGTATAATGTGCGCCTTAATTTAGAACGCTATAATAAATTGCTAGTACTATTTAGNTACTGTAATTAGCTCCCAGCTATCTTCGAGGAGATCACAATATGCAACGTGAATCGATGGAATATGATGTCGTAATTGTTGGCGGAGGCCCATCAGGTCTTTCAACTGCAATTCGTCTAATGCAACTTGCNCAAGAAAATGAACAAGAATTGACCGTATGCTTGGTTGAGAAAGGCTCTGAAGTCGGCGCCCACATTTTGTCTGGTGCTGTGATCGAAGATCGCGCNTTATTAGAATTNTTCCCTAACTACAAAGANATGGGCGCACCTTTAAATACTAAAGTACTTAAAGATGAAGTTTACATCTTAACCAGTGATAAGGGNGGCATTAAAACCCCTAACTGGGTNATTCCTAAGCCTATGCANAANGATGGCAACTACGTTGTTAGCTTGGGTAACGTNGTTCGCTGGTTAGGCGANCAAGCGGAAGCATTNGGNGTAGAAATCTACCCTGGNTTCGCTGCTGCAGAATANATAGTTGAAGATGGCGCNGTTAAAGGCATCATCACTGGNGACATGGGTGTATCTGAGTCGGGTGAGCATACCGANATGTACATGCAAGGTATGGAGCTGCGNGGNAAGTACACAGTATTTGCTGAAGGCTGTCGTGGNCANCTAGGNAAAGAGTTGATCTCTGAGTTCAANTTGGACGCAGGCAAAGATCCTCAGCACTACGGNATCGGTATTAAAGAATTATGGGACATTCCACCAGAGCANCACCAAGAAGGNTTGGTTGTTCACGGTGCNGGCTGGCCNTTAAATGAGTCNGGTTCTTCTGGTGGTTTCTTCTTATATCACACTGAGAATAATCAGGTAGTTTGTGGNTTGATCACGGACTTATCTTACTCTAACCCACACGTTAGCCCNTTTGATGAATTTCAGCGNTTGAAGCATCANCCNGTNATGGCTAAGCANTTGACNGGNGGTAAGCGCGTATCTTATGGCGCTCGTGCAATCACTAAAGGTGGCTTGAACTGCTTGCCTAAAATGACCTTCCCAGGTGGNTTGGTTGTAGGTTGNGATGCCGGTACTTTGAACTTTGCTAAGATCAAGGGTACNCACACAGCAATGAAGAGCGGCATGATCGCTGCTGAAGAAATNGTTAANGCGATTANNTCTGANCGTCAGCATGANGAGATTACNGAATTCACNGCAGCNTTCGANTCNTCTTGGGTTTANGAAGAGCTTNAAGGCAGNCGCAACTTCGGTCCTGCGATGCANAANTTNGGCATGTANTTAGGTGCTGCNTTTAACTTCATNGATCAGAACTTGTTTAANATTCCNGTNAGCTTGCANGATACTACTCCAGATCACGCTACTTTGAAGCTTGCTTCAGAATGTAAGAAGATCGANTATCCNAAGCCGGATGGTGTNTTGAGCTTTGCTAANCTGGANTCNGTATTNATCGGNAACGTAAACCACGCCGAAGATCAGCCATGCCACTTACGCTTAAAAGATGCGTCNATTCCTCTAGGTTCAAACCTNGAGAAGTTCGANGAGCCTGCNCAGCGTTACTGCCCTGCTGGAGTATATGAGATTATTGAAGAAGANAANGGCGACAAGCGTTTTCAGATNAATTCTCAGAACTGCGTACACTGTAAGACTTGTGATATTAAAGATCCTGCNCAGAACATCACCTGGGTAACTCCAGAAGGTGCTGGCGGTCCGAATTATCCAAANATGTAATTGATGATCTTGCTGAAGTTAGAAAGCAGAGATTATTAAANAAAGCGGCTTCGGCCGCTTTTTTTATGCCTNTCGTATAANGAAAAAGAGAANCTGAAGAGATTGAGGTCCCTNTTATGTAGGGACTTTAAAGTCAGAGCCGCAGCTGCTTAGGAAAAAGCCGTCAGGACGCTCCTGAGCAAGATCTATCANCTCATAGTAGGTGCTTTGGTTTAGTTTCCCCCATAAGTTATTACGAACTTCAATATAAGGAACCTGATCACCATTTGAGTTAGCTCTGAACTCGATCTTATTCTTCTCANCTGCAATNACTTCATCACCCAGGCTGGTAATGAATGTTAGTTGCTGATGGTTATCAATCGTTTCATTTTTCATCAATACAAAACTAAAGGGTACATCACTCACCTTGATCTTTAGTTTTTCAGCGGGAGTNACCAGNAAGTAATCATCTCCTTCTCTGCGCAAGATGGAGGCAAACATACGNGCGAGGTCTTGGCGNTCGAAATGNCCACCNTCATGAAACCAGCGTCCTTGAGNATCGATCACGATATCAATGTCGCCTTCAACCTNAGGNTNCCANNTTTCTACNGGAGGCATCTTCTGTTGCTTTTCAAANTTNCCCAGTANNTTGAACAGATCTTTGTCGCNNGAACTTGTCATATCCTAAAGCCCNCTCTGCCATTCTTGACGTAAAGCNATTCGGCCAGCGATAGCATCATCAATNTGATCTANNAATTNCTGCTTATCTTCACCTAAAGTNCCTTTTAATGTGACATAGTTGGANGCGTGATCACTACGNAAGATNGTNTTTTTTAGCTCGAGTNATTCTATNAGNTGGCGCATTTCCATAAATANCGTGCGCTGATCNGGTAGTTCATACTCGCCNTTGAAACCTTCTCTNACCCTTTCNTCNCCCATCGGATANCTAACGACGAGTAATGATAGGTAGTCTGGCTGGGCTTCATTCATCAAGCGTGCGGAGTTCTCAGCATGCTGTTGNCTGTACTTCATGCCACCCATNCCATTNAGGATCATTACGGAAGTCTTGATTCCTGCCTGCTTAAGCTTGGTTAGGGCNCTCANGGTCGACTCATAAGTTTCNCCNTTNTTGATNAATTCAAGNATTTGGTCNTCGCCACTCTCNGCACCAACATAAGCCATNCCAAAGCCNAGCTGCTGNAGTTGCTGNAAGTCCNCTACTGATTTCTTACGGATNTTNCGAGGNANGCAGTANCTACTGACACGACGNACCCANGGCAGATANTTTTTAATNGCTGTGAGNATNTCNACTAGACGCCTTGTNGANAGAACCAGNGCATCNCCATCNGCAAGAAATANNTTATCGAATTGAGGNCCNNCNGCNGCAACTTTNTTTATNTCNGCCANGGTTTCATCTTCAGCTTTGGCGCGAAANTTNTTCTGGGGCTGNGTGTACATGTCGCAAAAAGTACATTTNTTCCAAGAGCAGCCGTTGGTCACTTGTAAAATCAGGGAGCGACCTTCNCTAGGAGGGCGAAATACAGGTTCAACATATTGCAGCATTCAAAACACCAAAGCAGTNAGCAANANAATAATAGTGNATATTTTACACCAAAGANGANNCCTTTACTTGCTGGCATGCTTTTCTATACTAAAAGGNAGCCNTCTTATTNAAGGCGTCANAATGACGATNCTGNATCGATTTAAAATNCTNGNNNTNGNAGTCTTNATATTACTGANTCCCCCTNCNTTTGCGCGNACGNTTAGNAGNGATGANGCNATACANCTNTGGGCNCAGCAATTNNNNCACTCNACNNTTAATNANCAGCAGCGAGTNGCTGAGCTGCANTGGTTTCGAGANGCAGCNANAAANTTNAAAGGTAAGAAAATCAANTCNATTGCNGAGGGTATTAANACNCACAAGTGGGAAAGAGANGTANTNNCNAANGCATTCTATGANATTACAGGTATTCAAGTTAAGCATGATATTCGTGGTGANGGGGCTGTTGTTGAGTCNCTNATGAAGCAGCTCACNAGNGGGCGNAGTAACTANGACATATATNTAAGTGANGCCGACTTNATTGGCACNCANATGCGCCTTGATGCTACGGTNAATCTAANCCGNTTTATGAAGCAAGAAGGNAAAATTTATACTAANCCNGATNTAGATCTAGATGATTTTATGAATCTAGAATTTGCTCAAGANGANAAAGGCAATCAATTNCAGCTNCCNGATCAGCAATTNGCCAACCTATATTGGTTTAGGCATGANTGGTTTTCTCGCGCNGACATNAAAAANCAATTTCGCAGCTACACTGCAAAGAAATACGGNTCAGGACAGGCTTATNATTTAGGTGTTCCTGTNAATTGGGCAGCCTATGAAGATATTGCAGAGTTTTTTACAAATACCAANGTAGATGGAAAAAAGGTTTATGGGCACCTGGATTATGGTAANAAGTCNCCCTCCCTTGGCTGGAGGTTTACTGACTCCTGGCTTGCCATTGCGGGGGTTGGAGATAAGGGACTGCCGAATGGTTACCCTGTTGATGGCTGGGGNATTCGTGTTAATGACAACATACCAAAGGGCTCCTCTATGCAATATGGCGGCGCCACGAACAGCCCTGCAGCGGTCTATGCANTGCAAACATACATTGACTGGCTAAAGCTCTATGCGCCACCGCAAGCATTATCTTGGCGTTGGGAAGATGCCGGCCCGCGAGCCGCCAAGGGGGATGTCGCGCAACGAATTTTTCAATATATTACTTGGCTTTCTGCCGACAGCTTCACTCAGCCCAATAGTAAGATGCTTGGTAAAGATGGCTTGCCAATTTGGAGGGTCGCCCCTACGCCTCATGGACGCTATTGGGAAAAAGGCATGAAGGCTGGCTATCAGGATGCAGGTAGCTGGACGATTCCGAAGAATACTCATGGTTCAAAACGAAGTGCAGCTTGGCTTTGGGCTCAGTTTTGCGTTTCTAAAACGGTATCGGTTGAGAAGTTTCTAGTCGGAGGAACCCCAGTTCGACACTCCACATTAACATCAGAATATGTTCAGGCTAATAAAGCGAGATGGGGAGGGATTGTTGAATTCTACACCTCAAATCAAGAAGCATTATGGACAGATAGCGGCTTAAATATTCCGCACTATCCCTCAATGTCACGGGTTTGGTGGCCGCAAATTGCTCGCGCCATCAAGGGTGACATAACGCCAGAAAAAGCCATGAATAGCATTGCTCAGAAACAGGATGAAATTATGTCGCAACTGGATATGGCGCAATTTAATCCAGTGCTTAATGAAAAGAGAGGTAGTAAATACTGGCTAGCAAAACCTGGAGCACCAAAACCTAAAAGAGGCAGGGAAAAGCCTCGCACCATAAAGTATGAAATATTGATAAAGCAGTGGGCCAAATAATGCGATTAGGTAACTATTAGTAATGGGTGGAAAAACAAAGGTCATTAGTCGCAAACTAATTTCCATTATTGTCACTGCCATGTTTTTCATGTCTATGATAATTGCGACTGTAATTGGTATAAGTGGCTACGCAAATTTAGAATCAATTACACGCTCGAATTTGGCTAGGGCTAATCAAGTGATTACTAGGCATGTGGATTCCTTAGGCGCCAATGCCGAAAAAGTTTTTGCTGCCGTGGTCGAGCACCCAGAGATAAGAGAGCTGCTAATACTGCAGGCAACTCTGGGGCCTTATTACTTTGAGGAGGGCTTAAAAGGCTCTGAAGTTGATGCTGCGGATCAAATATACTCCCTGCAATCACAGCTTGAGCTCGCAGGGCTACTTAAGCCAATCAATGCAAGTTATGATTTAACCACTTTTGCGCTTTATCATCAGGATGCATTCTCTTCATCACGCCCGGCCTTCTCAATGAGTGTATCGAGAGAGTCATTGAACTTAGCCCAATATTACAATAAAGATAGTGGATCGGTAATAACATCAGGTATTGATGCTGAAGACTTCTTAAGTTTTTTAGATTTCTTTGATATCAGCGCTATATATGAGCTGACCCTTGCAGACTTCTTAATAAAACTTTCCGCACAAAAAAAGCAGCGACCTCCCGCCCCCTCAGCAGCCAAAATTGGTGAGTCTATTAATCGCTTATTAATTGTACGGGGCGTGCCAACGATTCAGACCACCGCATTCTTGCACGTCCCTCTTGTAAGCCCACTTGATTGGACAACAAGCAGTACAGCGGCCTACGTGGCTGTTATTGAGCAGCAATTAAATCAAGAAAAACTTTTACAGCTTAAAGAATTACTCAATGTAGAAATTGCGCTCGTTATCGACAACAAACTAGTGCTGGACACCCTATCGAGCGAATCTAAGTTCGAACTTGATCGAGAGGCCAAGGTTGTAGATTATGGCGAGCAGTTTTTTTCTTCTTCTCAGACGCTGGACTACCCTGCCAGTAAAGCGGGATTTGAGGTACTGGAAGTGATTTCATTTAGCTCTGTCGATGAGGTTGCTGAGCTTAACTTGCAGTTACTTGCACAAGTTTTTATGGTCATTATTAGTTTCACGCTAATATTGAGTATTCTTTATTATTATTTAATTGCCAAGGTGATTAATGCCCCACTTTCTAAGCTCATGCAGGGCGTTGAACACCTCGCTCAAGGAGAACTGGTCCATCCAATTAAGATTAAGAGTAATGACGAAATGGGTCGCCTAGCACAAGCATTTAATGATATGTCTGCGGACGTTCATGAAAAAAACGAACAGTTAAAAACCAGTCACGATGAGCTTAAGGTGCTTTTGGAGCAGCAGTCAAGAGAACTGGAATCAACGCAGGTGCAATTAATTGAGTCTGAAAAGATGTCATCTTTAGGTGAGTTGGTCGCGGGGGTCTCTCACGAAGTAAGTACACCCATTGGCATCTGCATAACAGCCCAGTCTTTTTTTATTGATGAAACTAAGGTGATTCGGGACAAATTCAGTAGTGGCGCAATGGCGAGGCAGGATTTTGTGGATTATATAGAGGTGGCTTTTGAAAATGGACAAATATTAACAGCGAACTTGAATAGAACTGCTGAGTTAATTAAGAACTTTAAGCAGGTCGCTGTTGATCAGTGTATTGAAGACTTACGCCCGCTGGTTGTATTTCGCTACATACTTGATCTGCTAACGACGCTAAAGCCTAGAATAAAATCTTTAAAGCACGAAATTGAAGTTGTCGGTGATGAGCAGTTAGTTATAACAAGTCAGCCAGGCGCAATCGCTCAGATAATGACCAATCTAATAATGAATTCTATTATTCATGGCTTCGATGATACTGAGCAAGGTCACATTAAGATCAGCATCATTAAAGCTGAGCATGGATTGAAGTTGCGGTATGAGGATGATGGTAGGGGAATGTCTGCAGAATCGCTGGAGAAAGTATTTGACCCCTTCTTCACTACGCGAAAAGGAAAAGGCGGCACAGGACTCGGGATGAACATTGTTTACAAGCTGGTTAAAGATTCTTTACTTGGGAGTATTGAGTGCAAAAGCGAAATAGGAAAAGGTGTTTGTTTTGATATGTTTATTGCAGATCAAGAAATAGAATAAAACTAGATATTCCGCTATGGCTAAGAGCCTAGGGAAGGATGGTACCCGGGGCCGGACTTGAACCGGCACAGCCTTGCGGCCGGGGGATTTTAAGTCCCCTGTGTCTACCAATTCCACCACCCGGGCATCGAATGTTAGCTGCGCTAAAAGATCTTACGATCTTGAGGATGGAGGCGTGACCCGGAGTCGAACCGGGCTAGATGGATTTGCAATCCACTGCATAACCGCTTTGCTATCACGCCTTCCTGTATCTATTATGCCATTTTAAACTGGTAGGTTTTAAAATGGAGCGGAAAAGGAGACTCGAACTCCCGACCCCAACCTTGGCAAGGTTATGCTCTACCAACTGAGCTATTTCCGCAAAATACTTATGATATTTTAACTGATCTCTCAGTTTGTTCTAGTGGGTTGCTGTTGCTTTCCCCTTGAACTTGGTGCGTATTATGGCGATTTTTTAAAACCTGTCAACAGTTTTTTCCCTTATTTATAAATAACTTACGAGATTTATTTGAAAATAAGGGTAACTGTTTAAGGCTTAATCATTTTGCTATTAATTGCGGCCAAGCGGCGCGTAAATATTGCACCATGGACCATACCGATAAGACAGCGGCAGCATACAAACCAATCATTCCTAGGATTCCCATCCAATGATCTTCGGCAAAACCCATCACCATAGTGATGGAAGACATCTGTAAGAAGGTTTTAACCTTGCCGATGTAAGATACAGCCACTTCTGCCCTCTGGCCAAGCTCAGCCATCCATTCACGCAGAGCAGAAATAACGACTTCACGCCCTATTATAATAACGGCCGGCAAGGTTAATAGAATGCTTGAGTAATGCTCTGCTAATAGAGTTAGCGCAACCACAACGCTTAATTTGTCTGCCACAGGGTCCAGAAAGGCCCCTAGTGGCGTAGATTGATTCAACTTACGCGCCAAATAACCATCAGCAAAATCAGTGAAAGATGCAATCATAAATACCCAAGCCGCAATGTAATGCGCATTATCGGCGGGCCAGTAATAAAAACAAAAAACCATCAGTGGAATCATCAAGATTCGAGACAAGGTCAATATATTAGGTAAATTCATAGTTTCTCTTAGCAGATTCTCTTAATAGGTTTTCTTAAATGTAAAAATGACTTAATCCTTTAATTCTTGATTAAGTCCAGCGTAAATATCAGAAGCGATTCGAGTGCTAATCCCTGGAACTTTAGCAATTTCTTCAATGGAGGCCCCTTTGAGGGTGCTCATACTACCAAAGTAGCGCAGTAATTCACGCCTTCTTTTCGCCCCCACCCCAGGAATACTCTCTAGGCCAGAAGTTGTACGGGCTTTAGCTCTTTGCTTTCGGTGTCCTGTGATGGCGAATCGATGCGCTTCATCGCGCACTTCCTGCAGCTGTAAAAACCCAGCGTTATGCTGGCCTGGCAGAATAGGAGTGCTTTCACCTTGAGGCCAAAGGAATTCCCAGCCTGCCTTGCGTGATTCGCCTTTCGATATGCCAAGAATAAATACATTGCTTATCGAAAGCTCCTGCAATGCCTTGTGAGCTTGATTCACTTGACCCTGGGCGCCATCGATCAGTAATAAATCCGGGAAGTCTTGCTGTTCCTTTAAACGCGAGAAATGCCTAAATACCGCCTGATGAATAGCGGCGTAATCATCGCCGGGGGTGATGCCCTTGATATTGAAGCGGCGATAGAGATCTTTCCTTGGGCCTTTTTCATCCGCCGCGACACAGGAGGCTACGGTAGCCTCACCTTTCGAATGACTAATGTCGAAGCATTCTATTCGATTAGGTACTTTTTCTAAGCCCAATAGTTCGCGAACCAGAACAAAGCGCTGAAAATAGGCATTTTTCTCTAGCGACTTACTCGTTGCCGCATTCTCTGCATTATCTTTAGCCATTTGCAGCCACTTTCGTTTCTCAGATCTTGGCTGACGCAGCCAATAGCAGGCTGTTTTTGAAACTTCGTTAATGGCTGCGAGCATGATTTCGCCATCATCTTCAGACATCTCTACCAGAATTTGATTGGGGTAACTAAAAACAGGGGTTCCAGATAGGTAATACTGAGCAAGCGCCTCGTTCAAAACCTCGCTTTCGGCTAAGCCCAACTTATTATCAGGAAAGTAACTTTTGCTATTAATAAGCGTGCCTTCGCGGAAGCTAAGGCGCTGAACGCAAATGGTTCCTTTGCTGCCAAATACCGCCCAGCTATCGATGCTGCCTTTTTCGATGCTGACATACTGCTTTTCTTGCAGTGTGCGTAAATGAAGAAGTTGATCACGAATCTCCCCTGCTCGCTCAAACAATAGCTCAGCGGCGGCCTCTTCCATTTGCTGTTCTAAATCTTCGATTAGCGCGCGACTCTTACCCTTTAGAAACAAGGAGGCACTATTAATATCGTGCTGATAATCCTCACGGCTAATGTAGTCTACGCATGGCGCACTGCAGCGCTTGATCTGATATTGCAAACATGGCCGGCTGCGGTTGCTGAAATAGGAATCTTCGCAGTTTCTTAGCTTAAATATCCGCTGCAAGTAACTTAAGCTTTCTCTGACCGCATGGGCATTAGGATAAGGTCCAAAATACTTGCCGCTTTTCACTTTTTGTCCGCGACGATAAGCTAATAGAGGGAATTTATGGTTGCTGAGATAAATGTAGGGATAGGATTTATCATCCTTGAGTAGGATGTTGTACTGAGGTTTATGTTGCTTGATTAGCGTTTGTTCTAATATCAGCGCCTCGGTCTCACTGGCAGTAATAATGATTTCTATACGATCTATACGAGCGACTAGTGCCAGAGTTTTGTCATTTAAGCCGCGGGCGCGAAAATAACTAGAGACTCTTTGCTTTAAATTCTTTGCCTTGCCGACATAAAGCAAAACCCCTTCCGTATCATACATTTGATAAACCCCGGCTCGCAGGGTTAGCGTTGATAAAAAAGAGGATGAATCAAAAGACATAATTATTTAACAGTGTTCTAAGTAGCTTTCTTAAATGGCGGCCTGAGTATCGAGAATACCGTGTTTCATTGCCAATATGGTCAATTCAACGTCTCCGTCGATACCTAGTTTTTCAAATATACGATAGCGGTAGCTATTAACAGTTTTAGGGCTAACGCAAAGCTTATCGCTAATTTCCTGTACTTTATGACAACCTACTATCATTAAAGTCGTTTGCATTTCACGCTCAGAAAGTGCATCGAATGGTGATTCGCTGCCCTCCATGAATGGCTTAAGTGCCATACGCTGTGCAATATCAGGGCTAATGTAGCGTTGTCCTGTATTGACTTTTATAATTGCCCTGACCATCTCTGCAGCTTCAGCACCCTTGCCCATAAAGCCAGCAGCTCCCGCTTGCATAAGGCGCGATGCGAAAGGTCCGTCATCACACGCAGTAACGGCGATTACTTTAATATCAGGATGGCTACGCACTAACTTTCGCGTGGCTTCAAGGCCGCCGATGCCAGGCATATTAATGTCCATTAATACGACATCAAGTTCTTGCTCGCGGGCGATCTTTATTGCGTCTTCACCACAGCTTGCTTGGCCGACAACTTCAATACCTTTGGCATCACCTAGTAATCTGGCGATACCCGAGCGCACAAGCTCATGATCATCTACAACCAATACTTTAATCAAACAACACCTCAAAATATCACAACGTTAGACAACTTCCGTTTAGCTTGTTGCAATTATCATTCTCAGGCCTGAGAAAATTTTGTCTATAGTAGCTTAAAATCAATCTAGGACAAACATTCGTTTTCTCTGCCATGAGTGTTTCGCATCATTAAGATTTAAAATAATTTCCACTACCCCCTCTTTACTGTTCTCTTTTTCGGTAAAGCCTAATCGACGAGCCAATCTAAGCATTGGGCCATTGTTAGGCAAAACACTACCGATAAGCTGTAAAACTCCTCGCTGCTTTGTCAGATAATTAATCATTTTGCTCATTAGGATGTAGCCTAGCTGATGACCTGCAAACTGATCCCCGACTAATACCGAAAACTCTGCGGTAATGCTATCCGGGTCAATCCAGCTACGCACGACTCCGGCAAGCATTTTGTCGTTAATGGCGACAAAGGCCATTTCTCGGTCGTAATCAATTTGAGAAAATCGAGCGAGCTCCTTATGGTCAAAATGCTTGCGAGAGTTGAAAAAACGAAAACGCAGGGTATCGGGGCTTAAGGTTTTATAAAAATCGGCCAAAAACCCTTCATCTTCAGCCTTGATTGGGCGTAGCTTGAGCGCCAGCCCTTTATGGCTAAGTATATTCTGCTCCAGCTCTACCGGGTAGGCTTTAAAGGTTGGGGACATACTATCGGAAGTTTGCCCTGCCACCCCAAGCACTAGGTATTGACCATCATTGGTGCGGATTGCGTTTAGCTCCAAGCCCGCAATCGTTGGATATTGGCTGGATAGTTGTGAAATTGAAACCATCCAATGAGAAAGTGTGGTTAATTCATTGGCATAATTATCGCTGCGCTCTCGCAATATATGACTGGCATGACTACGTTCAATAAGATGCCTAGCAAGGGCAGTATTGAGTGGCGGAATGGCTACCTGGCGATCAGTTAAAATGTCAGCGGTACTTCCTCCGCCACCAAAGAAAATGAACGGGCCTACTTCTTCATCGCGACCAATACCAAAGCTTATTTGTAGGTTGTCTAAAGCCCTGTGCATCGATTGAATGCTATAGCCTAATACGTCGCTATCAGGGAAACGCTCTTTTAGTTCCAGGTTTAAACGATCGATCTCTTTCGGAATTTGATCTTTAGTGCGAATATTTAAAGCAACACTTCTCCAACGTTGACGAGCATTGTCGCCATAGGCAAAGGGTTTAAGGTATTCTTTGTGATGAACCTTCACTACCCAGGGCGGATCAACTTGGGTACTCAACTGAAGTAATTTACGACTATCACTAGAGAAGTAGTTTTCGGCGATGGTGAAACCATAGCTGCGAATTAGCTGCCAGGCCAGATGCGGTGATATAACATCCTTATCGGGTAGCTTGCTATCGATCAGCGCGGAGTATCCGGCAGGAGTAACAATACTTTCTGGTGTCTCACGCAAAAGATCTTGGGTGCGCATATGAGATACCATATACATAAACGCCTTCATTGCATTATCAGGAGTATCAAAGTTTGGTAGTGCGTTTTTATCCAGTAGCTCTCTTGCTTTGCTGACGCTGTAGTCGCCCATAAAGCTACAAAAAATGGCTTTGTTGCTTTCTTTTGCTAACGCCACCAGGGATTCAGCATTGGACAGTGGGTCAGTTCCTAATCCTGGTGTGTAAACCACCAGTAATGCATCCACGCCATGGTCAGCTAAGATAAGACGAGCAGTATCACCAAGCAGTTGTGGCTTTAATTCCGGATCCAATAAAACTGGATTAGAGCTTGATAGATAATCCGGTAGCATTTTTGCTAGTTGCTTTTCGGTATCATTCCCAAGTTTGGCTAGTGTTCCTTTATCATGAAGCAGTCTATCTATGGCTAAAATGGCACCACCACGACTATTGGAAATTATTGCAAGACGATCTCCTTTAAGTTGACGCTTTTGCTGAATGGTATCCACGCAATCGAACAGCTCATCAGTAGCATCCACCCGCAATACCCCCGCGCGCTGAAGGGCATGGTCAATAAGCAAGTCTCGTGATAACAACCCTGGGGTTTTAATGTTGTCACTTAATGGTGATTGTGAAAAACGATTACTCTTTACTGCTAGGACTAGCTTGTTGCGAGAGGCTGCACGTAGTGAGCGCAACAGAAATCGCCCTTCTGCAAAACCATCAAGATGGACCAGTAATGTTTTGGCTGTTTTATCCGACGCAAGATGATCAACAACATCTGCTAATTTAATATCCTGGCCCTGACCGAGTGTCAGCAAGTGAGAAAAGCCAATATTACGCGCTATGGCCCAGTCAGCAATCGCATTGGCAATTGCACCTGACTGCCCAAGGTAAGCTAAATTACCGGCTTTTACTGGGATGTGTAGATTGCTCGCATTCAGTTTGTGATTAGGGTTGATTACGCCTAAACAGTCAGGCCCTAGGATTCGGACGTGAGTTTGTTTTTGAGCGGCCATTAAGCGACTACGAGAAGGCGTGAAGCGGCGTGAGCGAATGCGCGCAGTGCCCCCTGTCATTATAACGGCGGCAGGAATTTTGGCTTTGGCAATTGCGGCAATGACTTTATCGACTGTATCCGCAGGGGTGCAGATAATTGCCAGCTCAACACCTTCGGGCAGTTGTGATATTTTACTGAAGGCTTTAATGCCTGCTACTTCTTTATAGCCGCGGGCATTTACCGGGTAAACTTCGTGCTCAAAGCCAGCGTTGAGAATATTTCGTAAAACTGCACCGCCAAGACTGCCTTGTTTGTCAGATGCGCCAATGACAGCAATGGAATTAGGTGTGAAAATTTGTTCGAGTGCTCGAGTCCCCATGACTAATTGCCTTTTATCCTTAAGATCAAATCGTTACACTGGTAAGAAGTACATATTCATTGTTGCATCATACAGAATTAGCAGAATATTAAAATGAAGCTTGGCTATTACAGCTACACCACGCACCTAGATCACGATGTTGAGGATATGCACCCTGAGCATCCTATGCGGATCATTGCCATTAATCACGCACTTGAGCAAAGTGGACTGATGTCCGACATGCTTTTGGGTGGCTGCGCCTACGTGGCACAAAAAGATCTGCTTAGGGCTCATAAAGAAGGTTACATCAAGCAGCTTATCGCCATGAGTCCAGCTAATGGTATGATTTTGGCCGATCCGGATACACACATGATGGTCGGCACTTTAGATGCTGCTTATCAGGCCGCTGGCTGTGTCATTAATGGACTTGATGATATTATGAGTGGCAAAATCAATCGTGCATTTTGCGCGGTGCGCCCTCCTGGGCATCATGCGCAAAAAAGCAAAGCGATGGGGTTTTGCTTTTTAAATAATGTCGCGATTGCCGCTAAAAAAGCTCAGCTTGAGTATGGATTAGAGCGCATAGCCATTATTGACTTTGATGTTCATCAGGGGAATGGGACCATAGATATATTGGCTGACGATCCTAATTTTTTGATCTGTTCCAGCTTTCAGCACCCTAGCTTTCCTTTCAGTCACTGGCAGAATATTCATAGCAACATTATCAATACCCCCTTAGGTGTGGGAACGAGCGGTATCGATATGCGTCGAGCAGTTGAAAAGCAGTGGCTTGAGCAGCTGCAAAAATTCAAGCCGCAATTAACGATCGTATCGGCGGGATTTGATGCTCATAAAGATGACCCTATGGCAGAGTTAAATTGGCAGGCGGCGGACTATGCTTGGCTGGGGGCGTTTTTATCCGATATAAATAAGGAAAACTCTGACAATAAGATACTGGCAGTTTTGGAAGGTGGCTATAATCTTGAGGCTTTAGCCGCTTCTACTCACCAGTTCATTGATTCCTTTCGCTAGATTACACTTTACTACATTAAGCGCACAAAATAGCAGCAGGAAATAAAGCAAATTACTGGCAGTCTTAATGTATGTTTTGTTTTGCGGAAGTTTTCAAATGAACATTTTGAATATTAAGACGCTAGTAGATAATAAATCAATAATTCTAGCAAAGCTGTATAAGAAGATAATATTTTTTGAATGGTTTGCGGTCGCTGGATTGACTGCATGGCTACTGATGGTTTTTATGACTATCTTACACTGAAGTAGATCGTTAGATCTGAGTGTAAGGTGGCGGAGGGATAGGGATTTGAACCCTAGATACGCTATTAACGTATGCCAGTTTTCAAGACTGGTGCATTCGACCGCTCTGCCATCCCTCCGCAACTGAGATGTATAATACATTAGAATTATTATACGTCAACTTTTTTCATAAATTAATTTCAATAAAATCAAAGAGCTAGGCTAGGTTGCTCAACAAAACTGTAATTTTCTTTTAAAAATATGCCATCCCCCCTATTATTAGCAACCAAACAACCTTATCACTAGGACGCAATTACGTGGACGCCGCTTTAAGCTATACCATTATCTTGACACAGTCTCCTGCGCTATCAGAAAGTCATCTTACCGCACAGGGTCTTGTATCTGAGCTCATCGCCCAGGGTGACAAAATTGATCGTATATTTTTTTATCAAGACGCTGCCTTTGTTGGTTTAAAAAGTCAAATTCCAGGGCAAGGATTACAGCCAAGCTATCAAGGCTGGCTCGACCTGCAGCAAAAGCAGAACTTCCCCCTGCAGATATGCATCGCTAATGCTTTGCGTCGAGGAATTGTCGATAAAACAGAAGCGCAGCGCTATCAATGCCTGGAAACCCTGCAAGCTGGATTTCAGCTCTCTGGTTTGGGTGAAATAGCAGATGCCTGCCAATCCTCTGATCGCATAATTACGCTATAGAGTGCACATGACATTAATAATTATTAGTAGCGCCCCCACCCTAGATTTAGAACCGGTGGAACTTCTATTAGCACTGGCAGCTTTTGAGCAACAGCCAAGCATCTTACTTCTTGGGGAAGGAATATTTCACGGTAATACACTTCAGCAATGCAAGCGAAGCAATGGTAAAGCAGCGAGTAAGATAATGTCCGCCTTGCCCATGTATGACTGCGAAGAAATATTCATTTACCAAGCAGACATTGAGCGCTTTGGTTTGGAAACCGATATACTGCAGCCTTTCTGCACCCTGCTTGATCAGCAGCAGCTACAGCAACTGATACAACAATCGAAACATTGCGTGAACCTATAATGACATTACACATTATTAAATCAGCCAAAGCCGATATAATCGTCCAAGTTTCAGAGCTCGCATCTGAAAGCGACCAAGTTATGCTTATAGAGGATGGCTGCTATCTCTATACCGTGGCGACAAAAAGCCTAACCGCTATAAATACCCCGATATTAGCTCTTTCAGAGCACATGCAAGCCCGCGGATTAAGTGCTAAAGCCAGCGCAGAGGGTATTGAGCTGATAACTTTTAAGCAATGGGCTCTGTTAACGCACCATCATCCACAATCTACTAGCTGGTAAATAATGATAATTGATGTCGATAGCGACGGCTTTTTATTAGACCACCTAAAGTGGAGTGACGAAATAGCTGATCAACTTGCAAATAATGAAGGCTTAACCCTAAGCCCTGAACACTGGCAATTAATTCAACTTATTCGTCAGTTTTATGCTGAGTTCGGACTATCACCTGCCATGCGCCCTCTGGCTAAGTATATAAAGCTACATTTAGGTGCGGATAAAGCGAAGAGCATCTATCTAATGCAACTATTTCCCCAAAGCCCAGCAAAATATTTGGCTAAAATCGCTGGCTTACCGAGACCTGAGAACTGTTTATGATCATCACTAATACAGAACATAATGAATTCACCCAATTTGTTCGCATCCTAGCCCGCGGTCGCAATGCCAGTCGCGACATGAGCCAAGAAGAAGCAAAACATGCCATGAGTTTATTGCTCGCAGGTAAAGCCCTGCCGGAGCAGCTGGGTGCTTTTTTTATGCTAATGCGTGTTAAGGAAGAATCACCGGAAGAGTTAGCAGGCTTTGCCCAAGCTTGCACACCACTATGGCAAGATCTAAAGGCCGACATCATCTGGCCAAGCTATGCAGGCAAAAGACGTCAGCCTTTATGGTATTTACTATCTATGCAGCTTATCAAAGATGCCGGCTATAGCATTTTGATTCATGGCAGCCATAGCCATACGGTAGGTAGGCAGTACACTGCAGATTTCACCACGGACTTCAATATTCACTTAGCAGGGGATCATCAACAAGCTGACAAGTTATTGCACGATAAGCAAATAACCTATCTACCTTGTGATGTACTACACCCTGAATTTCAAACTTGGCTAATGACGAAGCACACCCTTGGCCTTCGGTCACCAATGAATACGCTATTGCGCTTAATTGCTCCTGAAGGTAGCGCTGGAGTTCAAAGTGTATTCCACCCTAACTACGGCAAGACTCATCAAGCGGCTTGCAAGCTTATAGGGAAAGAAGCTCTAATCATGAAGGGTGAAGGCGGCGAGTTTGAGATCAATCCAGAGCGTACAACTCAATGCATTTTCACTCATCGAGATGAAATAGAGAAGATTCCAGGCATTCAATCACATTTTGATGGCAAGCATAGCAGCCCGAACAAGCAAGCTTTGCTCGATCTTTGGCAGAATGAAAGTGATGAGTATGGTCTTCATGCAACACTACGCACTACTGCGGTGGTATTAATGTTAAAAGACAAATCTCTTTCTTTTGAGTTGGCATTAAGCAAAGCAAAAGAACTGTGGGGCAAGCGCAACCTCCTGGCGTTTTCTTAAACATAAAAAAAAGGACCCTCGGGTCCTTGTTGCTTTACAGATGAGCCCTAAGATTTAGAGCGTGACTTAAACTTTAAACTCACCGGTAACGGCTTGCAAATTAGTAGATATATCGACTAAAGAGGCACTCGCAGCTTCAACCTTCTTAATGCTCTGCATAGCACTTTCAGAAGTTTCTTTAATACCAATGACGTTTTCCTTGATGGAGTAAGCGGCGCGCTCCTGCTCTCCTGCCGCGCTAACTATCTGCATATTCATATGATTGATCGCTTCAACACGCTCAGTAATCGCGGCTAAAGACTCCCCTGTTTGCGCAGCCTGCTCCACACTCGTCTGTGCTCTTTGCTTGCTCTGAGCCATCACTTCAACCGCTGAACGGGCGGCGGTTTGTAATTTCTCAATAACCTTTTGGATTTCTTGGGTAGAATCTTGGGTTCTAGATGCCAGCGTACGCACCTCATCGGCAACGACTGCAAAGCCTCGACCTTGCTCCCCCGCTCGTGCTGCTTCAATGGCAGCATTCAGGGCTAATAAGTTAGTTTGCTCCGCAATACCCTTGATCACATCTAGAATCGTTCCCACATTTTCAGTATCAGCCTCAAGCTTGCGTATTACCTCACCCGCTCGTTCAACTTCTTGTGCCAAACCATTAATGCTTTCAACGGTCTTATTTACAATATCGCGGCCATCTTTGGCTGCTTTATCTGCATCATTTGCAGCCTCAGAGGCTGAACTTGCATGACTTGAAACTGCCTGTACACTCGATACCATTTCTTCCACGACCAAAGAAACCGCCTCGGTTGCCTGATTCTGCTTACCTGTAATGGTCAATGTCTCATTTGTCAGAGTCCCAAGGTCCACCGATAAAGATGTTAAAGGTTGAATAGAACTCACCACATCACTAATACTGTGATGCAACTTATCAACGAATTGATTAAACCAATCAACCACTTCCCCTAACTCGTCATTAGACTTCTTTTCAATACGCTTAGTTAAATCACCATCGCCACTGGCAATGTCTTTTAAGGAGTAAAGGAGGCTATTGAGTGCAATACTAATGCTAGAAACCGTACTCCAGCTTAATAACAGAAGAATACCCACAGTAATCCCCGTCACGGTAACCCCTAAGGTAAGAGCATGATTGGCAGCAGCGCTTGAAGCCTCAACGGTTAGATTGAACTCTGACAATGCACTGTCACTGGATTTCTGCATGGATGAGCGCACAGCCTGAAGGCTGCTATTCATAGCCTCAATTTTATTACTCATCAGACTCATATCTAAAGTACCCGAAAGCATCCCGGCGGAAACCTGATGAGCCACTGAGTAATAACGATTGAATTGCTTTAAAACCAATCGGGTATCGCTAGCGCGTTCCACCCAGAGGGAAATAACATCATTAAGATTGGTTCTAATTTCAACTTTTAAAGCCTCGGCACTATCAATGAATTCTGATTCACCCGTTGCCACTGCAGTATTAAGAAGCTCTTCTATCTGATTAAGCTTAACGAGATTGGCATCCGACTTTTGCACCACAGGAAAGTAGACGTCACGGACTTTTTGCATACGCTCACTATTGGCCGAATTGATATCGGTATTTACAGCCAAACTAACAACAAAACCAATAATAGCCGCGCCAGCTAATGACATTATCTTGGTTTTTATACTGATGCTTTTTAGAAAACCCATATTAATCCTATTCTTTATGTCATATTAATACATAAAGAATAGAACATATCTCACAGACTTCCTGTGGTTATTAGAACTTATTGCCAGTTTAGCTTTTTATGTAAATTCACTACGTCGCCAATTATCGTCAGGGTTGGAGCGGAAATGGTATTGCTTTCGATCACCCCTGCAATTTCGCTAAGGGTACTGGTATAGACTTTTTGCTCTGGCAGGGTCCCTTTCTCAATTAAAGCAATCGGCGTATCAGTGCTCATGCCATGAGTGATGAGCTCTTTGCTAATATGACTAATTCCAGTGAGCCCCATGTAAATAACAAGAGTCTGCTGTGGATGAATCAATTCATTCCACGGCAGGTTAGCCGTGCCATCTTTTAAATGGCCCGTCACAAAGCGTACTGACTGGGCATAATCTCGATGGGTAAGCGGAATACCAGCATAACTAGAGCAACCAGACGCTGCTGTTATGCCAGGAACAACCTGAAACGGAATGCCGTCCTCAGCTAGCTGCTCTATTTCCTCACCACCGCGACCAAATATAAAAGGGTCACCACCTTTTAAGCGCAATACAGTTTTACCTAAACGCGCATGATCAACCAAGAGCTGGTTAATTCCCTCTTGAGGAACCGCGTGATCACTTTTAGCTTTGCCGACGTAATGCATTTCAGCTTTAGCATTACAGTATTCAAGAATAGCTTTTGATACTAGACGGTCATAAAAAACCACATCAGCTTGCTGAATTAAGCGCACCGCCTTCAGTGTTAACAGTTCAGGGTCACCAGGGCCAGCCCCAACGAGGAAGACCTCGCCCATTTGCTTTTCATCGGCAATAACAGAGCGGGAGATATCGCTCGCCTGCTCTTCTTTGCCCGCTAATACTAAGTTAGGCATGGCGCTCGACATAAGTTTGCGCCAAATGCGTTGGCGCTGCTCTGTACTTTCAACCGACAAGCGTATTGATTTACGCAATCGTGAAACAAACTTTGCTAATTGCGGTATACGAGTTGGAATTGCGGCATCAAGTTGATTGCGCAAATAACGGGTTAATGCAGGGGATTCCGATGAAGACGAAATTGCGATCATAACGGGGTTGCGATCAATAATCGCAGGGAAGATAAAGTCACTATTTTGCGGATCATCCGCAATACTCACTTGGCAAGAGAGCGCCTTAGCCCAGCTGGCAATAGACTGATTAACATCGGCCTTATTGGTTGCTGCTACGACGCAATAACCTGCAAGGACATGCTCTTGCATAGCCTCAGCAGCTACGTATTTAATCTTACCTGCCGTTACTAGCGTTTGCAGAGAGGAATCTAGCTGTGGTGATATTAAAGTTACATCACAGTTGAATTTTAATAAAGTTCGAACCTTGCGCTGAGCTACCTGCCCACCGCCAAAGATTAAAAACTTAACATCATTGGAGCGGTGTAGCAGAGGTAACCAGTTCATGTTTATTCCTTACTTAGCCTTTGTGTCCGTAGCGCCAATCACGGTGATACCACCCATGTAGGGGTGCAAAACGTCAGGAACAATAATTGAACCATCTTCTTGCTGATAGTTTTCCAATACCGCAACCATAGTACGACCTACAGCCAAACCAGAACCATTCACCGTATGAACCAATTCAGGCTTGCCGGTCTCAGGGTTTCTCCAGCGAGCTTGCATACGACGCGCCTGGTAAGATTCAAAGTTACTGCAAGAGGATATCTCACGGTACTTCTGCTGACCCGGTAGCCACACCTCTAAATCAAGGGTCTTAGCCGCTGAGAAGCCTAAGTCTCCACCACAAAGGATTACCTTGCGATACGGTAAGTTCAACTTCTGTAAAATAACTTCGGCATTCTGGGTTAATTCTTCTAATGCGGCATCAGACTGAGAGGAATGAACAAATTGAACTAGCTCAACTTTATCAAACTGATGTTGACGAATCATGCCGCGAGTATCTCGACCATAACTACCGGCTTCACTACGGAAGCACGGAGTATGGCAAACATATTTCTGTGGCAGTTCGCCATTTAAAATACTGTCACGGGCAATATTCGTTACTGGAACTTCAGCGGTCGGAATCAAATAAAATTCCTGCTCACCTTCAATTTTAAATAAGTCTTCAGAGAACTTAGGCAGCTGCCCGGTGCCAAATAATGACTCTTTATTAACCAAATAAGGCGTATAGACTTCTTCATAGCCATGTTCATCACTATGAGTATTTAGCATGAATTGAGCCAGTGCGCGATGTAGACGAGCCATCTGCCCTTTCATTACTACAAAGCGAGAGCCAGTCAGCTTGGTTCCTGCTTCAAAATCTAAGCCGCCATTGGCTTCACCAAGATCAACGTGATCTTTAGGTTCGAAAGAAAAGTCCTTTGGCGTACCCCAGGTTAATACTTCAATATTATCGTCTTCGTCCTTACCTGCTGGTACATCCGCTTGTGGGATGTTTGGAATCGATAATAAAAATTCTTTAACATCTACTTCCGCGGCTTTTGCTTTTTTCTCTTCTGCGACGATGTTGTCATTCAATGAGCCCATTACTTGAGCTTTTGCTTCATCAGGTGTCATGCCCTGACCAATCAATTGACCGATTTTCTTAGACGCTTTTTTCTTTTCAGCTTGTAGTAGCTGCGCCGCGGTTAATGCTGCACTTCGAGCCTTATCTAACTGTTGAAATTTATCAACATCAAGAGTAAAGCCTTTAATTTTAAGCCGTGCAGCTACATCGTCTAGATTTTCGCGGATTGTTCTAATGTCGAGCATGTGATTTTTAAACCAATTGTTTTGTTAATATCATACCGAGTGCTGTTGCCAGCATGCAGCCAATCAAACTGAAGGCAATGTAAGTTAAAAATGCCGTCATTCTACCCTGCTGCAATAGGGTTAAACTTTCTAAGGAAAAGGTGGAGAAGGTTGTGAATGCTCCTAAAAAACCCACCATAATCAAGTGGCGATGCGAATCACTACCAAAGTTGTGTTCGACCAGCCATATATAGGCTGCGCCAATAGCAAAGGAGCCTAGCAGGTTCACCGTTAAGGTGCCATAAGGATACGCTTTCCCTAGCCATTTAAATACCGCCGTCGCGACGCTGAATCGAGCCATTGCACCGAGCGCACCACCAATACCGATCCAAACCAAATTAATCATGCTTACTTCCTGTTTCGTCACGATAGCGTTGGCGATCAGACAGTCTATTTAGATCATCTAGGTAACGTAATTTCTCGGCTATTTTTTGCTCTAAACCACGCTCTACTGGGTAGTAGAAACGTGTATCTTTAATTTCTTCAGGGAAGTAATTTTCACCTGCGGCAAAAGCATTTTCTTCGTTATGGGCATAGCGATAATCCTCTCCATAACCAAGCTCAGCCCCCAGTTTGGTAGGCGCATTACGCAAATGCATCGGCACCTCATACGATGGCTGCTGCTTTACCATTGCCATAGCCGCATTAAATGCGTTATAAACGGCATTGCTTTTAGCGGCGCAGGCAAGATAGCTAACCGCTTGGGCAATCGCTAATTCGCCCTCAGGAGAACCTAAGCGCTGCTGAACATCCCAAGCATTCAAACTAATGGTTAGCGCTCTAGGATCAGCATTAGCGATTTCTTCGCTGGCCATGCGCACAACACGGCGCGCAATATAAAGAGGATCGCAACCGCCGTCAATCATCCGCGCAAACCAATATAAAGCCCCCTGAGGATCGGAACCACGAATTGATTTCTGTAGAGCTGAAATTTGATCATAAAAAGCATCGCCACCTTTATCAAAGCGGCGGAAACTATTTTGTAGGCTCGTCTTAATAACATCCAGTGTTATCACTTGGCCTGATGTTAATTGACTGGCGATTTCCAATAAATTAAGTGCCGTTCTAGCATCGCCATCTGCAGCTTTTGCAATTGCCAGCAATACATCTTCACCAGCCTGATACTTACCTGAAAAACCCATTTCATGAGTCAGGGCACGTTGCAGTACCGAAACTAATACGGCTTCATCCATAGATTTCAAAACATAAACGCGGGCTCTGGATAGCAAGGCATTACTAAGTTCGAAGGAAGGGTTTTCTGTGGTCGCGCCAATGAATATAAAGGTGCCATCTTCAACGTAAGGCAAGAAAGCATCTTGCTGGCTTTTATTGAAGCGATGAACTTCATCAACAAATAGCACGGTACGGCGCTGCATAACCTGGTTTTGTTTGGCCTTAGCAACGACTTCGCGAATTTCTTTAATGCCTGACATAACAGCACTTAATGATAAAAAATCACAATCTTCGCTCTGGGCTAGTAATCGCGCCAGAGTCGTTTTCCCAACCCCGGGTGGGCCCCACAGAATCATAGAGTGCAGGCTTTTTCGATCCAGCATTAAGCGCAAAGGACTACTGGGGCCAAGTAAGTGTTGCTGGCCAAAATAATCATCTAAGGACTCTGGTCGTAAGCGTGCAGCAAGGGGTGCATTCTGTTTTGCATCAATACCTTGCTGCTGTGAAAATAAATCATCGGACATTAGCTAGAAAGAACCTTGGCGACCATCAATTATATCAATGCCCGCTGGAATATCGAAGGTGAAAATCTCAGCTTTCAGCTCTGGATTATTCAATACGTCAGTAAAACGAATTTCGGTTATTTGACCAGAGGCATCTCTAATGATCATTTCCTGCAAAACTTGCTGTTGAGCAAATTTATTGAAGGTTAATTCAAGGCTATCAAAAAGCTGAGTCGTATCTTTCGGCTGTAACACAAAGATAAGTTGGCTTTCGCTGTGCTTTTGAGAAATGATGAAATCATCATCTATCGCACTAATATCCCCACCCAATAATAAAGCGGGAGTTTCGGCGAGTTTATTATCCATATTTCTAATGCTAACTTGCTCAAGATCGGCATCATAAATCCATAAAGATTGGCCGTCAGAAACAACTAACTGTTCATAGACACCTTCCGTCTGCCAGCGCAATTTACCAGGCTTTGCTACTTCCATGCGCCCTTTGATGCTTTGCAATACCTCACCAAGTCCATTATGAGTTTCTTGTACAAAGTTGGCAGAAAAGCTTCGTATTTCGCCCAATAAGCGTTGTAAATCTTTAATGGCATGCTGCGTATTGATTACCGGCTGTACCGATATTGCGACCGCCTCTTCGGCAACCGCAGGTATGGAACAACATAAGCTTAAACTGATTAAAATTTGACGACTAAAACGAATCACAAAAAAAACTCCAATATTCTTTAATACACTAAATCAAATAGGCTCTATCAAGTAGATCCATCAAGCAGCTTCAGCAAACAATACGATAATGAACGACGTTAGCTTGAGGACAGTGCAATTACTTCTCGACTGCCATTATGTGCAGGTGGAGAAACCACCCCGCTTGCTTCCATTGTTTCTACTAAGCGTGCTGCTCGGTTATAACCGATGCGCAGTTTGCGCTGAACGGATGAGATAGAAACCTTGCGAGTTTCGGTTACAAAAGCCACCGCCTGATCATAAAGGTCGTCTTTTTCATCGCCGCCCTCTAACGTTAACCCTGCTTGCTCACTAACTTGAGTAATCTCTTCAATATAATTCGGCTCACCCTTGGTTTTCCACTCAGCCACAACTCTGTGCACTTCATCATCATCAACGAATGCACCGTGTACACGAACAGGAATGCTGGTTCCCGCTGGTTGAAATAACATATCGCCATGGCCTAGCAACTGTTCGGCGCCGCCTTGGTCAAGAATAGTGCGTGAATCGATCTTGGAAGATACCTGAAAGGCTATGCGTGTTGGCACGTTGGCCTTAATTAAACCGGTGATAACATCTACTGATGGCCGCTGGGTTGCTAAAATCAAGTGAATACCCGCAGCACGCGCCTTCTGCGCAATACGAGCAATTAATTCTTCTACCTTCTTGCCCACCGTCATCATCATGTCAGCAAATTCGTCGACAATAACCACAATGTAAGGCAAAGGCACTAATGTCGGTGGCGTGGTATCAAAGCTTTTATCTATTTGCCAAATAGGATCAGGAATAGGCTTGCCTTCACTGATGGCATCTTTCACCTTGGTATTGTAGCCCGCAACGTTACGCACCCCGAGAGCAGCCATTAATTGATAGCGACGTTCCATTTCCTCCACACACCAACGCAAACCGTTGGCAGCTTCTTTCATATCAGTGATAACAGGGGTCAGTAAATGCGGAATACCTTCATAAACAGACAGTTCCAGCATCTTAGGGTCGACCATAATAAGGCGAACCTCATCAGGGGTCGACTTGTAAAGTAGGCTGATAATCATAGCGTTCACGCCAACCGATTTACCAGAGCCGGTGGTGCCTGCTACCAATAGATGAGGCATTTTCGCCAAATCAGTTACCACTGGGTTACCCGCAATATCATGGCCAAGAGCCATGGTTAAAGGCGATTTGGACTTATCAAAATCTTCAGAAGATATTACCGACGATAAGCGTACCATGGCACGATTCTCATTGGGAATCTCGATCCCCATCACCGACTTACCGGGTATCACTTCGACAACTCGAACGCTGTTCATTGCCATGGAACGCGCTAGGTCTTTTGCGATGCCGGATATTTTACTGGCTTTCACACCCGGTGCCGGCTGAATTTCAAAGCGAGTAATTACCGGACCTGGAGCCACTGCAACTACTTCTGCTTTAATATTAAAGTCTGCGAGCTTTTGCTCAAGTAGCGCTGAAAGCTCTTCTAAGCGCGACTTGGAATAGCCTATTTCTTGGTTTTCGTCAGCAGGATCTAATAGGGCTATGGAAGGCAGCGGATTTGATTCTGCAAAAAGCTTTCCTTGTAGGTCGCGTACAGCTCGCTCACTGGTCTTTGCTTCGCGTTTTTCGAGAGGTTCAATTTTAACTTCTTTGGCAATTGCTGGAATAACCCTGCTCGCTTGAGCTTTTAGTTTATTTGCCAGTCCTGATATGCCGGATATTTCACTGTCAGCCGTATTTTTCTTATCGATAACTTGAATCGCTTTATCTTTTTTACCACCGATAAGCTTGGGCAGAGCTGCTGGGACAATAATTGGTGGCTTGCGAGAAAAGTCTGGCTCGATGCGTTTAGTATTTTTGGCGCGATGACGCCTTAATTTCTCTACCGCATTTTTAAACTGACATTGAAGCCAGCTCAGGGCTAATAATATGTAGCGGCCAATAGTATCGAATACCGCTAACCACGAAAACCCCCAGAAGAGCATCAAACCAATACAAAGAACTAAGGTTAGAATAATGCCACCACCAAGCGTGCTGAATAAAGAGACAATAATCCCAGCGATACCTTGCCCGAC
>JAESQF010000118.1 GCA_016765295.1 Oleispira sp.
AACTCAAACAGCACAATTTACTATCTCATTAAGTAATATTATGACGCAGATTAAATTCTTATTTTTTTCATTATTTTTATTCACTTACACCCTGCCTACTCAGGCATTAGTGGTATTGCAGTATCATCACATAGACGAGGGCACTCCTAGTTCGACCAGCATTAGTCCAAACCAATTTTTTCAACACATGCAATTGATTGAGGAGCTGGGATTTGAAGTGGTTGATTTAGAAATCGCCACCAGAGCATTATTGAACGGTGCCAATGAAGCTTCTGAAACGCTATTAACAAACCGAAAAGATAAGCAAGTTGCCATCAGTTTTGATGATGCTTACGCCTCTATTTTTATTAATGCCTATCCAGAATTAAAACGTCGTAACTGGCCTTTTACTATCTTCGTCAATACTCAAGCCGTNAATGAAAAACACCAAGGCATTATGAGCTGGCAGCAGCTTCAAACGTTAGTTGATGATGGCNTAACCATCGCNAATCANTCNGTAAGTCATGCCCATTTNCCNGTNATACCNGANTCGNTAACGCTGGAGCAATGGTTAGGACAAGAGGTNNTGCAGTCGCAACAAGAATTACANCGACGCTTAGGNAAGGTCAGCACTATGTTTGCATACCCCTATGGGGAGTTCACNCTTGAAGTATTTNNNTGGTTNGCCAAGCGAGATATTTTAGCCTTTGGTCAGCAATCAGGTCCTATTGGCCGACTGAGTCACCCACAGGCATTATCACGTTTTCCTGCCTCTGGAGTTTATGCGGATATTGAAAGTTTAAAACTCAAGCTATTAAGCCTNGCACTGCCTCTTGCTCNGACNAATCTNCAAGAGCCTGTTATTGACGACGAAAATAACCCTCCTAAATTAATATTGAGTTTAATCAAAGGCGATTACAATCCTAAACGACTGCAATGCTTTGCTAGCCAACAAGGAGCTATCGATACTCAGGTAAGCTCAGACNNAGATAAGATAACCCTAACCACCCAAGCCTCTCGCCCATTATCTGGAACACGAGCGAGGTACAATTGTACGGTTCCTAGCTCGCNGCCNGGACGATTTTATTGGTANTCNCANCCCTGGCAGATAAGTCAGCCTGCTCTAAAAGAGACTAATCATGAACAAAAGACTGACTAATAAACACTGCCTTTTTCGATCTGCTTTAGCNNAGCTTCTATCGCTTTATANTTAGGTAGTTTTTCTGCCATTAAGCGATAAAAATTCACACTATGATCAAAATAATGGCTATGACAAAGTTCATGNACCACTACCATTTCAATAATTTCAGGTTCCATTTCCATTAATTTTAAGCTGAGGTTGATATAACCTCGGCTGGATAATGAGCCCCAGCGACTGCGCATTTTTTTTACTCGCAATACCGGCCGGCCAATTAAGGCNCCNTGATAAAAGTGCGGCCACCACTGGTCAATCAACTGCTGAAAGANCTCTTTCGCTTGCCCTCGCTGCCACAACTCTACTTTGGCGATTAAGTTTTCATGCTGCCATGATTGAGGGTAATAGCACACGTCATCAATCAATATAGGTTGTTTGCTTTTTTGTTCGCTGCGTTGAAAACGATACTGTTTGCCTAGATGATTCATCTGCACTAATTGAACTTTCTGCTTCACTTCGAACTGNGNAAGACGCTGCTCTAACCAAGNNGTATGCTGTGACANNAAGGCCANCAGCTCAGNTTGCGGACAACGCAGAGGGATTTTNACCTCAACCTCGCCTTTATCCGTAATCGACAAGCGCAACGATTTACGCTTCATTGCATGAATAATGACGGCAACATTCCTGCCCTGCAGTTGAATNGATGTTAGATGTCTCTGCTTATTTGGCAACAGATTGCCTCACTGGACTCATTTTCTTAGCTTAACCTGATATAATTAACACAATTATTGGAGAGTATNGTATGTCTGACTTGTTATCGATCCCAGCTTTAGATGAAGATGAATTAGAACTTCTTGGCCAAATGCTTGAAGATGAGTGTGAACGCCAAGAATCATTTGATTTTTTTGAAGCGCATGGACTTATTACCGCGATCAAAGTAGGCCCTGTCGATTATGAATGGCCTCAAATCTACGAAATGATTTTTCCTGANAAAACGGCTTTTAATGATACACAGCTAGAACGCGTACAGCGTCTATTAAGAAAGCTGAGTTTTGAAATTCAAGCTTGGCTGGATTGTGGTGAAGACTTCCCTATTCCTTGTGATTTAACCTTACAAGTTGAAGATGATGATGAAGAAGGTGCTGCACTAGAAGCNTGGACCGCTGGCTTTATGGCCATTATTTTACAAAACGAAGCCGCTTGGTACGCCAAGAATGAAGAGCAAATTGCTGAGTGGATTTTTCCAATCATGTACGCATCAGGGCTTTTTGCAGAAGAAGCTGAGATGGCGGAGATTGATGANGACGGAGATTTATCGGATCAAATGTGCGTTAACATTCCACCAGCCATTGTTGAAATGTTTTTACACTTTCACGCAACTAAGGGTTAAATGTGGAANATTAGCAGTAGAATCGNCAACGTCTAGTTTTTCTAGTAACAATAGACAACCTCTATACAGCTACCNCNCTCAGTGAAAGTGATNCTTTCACTGAGNTGCTTTACCAANGANAATCCTCGGCCNTGGCTTTCTTCAGCGCAACTGGTCACTATTGCATCAACATCAAAACCGGCACCAGAATCTTTAACTTTTATTTTTAACTGCCCNCCTNCTTTTAATAATNGATGGNNAATGTCTATTTCCANTNGGCCGTCAGTGCNNTTAGCTAANCGCTTTTCNCGTTCAGANTAATAGNTNATCAAGCCATCNACCCCCTCTTTNAAANTTGAGTCTAATTNCAATANNCCATGATCAAGAGCATTATTNAATATTTCAACGAGTAANATAGATAANACGGGCTTGTGACTATAGAGTCCTGTCGCTTCCCCGANCATATCCACCAGCTGAGTAACNGGNCTGCCTAATTGNAANTCGGCNATGGANAANTTCATGCNAATAGACCAAGGAACAGGNGCACGATTAATATCGTAAGGGGTTTGATTTTGGCGACNNTTATCATCGNTATTAAATNCTACTGGCCCAGCGGAAATACAGACCAAGCTAATATCATCATCCTGAACGCTTTCNCCTTGTTGGTAGCCGGTAAAACGATGTAAGCCTTTGCGNACTTTTTCAATATTACACTCAGAGCGNTTTAGNGCTGNNTCAAAGCGNTCNCGNCCAAANAACTCCCCTCTATCGTTACTGGCCTCAAGAATACCATCNGTATAAATAATAATTTTATCNCTGGGTTTTAATTCAAATTNAAGGCTATCGGTNTTAAATACNNCATCNTCTAATATNCCCANCGGCATATGCAATGANGATATACGNTCTACCACATCAAANTCTTGATTAACAATTAGGCTATCGTGTAGCCCTCCCGNCCATAATCGCAGNTGATTACCCTGGCTATTTAATTCCGCAATAACCGCCGCACAAAACATATAATCCGGCAAAAANTCAGCCAATACTCGATTCATTTCTCGAGCAAGNTCNCCGACTGANAGNTGNTTTAAAACCAANGAGTGAAACAGTTGAGANANNGGNAGGCTNCCTAATGCGGCCGGTAAACCATGACCGGTAAAATCACCCANCATGATATACATTCCCCCCGCAGGGGATTTAGCGGTTAATAANACATCGCCATTAAATTGNGAGGCACTNGAAAGNTANGTTTGAATATTGTCACAATTTAGATGNTTAACCTGAGTCGCATGATCAAANACATTCTGNGCCATCTCTTGCTCTTGCATCAAACGNTTNTGCANATAGGTCANNTCTTCGTGCTGCTGCTGTGCTTTTTGATGTAATTCAATGGTTCTAATATGGGCGGCAATTTTGGCNTTAAACATNATCTGNTTAAAAGGNCTNACCAAATAATCATCACCAAATTCTAAACANCGGATCAGNGCGTCTTCATCNTGCAAGGCGGTAATAAAAATAATGGGAACNAAGTATTCGCCAATGACTTCTNTTAATTGTTNNGCGGCGACATAACCATCNACCCCAGGCATCACCACNTCCATAAAAATAAGGTCAGCGCCATGAGTATNATAAGCTTGCAGNGCTTCTTCNGCATCACAGCAGGTTATNGCAACATNCNCTNNCATCTCGACTAGGTGCGCTAATAGCATCCTATTNGCTTCTAAATCATCGACNATCAGTATNCGCAAGTTAGCTCACCTTAAAAAAGTGATCAAGNCTTGCCGCCAATAATGCATCGCGGATATGCGGCTTACAATTCATTAATTCTACNCAGCCAACATCCANANCCANCTCTTTTTTCANNGTTAATAANAANCCCATNCCNGAACTATCCATGTGNTCAGAATGNCTAAGGTCNATTAAAACCCCATNAATAGGNTCATCAATATCTAGGGTATATGCATTACGAAAATCNTGCAGNATNGAAAAGTCAAAGCGNCCAGAAATAGCAATATTCAACTGCCTTCCTTGCTGATTACACGTNACGATNGATGGCATAAANGNANCTCCTAANNCAGAATACTTCNNTATGCCTTAGTGTAGATGCAATCTACAGAGTTTCATGTTTATAACCGNGAATGATCGAATTCTATTAATACCTTAGTCAACAGAACTTAACCAAACTTCCACCCGACGGTTTTTGACCCGCCCGGCATCACGTTGATTAGAAGCAACCGGCAATTGATCACCATAACCATAATTAAACTTAGGATAAACCCCCTGCTTCACTAACTCACGGCGCACCGCCATCGCCCGCAATTTGGACAGTAGCTTAGAGCGTTGCTGTGATTTCTTTTGATCACCGAAGCCTATTAGTATCAACTTTTTCTCAGGATTCTTTACACTAAAATCAACCAAGCGCTGTATATCTCTCAGCGCTCTATTATCTAATCTGGCACTGCCTTCTTTAAAACGAAAGTTTACGGTTAAGCGCTGCCCTTCTCCTGCTAACAATTGGAAATCTACTGGCAGCTCAGAATAGCCTACTGGCTCAACGACTTCGATATTTTGAGCAATAAAGCCATTATCTGCGACTATCTTTTGCCCTTCTGGACTTTGCACATATTGAATAAAAGGTCTGACATGAGGATTTTTCGAATCATCATCGGTATAAAAATACAACCTCCGAGAAAGTGCGTAATCTTCGGTAGAAACGGTTAATTGATTTGGCTTTAACGCCTTTGCATAGCCATCCGATATCGCAATCAACTTAGCCCGCCTTACTGAGGGCAAGCCAACAAAACCGATGCCGTTAATATCACGACTCACCTTATCGGATAAATCATCGTTTGCTTCAAAGCGCAAAGCACTTGCAGCCAACTTAGACTTTCCCAATACCATGCGTTTGAAGCTGTCCCAAGTACCGGATTTGTTATCTCGACTGTATAAATTGATTTCGCCAAAGCGCCCCCCAAGCTCAGACCAATTACGTATGTCACCGGCAAAAATAGCAGCAACCTGCTCGACGCTTAATTCATTAAGTGGATTTTGTGGATGAAGAATAATCGCTAAACCATCAATACCGATAATATGTTCCGAACGAGGACCGGTTAATTGGGTTAATTCAGCGAGCTGCGCTATTTCTTTTTTCTTGGCCGGTCTAGAAGCGGCTGCGATATCGGTTTGTTNCAAATACAGAGCACTAAAACCGGTACCACTACCATGGGCAGCAATATCGACACTGATGGAGGATTCAAGCTGAGCAGTAATTCGACTTTCATTTTCCTCCCTTGCGATAAGCTTTACATCATGGGCACCAAGACTGTGTAAATAACCGGTGACCAAAGCGGGGGCTAACTTCGCACCAATGGTATTGGAACCTTGTATGGTTAAAGTATTAGCGAGAGCTGAAGGCGCTATCAGTAGGATTAAGGATTGAATAAGAGAAAAGAAAAAGAGAAATTTCCACATACGTAACGGCACCAGCAAAGATATAAGTATGCTGGGCAAGATACGGTAGAATTATGACAGTTTTATGACAAGCCAAAGGGGTGGCATCTATTAATAGTTTTATTACCGAAACCGATGGCTACTTAGGCCCATTATCAATGATAGGGATGTCAGCTTGTTGGTACTTCTCTAACTTCAACATGTCCAACATATTACTCATCGTATTATAAGGCGTATCCACGACAACACTATTGGCTAACCAGGCCGGTAAACTACCACCAGGCTCTGCATGGACTTGATATACAATCTTCACTTTGCCATCGGCTAATGGCGTAAATGCCCAAAATCCGGACATACGAGTGATGCGAATATAGTCATCATTAACCGGTAAATGCTCTGTTATGGCATCAACAGTAATACGCAGAGTCAAGGTATCAGGGTCTTGCATCATGGTCGATGACAGTACTGCATCGCGATCGCTCACCGGCCAAGGGGCCGTATTAACANAATAGAAAATCGCGTGTTGAGGGGTTATTTGGTCGATAACTTCGAACTTTTCACAGTGGTGCATCCACTCAGGTGCAGCATTACTATCCAGTAATAATGCCGCGAGAGTCGTCAAGTTCGTGCGGGCAATCATTTCACCTTTGAATTCTCTTAAACTAGAGCCTGAGATTTCACGAGTATAGATTTTAAGCCCAATGTCCTCGTCTTCCTTCTCTAATTCCCAAGCGCTATTTTCTGCATAGGCGATGAAATTAAAAGAAGTAAGCAGGAGTATGATTGCAAATAGACGCATGGGCTCTATTNCAAATNTATTATTGTAATTCAGCACTCTACCTGCTCGACATAATATTTAATAGGTGCATTCTCGCCAGACAAATGACCGGTTAATGCCCACCTTGGCAATTTGGTGATACTTCACTCACATTTCCAGCTTGCAGCCACTCTTCAGGGGTAAATAAATGCAGGGCCAAAGCATGAACCTCTCCAGCCAATTCATCCGCTAATACTTTATAAATCATTTGGTGGCGGGCGACCGGACGTTTTCCTGCAAAAGCCGTACTCACTAAGGTTAAGTTAAAGTGAGAATTAAGCGCAGGCCCTGAATGCAGTTGGCTTTCATTCAATAACGTCATCTCTTGCGGGATTAATGCCTGCTCTACCTTGTTACGAATTGTCTGTTCAATTGTTATAACCTGTATATTTGTCATAAATAGTACTGCCTCTTTTTGATGGCTCAGATATACTAGCGCCATCGATTATTGCACCCCGAGTAAATCTCGGTATTGTGTATGTATTAAATTTATGTGAAACGGACCTTGAACTATGTCAACCCAAGAATTAACCAGTACTCAAGCCCTTATTGACCGCTATTATACCGAAGAGAAAGCTAAAAAAGCGCAAGCTTTAGCTCATGCTTCATTAAATTTGCAGTTAGATGCCAATGACTTGGCTATGTTAAGCACAATTGCTAAGCGTTTTGGTAAATCTCGTGATGATCTTGCCAAAGATGTATTAAGCCACGCGCTGATAGATCTGCTAACGCAATTAGAGCCAGGCGAACGTAAATTGATCGCCCGTGATGCTGATGAGATGGGTAGTTCCTTGTCCCGCGAGATNGCTGAAGAAAACGGTTTGAAAAACGTTAATCACAAGGCGAATGTCTGGACGACCCATGAGCGCAGCATTGCCAAAGTGGAAAAGAAGCGCGCTAAAGAACTAGAAGATGCCCTCAAGGCTGAAAAACAGGCACGTAAGTCTGCCAACTTCTCTGAAGAAGTTCAAACCAGTAACGAAGCGGCTGAATTAACCGTTGCGGTTGCCGAAGCTGAAGAAGTTGAGGCTGAAGTTGAACTTGAAGCTGAAGCTGAGAATCAAGCTGAAGAAAGCGAATCTGCTGATACTGAAAGCACTGATACTGAAAGCACTGATGCTGAAAACGCTGATATCGAAGCGGAATCTACTAACGAAGACGTTCAACAGGCTACTGAAGAAGAGTCAACTCAACCAACGTTTGCTTAATTGTTAAACCCTAGCAAAGGTTAAATTCACTAGCCTGACTACCTAATTTAGACCTCTCATCTTGCAGAGGTCTACCTTCGATTTATCTGGAAATACATTTATATGGCCATTAACTGGTTCCCTGGGCACATGAATAGAGCCCGCAACCAAATCGAAGAGGCAATGCCTGATATCGATTTGATTGTTGAAGTTTTGGACTCTCGCCTACCCTACTCCAGTACGAATCCCCTGGTTGATGAACTGCGTGCAGGCAAGCCTTGTATCAAAGTACTGAACAAAGCCGACCTATCCGACCCTAAAATCACTCAAATGTGGATCAAACACTTTGAGAAAGAAGAGAATACCCACGCCCTGGCGTTAGTGGCAGAAGACCACAAACAAAGTCAAAAGCTCATTCAGCTGATTAAAACAATTGTCAATCAGAGCGAGGATAAGAAGACCTATATTCGTGTCATGATCATGGGCATCCCCAATGTTGGAAAATCCACCCTCATCAACTCCTTGGCCGGACGCTACATTGCTAATACCGGCGATGAACCTGCGGTAACGAAACGCCAGCAGATGATTGACCTTAAAAACGGCGTGGTACTCAGCGATACTCCAGGNATTTTNTGGCCAAANTTCGAGAACTTTCATAGTGGCTACCGNTTAGCCACNAGTGGTGCGATTAAAAATACCGCGATGGAATATGAAGACGTTGCCATGTACGCACTNGAGTATCTTGCCAANGCTTATCCTGATGNNTTAAAGGCGCGCTATAAGTTGGAAATACTACCCGAGTCCGGTGAAAGNCTNCTCGAAATGGTGGCCCGNAAGCGCGGNTGNATACGCAGTGGTGGTAGGGTTGATTTACACAAAGCGGGGGAAATTGTATTACACGACTACCGCTCCAGTAAGATTGGNTTATTAAGCTTAGAAACACCTGAAATGATGGTNNTTGAAGAAATTGCTGCAGAAGAACTGCGCTTAGCGAAAGAAGCNGCCAAGGCTGAGAGAAAGCGCTTAGCNCTAAAAGGAAAACGNTTCCAAACACCGAAGAAAGNAAGACCNAAAAANGANCCTAGNTAGATAGAGCTTATATCAGATAAAGGTTATAAAAGGTGCATCAAGCTCTATTGAATGGCTTGATGTACTTTTTTAAAAGTCTCCCACTGNGCATCTTCATCGGCAACAATTTCNANNGGNAANNCTTGCTCTGNAGCCGNTAGCTTATTTAAACTGGTCTTGATNTTTTCAATATCATCACAATAAATCACCCACTGATTTACCCCATCGTGAGTAATAACCATCGCCACCATNGCATGNCCATCGCCTTCTATTTGGCTTTGCANTTGATGATGGAATACATCTATTTTCAACATNTCNNTCTTCGATGGAAAAGCATTNGTTTCATCNCGCTGNTCNGCNTGCCAAGCAATTTGAATGCAAATAGGAAANCGGCCACTNTCAGCGGTTCCCTGCCAGTCTTCACGACTATTAATAGTAATCGGTAGCTCATTCAGAGTTCCGTCTGCNGTTACCCANCGATTNTCGAACTTCATATGTGCGTTATCCCACGTCCATAGTTATTCATTTAGACTAGCTGATTTATATATAAAAGCCAAAAANNCATAAGTTTTAATGCAATTTTAATCTAATAGAAGAAAATTTATCGTCTACCCCCAAATACATTGCTTTAATNTTCCACATTCTAACTTGCGAATATGANCTTAACGNCCATTATTAANNAAACCCTCGTTTAACATGGTAAATAAAACTGAAANCACGTGTAGTAAGCGATATCTTGGCNGACAATTTGGAACCCGCTATCGATGGCATTATCGTAATTGATAGTAACGGTATTATTTTGGCTTTTGATAGNGCNGCCCAAAGCTTATTCGGNTATACCCATGAAGAAATGATAGGTCAGCCGGTAGAGNATTTAATGTCGGGNATGCAAGCAAAAATGCACCCNGCTTATTTGAGAAAAGCTAAGAAAAATCCNAATAANAAANCCCGTCAATTACACGCAGAACGCACCATNATNGGTAAGCATAAGCTAGGTCATTCCATCCCNCTAGCCATTACTGTTTCTGCTGATGATTCAACCAATGACATACGCTTTACTGGGGTCGTTCAAGACTTAAGAAAGCATGAAGCTCAGCTAACTAAGCTATTCCAAGACTTTCAAGCGACGACCAATGAACTTAATCAACGCATTGAGTTTGAAGGGNTACTGAATACCCATGGCAATCATTTATTAAGCTGCNCAGCGGATGATTTNCAGNTNACNATGGAAGAAACACTNCAAGCNATTGCCCAATCGNTATCTTTAGACCATTGCTATATTTTACAACTATCAGATGATTTNTCCCAAGCGTCANTATGGGCAGAATGGAGANGNTCTGTCAGTTTAATGAAGCCTTTTCCCAATCGCTTTAAGATTCCGAATAGCCAAGAATTTCTGCNNGCNTTCTCTGCNANATCATCCACACTNTCANCCAATAAGATGATCGTAATNGAACAAGGNCAAGATGAAGAAAACGAANTTTTATTNCATCTAGCCCAACAGCTTTCACCCAATGGTTTCCACTCAACNCGCATCACCCCNATTNTCAAAGATANNGGCGCTNTTNCTGGCCTNATTGGTTTTTCGGTACTCGATCCTANTCATCAGCCTACAGACGTACAACTGTCGTTACTCAGCCTAGCCACACAATTAATTACTAACGCCTGGGGTCGTCACCAACTCATTATTCGAGCACAGATTGCGGATAATAAAATTCAAGAAAAAAACAANCTACTCACCAGTAAAGCTTCCTTCAGCCAAACTTTGTTGCGCGGCTCCAATTCCTTATTCTTAACGTCTCATGAAAACATTCAGCACACAGTGCAAGAAGCGCTATTACAAGCTGCCTTGATCAGTGGTCATCAACAAGCTCTTATTTATTTTGAAGAAGAAATTACGCCACAAATAAAAGGCTTTATTCAGCAGTATTTCGACAATAGCCAAATGACCTTGCAGAATCACCCTGCACTCATCCCTTTTGTGAAAAAAGGATTAATTCTGCAAGGCACATTGCAAGTTAAGAATTTAGACAGTATTGAATTACCAAGTGCATTAATAGCCGAATTGAAGCAGCATAAAATTCAGGGATTGACCGCGATAAGGCTCAATAAAACTGAAAAAATGATGGGGTTTGTTATTTTTTACAATTCTCTTCCCGTGCTTAATTCTAATGACGAAAATTTACGATTCCTACAATTAACCGGGCAAAACTTGGCCGCGGCCATTCAACATCACGCCATACAATTTGAACTGGAGTTAAGCAAACAGAATTTATTAAATGCCAATCGACTGCTCGCGCAGCAAGCCCTGNACGATGCGTTAACCGGCTTACCGAACCGCCGGGCTTTCGACCATGGCATCTTGCAAGAATTTGATCGGGCAAAACGCCACGGCGATAACTTAACGTTATTGATGTGTGATATTGATTATTTCAAACATTACAATGATCACTTCGGCCACCCCCAAGGAGATAATTGCTTACAGCAAGTAGCTCGGGTATTACAAAAAACGTTTAACCGCGCCGGTGAAATATGCACGCGCTATGGTGGCGAAGAGTTTGCTATTATCCTTCCCTCGATTAGCTATATTGAAGCAGAACATCAAGCTCAGCGTTTACTCGATGAATTACTAAGATGCAAGATAGAACACTCCCCCAAAGCGCCGGTGGATTTTGTTTCTCTTAGTATCGGTATTGCTCAACTCTCCTTAGAGCAGCCTTATAAAAATATCGAGGTGCTTATTAGTGCCGCTGACAAAGCCTTATACTGCGCTAAAAATAATGGCCGAAATCGGCTAGCATGGGCTACCAAAGAAGAGTAAAATGCCTGCCCTGTTACAAAATATACAATCGAACTAATTTTATGTCCTCTATAAAACTTGGCCTAGCGATCACTGCGGGTCTTATCATCATATTGTTAACGATATACGCCGCCTACCTTCGTATTCAGTTAAAAAGCAAGCAACAAGCGGCTCAAATAAAAGATGATGAAGAACGCACGTTAGCACAAGAAAACTTGGATAAAAGAAATAACAAGATCATCACCGATATTCGCTTTATTGCCCAATCCCTAGTCACCAAACAATGTGAAATCACCGAAGGGGTGCTTAGAATCCATCACCTTGCCGATGCTCTCGATACTGATATTATGCAGCAGCAAGCGTTTACTACTTTGCACCAACACTTCAATGCGTGTAAAAGCATGGCGATTAAAGATACTTATAAGGCGTTAACAAAGAAACAACGCTTTCAACAAGACCAGCAGCGCCTTCGTCTGGAACAAGAAAATACCAAAGCGGTGCTTGCAGAAGCTCAATTGATCATCCAATATTCGTTTGATAATTTAAAAAACCTACATTGATGTTAAAACTATAAAAGGATTCCCCCATGCGTCTTATTACCCTTGCCTTGGCTCTAGCACTTAGTAACCTTTCTATTGCCGACTGGACCTTACAACAGCCCTCTAGCATTAACTTTTTAACCAGCAAAAACACCCATATCACTGAAATTCATACCTTTAAAACCTTCACCGGTAAAATCAATGAATCGGGTTATGCTAAATTGAACATTGACCTAGCCAGCGTTGATACCCGTATTGGCATTCGTGATGAACGCATGCAAGAACATTTGTTTGAAACCTCAAAATTCAGCCAAGCCAGTTTTGAAACTGAAATCCCGGCTACCGTACTTGCCCAAGTAAGCGCTGGCACCCAAACCCGCTTTCAATTACAGGGCAAAATCTCCCTGCACGGCGAGCAAGCTGAAGGCCAATGCCAAGTTATGATTAGCCCAAACAAAGACGGCACGATTACGGTGACTACGATTACCCCAATGCTGATTGATGCGGAAAGTTTTAGCCTAGTAGCCGGTATTAATAAGTTGCAGGAATTGGCAGGATTAAAATCAATTACCCGCACTGTACCGTTAACCTTTAGCCTTACTTTTAAAGAGGATTAACAATAATTTAATGGCCATCAATGCGCTTATTTTTGATTCAGGAGTGGGTGGCTTTAGTATTCTTCAGCANATCCGCCAAGCTGTCCCTGGACTATCCAGTTGCTACCTAATGGATAACCAGCTGTTTCCTTATGGAATTCAGCCCGACGAAGTCTTGATTGAGCGTATCGTTAAACTTTGCCTGCAAGTTTGTGGTCAGCAAAAGATTGATCTGGTGGTCATTGCCTGCAATACCGCCAGCACCTTAGCTCTACCCGCCTTGCGTGAGGTGCTGGATATTCCAGTGATTGGGGTTGTACCGGCCATTAAAACCGCCGCTAGCCAAAGTCGAAGCAAACACATCGCATTATTAGCCACTCCCGCAACGATTGACCGCCCCTACATTGACCAGCTAATTTCNGATCATGCTCAAGGTTGCCAAGTAGAACGTATCGGCAGTAGCGAACTGGTGAAAATAGCAGAAGAGCTCTGGTTTCAAGAGCAACACGGACTTCAAGAAAAGAAAGGGGCTCAAGAGCAGCTCAACCTCTCTCGCTTAAAAGAAATCCTTAATCCCTTGCTAGAAAATAGCCAAATTGATCAACTCATTTTAGGCTGCACTCACTTCCCTCTCGTCAGCCAACACATAGCCCAGCTGTTTCCGCAGGTAACCCTAGTCGACTCAGGTTCTGCGATTGCTCGCCGTATTTGCTTTATATTACAGCAGCTAGGTTATGACCTTTCAGACTTACAACAGGATGATCAGCCTCATCAATTGCTAATTACGGCAGATATCGATAATAAAGTGGCATTTTTATCCGCTTGTCAGCGAATTGCCCCTTACCAATCCTTTAACATTATTTAATAAGTGCGTAAAATGCCCCAGCATTATGCTATGCAATAAATTTATGGAGAAGCGATGAAAGCGCTGTCTGATCTTTACTCTCAAGTCATTACTGAACTTGGGGAAGATGTTAACCGTGAAGGGTTACTAGATACCCCTAAGCGTGCCGCCAAAGCCATGCAATTTTTAACCAGTGGCTACGATACCTCTTTAGAAGAAGTCGTAAATAATGCAGTTTTCGCCAGTGATAATGACGAAATGGTCGTTATCAGCGGTATCGAAATGTATTCTATGTGCGAACACCATATGCTACCTTTCATTGGTACCGTTTCTATCGGCTATTTGCCCGATGGCAAAGTGCTAGGTTTATCTAAATTTGCCCGCATCACTGACATGTTTGCTCGTCGCTTACAGATTCAAGAGAATTTGACCAAGCAAATAGCCGAAGCCGTGCAAGAAGTCACTGGCGCTCGCGGTGTTGCCGTTGTTGTTGAAGCACGCCACATGTGCATGATGATGCGCGGAGTCGAAAAGCAAAATTCTTCGATGGCCAGCTCTGTTATGCTCGGTGGGTTTCGTAAGTCAGCCGCTACTCGCAGTGAATTCTTTCGCTTGATGGGCAAATAACTAACACATACGGAGCGTAATTTGATTTGGAGTGATGTCGCCACCTGGACTTGGACTCTCATCATTTATAGCTCTGGTATTATTGCGGCTATCGATGCCATTTGGCATGGCCGCACCTCCCAAGGCACTCTCGCTTGGGTGCTCGCCTTAGCGGTTATTCCCTTTATAGCTTTACCTTTATATCTACTCTTTGGTAGTCGAAGATTTCACGGTTATACCAAAGCGCGTAAGGCCAGTAAAAAAGCGATTAAACTACTGAAAAAACATCAAAGCCCGCTTTATCAAGATCATATTAAAGCAACCAAAAATCACCCGACATCGCCAACATTTAGACCTTTAGAAACTCTCGCAAGGTTGCCACTATCAGACAATAATCAAGTTCAATTATTAATCAACGGCGAACAAACATTTGCCCATATTTTTCAGGCCCTAGACTATGCGAAACAATCAATATTGATTCAATTTTATCGCATACAAGATGATCAACTGGGTAAACGTTTACAGCGTATGCTGTTAAAAAAAGCCCAACAAGGTGTGGAGATATATCTTCTTTACGATGAAATCGGCAGCTCTGGTTTAAATCAAAACTACATAAAAACCCTACGTAAAGTAGGAATACACTGCAGCCGTTTCAACCCATTACAAATCCAACGTAGAATGCAGGTTAATTTTCGCAACCACCGTAAGTTGATTATCATCGATGGTGAAACCAGCTTTATCGGTGGCCATAATATCGGCGATGAATATTTAGGCCTAAACCCTAAAATTGGTCCTTGGCGCGATACCCACGTACAAATAGACGGCCCGGCAACACTTGCAGCACAACTATCCTTTCTTGAAGATTGGTACTGGGCAACCAATAAATTACCGACCCTGCCCTGGCAACCCTATGACAGCGGAAAAAAAGCCAAGGTCCTTATCATTCCCGGAGGCCCAGCAGATTCCGTTGAAACCATCAGCCTAAGTTTTACTCACCTTATTGGGCAAGCACAAACACGCTTATGGATCGCCACCCCCTACTTCATTCCGGATCTAAACGTTATGGGGGCATTGAAACTCGCGGCATTAAAAGGCATTGATATTCGTATTTTACTACCGCAGAAAACAGATAGCCTGCTAGTGCCCTTAGCAACTCACAGCTATGTCACGGAATTAAGTCAGCAAGGTATACAGTTTTTTCAATATCAAGCGGGATTCATGCATCAAAAAGTTATGCTCATTGATCAGCACCTAACTTTTGTTGGCAGTGCCAATTTAGACAATCGATCTCTAAGAATAAACTTTGAACTCAATGCCCTAATAGAAAGTGAAGAAATGGCCAGCCAAATAGAAACCATGCTTGAGCATGATTTCTCACAATCTAAACCCTATCCTTTAAAGCCGACCAAGCTGCATACCCTATTGACTAAGGCCGCTCGGTTATTCTCTCCGATACTGTAATATTTTTCATACTATCCAAATACTATCCAAATACTATCCAAATACTATCCAAATACTATCCAAATACTATTAAGATCATTTGGTTATTAATCGACGGATAAGGCTACCGTCAGATAATCTAACCATGCTAGGGTGAATTAACCCCCTAGCAGGAGAGGATTATGAAGGATGACAACATCTTAATATTTCCGCAGTCTCGCTGCCGTCCTAGTGAAGCTCAAAAAACGCATTCTCTTTATTTGTTTAATGGTGAATATAGCGATCAACTTAAAGAGCAATTAAAAGACCCGTTTGGATTACCAGAAAGTGAACTGTTTCTAGCGCATTTACTGCACAATATCGCTGAGCAATACCATCTAGAGCCTTATTATGCGGCGCAAAGTATTTCCCCCTTCATTCCCGGCTTGCACAGCTTAGTTGAAACCGTTTTAAGCTACTGCGATGCGCCGAATATTAAGAGCGAACAAATAGACATCATCAATCAGCTATTAGCGGAAACCTTGGTCAATAGCTTCCGCCATGCCCAGCACCTCGCCCGCGAATAAGTTTAATCCAACGTTTCGGTTTATATTTAAGTTACAATAGCGCTCTTATTTTCACCGTTATGAGCCTAATATGCTTTCAGTTAGCCGTTTATTTCCAATTTTAGCCATCATCGTAGCTCTATTAGCGTATTACGACCCTTCAGTGCTAATAAACTGGAAAGCCTCAATCATCCCACTCTTGTCCATGGTGATGTTTTGCATGGGGTTAACACTCCGCGTTAGCGACTTTAAGCGAGTATGGAATAAGCCTCAGCCCATTGCCCTTGCCATCATTATTCAATTCTCAATCATGCCCTTGGCCGCTATCGTATTATCAAAAGCATTCAACCTCAGCGATGACCTAACCGTAGGCATGCTCATTGTAGGCGCATGTGCGGGGGGAACCGCATCCAATGTTATGACCTATTTAGCCCGTGGCGATGTGGCACTATCCGTTAGCATGACCTTGGCTTCAACCATGTGGGGGATCATTGCAACGCCCATGATCATCAGCGCAACAGCAGGAGAAATAGTTGAAATTGATAGTCTAGGCATGATGATCAGCGTGATTAAGATGGTATTAATTCCGATTGTTGCAGGTGTCCTCATCACTCATTACCAGCCTAAATTTGCTAACAAGATTAATAAATATTTAGCCGATATTGCGAGCAGCTTAATTTTATTGATTATCGCCATTATCGTAGCGCTTAATGCCGAAAAAATTGCGACGGTAGGCTATGCCATCTTCGCAGCCGTTGCCTTACACAATATAATTGGCCTAATCAGTGGATATACCGCCGGTAAATTAACCCGCCAGACAGAAGTAACCTGCCGCACCTTAGCGATAGAAATAGGCATGCAAAACTCAGGCTTAGGCGTTGCCCTCGCGTTAAAGTACTTTGGTCCGATGGCGGCACTGCCCGGTGCTATTTTCAGTATTTGGCACAATATCAGCGGCGCTATACTGGCGGGTATCTGGAGATTGCAGACCGATATGAAGATTCGTCGCGTTGAGAATCAACGCCAGAACGGCATTAAATAAAGCGCTAAAGACCCATANCAGAAGTTNAGTGCGAGATATCTAATATCGATATTTCGCACTGGTGAAATAGCGCTACCAGATATCACCTAATCCAACTAAATCCCCCTTCCTCTATCTACAACCCCGCCAAAAATCGAGCTTTGAGCCCGAGGTCAAACTGGCCTATGAATTGCTATAGCAGTCTATTAATAGGATTGAAGCAGGACATGATAGTGAGACAACTAATTCGCAAACAGCCTAGAGATTTTATTTGGCAGGATGATTTTCAATACGCAAAAGATGATTGGCCAGAAAACTATCCGGGAAATAAAGTATGGGTAAACATTCACGAATATCGAGCCACTCTCGCAGGCGATGCCTCGTATTTAAGGTTACTGATTAGCGGTGCCCATGATTGCAATCTAGTATGGCAAACCACCCCAGATGGCGCTCACGAATTACAGCGCTTACTGGCTAGCTTAACCATGCCGCTAAGCTTTAAAGCTTTACGCGACTCTGGCTTTAGTTACTTTGAAGATGCTGATTACTAGCCATACTAAATAGTTATCGATGATNAATAGNTATTAGGGTTTTTTCGGTTTGGCTAAGGGCGCAAGCTCTTTAATCGCCGGGGAAAATAGATAGTGAATAGAAAAGCTCCAGCTATTGCCCTGCAAAAGTGCCGGTCGAGTGATTGTCTCTAGCGCCAGACTCAAACGGCGTTCAACTTCTTGCACCAATATTTTGGATGTCGCTGGGGTTTTATTAACTAGATTTAATAAGCTGGTACTGCGATCGGTAGAAAATGTTAATTCAACAGGCCCTTGCTGAGAGAATTGCTTAGCCCAGGGTGGATAAACCACACTCTCATTAATTTTACTCTGCAACTGCCAAAGATACAGTTTCTGATAGTACGCCTGCATTGCAAGATCATCCTGCTGTTTTTTCTTTTTCTGCTTATTAGCAAGCTTCTGTTGATTTTTAGCATCACTTTTTTTCTTCTGCTTTCTCTTCAACGCTTCATCTTGCTTCTGTTGCGCCAAGATAAATCTTCTCTGCTTAGCCTCTTGCTCAGACTGTTTCTTTACAAGTGCTTTATTTTTATTGAGCTCATTATTTTTTTTCTTACTTAGCTCTGCGGCAACCAACAGTTCTTGTTGCCTTCTTGCCTTATTCTTTTCTTCTATTTTCTCTTCTTTATTAACAAACCAAGTGCTAACTTCTGCAATACGATCCTTACTTACCACGTCATCAGCTCGAATTAATAGCTCGGTTTTCGGGACTGTGAGACCTGCGATACTGTCTCTAAAAATTCGATTGGGCGAGAACTTTCCCAACCAGGTATTCAGCAAGTAGCTATATAGTTTAATATTCTTAGTATTAACAACTGGATGAGAGTTAAAATATATACGGGTGCCAATATTAGGAACATAATCTATGATTAGCTCATCACCCGCCCGCAAACTACTTAACGGAAACTCTGTAAAACTTACGATCGACGCAGCCAGCTTAGGATCTGCATCAACAACATTATTAATTGCAATATTATTTTGCCATTGAGCCTTCCATTTACGTGCAGACCAACGCTTAGCGATCACTTTAATTATCATTTTCTGAGCTTTATCGTCAGCTAATAAAACCAAGGCATCTTGAGATGAGTCTGTCACATACAGACTAGCGATATAATAGTCTTTACCCAACTCCTGATAAATTGCAGCACCTTTAAGTTCAAGTGCCAATACCTGATCAGAATACAAATTAATTCCGATAACGAATATAAGAGAATAGATAACACGAGAAAAAGACACAATCACAGGTTTAGCTCCCAACTACAGACCAAGGCAACAACGAAAAAACGGCCATTGAATGACCGTTATTTTAAACTATTTTAATTAATACTTATGGACAACTTTAATAGAGTCANCGACATCCATCGAATCGATATAACCTATTAAGTTAGGGTTATTAGCAACCATTGCCTTAACCTCATCCACCGTTGCTACTTCTTGAGGAAGTGTTGCTTTCCCCGAAAAGCGCAAACGTGACCAATATCGGCTTAATTGACTTTCTGTTTTAGATAAAAATCCACTATTAAATTCATTACGTAAATAATGCCCCTGCTTAAGATTCAAGGGTTTTACCACAGAACCATCAGGAAAGTGTTTCACCTTCGCCAAAAACATACGTTCAACTAAGTCCTTATCGATACTGGTATAACTGTTTTTGTTTTCAATACTTACAATGATCGCGACTTCAGCTTTTGCAATCGGAGCCAGTACAAGTAAGGCAATAAATATACTTGTTAAAAATTTCATTACTTTCTCCTTTAAAAAATCACGTCAACAGCAAAGCTATAAAGCATGGCTTGATCACCATCCTCACCCTGGTTAACAAGTTCATCATGATGCTGAACTTCAAACTTAACCGCGGTATTTACGTCATAATCATAACGTAGCCCAAGAATGACACTTTGGTCTTCTCCTTCTAACTTAAGGGCTTCTTGTAAATCTCCCTTCTCTCCACTAGCCAAAATATCCTTGGAGTTTGAATACGTTAAGTGAATAGTAACCGCAGAAAAACGTTGAGCCATTGAAGCCAACCAAGCTCGGTTATCAACCAACAAACCTGTTTCATACATTAATAAAGTTGTTTCTGTTATAAAACTGAAATCACCATTATCATAAGTGAATGCTGCGTTATAAAAGTTAGCTTGCTTACTTTCAAAGTTAAAATCGTCTAATGTGGAAGCCGAAATTGGCATACCAGCAGCAACCAAACCCGCCGCTGCACTTTGCGCTTGGTCAATACGACGTAAGTCTTTAGACTTTTTATTAACAGCATTATTTGCGTCAACCAAAATTCCACCCGTCACTTCATTTGGCATAGCATCATAAGTTGCACTGGCAATCGCTAACTCACGATAAGCATCTGTTAAGTCAGGATCGGTGACAGAGTCCAAAGACATATCAGTTTGCTGCACACCTAAGCGCATTCCAAAATCACCTTGTGTCAGGTTCAAAGAAATACCCGCAAGGTTTTTGATGTCTGCAGTATAAGTATCTTGGAACAAGGTCAAATCGTTATTCTGGCGACCATAGTTAATTTGCACATAACCATCCACGCTACCCAGAGAGAAGTTTTGAACCAGATCGGCACCATCAAAAGAAGAGAATGGAATACCATAAATATCATTTGGCAGACGCACCCAGTTATAGGCATAACCTACTTCTAAGAATTCAGAATAATAAAAGAAAGGAACTCGTAAACGACCCATTCTTAACGTCGTGCTTTCCGTAGCTTCAAAAGATATAAAAGCCCAAGCCGCTTCTGTTTTAAAATCATCGATACCACGCGAAACTAGCTGACCAGTAACGGTTGTAGAGTCATTCACTTGCTTACTAATTTGGATGCCTAAAACAGTGTCCTGCTTAAAATTTGCATCACTTTCAAAATCATCCAACGCAACACTGTTATTATCCAACGCCGCAACACCCACACTCATAAAGCCGTAGATGTTTAAATCACCACTTTCCGCATGAGCTGTAGACATAGCTAATAACAAAATAACAATCGCTGAACGCACTACTGATACTATACGCATTATTCACCTCCTGATTCTAAGGGGGCGCATTCTATGCTCTTCCGGCACTAAAGTCGTATTGTTTCTAATAAATAAATCGTATTTCTGTAATATTTGGTTAATTTGAGTGTTATTTGTGATGTAAACCACACTAAACGTAAACTTACGTCGTTTTTAAACACCCTATTTTGACTAAGCGATTTATAGAACCCCACTTTACTCAGCCAACCAATAGACTTGTAAAACCTCTAACCTGCATTAATCGCAAGGACAAAACACAGGCACAAGTTTTGCACACACCAAATGGTGCTGCCTACTGGCTACCTGAAAGCATCAATATTGCACTGCAAGTTTTATATATCGAAAAGGCACGGCGGGCGTGGCGGAGACGAGCGCGCGTCTTGGGTACTGGCGTTAATATTGGAGAATTTGGATTTGAAATCGGTGGTTAATGGTCGAAAGATGGTGAGAATCTATTGAGAAGCTGCAGCTGATCGAAAATCAGGTAATACTCACCCTAATGGTCAACTTACGCCCAAAATGCTAGAAACGAAGAAATGTGGATAAAGGGTCAAAATCGGGTATTTTTATGATAGGAATGCACTATCAGCGCAAATAAATGTAAACTTTGTTAATAGTCATCCTGAACAAATAAATTTTTAATTACTGGCCCGATTAAACTCTCAAACAATGAAGACCGAAAGGTAAATACTCAACATGAAATATTACGAATTATTCATTAACTACTCGCCAAACTTAATTGCGGCTATGTGTGTTATAGCAATTATAGTTATCTTATTTTTAAGTAAACATACTTATAAGTTAGATTCTAACCTGGCTGCGCAGACAGACCTTGTTTCCTCAAAAATAGATGAGATCAAAATATTGAATGATGAGATTAAAGATTTAAAAGCCAAATTGGTTATATCTACCACCGATATAAATCATGAGATGCAAGAAGTCATTGCGGATTTACAAATCAAAAACAAAGTTCTAGAAGACAAGCTATCTAACCAATACCCACTAACCCCACTCCCAATGAAGCATCATTTTAATGATTGATATTATTCCCACACAAAAGCCGGCACACCAACTAGATACAAGGACTGAACAATGATTGAGTGGTTTACAGTAGTTTTTGGAGAACCAAAAGAACAAGCAAAGCTATTCACAATAGTAATTTCTACAATGCTCGCACTCATTATTCTTTTGTTAAATCAATGGTTCATTAACAGCAGAGCTAAAAAGGAAAGATTAATAACAAAGCTTGAAGAACTTACAACAGCAGTTCATGGTTTGGAATTGGAAGCTATGTTTATCACTACTCCCATTCCTGGTACAGGATTACCAAATCAAGAGAATATTTTAAACTTAAAAACATGTGCAGCTGAAATAGATAAACTATGTAGTTTATATTTTAATGATTTACCAATAAAAACTGATATAGCAGAAAAAGTTATTAACAGAAAAATAGTTGAGCAATATTATTTACAAACCGCTACTACTGATCGTGAACATAATCCGCACAGCATAGCTAATACAGTAATAGCAATTGATTCTTGGTCTAAAGAAACGTCAAAAAAAATTGAAATATTAATTCAAAGACATATTAAATAATCTAAGGATGGGTATGACAGACGCACAAGTACAACAAGTAATCGATGCTCTATTGAACGCGACCTTTTTAGATGATTGGTATCTTTATGCAATCATGTTTTCTGTCAGCCTATTAGGGGCTTGGCTTGGGGCTTACCTTAAAAGTTACAGTTCTGAAAAAGCCAAGTATGCCGCAATTGAATCAAGCCTAGATACAATAAAAAAGAAGGTTGAAGCCACTACCAAAGCATCAGAAAACATAAAAATAGCAATGGATCACGATAATTGGCGCAAGAAAGAGCTAGAGATGCTTAAAAGACAAAAGCTAGAAGATTATTACATTCTAATTTTATCAATTTCTGAATGCCTCAATAACGAAAGGGATAGTGTCTTTTTTGGTAATGATGATGCATTCGATCAAAACACTTTCTTTCAAGCAGAGTTGATCCAATCACTATATTTGCCAGAGATACTTGAAGAACACAACTCATTATTTTTAGCAATCCATAAGTTTAAAGAGTGGATTTATGTAGGTGCAGAAATAAGGGCTGTTAATAATCAAATGGGAGGCCCCGACTCACCTAGTGAGTCTCATATGAATATGTTTAAAGGAATGATGGATTCTCTGAACCAGCCTAGAATAGATATATTAGTTAAATTGAAGCAAGTTGCCGCTGAATTAAACCAGTAACCCCACACACAAAAGCCGACACTAAGTCGGCTTTTTTGTTTCTACCCTCTGCGATCGCTGGTGATGGCAACCCCTACCCTATCTTTTCCTCTAGTTCCTCGATTACGTACGGATCGAATTTTATCAATTTGTAGCCGGTCATCTCGTTTAATCCTTCAACACAGCTCATAAATGGCTGCAGTTCATTACGGGCGAAGATTTGTGCAATGGGTTTTAACGCACCAAAGCCGCCGGTATTACTGGCCTGCATTCCCATCAATGCCGTTGGGGGCATATAAGAATAGGTTCTTGAAATTCCCCACCAAAAAAATTATTCAAAGATCGCGTAAAGACGAATTCAAAGATACAGCCGCAGATATTTTTATGTTGTCGAGATGTTTTGATGAGCTGAAACGAAAAAACCCGAAGCACTCTTCGCTAAAAGAATACTTCGGGTTTTAGAAATAGTGGCGGTGAGGGAGAGATTCGAACTCTCGAACGGTTACCCGTTACACGCTTTCCAGGCGTGCGCCTTCGGCCACTCGGCCACCTCACCTTTTTTACCTAGCGAATCAAACTACNAATCACTANCTGCATCATCTGCAGAGGCGCGTACTATACGTAGTAGATACTAGAGCGTCAACCCCTAAAAAGAGCTTTCCTCATGCTAATGCATTGTTTTTAAACGCTTTGTTGGGTTATTGGCCACTGTTGTACAAAATCAGCCTTATTCATAATCGGAGGCTGCTTTAATTTACAATTTACATGGCCTAAATAGATAAAGCCTAATATCTCTTCATTCGCCTGCAGCCCTAGCGATGCCTTAACATGATCGTTATAGGCCATTTCCCCAGTGCGCCAAATTGCCCCTAGGCCTAACGCATAAGCTGCTGTGACGATATTTTGAATCCCCGCCCCTACCGCTAAACGCTGTTCAATAGCCGGTACTTTCGCATGCTGCTGAATATTGGCTATTGCAATGATCATCAGCGGCGCACGCTGCGGCATATGCTTTAATTTGGCGACTTTATCTTCGCTCAATTCNGGGCTAGCCAATAACCCAGCTTCGGCAAACACTTCGCCTAAATCTGCTAAGCCATCCCCTTTTACTGTCAAATAGCGCCACGGCCGCATCCAGGCATGATCTGGCGCTCTGAATGCCGCTTGATATAAAACATCCAATTGCGTCTCACTAGGACCAGGGCCCGTTAGTTGAGCAACGGAAACTCTTTCTGTAATGGCAGTTATTGCATCCATAATTTCTAAAAACGATCCAAATCAATAAATTTAAAACTAAATACCCATAAAATAAGCAATGAGGAATGAAATACCTCCCCAATACCACCTGTCTAACTTATACTCTGAAAGTATATAGTATGGAGTTGTGTCAATAAATAATTTATGAATACAGATAGCCCAGCAAGTGACTTTAGCGAAACCAGTATGCCCATGCAGGATTACATTGCCCGCGTACTCGGCTATGCCGCTGCAGGCATAACGCTCATTATCGGCACCTTCATCGATTACTTCCCCGGAAATATTATGTGGGTCGGCTTAATCGCCCTGCTATACCCACACGTAATCCAACTGACAACACGTTCATTCAGCGCCCGACACCCTTACGGAACACGACAAATTCTTATTCATGGCGATGCTATTTTATGCGGATTCATGCTGGCTCTCATCGGCTTTCCATTAGAGCTAACCACCCTGTTTCTTATCATGATCAATACCAGCTTCATTGTCGTCGGCAGCATTACTGCATGGACCTTCTGCGTAATTTCTCTTTTTATTGGTGCATCCTTGGGAGTTATCGCTTTTGGTTTTCACCCCGCTAAAGATATTCCTACCGAGGTTTTTGTCGCAGCGGCTTTAGGTGTTGGTATGCATTTAGCCATTACCGCTTTTAACTCCCATCGCCAAGCCCGGGATTTAATGCGCTTAAAACGTAAATTCCAAGGCCAGGTTGAACGTTTCCAGCTGCTGTCCCATAAAGTATCAAAATATATATCACCACAAATCTGGGAATCCATTTTCTCAGGCCGCAAAGAAGTACGCTTAGAAACTCAACGGAAAAAACTCGTGGTCTTTTTCTCTGACATTGTTGGCTTCACCGCACTTTCAGAACAAATGGAAGCAGAAAGCTTAACCGATGTGCTCAATACCTATTTAACCGAAATGTCGAAAGTAGCCCTAAAGCACGGCGGCACGATTGATAAATTCATCGGTGATAGCGTCATGATTTTCTTTGGCGACCCAAAATCCAACGGCACTAAAAAAGATGCCCTAGCCTGTTTGGCGATGTCGATTGATATGCGCCGCCACATGCAAATATTAAGAAAGAAATGGNAAGAACAAGGCATTAAAACCCCGATGCAAATTCGNATGGGCATCAATACCGGCTACTGCACCGTGGGTAATTTCGGTACCGAAAACCGTATGGATTACACTATTATCGGTCAAGAGGTAAATCTTGCAAGCCGTTTAGAAAGTAGCGCAGAGGCTGGGGAGATTTTGATCTCTGAGGACACCTATAATCTAGTGAAAGATAAGATTATGTGTCGCTTAAAAGGCGATGTAAACATGAAAGGATTTTCACAACCGATACCGACCTATCAGGTTATCGACTTCCGCCGTGACCTAGGGGCAAACCCAGGCTTTATTGAACATGACTCTGAAGGCTTCTCACTTTACCTCGATACGCAAAAAGTAAAGAGCTACGATAAAGACCGCATCGCGTCAGCACTCGAAAGCGCTGCCAAGAAGATTCGAGACAAAATAATCACTTAAAAAAAGCCCAGCCATATGCTGGGCTTTTATATATCCAATATTTTAAACTGAAGACTTACTGTCGAATGGTTCTAAAGTTTATCGCGACCTTGGCAGGATCCGAACTTCGCATCGGATTAATATCCAGCCCACCACGGCGTACATAACGCGCATACACCGTTAACGCTTCAGGCTTACAGCGAGTCCAAATATCCCAAAAAGTCCGCTCTACACACTGCTCATGAAAGTCTTGATGGGTTCGCAATGAAACCACGTAGGTTAATAGCGATTTCTCATCAATATGTGCGCCTTTATATTCAATATAAAGAGATCCCCAATCAGGCTGCCCAGTAACCGGGCAATTGGATTTCAATAAATGGCTCACTAAGCTAACGTCAACAACAGCATCCTGAGCCGCACCCTCTGCCAACTTCAATACCGTAGGATCAAGCTCATACTTATCCATCGATATATCCAAGTCATCGATACAGACAGTCTTAGGCTCAGCAGGAAAAGAATAATCTAACGCTAAGATAGTCACTTTAACTTCACCCCCTGCGGCTGCAGAAAGGTCTCGAACCATACGCCGCTCTACCGTTTCTTTATTGGCAAAGCGCGTTTGGTTATACGAGTTCAAATACAACTTAAACGATTTAGATTCGATCAAAAATGGACTTATTGCGGGCAAGCGAAATTCGGCCATCGCAACCTGCGGTATACCTTTATCATTCAGCCAGGATATTTCGTAACCATTCCAAACATCCTCACCAAAAAATGGCAGGGTATTACGCTCGATACCCGCCGCCTTCCAACTTTCAGCACGAGATATCGGGAATAATAACGTTGCATCATAGTTATCAATATAATCCGACTGCTTACCTAAAGGATTGCTCTCACTGTGTACTGATGCCATAAAATCACCTTATTCTTAAACATAAATTTAACCGAATAACTCATGGGTTAAACTAATAAATCTACAGATCCATTACTGGGTAATTGTGGAGCAAATATGAGAGGCATGGATGCCGAACTTAAGGCTACACGGATGTATTCATGCCGTTTTGTGGAATAAATACCCAGTTATGGATCGATTATAAAACCAATGNNTGATTNCAAATTTAGCTGCGCATNCCGGTGCCGCGCTTTANTAGCCAGACACTAAAAGTCGATAANACGGCAATAAATACCACCAGCATCGAAATAGCCACGGTGATATTAACATCTGAGATGCCTAATATGCCGTAGCGAAAACTGTTCACCATATAAAGNATNGGATTNAGCATCGAAACATTCTGCCAAAACTCAGGCAATAATGAAATTGAATAAAACACCCCACCCAAGTACGTTAAAGGNGTAATAATAAAAGTAGGNATAATCGTAATATCNTCAAANTTNGTCGCAAAAATTGCATTAATAAAGCCACCTATAGCAAACAAAATCGCCGATANAATCGTNACAANAATNACNACNGGCAAACTGTGCATTTGTANATCGGTAAAATATAANGATAACNAGGTNACAATAATGCCAACCATCACCCCACGCACNACACCCCCCATGACATAACCGGCCAAAATNACTGACGGATATACTGGCGAGACCATAAGCTCTTCAATACAGCGCTGGAATTTATTACCAAAAAAAGAAGAGGCTACGTTGCCATANGCATTGGTGATCACACTCATCATNATCAAGCCTGGCACAATGAATGACATATAATCCACACCGCCCATCTCGCCAATACGAGAGCCGATCAAATTACCGAAAATNATAAAATACAAGGTCATNGTGATTGCTGGAGNCAATAATGTTTGCTGCCAAATACGCATAAAACGGCGCACTTCCTTAATCACTATGGTACTGAANGCTACCCACTGGATAGCCCACGCACTTTTCACAATTCTTGTCTCGTCACTCATNTTAAGTTCTCTTATGCTTTTGAATCAGACCCACAAACAACTCTTCTAGGCGATTCGATTTCGGCCTCATACTCCGNACTTGCAGGCCNGCATCATTCANGCCAATAACAACCTGATTCAAACTTTGCCCCTTNTCAACCGTTACNTCCAAGCAATCATCNGNAACCTTAACAACCTTATNACCCACCAATTCAGGTACCTGAGTAAAATCACCTTCAAGATCAAAGATGAACGTCTCTGTACTCAGCTGACTCAACAATTCACGCACACTGGTATTCGTTATAATTTCGCCATGATTAATAATGGCAATGTTTTTACACAACTGCTCGGCTTCTTCCAAATAGTGGGTNGTTAAAATTATGGTGGTNCCTGCTTCATTCAGNTTCTGCATGAATTCCCACATGGAACGGCGCAATTCAATATCTACCCCGGCGGTCGGCTCATCTAAAATGAGAATCTGCGGCTTGTGAATCAAAGCACGAGCAATCATTAAGCGGCGCTTCATGCCACCNGAGAGCTCTCTTGAGGGCTCGTTACGCTTATCCCACAAATCTAACGCACGCAATAACGTTTCCGCGTGGGCCGCCACCTCTTTCGCGGTTAAACCGTAATAACCCGCTTGAGTGATGATGATGTCATAAACCTTCTCAAACTGATTAAAATTGAATTCTTGNGGNACNACACCTAAGCACTGCTTAGCCGCAAACGCATCCGTTACTAAGTCATGCCCCATGATAGAGACACTGCCCCCAGTCTTTTGCACCAAAGACGATACNATACCCAAGATTGTCGACTTGCCTGCNCCNTTAGGACCTAGCAGNGCAAAGAAATCNCCCTGTTTAACGGTTAAATCAATTCCTTTTAACGCCGTGAAGCCATTTTCATAGACTTTCTTNAGCCCTTGGATGGATAATGCAGCAGTCATATTAAACCTTTATCTAAAACCATTTAAATAGAATCAATAGAGTACAAAGCATGAACCAACGGCTCACCTACCATGTAGAATTATTAAATAAGCTAGCAGTCCAGCTGGCTAAATTGGAANAANCAGATCAANAGTACAATCAAGAAAATACTATTCTACAACAACTTAGCCAGTTGATTGAGACTTTAAAAGANCCGTCAGAGCAACAGTCTGGTTCAGGCGTATTTGAAGGCCAGCAATGGCTTCATCGCTTTTTAACGCACAACCCAGAACTTGCCACTGCCATTCACCGCGATTTACTGTGGTTTTTCGGCGGTGAATGCCTACACTTTATGCCGGATGAAGAAATCGAAAAATATCAAATGCTCGATGACGCTATGTCTGAAGCCATGCTGCGCAAAGTGCCGTTTAACTACACCCNGTCGCGGGAAGAAATTTTTAAATAATTTCCCAACCCTAATCAGCCCCTCAGCTCTTATTAGCAACTGCTAGCAAGGCCTGCGGGGCTTTTTTATGCCTANCNCNNCCAAAANCCGTAAATTNNAGGCATAAAAAAAGCCGCTTCAGTTACCTGAAACGACTTTTAGAATTTGGAGCGGAAAAGGAGACTCGAACTCCCGACCCCAACCTTGGCAAGGTTATGCTCTACCAACTGAGCTATTTCCGCATGAATGATTCAACTGATTCCTCAGCAGAATAACAACTTCACTTGTCATTCTAGGTCTTGTCAATACGTTCTTTNGTGAGAAAGAATGGTATCCCCAAGGGGATTCGAACCCCTGTTACCGCCGTGAAAGGGCGGTGTCCTAGGCCTCTAGACGATGGGGACACACCGTTTGAGTGATGTGCATTCTACACATCAAATTTCGATTTGCAACAAATTTCTTTGCAAATCAANANCTTATCTTTAGCCTAGNGAAGATAAGTTATTTGGAGCGGAAAAGGAGACTCGAACTCCCGACCCCAACCTTGGCAAGGTTATGCTCTACCAACTGAGCTATTTCCGCACACATGTTGAACCAGCTACGTACTGATACCGATCTTTCCGAAGAAGGATGGTATCCCCAAGGGGATTCGAACCCCTGTTACCGCCGTGAAAGGGCGGTGTCCTAGGCCTCTAGACGATGGGGACGTCTTGTCTAACTCAACGGCGCGCATTCTATGAAGGATACGAATTTTAGTCAACCCCTTTTTACCGTCTAAACTATAATTAAGTAAATTAATTCATTCAGCCGTAATATACAGGATGTAATTTAACCAATGTCTGCCACAAACCTAATAATGGTTGTTATTTTAATCAGTGTATTATGTATTACTGCGCTTTGGCTTATGCAGCTAAAAAAGCAAAGGGCTATAGAGCGCGCGCGCAAAACGGTAATTTACACCGCGCAAATCACCCAGATTAATCAAGTCGTCGATTCTGTGGCGCAATTTCTAGATGACAAACTGTTGAGCTTTCTCGCTAAATGCATTGATGATAGTGCGAATCAACTGATCAAGCATAAAATACAGCTCGATAAACGCAGTAGAAATACCCAAGAACAAGCCCTGCTTTGGATATCTGAGCCCAAGAAGATTCGCAAGCAGGCGCGCAGCAGAAAATCAGAAAGCCAGCAGAAGCGACTACTGCAAATGAAATCTATCATTCAATATATTCGACAGGCTATATCGAGACATACTATCCCCCGCAAAGAAGCCCTATCTTTAGCGAATAGCACTAAGATAGGTAAAATCAAGCTCGCTTGCCACTACTACCAACAAGAAGCAGACAGCGCCATCAAAGGTCAANATACCCAAGCAGCGATNCTAATTCTGAAAAAAACCAAGACGCTATTAATGAAAATNGATCCAATCCCTAGNGATCTAGAGCAAACCCTTGCCCNCTGNAATGANCTTTTAAAACAACAGCAAGAGGTCATGAAGCAGTCAAAGCCACAAAGNACCAANCGCCTAGAAGAAGANTTTGATAAACAAGAAGAAATGGACCAAGATTGGCAGAAGAAACAAGACTATGATTAATAAAAGAATAAAANCATTATCAATACCAGATGTATCTAGTTGCCTAGTAAAGGTAGGACTCGCTATTAATGTTGAATAAATTACGAACCAACCTTGCCTTCAAAGTTGCGCTTTATAGCGTACTGGCNGCAGCCGTATTAGGTTTTTTGATTAGCAGNTACCAAATCTGGTCTAATCTNGAGCAAAGAAATCAGCGTAACAGTGCCTTTATCCATGCATTAATTGCTACCACCCTGCCCTCTATTGGTCTTGCCAGCTATAATTTCAATACTCAATTAAAGCAACAGNTAATCGATGGCTTAGCNACTCACCCTTATATTTTAAACGCATCACTTTTTGATACCAANGGTGGTGAGATTGGCATTTCTACNACCCCAGAACGCTGCTTGCCTTCAAACATAAATACCCTTTTACACGGAGTNNATAAGCAGTTTGAATATCCGATACATTATCAAGATACACACCTTGGAAAACTCGTATTGGAATTAAACCAATGCCAACAAAACAAACTGCTTTTCGCTGACATTAAACGTACTTTCATTTTTGGAGTTATTTATAGCGTTGGAATTGCTTTAATTATTTACTTCCTNTTTTACCATCTGGTGAGNTTACCCATCAGTTTATTAGCTAGCCGNCTGCAACAACTTGATCCAATGGCAATTGAACTATCCAGCATTCAACATATGAATAGCCAGCGTAAAGACGAGATAGGGGTGCTTATTAATCGTTTTTCAGCCTTATTACGCATGACTCATGATCATATAAGTCGCCTTAAAGCCGCTGAATTTACCATCCATGATTANTCCAGTAATTTAGAAGCCNTGGTTAATAAAAGAACAGAGGCCATATCAGGCATTAATCATGAATTAAAAAGCGTCAATAACGAATTAAAGCGATCACAACAAAGTTCCGAACANCTTAATCAAAGCCAAATGCAGCTATTAAAGAATTTATCTTATGAACTAAGACTGCCGTTAACCAGTACTATTCACACCTTAAATTTACTGCAAGATAACAGCAGTACCGCAGTACAACATTCTTTGATTGAAGGCTCCATAAGCCAAAATAAGAAAATACTATCGCTATTAAATGAACTAGAACTCATCTCTCAATTGAAGCACCCTTTTAATAATCACAACGCCAGCCCTTTCAGCGTCCAGAGATTAATGGCAAGTATTTATAAAAAAGTAATCCAAGAGGGCAANAGCCCCTTTAAAATTAGCTTACGTTATGAACCCAGCCTNGCGGATAGCCATATAGGAAACCATCAGAAAATAGAACAGNTAATATTCAATCTCACTGCGAACATTTTAAACAATACACCCGAGCAAAGNCTAAACATTGCTATTTCCGAAACNGAACAAGGCATTATTTTTCATTTTTCAGCTCCAGGATTACGACTAACCGATACTTTATTCGATCAAATGATCCTCCCCTTCACCAATACCTATACCAGCAACCCTTTAACCTCGATGGGACTGGCTTATAGCAGGGATCTTACTGAATTTCTCGATGGCANCATTCATATCAGCGTTAATTCACAAAATGAAAATGAGCTCAGCCTACAATTGCCGTTNTTANATGGTACGCAAGAATTANAGACACTGCGCAATAAACTCCCTCAAGGTGGNATTCGCCTCAGNATCGGCCAAAATACCCTACTGCAACAAACAGAAGCTCTGCTAGAGCAATGGCAACTACACTACACCCTCTCAGATAGTCCAAATACCAAACCGGTATTACTAATTACCGACAAGCCGGCATTATCCGACAACAAAGATATTGGTTTTATTATTGGTATTGGATCTCAGTTCGAAAAGAAGCGCAAAATAAATGGCATTAATTTACTGGCGCTTAAACAGCTGGATGAAAGTAACTTCTATAATTTAATCANTGAGGCAAGTGGACACATTCAGACAGAACAAATACCGNAAAAATCAGCCAAAATACTNCTGGTTGAGGACAATATAATTAATCGAATGCTAAGCCAGCGGTTTTTACGTAACTTAAATGCGGAAGTGGACATGGTTGAAGATGGCAAAGAAGCCGTTAGCATTACCAGTCGTAAGCAATACGANCTGATATTTATGGATTGCCAAATGCCGATAATGGATGGGTTTCAAGCAACGCGACTGATTCGGCGCACACAGTTAAATCAAAAAACCCCCATTATTGCGTTAACCGGCTTAGAGTCTGAAGATGAACGCCATGCCTGCTTACAATCTGGCATGAACGACTTCATNAGCAAACCCTTTACCCAAGAACAGCTNCAAAATGCTTTGCGNCANTGGCTGCCACAATAAACTAGGGATTCATTTGCCCAATCAAGGTTTTCAGGCCACCCTGCAAGCCTTGTAACTCCTCGACTCCCATTTCAACCTGACAGAGNAACTGCTGGGGAATTGATTTAGCCAGNTCACGCAGTCCACGACCATGATCCGTTAGCTTAACCAATACCACCCTTTCATCATTCTGATCACGCTGGCGGCTTAATATACCCTTNGCCTCCATACGTTTTAATAATGGCGTTACGGTACCCGTATCAAGTTGTAACGCCGTAGTTAATTGGCTGACCGACATCGAACATAACCCCTGCTCCTCATTCTGCCAAAGCACCAGCAATACCAAATATTGAGGGTAGGTNATAGCCAACGGTTTCAATAACGGGGTATAGCTCTGAGTAACCAACCTNGATAATCGATACAGACTAAAACACAGCTGATTTTCTAGATGAAGCGCAGGAAATACGCTTGNTGCAAGTTCTTCANCTGACATAAATACAAAACCTTACTATCGAATTTAAAGAGCTAGCAAGCTTTCGATATCAGCTTGCAGCGCTTGTGGCTTAGTCGTTGGCGCATATCGATTAACNACTTCGCCCTTTTTATTCACCAGGAACTTGGTGAAATTCCACTTGATTTTCTTAGTACCCAAAATACCTGGGGCCTGTGCTTTCAGCTCTTGATACAAGGGAGCAGTATCATCGCCGTTAACTTCAATTTTGGAGAACATCGGAAAACTAACGCCATAATTCTTTTGGCAAAANCTGGCNATCTCAGCATCAGCGCCCTTTTCTTGCTCACCAAATTGGTTGCAAGGAAAACCTAATACTACCAAACCTTGATCTTTAAACTGCTCGTACAAAGCTTCAAGACCTTCATATTGATTAGTAAACCCACACTTACTCGCGGTATTTACAATCAAAACTACCTTACCTTCATACTGGGCTAGGTCTTGCTCCTCTCCCGACAATAAAGGCATCTGCTTTTGTAATAATGTCATAACATCCATCTCCAACAAGGTATTGTGTAAAGTTGTATTGTGCACAATACAATAGCAGGAAAAAAGCCAAATTCAAGCAAGGCAAATAAATAGATAAATAACTAGGCGCTAGCTTTTACCTTCATCCAACTTAATCNCTGCTGAGTTAATGCAATAACGCAAGCCNGTAGGCTCAGGACCATCAGGAAAAACGTGGCCCAAGTGTGCATCACAACGTTTGCAAACTACCTCGGTACGAATCATAAAATGACTAATGTCTTTATGCTCTTCAATGGCCTCAGTGGAAGCCGCTTGATTGAAGCTCGGCCAACCGCAGCCCGCATTAAACTTGTCTGCCGATTCAAATAAGACTTCGCCACAACAAATGCATTGATACTGACCGTTTTTTTCACAATCATCATACTGACCACTAAACGCTGGCTCAGTGCCCTTTTCTCGAGTGACGAAATAACTTTCTTCATCCAGTATCTCAGCCCATTCTTCTGGGGTTTTAATAATTTTCTCTTTACCAGAACTCATTATCTACTCTCACTTTCAATATTAGTCACTTTCAATCTCTGTAAATTTTAACCATTCAAGGGTATCATTAGCCATTTATATATAATGTGACTTTTTAAGGCGGAATGCGTTCCATGCAGGATATTCTCAAATCCAACAAACTGGCTAATGTTTTTTACGATATTCGTGGGCCCGTTGCGCATGCCGCCAAGAAAATGGAAGAAGATGGCCATCGCATTCTAAAATTGAATATTGGCAATCCAAAACCTTTTGGCCTCGACGCCCCCGAAGAAATCATCCAAGATGTTATTTTAAACCTCCCTGATTCAGAAGGCTATTGTGATTCAAAAGGTCTGTTTTCTGCGCGCAAAGCGATCATGCAGTACAGCCAGCAAAAAAACATTAAAGACGTCAATATCGAAGACATTATCTTAGGTAATGGCGTCAGTGAGCTCATCGTTATGTCGATGCAGGGCTTATTAAACAGTGGCGATGAAGTATTAATCCCCTCTCCTGACTATCCATTATGGACTGGCGCGGTGACCTTAGCCGGTGGCACGCCCGTTCACTATCATTGCGATGAAAGCTCCAACTGGTTCCCAGATATGGATGACATCCGCAAAAAAGTGAATAAAAAGACCAAAGCTTTAGTCCTAATCAATCCAAACAATCCGACAGGTGCGGTATACCCTGACGAAGTATTATTAGAGCTGATTCAAATTGCCCGTGAAAATGGTCTGATTATTTTCTCTGATGAAATCTACGATAAAATTTTGTTTGATGGTGCGACACATACCTCGACCGCATCGTTAGCCGATGATTTGCTCTTTATCACTTTCAATGGCCTCTCCAAGAATTATCGCTTAGCAGGCTTCCGTGCTGGCTGGATGATTATCAGCGGCACCAAGCATAAAGCCAAAGACTACATTGAAGGTCTAGAGATGCTCGCATCCATGCGCCTTTGCTCTAACGTGCCATCGCAACACGCCATTCAAACCTCTTTAGGTGGCTACCAAAGTATTAATGATCTTGTTGCACCCGGTGGCCGTATTTATGAGCAACGTAATATTGCTTACGAAGCTTTAAACAACATTCCAGGTATCAGCTGCACCAAACCGATGGGGGCACTTTATTGCTTTCCTAAAATCGATATCAAGAAATTCAACATTCATAATGATGAACGTATGGTATTGGACTTATTAGAGCAGCAAAAAATATTGATCGTTCATGGCACCGCTTTTAACTGGGCCCAGCCTGACCACTTCCGCGTGGTATTTTTACCACGACCAGAAGATCTAACCCTTGCTTTAGATAAGATGGGGCAGTTTTTCTCTTCTTATAAGCAGATATAAACAGCATGCTCGACGTTCATATCGACGATTTCTTTAAAGACTGTGCAGTCATATTACTGCACGGCTTTAAATACTTCCCCACTAAACAGACCTTTTATACCGAAGATATTTCTGGCCCTGACGACGCTGATGAGTTTGGTTTACACAGCCCTCGTCATCTCGCGGCCTTTGGCGCCATTATCTGGCTGCAGGAAGAAGGTTATATTCGCTTTAGTGAAGTTGACCGCCAAGAATCTGTGGATGAGTTCGTTCTTACCAGCAAGGCCTTCACCCGCTTATTACAAGCGGATAAAGAAGACCCGACCACCAGCCTAGTACAAAAGATTGAATTTGCTCGCTTGCAAGGTGACTCCATTTCACTCGCCTACTTGATGCGCGAACACTTTCTGTTAAGATAGGAATCATTATCATCTATTCCTAATCGCCTAACATTAAGGTTACTCTATGCGTTCAATACTCGTATTTTTAATGCTGACCATCAGCACCTTTGCTTCTCTGCAAGCTCAAGCTGAACAAGTTAATATCTATTCCTTCCGCCAGCCTTTTCTTATTGATCCTATTTTAAAAGAATTTACCGCTCAAACAGGTATAGAGACAAAGGTAATATTCTCCAAAAAAGGTTTAATTCAACGCCTTCAGCGTGAAGGTGAGCTTTCCCCAGCCGATATTGTTCTAACCTCTGATTTTTCCAAAATGTTGCAACTAAAAGAGAAAGGCCTAAGCCAACCTTATGCCCTAAGCAAAACTCTAGAAGCGAACATTCCAGCTCAATTCCGCGATTCCGAAAATCATTGGCTAGCCCTGACCCAGCGGGTAAGAAACGTTTACTCATCAAAAGAACGCTCAGGGGATCTCAGTAATATTCGCTACGAAGATCTCGCCAATGCCGAATATAAAGGCCGCATTTGTACCCGCAGTGGCAAACACCCTTATAACCTAGGCTTGATCGCCTCAATGATTGCTCACCATGGTGAAGCTGAAACCGAAGAATGGCTAACCGCGGTAAAAGGGAATCTAGCTCGTAAACCTCAAGGTAATGACCGCGGCCAAGTGAAAGCAATTAAAGAAGGCCTTTGTGATATTTCTCTTGGTAATAGCTATTACTTAGGCAAGATGTTGCAAGACCCAAAACAAATTGAATGGGCAAATGCGGTAAATCTTAATTTTCCTAACCAACAAGACCGTGGCTCACACATCAATGTATCCGGCGCCATCATGGCAAAATACGCGCCTCATAAAGAATCTGCACAAAAGTTGATCGAGTTTTTAGCCAGCAAACAAGCACAAAGCCTATACGCTGAATTAAATATGGAATACCCGGTTATGCCGACAGCCAAAGTTTCTGACCTAGTAAGCAGCTGGGGAACTTTCAAAGCTGACCCTTTACCTTTAGAAGAAGTCGCTAAATATCAAAAACAGGCATTGAAATTAGTCGATAAGGTGCATTTTGACTTATAATCAGATCATCAATATGACTGATTAATAATTCACACCCATGAATAAACGCTTTAAAGCTTTACCACAGATTAGCGCCAGGGCTGTTTCCTTTTCCACAGCGCTAATCAGCTTCCTTATGCTGCTGCCTATCGCTGCATTAATTTATCAAGCAATTGCCGAATACCTGCCTTTCAGCTCTCTTGCAGCATCTGAAATCGACGATACATTTTCGGATATCGCCGATACCGTTCTACTTGATTATGTCAGCAACAGCTTATTCGTTGTCACCGGCTCACTTATTTTCGCTAGCCTTTTCGCCATTGCCCCCGCTTGGTGGTGCGCACACTATGAATTTAAAGGGCGACGATATTTACAGTGGATGATGGTTTTCCCCCTTGCCATACCGGCTTATATTTCTGCTTATATTTATACCGACATGCTCGATTATGCCGGGCCGATTCAATCCAGCTTGCGGCACTTGTTTGATTGGCAGACTCCGCAAGATTATTGGTTTTTTGATATTCGAAGCATCTGGGGAGCAAGCTTAATGCTTGGCCTAGCTCTGTACCCATATATCTTTTTATTGTTACGCAATACCTTTGAGCAGCGCTCACAAAGCCTTGCCCAAGCCGCTCAGCTTATGGGCGCTAGCGAACGTAGAATCTTTTGGACCATACATTTACCCATTGCACGCCCCGCCTTAGCCATTGGCTGCACTCTGGTTGCGATGGAATCCTTAGCTGATTATGGTACCGTGCAATTATTTGCCATCAGCACCCTAACCACCGCCATCTACGACAGCTGGTTGGTATACGGCAGCTTAGCCAGCGCCGCTAAAATTTCCTGCTTAACGTTATTATTTGTTCTCACCCTAGTGGGGTTAGAGAAAAACAGTCGAAAAGAACAACAACACTTTGATAGCCGAGGCTCAAAGCCCTGCTCAAAAGTAAATGCCAGCAATACCAAAACCGGGTTGATTTGGTTATTCTGCGGCTGTGTTTTCTCTTTAGGTTTTGCCATCCCGCTTATCACGCTTATTAGCTATTGTTTTGACTATTGGCTAGAGAATATGAATGGCGACATACTCGCCCATAGCCAAAGTACTTTTATGTTAGCGACAATCACCGCAACAATAGCGTGTCTACTAGCCATTCTTCTAAATAGCCAACAGCGCTTCCAGCCAAGTAAAAGTAACCAAGCTAAATTATCACTATCATCATTAGGCTATGCGATACCTGGCACTGTACTGGCGATTGGGATATTAATCCCACTCGGTCAGCTGGATATATGGGTAAATCATTTCATTCAATGGCTTGGTTTTGACAAGGTTGGCTTAATATTCTCAGGCACGAGCTTTGCGCTGATAATGGCTTTTGTTATCCGTTTTTCCGCGATCAGTAATGGCAGCATTCAAGCAGCTTATAAACAGATGCCAGACAACTTGGACGCCGCCTCGACCATGCTAAAGGCTGGCCGCTTAAAAACATTTCGTAAAATTCATCTACCGATTATGACTCCGGCAATCATCAGTGCTTTCTTATTAGTCTTTATCGAAGTGGTGAAAGAACTACCCGCATCACTTTTATTACGCCCGTTTGATTTTGAAACCCTAGCGACCTATGTTTTCCAATTTGCCTCTGATGAACAATTAGAGCATGCAGCATCTGGGGCGCTACTAATTATAATTGTAAGTTTACTACCTATTCTACTGCTTAGCCGCAGTCAAAAAATGCAATAAGTGAGTAGAAAAATAACATGGCACTAGCAAGCAGCTCCCAGCATAGTTCTCAACATAGCTCTCAACTAAATAGCAGCGCTGGTGAAGTGAGCGCAGTTGAAATGAACAAGGTTGAGGTTTCTTTTAATGAAACTAACGTTCTTAAAAATCTCAGTTTCACTTTGCTCGCCGGAGAAATTCTGTGTTTATTAGGGCCAAGCGGCTGTGGTAAAACCACTGCATTAAAGGCGATTGCTGGCTTAGTTAAACCGCAACAAGGTCAAATTGATTTATTTGGGGGAAGTGTATTTTCTGCTAATACAATTGATGTACCACCACAGCAGCGCTCAGTAGGTTTTATCTTTCAAGATTATGCTTTGTTTCCGCACATGACCATAGGCCAGAATATTGCCTACGGCTTGCCTGACTTAAACAAAGAAGAAAAACAGCAACGTATTGAAGAAAGCTTACAGCTAGTAGAGCTTACGGATATGCAGCAACGCTACCCTCACGAGCTATCTGGTGGCCAGCAGCAACGTATTGCCGTTGCCCGAGCACTTGCGCCAAAACCTCAGCTATTATTAATGGACGAGCCGTTCTCCAACGTCGACGGCCAAGTTAAGCGCCGCATGATGGCTGACCTTCGCAAGCTATTAAAAGAACACAATATTAGCTGCATCTTTGTCACCCATGCGAAAGAAGAAGCCTTCGCTTTTGCCGATAAAACCGCAGTAATGGTCGCAGGAGATATTGCCCAGCTTGATAAACCCGCGATTGTTTATAATCAGCCTAAAAATTGTGCCGTCGCAGAGTTTATGGAATCAGGCAACCTGACCAGCCTGCGTCATAGTCAAAAAATACTGGATAGAATAGATCGCCAATGGCATAGGGATGTTGAAAATTCAGGCTATTGGTTATTTAAACCTCAGCACGTATCACTGAAAAGAAGCCTGCAAAATACCGGAGTTACCTTAATCGATATCACCTATATCGGACGTGGCTATCAATATGAATTATCCATTCAATTAGATAAACATAATTCAGAAAATACTATTATTTGGAAAGCGGAAAATGAGCAGCCGTTAGATATAAGTATCGGCGATAACCTAGCGATAGAATATGTAGCCAGCCCACACTGGCTACAATCTTAAATTTTATCTTATGGGTGCCCCGAGATAATCATCGAAGATTGAGTTAAGTTCACATTATCTAGCCTAAACGAACCAATAGAAGCATCGGCTATAGAGACTGAACCGATTCCCATATCAAATTCTAAACTAGTCGTATTAATATGCAGGCCGGCATCATCTGCATGAATATCCAATGAAACTTTCGCCGTAATATCTTGTAATGCTAAACCTTGAGAACCCCAGTCTTCTAACGACTCAAAATAACTGGATGAAGCAATAAATGCGTTTTCTACTTTCAAATTCAAGCCCGAGATATCAATATCTAAATCATCAATACCAAATTCAACTTCGGTAAGAATATGCAAAGATGCTGCATCAATCTTTGTGCGGAACTTAGTAATAATACCCGTGATACTTATCGAATCAATTAATGTTGCAGAGGTTAATCTATCAGCACTGAGCAATTGAATGCTGCCAGTGGATATTCCAAAGTCTATAATTCCGCCCCCTAACGCTGGGTTCACCGATCCCGCAATCACTAAATCACCATCCGCTAAAACATCGATAGTAACCAACGAACCATCCAGCTTATTACCTGAATGTGAACTATTCCCCCAATCTTTACCGAAATAAGTAGGTTTATTGGCTCCACCAATTATGATGTCGTTGACACTAATTCTACCTTCATCAGTATATTCAAAACTACCAATCGTCGCATAAAGATCAGCCTCAATAGTAATACCCGACTGGCCACTAATTGCACCCAGCTCGGCATCATCAATAGGACTAAAGCCAGCATAAGAGAAGGAAGATATTGTGCATATACTCAGCATTGATAGAAGAATTTTCATTTCGTTCCGTGATTTAATTAGTTATTTTTTTTATAGTCTAAATAAGCCAATTCACAGTCGCAATACTTCTATTAGTATTTAAAAGATAAATCATCTTTAACTATTAGAATAATTTTTTTAATAGTTAAAGAATGGTACGAGTGTTTTATCAACACTGCATTTGGAAGGTTTTCTTTAAGATTTTTTCATTATTCTAATAAATTGGTTAAATCAATTCGACTAGGCATAAACCAATAACACCCTGTTTTAGGCTTAGAATACTGCATTAATTTATCACTAATACCATCTTCTGTTAGCCCTAACATACGTTCGAGTTGAACAGTAAAGCGCTGTATTTCACAGGCGAAAGCTAAAAAATACAATCCGTTATCAGACTTTTTATTACGACCGTGGCTTGTCGCTGTAAGCTGGCTAGCCATATAGGGTGCACTGCGACGATAAATTTTCATCCCGACTCCATCGACCTCAGCATCAGTACGACTAACGTGCGAATCTTCTGGCATCGCATCGCCTTCTAATTCGATGTCTTCTTCCTTAGTACGACCAACCACTTTTTCTTGATCACCGATAGCAAGATTATTAAACGCTTCAAGATCATGCTGCCAGCGCTGAGTGATAACGTAACTGCCACCCGCACCTAACTTACCTTCAGGAATAAGAGCAATCGGCAGGCGCTTATCTTCTTTTGCATTAGCAGTGCCGTCAACAAAACCAATTAGGTCACGAGACTGTTTGTTTTTAATACCTTCAAGGTCTATTTGGATATCTGCAATGGGATTCATCCCATGGTAAATTTCAAGCAATGCAACAGGAATCAATTCTGCATCAGCGCTGTGCAGCCAGATAAAAATATCCCCTTGGGTCGCGGGCATATCTAGGTCACCAGACTCAAGCGGAGAAAAATCGACCAACTCACTTGGACACCAGCTTGGGTTCAATCGGTCCCAGCAAGCAGAACCAAAAGCGATATTCAAATTTAAATCTTCAATGTTACTGACATATTTAATTAAGTTTTTTAATACCGCTTTTAATTCTTTATCTATAGCCGATGGTTTAATTTTGTATTCTAAGAAGCGCCCATGACGACTTGCTTCTTCGAATATGCCTTGCTGTGCTATTTCGATGTTCAAAATACTTCCTTAATCTATCAATAATTTTATAATCAGTACTTTTTATATGATTAACGCTTACCTAAACGTACATCAAAACCCGCGGCTTCTAATGCCTGCTGCAAATCTTGACGCTTACCGGGAACCTCAATGCGAATTGTCGGAATATCTCGACGCAGTGGATAGTTCTTGCGCAACAAATCAAATTTCGCTCTCATCGCTTCTGGTTCGCCTTCAGTGCGCAATAAGGTCGAACGCATAATGCCGTCATCGACACGAATTTCGTAGGCTGCTCGAATCGCCGTACGCAATGCTTGATGCACAGGAACACTGTCACCAAATTTTATTTTCTTAATGGAAGGTTCAGGCAACAGCTGAGCTAATTTATGACGAATAGGGAGACCGTAAGTTTGGCAACACGCTTGATAAATTTGCTCGGTGCCGCGCATCTTGCCATCAAGGGAATAACCAGCAATATGCGGGGTGGCTAACATGCAGCGGTTCATTAGCTTTAAATCTAGATTTGGCTCCCCTTCCCATACATCGATAATACCTTCAAATTCACCATGCTCTGCCATGTGTGCTTTTAATGCGGCATTATCCAGTACCGAACCTCGACAGCTGTTAATTAAACACGCATCGGGTTTCATCTGGGCTAAGCGCTGGGCATTGATCAAATGATGCGTCGCATGCTCTGCACTTCCATCGGGCATGGCTTCTGCGTAGGTGAGTGGAATATGCAAACTCACTACATCGGCTTTCAAAGCTTCATCTAACGTGGTTAATTCACCTACGTCAGCAGCCTCTTTAAAAGGATCCACTGCCAATACCGTAACGCCCATTGCTTCTAAGCGACGGCGTAAACGCAAACCGACATTACCAACACCGATAATAGCCACTGAAATGTCTTGAAATACTTGATCGCGCTTATCAATTAAGACGCTGACCGCACTGAGTACATAATCTACGACCGCCTCAGCATTACAGCCAGGGGCGCTAGAAAAAGCGATTCTTTGCTGCCCCTTACCTTTACGCTGCTGATTGATCGCTTCTAGATACGCTAGGTCGATATGGTCCGTGCCGATGGTGCAAGTACCAATAAATTTAACCGGGCTATTGGCTATTAATGCTTCATTAACATTCGTCACCGATCGCACCAGAAGAATGTCCGCATCTTTAACATCATTCGCGGTCATAGTACGCCCCGCTACTTTGCGAATATCACCAAAATCACTAAAAAATTGTTCTAATAAGGGAATGTTCTCGTCGGCAACGATTTGCACTAGGCTATCCTCAGCATCAGCTGTAATAAAGGTTTCATGATTAGTCTCCATTCTTACTCAGCTTGAGGTCAGCGTCCATAGGTAAGAATGGGCATGGTCAAAAAATAGTCTATTCTGATGGGTCAGCAATAGCTTATACTGAAGGGTGGATGTTTTTTGGCCACATTCACTCAATGAATAGCGAATATAAGCTAAATAAGCCAGATTTATGGACAATGTAAGCATGGCTTTCTTAACGCGCCCAGCCACATGTTTTATACTTACGCCGATAAATTTTCTGGCTGTACCGATTAACCGCGGTCAGCCACCTCTGACAAATCTGATTTGTCAGAGTAAATGATTAGGCAAGGAACCTGTCTTTAAGGTGGGTTCTTGATAGTCATTATTATAACTTGAGTGAGAGATTCCTATGAGCTTGTACACAGAATACCTAGCAGAAATTGAGGTTCGTAAAAACGACCTTGGCTTAAACCCAAAACCTATTGATACTGCTGACTTGTTAGCTGAAATCATCGCTCAGATTAAAGATACTGGCAATGAGCACCGTACATCTTCTCTAGATTTCTTCATCTACAATACGATTCCTGGTACTACCAGTGCTGCAGTCGTTAAAGCAGCGTTCTTGAAAGACATCGTTACTGGTAAAGAGACTGTTTCCGAAATCACTGCTGAGTTCGCTCTTGAGCAGCTTTCTCACATGAAAGGCGGCCCTTCTGTTGAAGCGCTACTAGACATCGCTCTTTCTGACGATGCACAAGCTAAAGCCGCTGGCGAAGTTCTGAAGTCTCAAGTATTCCTATACGAAGCTGATACTTCACGTGTTGCAGACGCTTTCAAAGCGGGTAACGAAATTGCTAAGGATCTTCTAGAAAGCTACGCAGCTGCAGAGTTCTTCACAAGCCTTCCTGAAATTCCAGCTAAAATCGACGTAGTAACTTACATCGCGGCTGAAGGTGACATCTCTACTGACCTTCTTTCTCCAGGTAACCAGTCTCACTCACGTGCTGACCGTGAATTGCACGGCCAGTGCATGATCACTCCTGAAGCTCAGCAAGAAATTGTTGCTCTAGGTAAGAAGCACCCGAATGCTAAAGTGATGCTAATCGCTGAAAAAGGCACAATGGGTGTTGGTTCTTCTCGTATGTCTGGCGTAAACAACGTTGCACTATGGGCCGGTAAGAAGACTTCTCCTTACATCCCATTCATCAACAACGCTCCAGTAGTTGCCGGAACTAACGGTATCGCACCGATCTTCCTAACAACTGTTGGTGTAACTGGCGGTATCGGTCTTGACCTTAAAAACTGGGTTAAGAAAGTAGACGCTAACGGCAACGTAGTTAAAGACGCTAACGGCGACAACGTATTAGAAGAAGCTTACTCTGTTGCTACGGGTACTGTTTTCACTATCGATACCAAAGCTAAGAAGCTTTTCAATGGCGATGTAGAAGTTGCTGACGTTGCTGACGCTTTCTCTCCTCAGAAAGTTGAATTCATGAAAGCTGGCGGTTCTTACGCCCTAACTTTCGGTAAGAAGCTACAGACTTTTGCTGCTGAGACTTTAGGTGTTGAAGCGCCTTCTGTATTCGCTGCTTCTAAAGAAATCTCTATTGAAGGCCAAGGCCTTACTGCTGTTGAAAAAATATTCAACCGTAACGCAGTAGGTGTAGCATCTTCTACTCCTCTACATACTGGTTCTGACGTACGCGTTAAAGTGAACATCGTAGGTTCTCAAGATACGACAGGTCCTATGACTTGCCAAGAACTTGAATCCATGGCGGCTTCTACTATTTCTCCAAGTGTTGATGGTGCCTTCCAGTCTGGTTGCCACACAGCATCTGTATGGGATAGCAAAGCTAAGGCTAACACGCCTAAACTAATGGCATTCATGAACGACTTCGGCGTAATCACTGCACGTGATCCGAAAGGCGTTTACCACTCAATGACTGACGTAATCCACAAAGTATTGAACGACATCACTATCGATGATCGTGCAATCATCATCGGTGGTGACTCGCATACTCGTATGTCTAAGGGCGTAGCATTCGGCGCTGACTCCGGTACTGTTGCAATCGCACTAGCGACTGGCGAATGTGCAATGCCAATCCCTGAGTCGGTTAAAGTGACCTTTAAAGGCCACATGAAAGCCCACATCGATTTCCGTGATGTTGTTCACTCTACCCAAGCACAAATGCTTAACAAGTTCGGCGAAAACGTTTTCCAAGGCCGCGTAATCGAAGTACAGATCGGTACTTTGCTTGCTGACCAAGCGTTTACCTTTACTGATTGGACTGCAGAAATGAAAGCTAAGGCTTCTATCTGTATTTCTACTGACGATACTTTGGTTCAATCTCTAGAGCTATCGAAAGCCCGTATCCAGATCATGATCAACAAAGGCATGGATAACGCTACTAACATGCTCCAAGGTCTTATCGATCTTGCTGACAAGCGTATTACGGGTATCACTTCTGGTGAAGAGCCAGCACTTGCTCCTGATGACACGGCTAAGTACTTCGCTGAAATGGTTGTAGATCTAGACTTGATCGACGAGCCAATGATTGCTGACCCAGACGTAAACAACGAAGACGCTTCTAAGCGTTATACCCATGATGTTATCCGTCAAGCGTCTTTCTACAATGGCCGTAAAGTTGATTTAGGCTTTGTTGGTTCTTGCATGGTTCACAAAGGTGACATGCAAATCATCGCGGCTATGCTTCGCAACCTAGAGAAAAAAGGTCCTATTACTTTCAACGCTCCTCTAGTTGTAGCACCACCTACGTACAACATCGTTGACGAGCTAAAAGCTGAAGGCGATTGGGATGTTCTATCTAAATACGCGGGTTTCACTTTCGATGATTCACATCCAAAAGAAGCAGCGCGTACTAAGTACGAAAACATCATGTACCTAGAACGCCCTGGTTGTAACCTATGCATGGGCAACCAAGAGAAAGCAGAAGCTGGTGATACTGTTCTTGCAACTTCTACCCGTCTTTTCCAAGGTCGTGTTGTAGAAGACACTGCTGAGAAGAAAGGCGAATCTCTACTAGGTTCTACTCCAATGGTTGTATTGGCTAGTATCCTAGGCCGTTTCCCAACTATGGTAGAGTATAAGGAAGCCGTTGAAGGTATTCACCTAACGTCTTTCGCGCCACCGTCTGAAGACCTAGCGCGTCCAGCAATCCCTCTTAAAGCTGTTTAATCACAGTCTAAAGAGCATGCTCTAAGAAAGAATAACCTAACCTGTACTTTTGTTAAGTATAGGCTAGGCTCTTTTCTAAGAGCATAATTTGTAGCTAGTTTAAAAGATTAGAAAGACGCACAAAAGATGGATGACGAAGAGTGGATTTTTGAAGGTTAAGCTTAACTTTTGAATGTAGCTCTCCGATTTTATCGGCTTCTACTGACTGATATTGAAAATTTAGATTACTGATTGCTTAAAAAAACCGCTTCCCTTGATTCAGAAGACGAAAGTCTAACGATGAAAAGGGAGAGCGGTTTTTTTATGGGCGTGATATGTCAGCCTGAAAATCTTAAATTAAGCATTAAGTGATAAATAGTAATTGGCTTGTCACCTCGATACCTAACTTCTCTATAGCTTCTAATCGTATCTGAGTTTTCTCGAGCAATTAATTCATCAGCATCGCTCAGCCCTTTCGTAAATCCAGCATACGTTCTGACTTTGGTAGCAGCTTCATATTTTCTGCATAAACCAGAGAAATCAGCGACATCACAATAACCAATAATGAATACAATACCTAAGCACTCTTGATCGTATCCTGATATTTTATTTAAATGTGTATTTATCACAGTCGTATCATTCGAAAAGAGTCGAAAAGCTTCCATGATTGAAATTCGATCGTTACGGTTATCACACAAGAAAAAATCAATTTCGCCTGGCGTTTTTCCTGATTCTGACTGCCCCCCTCGCTTCTGGTCTCGACAGCTCAAGCCCATATAAGCATATTGACTATCAAAAAGAGAAGTGACCCAATCATTAAACAGGTCTTCACCGCTAATTCGGAACGTATTTTTTTCTGAGCCTACATGGATTTGAAGGTTCTTTTTCCTCAACTGAATTTCATTCATTATCTTTATCAGGCCAGAATATAAAAATTCATCAACAGCTCCACCACTGATTATATTCACAATTTCAGATAACGACTTGGATTTTGAGAAAATCTCATCATAGCTTCGCTTTAATTCATTACTAGATTTAGGTTTATCGCTATATTGTTTCGACAGTAATGCAACTATTTTGGGATCTTGATCATTAAGTATCAAGTCATCAAGAATTTGCATCTCTTCCTCTGCAACCTCGCCAAGACTATCTATTTTATGATACGCCTTTACTTTGTCATAGATATCCTTAGCCCTATATGTATCTCCTCGATCCTTCAATGACATACAAAAATTGGTAGCTATCACAATACTCATTCTTTGCTCAGCAGATAATTCAAGCCATAGTTTATCGATATCATCATGGCGTTTTAGCTCATGCATACAATGCAGCCAATTTTGAATGTCAGTACTTTCTAGGCTAGATAAATCTACAGTTTTGATAGAGTCCACCCACTGAGAAAGAGCACGCTGGTACTCTTCTCGCTCACTGCTATTTATTTCTAGCACTCTCAATTGAGCTGAGAATCGTTTTCCAGCATATTGAATTTCTTTAGTCTCATCATAGAGCGCATCAAAGTATCTATAAGATTTATCAGGATCGCTTTCAAATAAAATGGAAGCTTCTATTGAACGCCTAAACCACCCGTAATCTTTTATAAAACCATCATCAGAGTAATGCCTGTTACTACCAGACAGAAAAGTATGTTTTTTCCCTCGAATAAATAGAATTTTATCGCTAGTACTCTTAGCATTATCAACCCCCAGCAACAACTCAACCTTATATTGATAGGCATCCCATTGCTTCCGAATACTAACAAAGTGATGATTTGTACTATGTCCAAACCTTGTATCTAAAAGATTTAATCCTTTAGTTAAGAGTTTATTAGCTAGATCAAACTGCCCCTGCCCACACGCTGACACCAATGCACTTTCAATAGATATCAAGCCTAAACTTTCGCTTTCAACTCTTCGACTACTAATCATTTCTAACAATTTATTACGACGAGCTTCCTTATTAGTATCTCGATATAATTCAAGTAGCTTGTCCAAAGGCATTTCATCATCAAGGCCATCAATTAAGTCAAAAAATCTCTGATCTGTTAGACCACCTAGCCATTTACAAAACAACTCCCATAAAGGGTAATCATTATTTACAATATCGTTAAAAACACCACTTTCATGCTGTTCACAGGAGAAACCTACAACCCTAACAAGCGCCAGTACTTTTTTTAAAATCCTATCCTGCTCATCACTACTCTGATTTAACAAAAGCAATACCTGAAGATAACTCTTTACCAAACCCAACTTCGAATAGTAATTACTTTCCTCATTTAGAACATGTTGTTTAATCCATTTCTTTGGTTTATCAACCAATGATAAAATAACATCTATGAAAGAATGACTATTTACTCTTTCCCAAGATAATGTGTCGAATAGTTTAATGGCTCCAAACGGATATTTTTTGGGTTCAAGGCATAAAGTGAAAGCTACTGAATATTCATTTCCGATGCTCATCTGAACGCGCTCAGAGAAGTCTTTTTCCGCCAAAACCCCAAAGGTTTGGTTTTTTTCTAGCAACCAAAATAGAAGGTAATATTTCCAACAAGGAAAGTTGTTATTACGTGCAGTATCATCTTTAATTATGCACTCCAGAAGAATTTCCGAAATAACTTCAACTTGTTTAATTGAAAGCTCTTGCAGTAGAATATCTAAAGCTTCTTTATTTACTGAATACTCCAAACTGACTTCTTCATTAATTGCTCGCTTAGCCAGGGCAATTATCAGCTCAACAACATCATTCTTACTTATTTCACTATCACCTTCAAATATGATTGAGATAAATTCATTACAAGCTAAATTCAAGACTGTAGAGAAGGTGATTTTTCCGGTTAACCTATGCGAAATCAACATCCTAGGCGTATGATCAATAATTAAAAATAATGCTAGCGATGAAGTATTTTTACTGCATAGCAAATAGAGTAAAAAGTCGAAATTATCGAATGATGGTAATACATTAAATAATATATGCTCTAATCCAACCCTTTCCTTTGACATCTCGATTAAAGACTTCACCTTCCCATAATCATATATAGCAGCATGGTCAATTAAAATATCAGTAGAAACTAGTATCTGAGGGAAACCAAAATAAAAATGAAATTGACCACGCCCGTATTCATGAGTATTCGACTTGACAATCCAGTCCTCATAGATTTTGATCAATGACCGATTAGCTAAACCTTCATATGGAGCTATATATTTATCCTGAATATCTTTTAAAGTGAACTTAGTTACACCCTCATCAATTATTGTTGAAGTAGACTCTCCTGATGAAGCATTTATACTTAAATTTATAGCAGAGTTTCTTTGATAAAAGAAACTTTCAAAATGTGAATCACAGCGCCATTGATTTTCTAAAATATGCAGAGGCTTTTTAAGATGATCATCGTCCTCAATCAAGATCATTAATTGATTTAAAAAAGATTGTTTTGAATCCTCAGTTAGCCCCTCTAAAAATGGATGAAATACCCCTGAGTAAACTTTTGCAACAAGTAGCCATTTTTCAAAAGCTTCAGCTACCTCACTAATCTCATTCAGTTCAGTCCAAAGGTAATTGAATATAATCCGGTCTGGCTCACCGCCCAGTAATTGAATATGATATTCATCACCGACTAGTGTCACTTCCTTCAACCTTCCCAAATCTGCCTTTACATCTAATCGATCAATAAGATTCTTTGCCAACTTTTGGTCTATTTTAAAAAATGGTTTTATAAACCCATTATTCCCCCAAGTAATATCCCTCAAGTCAATCAATGCGTCATTTAATGGTTTAACTGTTTCATGTAAATAGTCCTGCTCACAACAGGATCTAAAATGAGTCTGAAGATAATCAGCATAAAAACTAATAGCACCCAATTCTTCTAATAGCTGGATATCATCAAAAGTAGATATAGCTTCTGAAATACCTGTTTCTTTCGGCCAAATAACCTCTCCCTTGAGTAAATCAGCTACTGTATTTCTATTAAGTTCAGGGGTTCCCAGATCAGCATTAGCTAATAATGTTGCTAGTATTTTTGCTTTTTGGTGGTGATCGAAATCATATAAAAACTGATTACATGAAGACTGCTGCTTTGGAAGTGTCAATAGTGCATTAAGCTTTACAATATTCTCTGAATAATGAGCCATGGAACCCTAATAAGAAATAATAGTAAGTGAGATATCAGTATACCTAATATCAGAAACCAATTAACAGATTAGATAATGATTTCAAGACTAAAAAGTTGGATACTCTAGCAACACACGCTACAACATATTGTTTTTACAAACGGTAGGCTATGATCTGCAAACATTGCTTTCCGCATCAAATAACCCACAATAATGAGCCGCAAACTAATATTTTACGGCTCAAACGGTATTTTAGGTTGAAAAACAAACAGAGTATGGTGACACAAGCAATCGTCCAATTTTGTTTACGATAGCGAAAAACTCTCCACTAAATTCCGCGCAACGGTGGAGAACTCGTTTTAGGCTGATAGTTCATTAACCCATCAATCGTCATACTCAAATCCATTCTTTCTCCCGTCCACTTCGTCACCGCCGTTTTTTCTGTAATCGGTTCACTCAACTCACCATTCAAAGTTTTCTCCAATTCAGAGAAGCTATGGCAAGCACAGGTAAACTTAGCGGGGTTGGTCGCTATCACGAAGTCTTTAGATCTGTTTAATGGCGAATCAAAATAACGATCAACTTTAGAAAAACATAAACGATCAGCAAAGCGTTCTGGTTTAGACGACTCTAATTTAGATACCCCTGACCTTAACTGCTCTGGCTTTAAACAAAGGTAGAAGGCCCCTTTATGCAGCTCTCTATGATGGTATTTGCACAAGGTCACCAAGTTATCCAATTTAGTTTCACCACCATCAGCCCAATGCTTTATATGATGCCCCTCAACATAACGGCTTTCACAACAACCCGGAAACTGACAACCGCCATCACGAATATCTAGCGCTCGAGATATAGCTGGCGGAATAATCCGAGTTTTACGGCCGATATCCAAAATATTACCCGCACTATCTTCTTTAACGACCAACAAACTCGCATCACAGGCCAAGCGTTTAGCAGCTTCAGGCAATAACCAACGGCCCTCCAGACTAGCGTCCAAGTTAGCGCTTAAATTAGAGTCATCACCCGCGTGTACATGTAATACCAGCTGACAACGTTCAGCGGCTTTTAAAGAAGACAGAGTAGGCTTGAGAGAAGGTACAGAAGAAGCTGTAGAACTTGCAAGATAATGCTCAGTCAACGCGACCAAAGCATCCGCTCGACGTTGAGGAAAAGTAAGTTTATCTGGAATAAAAGACGTGGTTTCATTACTCGGCGTTACCGCGGTAACGCTTTTTGCCTCTGCAGCCCCCATGGATAGGCTTGGCTCTTCAGCAGCAGTAGGATATGCAATTTGATCGCCCAACTCTTTAAGCACCTTAACCAACAAGCTGCCTTCTTCGGCGGGTAACTTAGCCTGAATAGTCCACATACCGTCATCATCTTGATAACAAATAACCGTCCGATTCTCTTGCTGAAGCTGGAAGAGATCCTGCTCACGCTTAGCTTCACTACGGCCAAACTCATCTTTATCTGAATCTTTATCGAGAGCCTTATTTAACGCTGTATTAAAGCCATCATTTACACAAGCATTCATACCATCATCACAGCGAGTCACGGTACGAAACGTATTTACCAGCTTCTCCATATGCTGTGCCGTACCGTATTCTGCAATCATTAATAAAAAAGGTTCATTCAACTTAGTCGCCACACGGGTCATTGCCCGTACTTTAGAAAAACTCAGTTCACCTTTTTCAAAACCCGCGTTGATACCTGGCAAACAATCAAGCGCACGCGCCGTTCTAACCTTCTCTCGAGCAGCAGTCATCCCAATGCTGCATTTCCAATTCAACCAATGCGCACAAGAACGAATACCGAAACCCGCCCAACCTTCACGACGATCAAATTCAGCAATCAATTTAAGAAAACGATAATTAGCGGCATTAATCTGCCCAGCCAAGGTGGTGATTTTATCGGCCAGTTGATCGTTATAATCGGCAGAGCTAATAGGAGGTTCTTCGGAGTTACTATCAATAATTGAATCAGACATAAAGCCACCAATACTGTGTTTATCTAGTATTAATTTTAGCTTATTTAGAGAAACACAGAGCGTAAAAACATCTATTTTTATAGACTAAGAAACACTATAAAGGATAATAATAAATATTTTATTAACCCTGACAAACAACAAAGAAACAATTTAGCTCTGCATTTTCACCAAATCCTATTAACGGTGTATCTAATCTTACATGTGAATCATCGAGTTCTTTTTCTTCTGCTGCAAACACTTCATAGCCCAACACTTCATCTGTCAACATGGCCTTTGCTTCGGTGATGGTTACGCAGTCGGTCGAGTGTTCATCGAAGTGAAGTAAACACTCCTTATCTTCTGAATCAATTTCGATCTTCGTTACTGGCAAAGCATTGCCGTATTCCTCCGCTTCACCATTTTCGTTTAGGGTCACTTTTAAAACGTGTAAACGGAAGTGTTCTTCTACTTCACTTTGAACTTCAAATTCAAAAAGTAAATCTCGTACATGCTTACTCATGGGTAATTTCCTTTGGGTCAGACAGTCTCATTTCGGACATTCTACACCGCATCCTCCTACACCAACTAAACCTTTCAGGCTCATTTACCGTACAATACCTCATGAATTTTTTGTGATGTGTGATTTATGAGTTTTGTAGAGCATTTGATTATTGGTGGCGGTATTAGCGGCTGTGTTATGGCCCGTCATTTAGCGAAGCGTCAGTTAGATTTTAAGCTAATTGAAGCTCAAGCCACGTTAGGTGGACGCATTCAAAGTACTGAACAGGGTTTAGATTTAGGCCCTACTTGGTTTTGGCCCCACCAACACAGTGTTAAAGCACTGCTAGCTGAATTGAATATTGATATTTTTGAGCAATATACTCAAGGAGATTATGTCTATCAAGCAGGACCAAACAGCCCGATTCAACGTGAGCGTAATCAAGAAGAGATGCTGTCGAACCGAGTAGAGGGTGGTATGGGTACTGTGATTACTGCATTAACAAATACCCTTCCTCAAGATCGTATTTTATTAAACGCCCCTGTTCGTCACATTACCAAACTAGATAACATTTGGCGGGTACTTCTTACCAACGGCGATGAGTTGTCTTGTGATCATTTATGGCTAGCGATGCCGCCACGTAAGGTAGCGCCTTTATTTTTAGCCGCTGATGATTGTGTATTAAGTAAAGCGCTAGTATCGCACTTGCAGGATCAACAAACTTGGATGTCGGCACAAGCTAAATTTGTCGCGGTTTATGATAAACCGTTCTGGCGTGATGCGGGTTTGTCTGGCCAAGGCTTTAGCCGAGTTGGCCCCATGGTTGAGATCAATGATGCCTGTGGTGGTGCAGAAGAAAGCCCTGCGGCATTATTTGGCTTTATTGGTGTGCCAGCGGTTAACAGGCAACCTTTAGACGAGCAGACCATGATTGATGCTTGCGTAGCTCAGTTGGGCAAGTTATTTGGCGAAGCTGCGCTGTCACCCACCAGCAGCCATTATATAGACTGGGCGAGCAATAAATTCATATCAAGTTCCGCCGATATATCTGAGCCTTCACAGCATGCACATTTCGATCAGGTTAGATTTGAAGCTGAGTTAAAAGGTTTGAATTTGGGTTTAATTGGCTCAGAGTTTTCACAAACCGAGCCGGGGTATATTGCCGGTGCTATTGATCATGTGAATGAGCAAGTATCGCAGGTCGATTATTAGCCGTTCGATTTTCAGTTAATCTTTTGCTAATGACCTTTCAATGCAAATAGCAGAATGTGCATCATTTGCGGCATATATTATTTGATTATTTTTAAGCGGATAAGCGCCCCAATTTGATTTCTGAGCACCCTTTCCTAAGCGTGCTTTAAGTACCATTGCTACAGCAGCCCTAGCGCCAATACTATTTTTTTCTCCCGCTAAGTTTTTTAACTTAACCGATAAATCTTCTGTGTTTACGATATTAATATTGAGTTTGGTGCGCAGCTCTTTATTATCACCATTAAGGCCGAATCCTACTTTCTTTATATTTGAATTACTTAATATTTTACCCGCTGAGGATACCGCGGAAGGAAATCGAGTGGGGAATAGAAACGCCTTCGATTCAGTCGCAAGCTGAATTAACGTTGGTCCAGGGCTAACTTCACCTTTACGAAAAATAGGCTTACTTTCGGTATCAAACCCCAGACAAACTTCGTTTTCTAGCGCTTTTAATGCATCCGCTGCATCTTCTTCATTCTCAACGATCTGTATGTCTAAAAGATCAAGACCAATATACAAAGGCAATTCTCTTATCTGATCCTTAGTGGGACGCTTCATCTGATATCTCTTTTAATATTTACCTCACTATAACCTACCGCCCGAGTTAACTCGAGAAGTAGGCACATGCGTTTTTTACATTAAGACAAAATTGGATTCACGTTAATGCCTCCATCAATATTGTATTCACCACCTGTAATAAATGACGCATCATCAGACGCTAAGAAGGTAACGAGCTTTGCAATATCTTCTGGTTGTCCAAAACGCTTTAATGGAATTCTATCTTGCATAGCCCCTGCAAATTCATTTAGCTGCTCTTCTGGCATACCTGTTTTAGAGAAAATAGGGGTAAATACAGGACCTGGGTTAACCGAATTCACACGTATTTTTCGACCTGCAAGTTCCGTTGCGGCCGTTCTTGTATACGAATTTAACGCAGCTTTAGAAGCCGCATAAATAGCGGTATTGGGCATTCCGGTATACGCATTAATAGACGAAAGATTAATAATAGAGGCGCCATCGTTAATGATTGGTAAAAACTTTTCAGTGGTAAATACCGCCCCTTTGAAATTAATGCCCATCTGCGTATCAAACATTTCTTCTGTATTTTGGCCTACTGGCGCAGGACTGAAAATACCGGCATTGACGAATAATACGTCGATATTGCCAAACTCTTGTTTTACCTGAGCGACCAGCGCATCAATCGCCGATAAATCAATCACATCAGCAACGATGCCTTTAACACCCAGCTCTGAAGCGGCCGTTGTCACCCTCTCCGCTGATCTTCCAGTGATTATTACCTTCGCGCCAGCCGCTTTAAAGTATTTAGCCGTCTCATACCCAATCCCGCTATTACCACCAGTGACAACAGCAACTTTTCCAGTTAGATCATTCATTAGTGCACTTCCTTTAAAATTAATAACAACAAACCAATTCCGTACCGACCGGTACTGATATTGACAATCTATACCGAACGGTTCAGAATTACAAGTATGAATCGTATTAATATTTTGGAATCACCATGACAGCAGGCAGACATCGCAGTTTTGATAAAGACAAAACACTGGAACAAGCCATGCTGGTCTTTTGGAAGAATGGCTACCCAGGCACCTCGTTAACCGATTTAACGACGGTAATGGGTATTAATAAATCCAGCCTTTATGCTGCTTTTGGTAATAAAGAAGAATTATTTAATCAAGCTATTGAATTTTATTTAAATAAACACGGTGTCGTTCATTCAGCTGAGCTTTTTAAAACAGAATTGTCTTTAAATGAAGGAAGCCTAAAAGAACGTATCAGAAACTATCTGCTCTCTATTGCTAGTATGCTCACAAGCCCGGATTTACCTAAAGGCTGCTTTATTTGTCTATCTACTTCAGAAATAGCCGGTGATTGCTTACCAGAAAATTCAGCAACAAATATTAATGACATCAATAAACAAACTTTAATTTCGTTAACTGAATTTTTTGAAGGTGAGCAACAAGAAGGGAATTTGATTGCGGGAAGCTCCCCCACTACGATAGCGAATTATCTTTTGACGCTGCAATTCGGCTTAGCGGTTGCTGCAAGAAATGGAAGTAGTATGGAAGAACTTAAAGAGACCGTAGACTTTTCTATCGGTTTGTTTAGATGAAATCATCGAGGCTGTAAACAAATTCCAGCCACTTTCCTGCTTATTCTTTAATCTCATAGTACAACCACTTATCAGCAACAAGGCTGACCCAGCTTAAGCATACCAAAATAATAGTTCGCTAATTCTTCTTTGCTAAGTAATTTATACTCTAGCAATTCTTCATTCAGCTTAATGTCACCTTCGGCTTTTACCGCAAAGGCGATGATTAATTGGTTCATCGCAGGGAACGGAAAGTGGCCAAGAAAGTGTGTCGATATTGCCTTCAAACCAACCTCTTCCATCACTTCTCGCTCAATTGAAATCTCTGGGCTTTCTCCCTCTTCAATAAAACCTGAGATTAATGAGAACAACCCTGCTGGCCAAGCATGATTCCTAGCGAGTAAATACTTCATGACTCTGCTGCTCTCTGCGCAATTCTTTTGTCATCTCGCGCTTCAACCCACTGCTCAGCCCATTGATTCAGAGGGCTAAAAAGTATGACTAACTCCTTTCCTAAATCCGTCAACTGATAGCCATTAGGGCTGTCCTTATCGACTAGATTTTCTGCAATAAGATCTTTCATTCGATTATTGATCGTTGTCGGCGAGATACCGCCGCAACGATCTTGTAGCTCGCGAAAGGTACAAGGCCCTGAGTTCATCTCCCAGAGAATACGCATAATCCATTTGCTGCCCAGTAAATCGATTAATTGCATTATTGGCCGAGAGGATGCTGTTCCAGACACTACTATCGTCATAATAAAACCCTTGTGCTACAGATTGTGTAGCGCTAGTATAAGTTGCGCGCTACATATTATGTAGCAATATTAATTCAATAACAATTCAATAATAGTCAGGATATGAATGATGACTTCTAGAATAAAAGCAGTAGCAGCACCTTATAGCGAAGACGTTCTAAAAGCCTTCGATACCATTATTCCTGCCGGTATGC
>JAESQF010000119.1 GCA_016765295.1 Oleispira sp.
AGCAAATAAATAGTAGTCAAAATAATAAGTATCAATTTAAAAAATTGCTTTACTCGCAAGAGTAGAGCGTTTTTTGAACAGTTTCATCTTAGTTAGCTCCTTTTGCCGGCTCATTATAATATTTAACGATATTATTTAATCAGTCGGCATTTTTTATTCTTCCAAAATAACTTATCATGCTGATTCGCGTTTATTATCTCTCAGATAGGTGGTCTTGTAGCTGTGTCATCGTATGATCAAGAATCGATAGTTTATGGTGTAATTCGAGATATTCCAACGGGTGGGGAACTTGAAGCGTATCGACGTCGCCGTACAAACTGGGCAGCTATTCAGGAACTACCTTCAAGTTTGGATGACGACTGGCCTTTTCTATCCCGTGAAATGTTTTCTATGCCGGGTCCTGATGTCTATTCGGGCACGTATCATACTCAATTAATCCACTTTGCAGCCTCTTATAATTCAATAGAGTATGAGTGGGAACGTTGGATTAGTCGTTTTGAGGCGATGTTACGTTCTATGTATTGGTTAAGTGCGACGGTTCATTTAGAGACGGAATTATCCGGTAAGCATACTTTTTCTTGGGAAAGCGCCGGTGCTGGGCATAATCCAAGTGATAGCGAATTAAAGATGGTTTGTGAGTGGGAGCGCGAATCGNCTTTCAGTCAACGTCCAAAGTNNTAGTCTATANAATTTTATTNNTCAGATCTCTATTATCTATNTAGGTNCGCTANGTCTACTATGAACGATGGGTCTACCATAAACGATGGGTCTACCATAAACGATGGATCTTCTATAAATGATGGCCCGCCTGATTATGAANATGATGAAGCAGGTGTCATCGAAATNCCCTATCAAANCTTATCTGCGGATGCCCTAGAAGGTATTGTGCAGGAGTTTTCTAGCCGTGATGGCACTGATTATGGTGAGAGCGAGTTCAGCTTGGCAGATAANGTTGCNCAAGTTGAAGTGCAATTAAAAAGCGGTNATTTAACNTTATTATTTGACCCGATCGCGCAAAGCTGCCAACTTGTTAAGAGTAGAGATTGGAANTCTAATCTATAATTANCATCTTTATCGCAAGATAGGGGGTTGTATGAGTGATATTTCNCGNCAACGGTTAAANCGTNCNATTGCTTCTGCCTTNCTCAATATTGATGAGATGCANTACGANCTGNNTATTGTGCGCGCTCAGTGTAAATTATTGCAAGAAGANATGCGNGCCATTCGAGTNCGCTCTAAACGCAGCCTTATCCACTCAGTTCCTCAANTCGCGCATNANAACAGCGCGTAGCNANTNATACTCAATANATCAGTAGTTTATAACCATNTNTTGNAATCNNTTTTTACAACCATTAGCGCTTATTACGNACCATTTCACGAATAAAGAACCTTGCNGGCAATAATGATTCNGCGTGGNTTTTGGCNAGTGGAAANTTCTCTCCNCAAATGTAAGACGCAATNAGCTCNGCACACAGTGGCGCNGATGTTAGTCCACGTGAGCCGTGACCAATGTTCAAATATAACCCNTGATGAAATTTNACCGCNNGNCTTGGNTANCGNGCTANGTTNTTNCGAATGGCGGTAAATTCNTGATCGAATGCNTGTTCATTAATGAGNGGNCCTGCCATCGGTAAATAATCNGGNGTTGTACAGCGAAAGCCGGTGCGACCNGGNAANTTTTCTGCNGCTTGCTCTTTCAGNTCTNGATGTAATTGCTGAAATTCTTGGCCAAAATCTTCAAGGTAATTAAAGTTCTTTTGATGATCGCTCAGGCGCATCTGTGTTTCGTCATCTTTAATGTTGTAACTTGCCCCTAGGCAGAACTTACCTTGGTGGGCGGGCGCTATATANCCTTTTCCGCATAANACCGTTTTCAGCCCGATAGGGGGNTGAGGCTTGCCGNTNNTTTGCTCTAGATACGTTAGTTGTCCACGAATAGATTTTGTTGGCAGGTAGCAATCTTTTAACAGTTTTTGGCTTTGATTAGCGCAAGCGATAANNACATGGCTATAACCATTATCTTTTTTAAATTCAGCGAGGTCTTCAATGTGNTNTTTTTCNACNGTGATNAGAGNATGCTTAACCAATTGCTGACATAGGCGCTGCGGGCTCACCCATCCNGCCTCGGGGAAGAATANGCCGCCATTNNTCATCGTCANACCACTTATTTTNGATGCNTGCTCTGNGCTTATACTGTGCAGTAGCTCTTTTGGGTAGTNGGTATTGGCAATGAATTTCTTTTGNCGCAGNGCTTCTTTNTCTGTACTGGCCAACTGAATTAAACCGCAATTNTCCCAGCCNTCNCCNGTTTCTAAATGCTGGTGNAGCCAACGNAAGGATTGNAAGTAGCCTTGCACGTATATTTCACTATGAGTCGCTTCACCNGCCGCAAGTTTNGCGTACATGGCNCCTTGAGGGTTGCCAGAAGCTTCAGTAGCAATGCCGTGCTGATCNATCACTGTAACAGCAATTCCACGACGNGCGAGGGCGTAGGCGGTGGTACAGCCNGCAATTCCTGCACCAATGATNGCNATTTTNTTAATNNNNGTGGGTTTGGGCTGTAACCAGGGNTTCAAGGTGTCNAAAGTGCTTGNCAGAGGNCCTTGGCTNTGGATGAACTTNCCNTGNANCATCTCGCATTCCANGCCGTCATTANNCTNGTTAAGNTCAAANCCAGCAGCGGATAATGCGCAGCGCACATCTCCATCGGCGGTANNGNTCGCAATNCGGGTATTTTCTTTACTTAATTGCGCCATAGAANCATATAAGGCATCNGTCCACATATCTGGATTCTTCGCGGGNGNAAANCCATCCAANTACCACGCATCAACAGNNCCNTTAAGCTGAGNNAGTGCTGAGCTGATATCATCAAANATNAGNGTNAGTGAAAGGTTTTGATCTTTGAACTGNAAGCTATGNAAGCCTTTAATCAAAAGAGGGTACTGCTCAGTCAATTGAACGCTTAAATGTTTTAACTGGGGNAATAAAGCCAATGCTTGNGCTATTTGATCTTTATCNAANGGGTATTTTTCGATACTGATAAAATGTAAGTGATTACTTACTTCTTGNTCGNTGCNNGCTTGATNTTTAATAGNTTGNTTTTNAGTNNTGTCTTTTTGGCTGTCTTGAAAGGCGATCCANTCAAGCCANGTTAGGATGAAATTAAGNCCTGTTCCAAAACCTGTTTCTACCAGTGTAAAGCTGCCTTNATGTTGCTGCCATCTTTCTTGTAGTCGACNTGGATTGATAAATANACNGCGACGTTCNTCGATAGCGCTATCGGCACTGAAGTAAATGTNATTGAAATCTTCAGAAAAAGGCTGNCCTTGCTGATCCCAGTGTATTTNGGCTGNGCGCAATTGTTTCTGAGAGGTGTCTTTTTNAGATNANNTTTGGGTTGTNNCAATANNNGAGGNNTTTTTCAANATATCAGCTCATAAAAATAACAATGNCTGNTATTTTAGCCNGAGCTGAATGACGAAACAAACGACTCTACCNGACAAAATGTGTAATTTTGATGATAAAGCCGNTTATTNGTTGGAAATTACTGAGCNGNCTTTGNTTCAGNCATNNGTAATGTCNNTCATNGNTACNGNCTCNANTTCTACAATNTTNAAACGTATCANTTTAATAGCCACTGGATTAACCGGAACNTCGCCAGATTTAGTACGTACACGAGCNATCGCATCGACCACATCCATNCCTTTAGTCACTTTAGCAAATACNGCATAACCGTAATCACGACCACCGTGGTTTAAAAANTCATTATCTTTATGGTTGAAGAANAATTGGCTGGTTGCGCTATCGACAANACCCGTACGNGCCATNGCNAGNGTNCCACGATCATTNTTNAAACCATTTTTAGCTTCGTTTTTAATCATGCCGCGAGTTGATTTTTGACGCATGTGCTTATCAAANCCNCCNCCTTGAACCATGAAGTTNTTGATCACNCGGTGAAAGATAGTGCCATTGTAGTGGCCGCTNTCAACATATTGAAGAAAGTTTGCAACGGANATAGGTGCTTTTTCAGCATTNAATTCAACTTCAATCTTCCCCATGCTGGTCTCGATAATGATATCGATAGTCTTAGGNGATGCTTCAATAGGGGTTTCGNTCACGTCTGCTTGGATAGAAAACGATAAAGATAAAAGTAGGCCAAAAGCCAGAGTGATAGAACGCATTNNTCAGATCTCCNANAATTTATTATTGATGTTTATANAATTTGAAACATCATAATGGAGATCNGATNTAAATACACCTCTAGTTTANGAGAGNTTGTGGGCATATNTTGNCGATTAAAAAACCATCATTAGNNAATAGTGGGCTAGTGAGNTTATTTCTAACTAGGCNTTTGTTGGTCGTGCAATGATTCGTACTGCTGGGTAATACTTTCCATACGCTTNAGCATGCTTTCAGTNGTGCGAGAAATAACATGAGGGGCGTAATTNCCTTGTTCTAATTGCNTAAAACCNGATTTAGAAAATCTAAGCTGAGCGTCGACTTTTTTTAATGCTTGTGTGATTTCGNGACTATTTTCGGGTGCTGCAGCTAAGTCTATTAAGCCTTTTTCGAATTCNGCTAAGCTCGTTTCAAATCGACTTANTATTTCGTGNTGNCGCTGACCNGCTAGGTGAGCGAAATAATATTTCGCCATGCGTTGGCTGAGCATNCGCTGNCGNCCAGANATATTAACTAAGACGGCGCTGGATGAGTTTGAAAATTGTTGAATGTTTAATACAACTTGATGGCTGCGNGCGACAAGNTGNTCTCCTAAAGTGATGAGNTCTGGGATTTTTTCAANTTNCGGTGGTGCNTGCACAATNACGGATACCTTAAGCCATTGCTGTTGAACNGCATCAAGGTTGTGCGTGATGTTGTTTGTTGGTGCNTAGNTNATTAATTGTTGCAGTTGCTGTTGGAATAACTGGCGAGCGTCATNCAACTGCACTTCAGCTTTTTGCATATCGACTTCAATNCTCAGTTGAATATAGGCTTTNACCATNCGNTCACTGAGCATACGCTGTCGGCCNGCAATATTNATTGCTGCGCCNTTGCTGAGTAAGGCTGTTTTANTGGGNGNGTTNGCTTGGCTGGGGATGCTAGCAGATATTAAAAATAGAAAGGCTATTAATAGNNTGCTTAGNCNATNAANGATNCGCATTTAAGTTGTCTCGATCAAATAGGTAGAGATCATAGCNAGCAACTATNATACCAATATTGATCGAACTCATTAATTGTTCAGATTGCAGNAGCTACNNGGATANCTACTGCAATAGNATAATNTNNTTGTATTAAGACCANCCGCCAGNTTTNCGGCCGCCGCGCATNGCNGGAATTGCCAAGCCTAAAATGATACCTAGAATGATTAANGCGCCACCGATGATCATNAANGTGCGTTCTTTGTCATCTTTTAANCGAGTATTATCGACGGTTAATGTTTCTANTTGTATCTCTAANTCTTGATTNCGCTTAGTTAATTTAATATTTTTACTNTCCANCTGTAGGGCGTTGGCAGAAATATCCGTAATTCTTTTTAACTCTTTTTCTAAGNTTTTCTTTTCTCGGCTTANACTAGAGCGATCNCCACTTAGCGNCGATTTTTCTTTCGTTAGCANCTCAGNNTNCTGNTTNAGNGTNTTCAGNTCTGCTTGNACTTTTTTCAATTTACGCTGAGAAAAAATCAANTTCTCTTTNGCAANAGGNTCACTTACAAGAAACTGANTAAGTACCCAGCCTTCAATGANNTTNCCNGNTTTNTCTTTACCNGCGTTAACTTTGGCATAGGTTCCACTTTCTGTTTCTTCAATAAAAACAAGGTGNGCACCACTTGATAGNGTNTTTATAATTCGAAACTCATTACCTGGGCCACTNCGAAGCTGTAGCCATAATTGATCGCTAACGTAGCGTTTCTCAANTGCGGCATAGCCTGTTGTGGTCATTAGCGTNAGTAAAAGNATGCAAAATAATTGTTTCACGAANTNTTCCTATTTATTCTATCAATTTTTGTAAATGATTTTATTANTGATTGTTTGTTTTAGGGTAGTACTTTTTTAAAGGGTTTCACAATAACCTGTTGATAAACCCCCGCAGCAATATAAGGATCTTCATCAGCCCAAGCTTGTGCGGCGATTAATGAATCAAATTCAGCAACCACTAAACTTCCGGTAAAGCCTTCAGAGCCAGGGTCTTCGCTATCGATTGCAGGATGTGGGCCGGCAATTAATAAACGGCCTTCGGCCTTTAACGTTTGTAAGCGTTCAATATGAGCAGGGCGAGCNGATAAACGTTTTTCTAAACTGTTTTCGACATCTTGGCTAATAATGGCGTACCACATGTTATTTTCCCTCGCCTTCTGGGTTCATAAANCGATAAAGGTAGAATGATTGAGCAATAATAAAAACGATGGTTAAGCCTAATAAACCAAATAATTTGAAATTTACCCAAATATCTTCGGAGAAATTATAAGCAACGTATAAATTTGCGATACCACTAAAGGTGAAAAATGCGACCCAAGCGTAATTTAAATTTTGCCAAGCTGGGGTAGGAAGGCTTAANTTTTCCCCCATCATGCGTTGTAATATCGTTTTCTTACCTATGAAACGGCTACCTAAGAAGGCGACAGCGAATAACCAGTTAACCACCGTTGGCTTCCACTGNATAAAGGTTTTATCTTGCAATATAACGGTAGCNCCACCCATGGTTACGACTAATGCAAGCGTCACTAGGTGCATTGTTTCAACTTTACCNGTTGATATTCTAGTATATAAAATTTGCAATATGGTTGCNGGAATTAATACTGCAGTAGCCAATACGATGGCTGGCATATCGGTGAGATATTGAATTTGATCAGCATTTAGCAAAGGGCTGATAGCTTCAATACACTGCGGNGCCATTTTATAAACGATAAAAAAGATGACGATGGGTAGAAAATCAATGAGTAACTTCATTTGTGGAACAATATCCTAGGGCATACAATGGGGGGGTATTATTGAGGAATTCTTATGGCTTCGCAAATCGACCTTCATTGTCATACNACCGCATCAGATGGAGCCNTNTCACCAGAGGCTNTAATTGATCGNGCAATTGATCGAAATATAGACACTTTAGCGATTACCGATCACGATACTATGGTGGGTTATCGCCAAGTCNCAGACTATGCAAAAGAGCGTGGTTTGAATTTAATTCCCGGTATTGAATTATCGTCACAATGGCGNGGTATGGGTATTCACGTCGTTGGTTTGAACATGGATCCAACTCATCCAGTNATTGTGGAAGCTGAGCGTTCACAGACTGAGGTTCGTCGTGAGCGTGCCCAGTTGATTGCGCAACGATTAGAGAAAAAGTTACAGCGTGATATTGATTTTTCAGCCGTTGAAGCTTTAGCNGGCGGAGAAATTGGCCGTCCTCATTTTGCTCAATACATGGTTGAGCAGGGTATGGTGCCTGATCGTCAAACGGCGTTTAAGAAATATTTAGGTGCTGGCAAGATNGGNGANGTTAAATCTGGCTGGCCCGAAATGGAAACCGTCGTAAAGTGGATTATTGAAAGTGGTGGCCAAGCGGTATTAGCGCATCCGCATCACTATAAGCTGACACGCACTAAATTATTGGATTGTGTGGCGGCGTTCCAGNATGCCGGTGGCCAAGCGATGGAAATTTGCTGTGGCTTGATGGATAGAAATCAGTCNGGTCAGTTGAAGAAAATTGCTCAAGATGAAGGTTTGTTAGGTTCTTGCGGNAGTGACTTTCATGGGCCNAATAAATTTGGTTTGGATTTNGGNGTAATGCCGACNTTTCCTAAACCTGAAGAAGTTATGGGTGTTTGGACTAACTTTTAATTAACTTTGGCTGTTTGTCTTTAATTAANCGCCGAGGTNNTNNNGTGTTTGATGCGNTGAATNAGGTAATTNGTTTCAGGGGACGCTGTGAATACGCCGCTTCGCTCTCCCTGTAAGCTCGNAGATCCCNTCCATGGGATCTGACGCCACCTAAAANGAACCACCTAATTCATCACTANGTANGNCAATTNNAGTNTCANAANNTTNTNTCTTNAACGNAGATATNACGGCTNNNCGTTNACTCAAAGCCGTTGNNNTTTAATNGATTNNTTNANAGTNNAANNCGCTGNNAGNTAGTTGCGGTGAAGTATGGGGTTTATCGTTGAAGGCCTTCTGAGAGAGGGATCTCTCNGTAGAGCTTACATGGATGTACTTGCAGCGTGCCGNNCAAGGATGAACNTCATGCTGAGCGCANGCAANTAGCGGTTAATACNCTAATACTGTGCCAAACNAAAACAACGGCGTTTATCAAAATNCCAAATAAGACCAAATAGGGATCAANCGTGAGTCAATTTTTTCAGATACACCCAGAAAACCCGCAAGCACGTTTGGTTAAGCAAGCGGTTGAGATCATCCAAAAAGGTGGTTTAGTCGTATTGCCAACAGACTGTGCCTATATTTTGGTTTGTCATATCGGTGATAAATCAGCGATGGAGCGTGTGAAAGCGTTGCGTGAACTGGACGACAAGCATAACTATACCTTGGTTTGTCGAGATCTCTCGGAGCTATCGAGTTATGCCAAGGTGAATAACGCGACCTANCGCCAGCTTAAACAGCATACACCGGGTGCATTTACCTTTATTTTGGATGCTACCAAAGAAGTGCCTAAGCGCTTAATCCAGCCGAAGAAGAAAACTATCGGTATGCGTGTGCCCGATAATGCGATTTTGCTGGCCATCTTAGAAGAATTGAATGAACCTTTAATGTCGACGTCTTTGATCATGCCTGGGGATGAATTACCCCTTTCAGATCCTTACGAAATCCGCCAGATGTTGGAGCATAGCCTAGACCTTATTATCGATGGTGGATATTGTGGGTTCGAGGCGACCACCGTGCTTGATTTAACTGGCGAAGAAGTCGTATTGCTGCGCCAAGGTGTAGGAGATGCATCTGCTTTCTTGGAATAGACTTCCTTAAGGCATTATCGTTAGTGAATCAATGCTCATTACANGACGAAAGGTCGAATTTAACGCTTAATTTAGGGGCGTAATTTAGGTATGATGGCGGGTTTTAGAGCCGCCTCTATTTATTTCCATCTAAATTAGATTCAAATTCGGCGATCAGTATCTGTGTATAAGTGAGCAATTGATGAGTAAGCAACGAGTTTTAACCGGAATTACCACCACAGGTACTCCGCATCTTGGTAACTATGTCGGCGCTATTCGTCCAGCGATTGAAGCTAGTCAAAATAGTGAAATTGATTCGTTCTTCTTCTTGGCCGATTACCATGCCTTGATCAAATGCCAAGATCCTAAGCTTGTTCACCAATCTACCATGGAAATTGCGGCGACCTGGCTTGCTCTCGGTCTCGATACCGACAATACCCTGTTCTATCGCCAATCTGATATTCGTGAAATACCCGAACTAAGTTGGATGCTTAACTGCGTTTGCGGCAAAGGCCTAATGAACCGTGCCCACGCGTATAAAGGCGCAGTCGATGCCAATATTGAAAATGGCGAAGATGCCGATAAAGCGATTACCATGGGGTTATTCAGCTACCCCGTATTAATGGCTGCTGATATCGTTATGTTCGGCGCCAATAAAGTCCCAGTGGGTAAAGATCAGATTCAGCACGTTGAAATGGCTCGTGATTTGGCGCAACGTTTTAACCACATTTATGCCAGCAAAAAGCAGCCNATTCTAACGTTACCAGAATATGTAGTAGNCGATAANGTTGCCATTTTACAAGGTTTAGATGGCCGTAAAATGAGTAANAGNTATGGCAATACAATTCCNTTGTTCTTAACCGAAAAGAAATTGCAAAAGCACATCAANAAAATTCANACCAACTTGCTTGAGCCCGGTGAAGCGAAAGANCCTNATGGCTCGACGGTNTTCCAGATTTGGAACGCTTTTGCNAATGAAGAGCAGGTNGCTGANATGCGTCAGGCATTCGCTGAGGGTATTGGCTGGGGTGATGCGAAGAAGCGTTTGTTTACTTTGATTAATGATGAAGTAAGTGAAGGCCGTGANCGTTATAACGACTTGCTAACNCGCCCGCAAGATATTGAAGAAGAATTACAAAAGGGTGCGGCTAAGGCGCGCATTCAAAGCCAGCGNATGATGGATNATGTCCGTCAGGCCGTTGGNATCTATGGTTTGAAATAAACGGCTTTAAAATAAACNGNTTTGAANTAGAAAATGACGAATACAGCAGANTCTGAGAATAAGGACGTAGCGCTGGTAACTGAAAATAACCAGTTAGAAGCCCCTGTGTCTGTTGTACAGGATNCCGCNGTTCAAGANTCTATNAGTGAAGNCTCTGCTAAAAAANNAGCTACTAAAAAAATGCCTACTGCGCGCCAACAGGAAATGCCNTTTGCCTTGGTTCAAGGTGAGCCAATGACGCAGCTACCGATGGATTTGTACATTCCACCGGATGCGTTAGAAGTTATTTTAGAGCAATTTGAAGGCCCTCTTGATTTACTGTTNTACCTTATTCGTAAACAGAATCTTGATATTCTTGAAGTGAACGTCTCGGAAATNACTCTGCANTATATGGGTTACATCGACATGATGAGTTCAATTCACCTAGAAATGGCTGGCGAGTANTTAGTTATGGCNGCTATGTTGGCNGAAATTAAAAGTCGCATGTTATTACCTCGCAGTAAAGACGGTGNAGANGAGGAAGAGGGTGATCCTCGGGCTGAACTCATACGTCGTTTACAAGAGTACGANCGCTTTAAAAAAGCCGCAGAAGAGATGGAAGAGTTNCCACGAATGGGGCGNGATAATTTTATTGCTCGGGTNGATGCGCCAGAAAAAATTCAACAACTGGTTCATCCAGATGTGGATATGAAAGAGCTAATGCTCGCGATGGGGGCGATTGTTCGTCGTGCCCAGATGTTTGAAAAACACGAAGTAGCGAAAGAAGTGTTATCAACTCGTGAGCGCATGTCNAGTATTTTGGCCATCCTCAANGGTGGACACTTCGTTAANTTCGCCGATCTATTTACCCCAGAAGAAGGTCGTCTTGGGGTGGTGGTTACTTTTTTGGCCATGTTAGAGCTTATTAAAGAATCGTTATTAGATATCGTGCAACATGAACTTTTAGGCCCTATTCATGTTAAAGCAAGGGTTGATGGTCCAGGCCATATTGTATCCAGCTTGTTGAGTGAAGATTATCAATCCGACTTTGATTCTACTGATGCTCAATTAATAGGGGCTGACTCTGGGGTGAAAATGGGGGCTGACCAGACATAATGGAATTAAATAAGTTAAAACAAATTATCGAAGCGGTATTGATGGCCAGTGGTGAAGTGCTATCGATAGAACGCTTACAGTTATTATTTGATGATTACGANCAGCCTAAAAGTCCTCAGATTAAACAAGCATTAGAAAGCTTGATGGAAGACTTCTCAGGTCGTGGTATTGAGCTGGTGGAGGTTGCNTCTGGTTANCGTTTGCAAGTGAGAAAAGANGTCGCGCCTTGGGTTACTCGCCTGTGGGATGAAAAGCCCCAGCGTTATTCTCGAGCATTGTTAGAAACGATGTCATTGATTGCTTATCGCCAACCGATTACTCGGGGTGATATTGAAGATGTTCGTGGTGTGGCAGTCAGTAGTAATATTATTCGTACCTTATTGGAGCGTGAGTGGATTCGGGTTGTCGGGCATAGAGATGTNCCGGGTCGGCCAAGTTTGTATGCGACAACAAAAGAATTTTTGGATTATTTTANCCTAAAAAGCTTAGACGAATTACCCAGCTTGGATGAAATTCGTGATATAGACGAAGCGCACCAAAATCTTGATCTAATCAATGCTGAGAAGAAAGCTTCGGCGACCCGTGAGTATGATTTTGTTAGCGAAGACGATGTAACGGCACGTGGGGAAGAAATCCTTGCGGAAACGGAGCTTGAATTAGAAGAGGCTGAGAGGCTGATTCAGCAAGTTGAAGACAATGTCTTCAATAAGCCGAGCGAAGAAGAGTTGGCGGCAGNNAGAGAAGCNGAGCGCCAAGCCANNGCTGNAGAGGAAAGATTGGCTGAGGAAGCATCCGCAGAAAAAAGGTTAGCAGANAAGTTTGCGCAGCCTTCNCTNGCNGAGATGGCAAATAAAACGCAGCAGAGATTATCACCTGATTCANCTNCTAGTGATGGCCCNTCAACGGTTGATTTAGCCGATAAAATTGCCCATCANCANGCNCGTTTNGCNGGTATTAATACTGATGTTGCGGATGCGAATGTTNCNGANACNCTTGATGAGTCTTTAGAGCAGCAGCCAGNAGGNCTGACACTTCTACAGCAGCAAGAGCAATTAATGCNGCAGTTGATGCAAGAAGAATCTCAGCGTCAGCAAGACCCAGAAATTATTGCTAATGCAGAAGTAGAGGTCTCAACTGAAAGTGANTTCTCTGACAAGTTTGNACAAGCTTATGATNNCGAGGTTAATTCTGAAGAAGCTTCTGNTGAGCAGGTAGTTGAAGAAGACCTTGAGCTAGAGGCTGAGCAAGAAGCCGAGGCGGAATTGTTGGCAGAAGCTGAAGCAGAGAAAGAATTATTAGAGCAGGAAGCNNTAGAGCAAGAATTGTTAGAAAAAGAGCGAGTTGAGAAAGAGCTGATTGAGAAAGAGCTGATTGAGAAAGAAAGGTTGGCCGAAGAGACCCTAGAAAATGAACTAGGCTTAGAAAGCAATTCTGATGAAAATGGTTCNANTACCAAGAAAAANTCCTTGTTTGACGACTGATGGTAATTATTCGTTAAATATAACTGTATAAAGATTGAAGGTTGCATAAGCACTATGAANGAGAATGAGCGCTTACANAAATTATTGGCTGTTGCAGGTCTAGGTTCACGTCGTGAGATTGAGCGTTGGATTACTGATGGNCGCATTAAGGTNAACGGCGNAATTGCTGAGTTAGGTCAGCGTGCGAGTCACCTTGATAAAATCCAAGTAGACGGNAGAGATGTNAANCTGGAAGCTACGGGNAAATCTCGCCGTATTCTTGCGTATAANAAGCCAGAAGGCGAAGTCTGTACTCAGCATGACCCAGAAGGTCGGCCAACAGTATTTGATAAATTGCCTAAATTAAAGGGTGAGCGCTGGGTGAATGTTGGTCGNTTGGATATCAATACCAGTGGTTTGTTATTGTTNACTACTGATGGTGAGCTGGCGAATAAGTTGATGCATCCTTCTTCAGGCATTGACCGTGAATACGCGGTNCGTGTTCGTGGTGAAGTGACCGAGACGATGATNAATAACTTAAAAACAGGNGTTATGCTAGAAGATGGCATGGCGAAGTTTACCGATGTTCAATACTTCGATGGTGATGGTTCTAANCAGTGGTATCACGTTGTATTAATGGAAGGTAAAAAGCGTGAAGTACGCCGCCTTTGGGATTCTCANGGCGTAACAGTAAGTCGCCTTAANCGTGTTCGTTACGGTTGTATCTTTATGCCTAANCANGTGCCAGTAGGTACTTGGATCGAGCTGAAGCAGAAAGAAGCCGANGATTTGTGNACCCTTGCGGGTGTAGAGCCTAAGCCNATTAAGCGTCTTGATGGNCAAGAGAAAGAGAAGTATGAGCGCCAGCTTCGTAAACAGAAAGTTCGNCAGAAGACGACGTTTAAAAAGCGCTAAAATATAGATTTTTATATTTTTTGGAAATAAAAAAGNCTGCGTAATCTTATAAATAATAAGACTGCGCAGGCTTTTTTGGTTGTGAGTATTTATTAANTTGTTGCCATTAATGCTTCTTCGCGATCACTGATGACACGATTTCGGCCGCTATTTTTGGCTTTNTATAAGGCAGTATCGGCGCGCTCGCAAATACTACTCATGGTATCGGTAGGGTATAGCGTTGCACTACCAAGGCTGCTNGTGATACTTAAACTGCCTTTCTCATGAGTAAATACCGCATCTTCGATTGAGCTACGAATGCGTTCCGCAATCCGAAAAGCNCCCTCGCTATCCGCGCTGGCCAGCATGATTAAAAATTCTTCCCCGCCATAACGAAAGCAGATGTCAGTTTGACGAATACAGGCAGTAATAGATTTCACCACCTGTTTCAAAACTTCGTCACCCATGGCNTGACCATANGTATCGTTGACGTTTTTNAAGTGATCGATATCNAGCATTAAAACGGATAATGGCTGGCCGTGGCGTTTAGCCAGCTCAACTTCGCGCTCTANGGTTTTATCTAAAGCAATTCGATTGCCGGCGCCCGTTAATGGATCGCGAAAAGCGGCAGCGAGTGCTTCGGTATAGCGCACGGCATTTCGTAAAGGATATACCAAGGTGCTAATAAGGCCTTCGATATTCGCCAGTTCATGTTCGCGAAAGCGGGTGCTGCGACTGAANGTTAACTCGCCCATGTAATCTTTATGGGTGGTCAGTCGATAGGTGCAGCTGTGTATGCTTTCTTTGCCATANGCATTCAGCAGGTTCTGATTACTATTGCTATAACACATGCTATCAACANGCACGGTATGCTTCATCTCGCTGAAGAATATGTCGAGTAATTGCTCAAGCTCTAGGGTTGTTTGCAGTCGACTGCTGAGCTTAAGCAGTAGCTCAGGTTTAATATCCGGCTTGGGCATTAAATCCGCAAATGGCGTGATGTGNTTATCTTCATTTAATGCTGCTCTACCGCTGCTCTGCAAACGCGTAACCATATGCAACCTCTTCCACAGAATGTTTATTCAATTGTTGGTTCATTGTTGATCTATTGTTGATCTGTTGTTTAATTAGTAGCTAAAACTGTGCCAGTCTTTTGTAANGTTTTATTACGTTGTAAATCAATGGCTTGGCAGTTATGTNAGGNNGGGTTGGAAAAATGCTTGTAGTTTGACGGGGATGAAAATATGTCGTTGTCGGATTTATGGCTCGATTTANTATNAAAGTGTTGGATTAATTGACGTGTTNGCGGGTTTNTTGACTGGCGCTACGATNNTTNATGCATCGCAGCGCGTAGANATTACTTTGGNTGTGCATCNANGGCTTGGCCATTGATGTGCTTGGATTCATCNCTCATTAGATANACGTGAATNTCCATAATNTNATCAGGNGTNGTTAANTGNTCNGGATTNTNNGCAGGGTAGGCTTCGGCGCGCATGCTGGTGCGGGTGCCACCAGGATTTAANCTGTTTACNCGGATGTTGCGACTATCGTAAAGNTCTTCNGCCATAATTTGCATCAANCCTTCGATGGCAAACTTAGAAGCNGAGTATGCGCCCCAATAAGCTCGACCTTTACGGCCTACNCTTGAGGAGGTNAATACCAGTGATGCGGCGTGCTCNGAGCGCTCTAATAGCGGAGTGATGGACTTAGCTAATAGAAACTGACCGTTAACGTTGATATCCATGACTTGTTTCCAAGCGGCCCACTTATAGCCTTCTATCGGTGCTTTCTGACCTAAAACACNGGCATTTAACAAGGCNCCGTCTAAGCGACCGAACTCAGTAGCGATCAAATCAGCCAGTTCGATGAATTTTTCTTCATCATTACAGCCAAGATCAAAAGGNAAGACNGCTGCTTGCGGCAAGCCTTCTTCTTTAATGCGGTCATANACCGCCTCAAGCATATCTTGAGTGCGGCCTAGTAGAATAACCGTTGCCCCTTCGCGAGCGTAAGCCAAGGCAGCATGGGCTCCGATGCCATAACTAGCCCCTGTCACTAAAATGACACGGTCTTTTAACTTTAATTGCTTTTCNGTGGCTGCTTGGCTCATTTTGATCTCGGTATCTGTCTATTTTCGATTTAATCTATCTTGCTAGCGGCAAATTCATTCCGCTAGCGGTAATTTTCTTTAACGGCTTGCCGTTANCAGGTCGNTAATTTCTTCTACGGTATTAACCATAATGTCCGCTTTCCAATCTTCAGGTTTGTCGTGCGGNTCTATGTAGCCGTATANCGTGGCAATNGTGAGCATNCTTGCCGCGTTGCCTGCTTCTATGTCTCTGCTGTGGTCGCCTANGTACCAGCAATCTTTTGCTGAAACCTTAAGTTTGTCGGCTGCGAGGTAAAGCGGGTCGGGAAACGGTTTGGTTCTCTCAACATCATCCGGACAAACGACAACGGCGCACTGGGCTAGAATAGGAAGGCGGTCGGTAAGGCGTTCAAGCAGTATTTCAGTATATAAGCGCGGCTTGTTGGTCACTATGCCCCAGGGCAATGATTTTTCTTTGCAGGTCTCTAAAAGCTCAAGCATGCCTGAAAATAGATCGCTGTTACTAGCAATATTCTCGACATATAAATCTAGCAGTCTCTGACGTTTCCTTTCAAACTCCTCATTACCGACAATATTTCCGACTACTTGTGGCATATCCAAGGCGAGGCGAGTTAATGCTCGACCGCCATTGGAAACCTGCAGGCGGATAAGATCATCCACCAGTGGTGGTAGTCCGTGTTCTTTTCTTAGGGTATTTACCGTCGGGAAAAAATCCGGTGCGGTATCCATTAACGTACCATCAAGATCAAATAACAGAGCCTGTGGTTTGGTTAATGTATGGGCTTGAAGCTGCTCACTAAAAGAGGGGGCCATTAAAGCGCTTTCTCGCAAGCGACTTTCTTGCAGGCTACTAGGTAATTCACATCAACATCATTCTCAACCAATTTGTAATTTTTACTAATCGGGTTGTATGTCATGCCGGCCATATTGATTTGTTGTAAATCAACCGGGCGACACCAGCGTGCTAGCTCGGCAGGCTTGATGAATTTGTTATAATCGTGAGTACCCGTTGGCACTAATTTTAAAACATATTCAGCGCCGATCACCGCCATCAAATAACTTTTTGGATTACGGTTGATGGTAGAGAAGAATACATGACCACCCGGTTTAACCAGTTTAGCGCAAGCGCGTACTATGGATTCAGGATCGGGAACGTGTTCTAGCATTTCTAGGCAAGTCACGATGTCGAAAGTTTCAGGGTTTTCTTCGGCATAGTCTTCAACCGGGAGGCATAGGTAATCCACTTCTACGCCGGATTCCAATGCGTGCAATTTAGCCGTGGTTAAATTGGCTTCACCAAGGTCAAGGCCGGTAACCTTAGCACCACGAAGTGCCATGCCTTCGCTTAAAATACCGCCGCCACAACCTACATCCAATACTTTCTTTCCTGCAAGCGGTGCGTATTCTTCAATATAGTTGGTACGTAATGGATTGATTTCGTGAAGCGGTTTAAATTCACTTTCCATATCCCACCAACGAGTCGCAATGGACTCAAACTTGGCGATTTCTGCGCTATCAACATTCACTTTTTTTAAATCTGACATGCTTAATCCTCTTTACTATATAGTCGCTATTCTAACCGTATTGCTTTTTATTTAATAGGTGCTTGAATTTTACTAGCCCAGACTTTCGCTTGGCTAATTAATTTTTCTTCATTTAAAGTGGTGAGTTTTCCTTCATTTAAAAGGCATTGTCCATTCACCCATACATAGCTGACTTGGGTCGATTTGGCGCAGTAAACAAGGTGTGAAATAGGGTCGAAAACGGGTTGGCTAGATAGCGTATTAAAATTGATAGCTTGAATGTCCGCAGCCTTGCCGGGTTTTAAAGAACCGGTTACTTCGTCTAGTCCTAAAGCCCTTGCACCACCTAAAGTCGCCATGGTCAATGCTTCAATAGCAGGAAGGGAGCTAACATCTTGGCTAACTCCCTTTGCTAATAGCGCCGCAGTTTTGGTTTCGCTGAACATGTCTAAATCATTATTGCTGGCTGCGCCATCAGTGCCGATTGCGAGGGGGATGCCGGCCTCACTTAATTTCGAAATAGGGCAAAAGCCGCTGGCGAGTTTTAAATTTGACTCTGGGCAATGAACGATCGATGCTCCTATTTTTTTCAATAGTGCAATGTCACTATCATCAATCTGGGTCATGTGAACACAGCTAATACGCTCGGTTAAAAAGCCAAGGTCGGCTAAGCGCTGAATGGGGCGTTTATTAAATTTCTCTAAGCTCTCACTTACTTCAAAAGCGGTTTCATGCAGGTGGATTTGCACTGGCATATCCAATTGGTCTGCCAATATAGTGATTTCTTTTAAAGGTTCATCAGAAACGGTATAAGGCGCGTGAGGGCCAAAGCCAATTTGAATCAGTCTGTGCTTATTAATTGGGTGTTGATTTAACGGGTGAGAGTTGAACCTATCGTTGCATTCAACTGCTTTGCGAATGTACTCATCGGCGTTTTGCGCGTAGTTGGTTGGGAAATCTAACACAGGGGTAAAGCACACTGCGCGCATACCTGCTTTTAAAGCAGCTTCGGCGCTTTGTTGTGGGTAGAAATACATATCGGCAAATGTAGTTGTGCCAGATTGAATCATTTCAGCGATGGCTAGTTCAGTACCTTCTTTAACGAAACTCTTGTCTACATGCTGACTTTCCGCTGGCCAGATGTGCTCTTGTAGCCAAGTCATTAGCGGTAGGTCGTCGGCAAGGCCACGAAATAATGACATGGCGGCATGGCCATGAGCATTCACCCAGCCAGGCATTAATACTTGCTGGCCAAGGTCGAGGGTTTCTATCGCGGATATTTGGCAGTCCGTTTGTTTTTCAATCGCTAAAATTAGGCCATCTTTTATTAGGATGCAGTGATCAATTAAAACGTGATTGCTTAAGGTTTGATCAGCTTGCTTGGATGAGCTTTCAATGGGCACGATCCACTTAGCATTAATGCGTAAATCTGCTTGAGTCTGGGTCTCTTTTTTTGTCACTGCATTCATGTCGAAAGCATCCTTTTAGCTATTTTTCGCCCAGTATAATCAAACTTTGATCTAGGTGAAGTATCTTCCTTACTCTAACCTGATTACAGATGCAGGAAAGAAGGGTGAAATATTAGGTATCTTGTTGATTTGTGGTATGATTTGGCGCTAATTATAAACGCTATTAACAAGGATCGAATGAGGTTTTCATTGAGAGACCATTATTCGACAGAGACAGGCCAACATTCGATGGGTAAAAGCTATGGGTGAGAAAACTGTGGGTGAGTTAGCCAAAGACGTAACGCCAATTAATATTGAAGACGAGTTAAAAACGTCTTACCTCGATTACGCGATGAGTGTAATTGTTGGCCGTGCTCTACCAGATGTGCGTGATGGTTTAAAACCTGTGCACAGACGTGTTCTGCATGCGATGAACGTACTAGGTAATGATTGGAATAAAGCCTATAAAAAGTCGGCCCGTGTGGTCGGTGACGTAATTGGTAAGTATCACCCACACGGTGACTCTGCAGTTTACGATACCATCGTTCGAATGGCGCAAGATTTCTCTATGCGTTATACGCTAATCGACGGCCAAGGTAACTTTGGTTCTGTTGATGGCGACTCTGCTGCCGCAATGCGTTATACCGAAATTCGTATGGATAAGCTCAGTCATGAGTTATTAGCGGATATCGATAAAGAAACAGTGAACTTCGTACCCAACTACGATGGCACTGAGCAAATTCCTGAAGTTATGCCAACCCGTGTACCGAACCTATTGATTAATGGTTCCTCCGGTATTGCTGTAGGCATGGCGACCAATATTCCACCTCACAATTTAAATGAAGTGGTTTCTGCTTGTTTGGCTTTGATTGATAATCCAGCGTTGGATATCGATGGTTTGATGGAGCACATTCCTGGCCCAGATTTCCCAACCGGTGCTTTTATTAATGGCCGTGACGGTATCGTTGAAGCGTACCGCACAGGTCGTGGACGCATTCATATGCGCGCCCGTCATCATTTTGAAGAAAACGAAAAGAACGGCAAGGTGTCGATCGTTTTCACTGAAATTCCTTATCAGTTAAACAAAGCACGCTTGATCGAAAAAATCGCCGAGCTGGTTAAAGATAAGAAAATCGAAGGTATTACTGAGCTACGTGACGAGTCTGATAAAGACGGTATGCGTATCGTGGTTGATCTTCGTCGCGGTGAAATGCCAGAAGTAACGTTGAACAACTTATTCTCGCAAACAGCGTTGCAGTCAGTATTTGGCATTAACGTTGTTGCCTTGATGGATGGTAAGCCACAAACGTTGAACTTGAAGCAGATGCTTGAAGCCTTCGTTCGTCACCGTCGTGAAGTGGTAACGCGTCGTACTATTTATGAATTACGCAAAGCCCGTGAACGAGGCCATTTGCTAGAAGGCTTAGCGATTGCGTTAAGTAACATTGATCCGATTATCGCTTTGATTAAAAAATCCACTACCGGTGCTGAAGCAAAAGCGAGCTTAATCGCCACGCCTTGGTCTCCAGGTTCGGTGACGGGTTTCTTAGAGCGTGCAGGTGAAAATGCCTGTCGCCCTGATGACCTGGGTGAGGAGTTTGGTATGCATGATGGCATGTATCATCTTTCTCCTTTACAAGCGCAAGCGATTCTTGATTTGCGTCTGCAAAAGCTTACCGGTCTTGAGCATGAGAAACTGATTGAAGAGTATCAGCAGAAGCTTGAAGAAATTAAAGAGCATTTAGATATTTTGGGTTCTCCTGAAATGTTATTGCAAATAATTCGTGATGAATTAGCGGCAATTAAAGAAGAATACGGTGACGAGCGTCGTACTGAAATCATTGCCAGTAAGCGTGATTTGACTATGAAGGATTTAATCCCAGAAGAAGATCTAGTATTAACCATTTCTCATGGTGGTTACGCCAAGACTCAGCAGATGGATGTTTATCAAGCTCAGCGTCGTGGTGGTAAAGGTAAGTCGGCGGCAACGGTTAAAGATGATGATTATGTTGAACATCTAATGATCGCCAATAGCCATGATACGGTTTTATGTTTTACCGATGCCGGTAAGGTGTTTTGGTTGAAGGTATATGACATTCCTCAAGCAAGCCGTAACGCTAAAGGTCGTCCAATGATCAACGTTGTAAATCTGGGTGAAGACGAGCGAATTACTGCTATCTTGCCATTACCAGAATTTACCGGTGAAGAATTTATCTTTATGGCGACCTCAAAAGGCACTGTGAAGAAAACCAGTTTAGAGCATTTCCAGCGTCCACGTTCAAGCGGTTTAATTGCCTGTGAATTGGATGAAGGTGACCACTTGATTGGTGTGGCGATTACCGATGGCACTAAAGATATTTTATTGTTGACGGATGCGGGTAAAGCGAACCGCTTTAAAGAATCAGATGTGCGCGCAATGGGTCGAACGGCTCGTGGTGTTCGTGGTATTAGGATTCAAGAAGGCCAAAATGTTATCTCGCTGGTTATACCAGAAGAGGGTGGCATGCTATTAACCGCCAGTGACCGTGGTTATGGTAAGCGTACCGAGATTACAGAATTCCCAACCAAAGGCCGTGGCACTCAAGGCGTTAAGGCAATGGTGGTGAACGAACGTAACGGTATGATTATTGGTGCAGTTCAAGTCTTTGAAAATGATGAAGTGATGTTGATCAGTGATAAGGGAACGCTAGTGCGTACCTCAGCTGATTCAGTTTCTTGCTTGGGTCGTAATACCCAGGGTGTGCGCTTAATTAAAGTGGCTGAAAAAGAGCGTTTGATTGGTGTTGAGCGTGTTTGTGAGCCAGAAGAAGTTGATGATGGTCTTGAATATTTAGCCGCTGATGGTACTCAAACTGACGAAGCTGAAGTGGATTCGCAAATAGCAGATGAATTAGATGATGTAAATGCTGGCGATAGCAGTAACGAAGACCAGAATGTGGATGATACTGACGAAGAGTAATTCGTTAGCGGTTATTGTGCTGGTTAGTTAGATAATAAAAGTGCTGATTACGATGAATTATTTCATTATTAGTCAGCGCTTTTTTCTGCTTTTAACGCAGGGAAAATAATTCCGCTTTTTTAAGCAGAGTTGATAAAAATATAGTTGAACAATATATTAAGTTTGGAATTAAATATCATGACTCGTTTATATAATTTTTGCGCAGGTCCTGCCGCATTACCTACAGATGTATTAACTCAAGCTCAAGCTGAATTGCTAAACTGGCAAGGTAAAGGCTTATCTGTCATGGAGATGAGTCATCGCTCTGCTGAATTTGTCGGTATTGCAAAAAAAGCCGAGCAAGATTTGCGCGATCTGATGGTTATTCCAGATAACTACAAAGTTTTGTTTATGCAGGGCGGTGCCAGTAGTCAGTTTGCTATGATCCCGATGAATTTGTTGCGTGGTAAGAAATCTGCGGATTACATTAATACCGGGCAGTGGTCTAAAAAAGCGATTGCGGAAGCGAAGCGCTTTTGTGATGTGAATGTCGCAGCAACAACAGCAGGTAATAAATTTACCTCTGCACCTAGCCAAGAAGAGTTACAGCTCAACCCTGATGCCGCTTATGTTCACTATACGCCGAATGAAACAATCGGTGGTGTGCAATTTGATTACATACCTGAAACTAATGGCGTGCCGTTAGTTGCTGATTACTCTTCTGCAATTTTGTCAGAAGAAATTGATGTCAGTAAGTTTGCGATGATCTACGCGGGGGCGCAAAAGAATATCGGCCCAGCGGGTTTGTGTATTGTCATCATTCGAGACGATTTGTTAGATGACGCTCTTGAAGGTACCCCGACGATGTTTACTTATAAGGTAATGGCCGATACCGACTCTATGTACAATACGCCCCCGAGTTATGCTTGGTATTTGGCGGGCTTGGTTTTCGCTTGGTTAAAAGAGCAGGGTGGAGTTAAGGCCATGGCTGAAATTAATCAGCGTAAAGCCAAAAAACTGTACGAATTTATCGATACTAATGCTTTTTACGCAAATCCCGTAGCGATCAATAATCGCTCTCTTATGAATGTGCCTTTTACCTTGATAGATGAGAATTTAGATAAAGCTTTCTTGGTGGCAAGTGAAAAAGCGGGCTTATTAAGTCTTGCGGGTCATCGCAGCGTCGGTGGTATGCGTGCGAGTATTTACAACGCAGTAGAAGAAAAGGCGGTTGATGCCTTGATTGCTTTTATGGCCAATTTTGCGAAAGAGAATGGATAGGTTTGCTCAAGCAAACTCTTAATAATTTAGATGAAGACGGATTCCATGACGAATAATAGTTTTACCACAGAAGCTGAAGAATTAGGCAAGCTGCGCGATGAGATTGATAGTATCGATCAGCAAATTCAGCAGTTTGTTAATCAGCGTGCTCAATGCGCTCAGAAAGTTGCTGATGTAAAAGAACATTTTTCTAAGCCGGGTGAATCTGTTGTATTTTATCGTCCAGAACGTGAAGCGCAGGTTTTGCGTCGAGTGATGGAACGTAATACTGGGCCGTTACCGGCGGAAGGTGTTGCGCGACTTTTTAGAGAAATTATGTCGCAATGTTTGGCGTTAGAAGAGCCAATGAAAATTGCATATTTAGGGCCAGAAGGCACCTTTACCCAGCAAGCGGCGTTGAAACACTTTGGCCATGCGGTTGATTGTCAAAGCCAAGGTTCTATTGCGGATGTATTTCGTGAAGTAGAAGCAGGTGGTGCGAACTTTGGTGTGGCTCCTGTTGAAAACTCAACTGAGGGTGTGATTACTCATACTTTAGATAGTTTTGTTGACTCTAATTTAAATATTTGTGGTGAGGTGGCGTTGCGGATTCATCATCACTTCTTATTAAAAGAAGAGTTATTGAAAGAAGACAATACAAGCTCAAAGGTAGAGCTAACTAAGGTTTATTCCCATGCTCAATCGTTGGCCCAATGTCGTCAGTGGCTGGATGCGAATTGGCCAGGAATTGAACGTATTGCGGTAAGTTCAAATCCCAAAGCAACGGCGTTTGGCAGAGCGTCGTCGAGAAGAAGAGACAGATGCTTTTCGAACAAGGTATAAAAAGCGTTCAGGAATTGAAGCAACCAACAGCGTTGTGAAAAGAAAAACAGGGTTAGGCAAACTGCGAGTACGTGGCAAGCCAAAAGTTTTCAACTCAATACTTTTAAAAATTGTGGGATGGAATATATTTCGAGCCGCGTCATGCCTTGCGATGTCACTTCTGGTGCAGGAAAGGGCGTAATAGCCCCATTCAAAACATTTTTTTGTTACATTTTACTAAAGTCACAACAAGTTTTTACTGAAATAGTCATTTGGCGACATTTCA
>JAESQF010000006.1 GCA_016765295.1 Oleispira sp.
GAATGATATTGACCATTGCCCCCTATAGGGAATATAAAATTATCATTGCCGGTTTTTAAGATGCTACCGTTAACATGACTTTGGTCGCCCACATTGCTAAGACTCACATTGGGTTCAAATGTCAGCTCTCCTCCAAAATCACGATTATTTAAAATGCCATTTGCAAAGTTTGCATGTTTGCTTACCAAAATATCCGATAGCAATTCAAAACCCGCAGCATTCGATAATGTTAGGTGCGGTATTTCTAGTAAGGCTGTACCAGAAATATGTTGTATGGTATTTCCTGAAAAATTGGTTATGGCCTCAATACTCAAAAGATTGTCAAAAGTAAAACCACCATTGTTGATTAGGTTTTGCTTTAGATGTACTATGCCATTGTTGCTCAATGTTCCGGCAGTTTTATTGGTGAAATCTTCAGAAAATACAACTGTTGTATTTTCTGTGACGGTAAGTGTACCTTCGTTGCTGATCTGACCGTGGGCTGCCAAACCGCACCCTAACAGTAGAGACAAAAGCCCTTTTTTATATAAATAGTTCATATGATTATCTTATTATAATTTGCCTTTTTTAGTATGTATCTACTATGGTGTACAATTGATAGGATCTATTGCCTGGACGTGTCTCGGCATCACCACCACTAGTAATGGAATGGGAGTGCGCACCACCTGTAACACTATGATTGTGTCTGAATTTATTTATTGACCCTTGATTCTGGTCATCGGTCATAGTGGATAGAGTACCATCCCCCCCCTCATCAGAACTATAAGCTAAGTTTGATAAAGCATTACTTACAGTATGTACATGACTGCCTGAAGATCCAGTAGAGAATGGAGTTGTAGGCATAGCAGTAGCAGCATCTTGAGCAAGTCCTTCGCTGGCTGCGTTTCCTCCAACATTTCTCAGGAACATCCCATCTACATCAGTAGGGAATACAATATCATTGCCGGACACAAATTCAGGGTATTGTACGGCCCATAAGGGGTACGTAGTTGCACCATTTACAATAGTCCCCGGGGTTACGGGCAAGTAACCATTTGCTTCCGTTTTTCCTGATTTGGCGTATACGAACTCGCCAATTCTTTTAGAAATCGGAGTTACCCATTCTGGGGCAGTACCGGCCGTGTTCATTTTTAGAAATTGCTCTGCGGTGCCTATAGGAAAATCTACCCAGTCCGTACCATTATTGTACAACATAGAACCTTGGGTTTCTCCCGTTACCTGTATCTTGGTTCCGTCCACGGCATTGTCGGCTATCTTGGAAGTTATAATTCCTTCGTCTTTTACCTGAACGCCATTAGTGACATCAACTTCAAGGGTACTATTGTCTACCTTGACTTCCAAGTCCATGGCAGTAAATACGGCATCGGTCGCAGTTCCGCTAATAGATCCGTTACTTGAGCTAACTGCTGCTTTTGAAATATGGGTGCCGTCGGTAGTCGCCAGTTTATTCCATTTGGCATTGTTCCAATAATAATAACCAAGGGAGAGTCCACTACTGGTATTGGTATTGTAGATCAATAAACTTTCTATATTGCCATTGATAATGGTAGTGGCGTCAGTATCTGAACTTAACGCTATTTGAGGGATCAATACCCCCTTATCGGTGGCTACGACTTCTAGTTGTGCAGAAGGGTTTGTACTTGCCGTTCCTATACCAAATTGGGCAAAGGAATAGCTGCTGTAAAAGAAAAGGATAAACGATACTAATTTGATTGTTTTCATGGGTTTAATTATAATTTGTTAATATTTGATTTCTTTATTGAAATGAACATCAAGGTTTTTTACCAATTGCCATCCAAGTTGTTGGTTTGCCTATGGTGCCTCCATTGGAAGTATGACTGGAATAGGAACAATAAAAAACAAATCCAGTATTAGTTAATAGTCTAGCGCTACTATAAACCGTTGCGGAACCAGGATTATAGGTAGAGTTAAGGCTGACACTATAATTGGCATCGGCGAATGTGACAGGAAATGTAACAGTATCTAAGCCACCTGCATAGGTTTCTCTACCCCACTGTATGCGCATATCTCCAATATCCATATATCCATTGCTAGCCTGGTCGTTTACGGTGATGCCAGATGATGCATTAATTTTTGTTATTGTTGATACAGGAAGTTGTTTTAATGTAAAGGAAAAATTAGATAATGTCCCCGATGCCGCTTGTTTTTTAAGAACCATTTTAGAACCACCAACCGCAGTTACTTTGAAAATTATGGGTTGTGTTGTACTCGATATGGTTCTCGGTGCACCCGAGCCTGTTTGTACTGGTGCATCTAAATGAGATAATTCAATTCCATCAAGGAAAATCCCTGTTTCTGTAAGCAAACTACTATTAGCCCTAACATTTGTTATTGCTTCATATGTACCTATTGGTAGATTTAAACTGTAGCCGTCAGCATCAATTATATTATTCGGATTAAAAAGTCTATGCGTAGAAGATGCCGACCCCCACATTGCAGCCCCGTTAGATCCACCAGTATCACCCAATGTACTATTAATCAATAAAGGATTTACACTGAAATGTATTAACTCTTCTGTTGTTCCAGCTGCCCCAGTTGTCCACTCTGGTGCTGTTGCACCTGTATTCATTACCAAACTTTGTCCTGCTGTTCCTGCTGGCAAATCTACCCAGTTTGTTCCGTCATTATACATTACAGAACCTGCCGCTTCACTTGTTATGGCAATGTTTGTTCCGTCCACTGCATTATCTGCAATCTTTGCATTGGTTATGGCATTATCTGCCAAATCTGCTTCTACTATTGTGGCATCGGTTATTTTTGCACTTGTTACGGCATCTGCCGCTAATTTGGCAGCTGTAACATTTAAGTCTGTGATTTTTACTGTGGTTACAGCATCGTTAGCTATCGTAAGTGCTCCTGCATTGGTCATCGTAGCATCACCACTCATTGTCTGAGCTGTAGCATCGCCAGAAGCATTACCAATAAAAACAGCTCCATCTGCTAGACTTTTATTTAATTTGGTCTCTTCTAATACTTTTCCTTGATTCGCAGAAAGTGCATTAGTTGTACTTGTCGATGTTAGATTATCGGTAATAGCTGTATTTGCTAAACCATCTAGTTTGGTTTTTAATACATCCGTAAAATCGTTAGCAGATAATTCTTTGCCTGTTACTTTATCTACCTTATTAGGTAATGCGGCTTTGTTGGCCGTAATGTCTGCTGCCTGCGTAGTTGTAATTCCTACTTTAGCTGTGTTGGCTGTAATTTCACTTGCCTGAGTGGTAGTAATTCCTGTTTTTGCTGTATTCACTACAATGGCACTGGCTTGCGCCGTAGAAATACCTGCCTTTGCTGTATTTATAGCTACTAAATCTTTTAATACTTTTCCTTGATTGGCAGATAGTGCCTCTGTTGTACTTGTCGATGTTAGATTATCCGTTACCGCTGTATTGGCTAAACCATCTAGTTTGGTTTTTAGAACATCGGTAAAATCATTGGCAGACAATTCTTTGCCTGAAACCTTATCTACTTTGGTTGTTAGACCTGTTTTGTTAGCTGCAATATCAGCTGCTTGGGCTGTAGTAATGCCTACCTTGGCTGTATTGGCAACGATGGCGCTAACTTGCCCTGTTGTAATTCCTGTTTTTGCGGTATTCACTACAATGGCNCTGGCTTGACCTGTAGAAATTCCTGCCTTTGCGGTATTTATATCTACTAAATCTTTTAATACTTTTCCTTGATTAGCTGATAGTGCCGTGGTAGTACTTGTCGATGTTAGATTATCGGTAACCGTTACATTGGTACTATTATCATCTACGTACTTTTTTGTTGCCGGCTCATAATCTGCTGCTGGCGTAAAGACCGTTGTATTGTCCAACTCTAATACATTAGTTTTATCTGCTTTTGTTCCTAAAGCGATTACATTAGCCGCTACTCCTGTTTTGTTGGCTGAAATGTCTGCTGCCTGAATAGTAGTAATTCCTACTTTAGTGGTATTGTCACTAATAGCAGTTGCTTGGGTAGTTGTAATACCTGTCTTTGCTGTATTTACACCGACTAAGCCTTTTAAAACCACTCCTTGATTGGCAGACAAAGCATTTGTAGTACTTGTTGATGTTAAATTATCATCTACTGTAACTGCTCCACTACCATCTGTAGTTGCCAGTCTGTTCCATTTAGAATTGCTCCAATAATAATACCCTGGTGTAAGACCAGAGGCATTACTTGTATTATATACTAGAAGGCTTTCTATATTTCCGTTCGTAATTGTACTGGTATCCACTACGGAGGTCAAAGCCAATTGAGGTATTAGAATACCTTTGTTATTTGATACGACTTCTAATTGAGCTGATGCATTAGGGCTTGTCGTTCCTACACCGAATTGTGCAAAAGAATAACTACCGCACATGATGATAATCAGTTGTACTATTTTTAATGGTTTCATATTTTAAATGGTTTCATATTTTAAATATTTGGTGTTCGACTTCATTTATAGAAGCCTTGACAGTATAGCTGTCTATTAAATAATTGGTTTTTTAGAATGTAACAACCTAGGTTGTTTATGCAGAAACTGTTTTGCATATAAAGAAGTGGGTAATACGTTTATATCCGAAACCACCACGTGGGACCTCTAAGCCTATATGTATTATAAAAAAGGTAAGGTGTAGAAATCCATAGGAAACCTGTAGCAAATATGTTTTTACTTAGATTTGTTAGGAATAGGGGTTTTAGGTTGTGAAAAGGGAAATCATGGATGAGACATGCTAAAAGGCGCAAGTATCCTAAGGCATTCTTTCTGCATTCAAATAAAGCACGTGGCTCTAAAAAATAGGCTAAACTAAAGTTGTTTGAGAAATAATGTAATAAGAGACCATAGGTGCTACTTACTATATTTAAAGCTGAACGACAGCTTGTACTTAAGAATTGAAATGCCATACTCACCGATTTCGGTTATATGACCAGTAGTAATTTTCGCACAACAAACATATGGTCGATATGAGAAATAAAAACATTTATGTTGTGAATTGTCCTTTTAAGAGTGTGTAGACCTTGATTAAGTAGGTCTTAAGTCAGACGAACTACTTAATCTTGAGACTGACCAAGCACATTAAACCAAATCTTATGAGGTAAATAAATGGTATACCCAGAAAGAAATAATATACTGATGGTAATAAAAGTATCCTGTGCCTAAATTTATTTCAANTACTCTTAATTATATTTTTTTATCATTTAAAAATAAAAGCTCATATCATACTAAGCTGTTTTATTTGGTTACCTATTAAATTAGTCAAAAATGTTTTTTTATGATTCTTAAATACGTAGTTTGGGTAAATAATATTAGCCACCTTGAAGAAATAGAATAGCCTTTTTTTTGTAATTATATTAAAATGATAAGACTTTTATTATACTCATCTAAAGCCTCATTCGGAAGTGTTTTTTAGATATATTAGTGTTTGCGGTCACTATTGTTCAGCAACATTATTTTAAAGGATTCATGTACTTCTATGGTGTTCTTGTTCCAATGCTCATAGAGAAGCTCGGAAGCATCTTTGGAAGAACTTATCTTGTGCCAAAAAGGGGACGTTATCCGCTCTTTGTAACTAATCTGTATTTCGTTAACTTTGTCTTTCATTGTTATTCTTATTAAGGTTAATGATGAAAAAGAGGGCAGAACTTTTCCAGAGAGATGCCCTCTTTAATTTTTGATTTACTTACTGCTTCCCAATAATACGATTTCGTTTGCTTCCACTTCGGTAACATAGCGTTCGTTTCCATCATCGGTAGTATAATTTCTGGTTTTAAGTTTCCCCACGATTCCGATTTCTTTGCCCTTGCTTACAAATTTTTCGATAATTTCAGCGGTCTTTCCCCAAGCCACAACGGTATGCCAATTGGTATCCGTTTGTTTTTCACCTTTGGCATTTTTGTAATGCTCATTGGTTGCCAATGAAAAACGGGCTACTTTCTTTCCGCTTTCAAGGTTTGTAATGGTTGGCTTTCCACCAACATTACCGACTAACTGTACGTGATTTTTAATGCTACTCATAATTGAAAATATTTAAAAGATTAATTTGTGCCTGAACCATTCAGACTATTTAAAAGTGATTTACTTATTATATCCAGAGTGTTTTCCTTTTTCCCGCCATTGGCGGTATAGTGTCTTTTTAGTG
>JAESQF010000045.1 GCA_016765295.1 Oleispira sp.
ATTTTTCTCTTCATTACGAGTAAGGCCTACAGTGTGTACCTCAATGCTGCTCAAAAATACTAATAATAGCTTACTCAAGAATAGCTTTTAGAGGCCGATACAGCACTAACATATGACCTCTATGGGTAATAGCGATGAAAGTCCCTCCTTTTCTTCCAACAGTAATTGGCCCTTCACTTAACAGCTCGGTTTCCGCCAATAAGTTGAGTCTGGAGCACATATCCACGGTTAAGCCTGATTCTAGTAATCCCATTCAGAGGCTGAAGAAAGAAGAAGGTGTAAAGGTTGATCTAAACAGAACTCAGGCACCCTCAAGAATTGTAGTATTTGAGCCTCCTGTTGAGTTACGTACTTCGGTATTTGAAAATAAAGATCAATTGTCGGAAATCAGCTCTAGGTTGTTGAATCAGCTAGATCGATTTGGCTTTAGTTTAAAGCAGGAGAATCGTATAAACGGTATCGGAGATCGATTCTCTGAGTTGCTGAAAGGTGATGAAACTTCCTATCATCAAGATATGCGCCGCTATCAATACTTTGTCGACAAAACTCGTGCAAATCAACCTGTCGATTTTAGTGACCTTTCGATAAAAAGAGAATCTCTTGTACAGGACTTCAGTCTGAATCTGACCACCAGTTCTGGTGTTAAGGTAGAATTCAATATTCAAAGTTTTTCAGGGCTTGGTAAGAAACCAGATGAGATAATTTTTCAATCTGATGAACTTACGATCTCAAAACCTGGTCAGGGGGCACGTTTTAATCGCACTGAAATTGACTTTAATATTCAGGGTAAATTGTCAAAGGAAGAACAAAGACAGATACAAGAATTTGCCGAAAAACTGGAAGCCTTTGCTTCCGGCTATTTCAATGATGGAGAGCCTTCGCTTAAAGATTTGGATCTTACCTCTTTTGATACCATAGAGAGCCTGTCTCTGAGGGGGAGTGGTGGTGGTCAGTCTGACCTTAAACTGAATTATAGGAACGATGAAAATACTCGTGAAATCGAGTTCAGCTTTGATGGTAATCTGGCAGAAATCAAGATCGATAAAACTGATCAGTTGTCATACAGTCAAAAAGGCAAGCAACAAGCGATTGAGCATTACTTGAAACTACTTGAGCAAAGTGGAGAGAAGGCTAAATCTGATGATATTCAGCTGCGAATGATGCAAGAAGTACTCGGCACCGGTTTTGAGCTTACACAAAAAGAGTTGAAACAAGCCAGCCAAGCAGGGCAGGAGTATCGGGATGAGGTGAATCAAAGTCGTGTAGATGATGGTATTCGAGCAGATCAGATATTTATTCCACTGGCGGATTTTGAATTCAATTTCTCCAGCCGAAAAGACAGGGTTCCCAACGATTTGTTATCACTTCAGGAGCGTGGTTTCGATGTTAAATTATCCCTTGATACCAGAATGAGTGATGAACATGGAAAGATATCGAAGCAGCAAATACAGTCTTTGAACTGAGCGGGATCTATACTGACAGGCTAGATGCTGAGGATGTTCGTTATCAGCAGACCCGCTTTGACATTAAATCCAGCACCAGTATCAGCACTTCTACAGAATCTCATGACGGTAAGTTATTGGGAGCTTTCGTTGAGACTGAAAAATCAGAAAAACAAATAGTGGAAAACTATGATGTGGATTCTTTGCTGAGTAGCGAGACTACGGNGAATGAATCTCATGGTGTNAGCGATCTGATGCAAAATCTATTGCTAGACAAGGACGATATTCATAGCAGGCAATTATTGACGAATGAGCAATTNCANCAAACNAATCAGATGCTGCAATTGCGGCTGCTGGATGAAGTATTGCTNGATCCTTTCGATTCAAATANAGTTCTAATNACNNATAAAAACACGATTAACGTATNATTTTATATTCAGANNNTCTTTTTTGATATGATCAGCATACAGATCTACATGGTGCCTAATGTTTACCAGAAATAAGGTCTGAAATNNCTATTTTAAGGGTANATGTCANAGGCAATGTGCCCACAAAGTNGNTCTAAGTGTTTGAAAATGTTTAAAAAATCAGATTTTANANTTTCNAAAGNTTTAACGAAATGCAGCTGAGGTAAGATAGGGCAAGGTATTGTAAGATATCTAGTAAAATCAATGGCTTAGGGTCTTATATTGACATGGTAGAGGTCCCCAGTTCGAATCTGGGTAGTCCTACCAAAATTCTGTTTAAAATTAGCCGCTTATTAGTGGCTTTTTTTATGCCTGCGATTCATGAAGTCTCGGTGTCATCATAAATAAAAATTTTATGCTTTCGGGTGCCTGCTAAATCGATTAATAACCGCATCCCCCTTCGAGATTCACGGACTACGCCCCAGTCTATTATTAAGTGCTTTACTAATAAATTTTGCGCTTCAGAATGCCCTTGATATGCAGTTTTCTCTATCAATTGGTGAAGCGCGACTCTACACCTTTCTTTAGCGTCACGGAGTCACAAGCCAATATGGCTTTATATATCATCATCCAATTTAATATTTAATCGCCTTATCATTCAATCAATTATGGTATTTGTTTTTTGATAAGTGACATCCGTAAACTGAGTATAAAGAGCTATTGCTCTCGGACACTCATGACCCATTTCGTTCTGAATCACTCGAAGATTTAACCCTGATTCGACTAAATGAGCACCATAGTAATTGCGTAACCATGAACGGATATGTGTTTGTTAATGTCACAGTCACTGCAAATGATTTTGATTAATTTTTGCAATCCTCCTCAATCCATAAATTGCTTTTCGATATCACGATTTTCAGATTCAAAGCTATACCAATACGTGACTCATACTGTAAACGATAAAAATAAAGATTTGATAGTCCGAATGTCAGTCAGTATTTTTTCTAAGCCGCACAATTTATCTACAGCCTCTATTCTGCGTATTATTTTCTTTTAATTTGCTACTTTATACATTAACCAATGTACCAACAAAAGATCGTACCCACTAAAAATCGAACCAATCAAAAGACAACATTTACATTTCATCTGAAGCATTAGTATTGCTTTTCACCCTCCGTCTGGATATATATATGGCTATAGATTGTTCGTTGATTTTTTAACTAAGAATCATCTTCTAACTTTAATAAAAGTAGTGTGTTTGCCTGATTTAATACGTTTTAGACCATATAAACTGGTCACAGCAGGAATTAATTCTCACGATGGCGCATATGATCTAAAAACAAACTAGACACATTAACAAAAACTTTATAGCCCAAAAATAAAATAATAATTAAAGAGGTAATAAATATGGAACTCAATAAAACATTAATGCTTAGTACGCTCTTCTCCGCTTTGGTTTTAACCGGTTGTGGCGGCGGTGGCGGCGGTGGCGGCGGCGGTACGGATGATACCGGTGCTGATAACTCCGGTGAAGGTCCAGGTAATTCTGATCCAACTAATCCTGATCCAGCTAATCCTGATTCAACTAATCCTGATTCAACTAATCCTGATCCAGTTGATCCAAATTTTGGCTTTGTTGATGCATATAGCACTAAGATATCAGGTGATATTCAAGCCGCTGTTAAAGCCGCTACCTTTTTTAAGTATGAAGAAGATGTCGCTAATTACGAGTTGGCATTTGATTATGTGGCAGACTATAGCAGTCAGTTGGGCGACCTATTGGTAGAACAATTAAACGGTCTTGATGCTGTTGAGCAATTTGGGTTGTATGTTGGCGTACGTCCTGTGGGTGATTGTGTTCCTCCTGGCAAAGCATATATTCAAGGAACTGTGACTGAGGTTAACTTCAAAGCAGCTGCATATTGCTCAAAATTAAAAATTGATGGAAATCCGACTGGTGACGAGCTTACATTATCCGGTGGTGCTCATTTAATCGTTGATGAGTCTAGTTATTCACTTGAACTGACTGGACTGGATCTAGAGGATCTAGAGGATCTAAAGTCTGCAGGGGATGTAGTGGATGTATACACTATCAAGTATGATGCATTTGATGCAGACATTGCTGATGTTATTGTTGAAATGCTGGGTACTGTAGGATATAGCGAAACTGATTCTGGTCAGCAATTGGCTGTAAATGCAGAGGTCATATTTGATGGTGTTGCAGGTAATTATAACTTCACTCAAATATGCGAAAATGGAACTTGCTCAATCGATGCTAATATCTCTGGTGCTGGCAACAATTACACAGTGAATGGCCTAACCGTTACTTCACCTAACGGCTATACCGGTTCGGCAGATATTTCCTACAATGACGTTCTTGGCGAGCTAGCAGTGAGCTTCGATCAGATTCAATACTGTGCAGATGGTTCTATTGATAGCGGTACTATGAACATCATTGAAACAGATGGCGCAGAAATTGCCACGACTTTCAATGGTTGCGGAGTAGAACCTCTTGTTGAATTTTATGCAGACGGTACTCCTTAACTTTACACTGAGTATTGCTCTGAACATTTAATTAAACAGTGTGCCTTTAAAAGCCAGTTGAGAGATCAACTGGCTTTTTTATTGCCTGATTGTTATCAATATTCAATCCGCAATCTTCGAGGTAGCGAATTAGTTTTGGCCATTGATTTAAGTTATAGCGTTAGGAAATGTAATATACAGTGTTAAATCCTTTATCTATCAGTATGATACGCGCATTAGGGTGTCTTTTGACATGGTAGAGGTCCCTGTTCGAATCTGGGTAGTCCTACCAAAATTTTAACAAGCCGCATCACCTTTAAATAGGTCATGCGGCTTTTTTTTCTGCACATTTTCTGCGACTCAAGGATGACAAGGTTACTTCCACAAAGGTGGGCTAATCTTTATAAAAGACCTAGGTCTTTCATCACCAGTAATTATTATCACGAGTATGATCATGACGAATAAATCCCCTTGGGCATTACTGCCCATGCTTCTATTTATGGCGCTGTTTATTGGCAGTGGCTTATATTATCAAGCGGCAGGTGTTGAATTCGCTTTTTATAAAATATCGGCCCCCGTGGCGATACTGCCTGCGGTTATTCTGGCTTTGCTATTGGCCAAGGGGAATATTAATCAACGGGTAGATCAGTTTGTTCAAGGCTGTGCGAATCCCGCCATAGTGACCATGTTGCTGATCTTCTTATTGGCAGGCGGTTTTGCCAGTGTAGCAAAAGCCATTGGTGGCGTAGATGCTGTGGTGAACTTAAGCCTAAGTGTGATACCTCCTTCTTTTGTGTTACCGGGTTTGTTTATTATGACGGCCTTTATGGCCACGGCCATGGGCACATCTATGGGTTCTATTGCGGCGGTTGCGCCTATTGCCGTAGGCGTGTCTGAAGTGTCTGATTTACCCATTATATTAACCATGGGTACCGTTATGGGCGGGGCCATGTTTGGAGATAACCTTTCTATTATTTCTGATACCACCATTGCTGCCACGCGCACGCAAGGCTGCAACATGCGCGATAAATTTCGCTTAAATTTTAAGATAGCGGTGCCAGCGGCATTGCTCACGATTATCTGGCTATTCGTTCAAGGGGATGCCGCTCAAGTGGTAGTAGACCCCGATGCGTCAGTTATTAAAATGTTGCCCTATTTATTAGTGCTCGGGCTGGCTGTCTCTGGTATGAACGTTTTGGTGGTTCTACTCACCGGTATTGTTGTCGCTGCTTTGATTGGCTTATGGCAGGTGCCAGATTATTCGTTGGCGCTATTGTCGAGTGATATCTATAAAGGCTACAGCAATATGCAGGAGATTTTGATTCTCTCGCTGTTTATTGGTGGTTTGGGCGCCATGATGAAGTTAGGTGGTGGCTTAGATTGGCTGGCAGTACAACTGGATCGCTTAACCCGTGAGCAAGCAGAACCTAAAGCCCATAGACGTATGGGAGAGTTAAGTATTGCAGCAGGTGTTACCTTAGTGAATATTTGTACGGCTAATAATACAGTGGCGATTTTGATCTCAGGTAGCTTGGCTAAAGATATTTCAATACGCTATGGCGTGGATGCCAAACGCAGTGCCAGCATTATGGATATTAGCGCTTGCGTGATTCAAGGGGTTTTACCTTATGGCGCGCAGATGCTATTGGCAGCGTCTTTGTCTGGCTTATCACCTTTGGATTTCGTTACTGCGGTGGTGTATTGCTGGTTTTTAGGCTTGGTGATGATAGGTTCTATTATTCTAGGATTTCCAAGTGGGCAAGAGAAAGCGGCTTAACTGACTTTGTCTGCGATTCATGGTGTGAATTAAAAAAACCACTAAGCGCCGCCTTCAAAAAGACGGCGCTCAGTATCTAGTTATTCTAAGCCGTTCAAAACTCCATCCAAATTACGATCAAGCCCAATACGATTACCAGAGCCCGGAGGTACCGCAGTAAAGGTTGCTGGGCCATCAAATGCGGCCAGTAAACGACTTAATCGCCTAATCACTTGACCCTTATCAGATTTAAACTTCATCACTCCCAATAGGCTTTTACCGTCGTATAAAAAGCCACGCTCTTTGCCGTCAATTAAACCTTTAATTACAATATCGGCTTCTTTAACTTTACCGCCCAATATTTTTGAACGGAATCTTTTATCCGCTCTTGAAAGCAATAGCTTAGCGCGTTTTGTTGACGCTGTATTATCGCGGGTGACCGTAACCTGCTGGCCAACAATTGGGGCTAAGTCTGAATCATAAGCGAGAATGAATTGTTCAACATCACGGCGTTGCTCACTATTTTGAAAGCCAGCACCCAGTCCATTGTCATCAAATGCACCAGAGCTTAAGAAGTTTTCCAAAGTGTCTTCGGTACCGTCGTGTATTAAACCAAATGCCTTAATTTGATCGCCTTGAAAATCAAACCGGTCAGATACTTCAGGGTTGTGATTTAGGTTATTACGGACAGTCGGCGATGAGCCAAAAGAACCGACCTTGGTATAGACACTTCGCAGTTGTGGGATTTTCATTATTTGAGTTTCTTGTTCAAAACTTTGCTGCCCGTCTGTTCCAAAAAGACCTTCTTCAGGATTCAAGCGATGACAGCCTTCACAAGTAAAGCCAGCATCAAAGCGCTCCCCCGCAAGACCGTTAAGAAGAACTTCTAACTCTGGCCCAAGGCCTGATGAACGCCTTTTTAGAGGACCCACTTCGAAACCCATTGGCTTGCCAAGGTAAAATGATTTTCCTCGTTGCTGAGCGGGAGTTAAAGAATTATCAATCGCTCTAACCGGGTTTGGCGGTAAGGTGACCGATAACATAAAGTCAGAAAACTTTTGCATGTCATCATCTGATATAACGCCATCGCGGCCATTCAGACCATCAAAAGCAACAATGAAATTTTTGAAAGAAAGCTCTTCATCATAGGCATCTTGTTCTGTTGGATTTTCAGGATCATCACTGAAGAAACCCGTTGAACGATCACCGCGCCAGTGCATGGCTCCATGGGTGCTCATACCGCGTAGGGTTTGTGTTGTCATTGGCCCTTTCATTGGGTGAAACTGGTTTAAGCTGGCACCGCCATTAATCGCTTCTACGTCTGTTACTCCGATACCATCAATGCCTAAATCACCGCGTATTTCTAGCTCAAGTAGTTTTTGAAACTTTACCGGCAGTGGACTTTCGCTAATCGATGCATCGGGATTTCCTAAGTCCCAGGCTAGGCCGTCGTGGTCTCCAAAAATATGACAACTAGAACAAGAAACTTCACCATTACTGGACGACAGACGGGCATCATAAAGAAAGGGGCGTCCTGCGGTAATGTGCTCAGGCTCTGGGTTATATAATAAGGTATGGAATATTTCTTTCTTCGTTTGAGTATTAATAACGGAAATACCATTATCAAAACGAGTATAAACGTACAACAGTGATTGCTCTGGATTCAGTGCTAAGCCTGCGGGTCCGCCGCCACTCAGTTCTATTAGGTGTGACTTGCCAGAACTAAGATTATTATTTTCTAACGACGCAGTATCGTAGTGGCCAATGGCCTGTGAACCAAAAGCGGCAA
>JAESQF010000120.1 GCA_016765295.1 Oleispira sp.
TTTAATTCTGGATAGGCATTAATAAAGATAGAGGCGTAAGCGTCATCAAAACTGATGGCAACCTGCTTATCGTTTTGGTTTGTTAATAGCGTTTCAGAAACTTCATTGGCACCTTTCAATAATGCTCTGGTGGCGATTTCTAAATCAACCACTTCAAATCCCAGCTCTTCAATTAATTGCATGTGTTGAAAAAATTGGTTTGGACTAATGCTGGTCGAACTAGGAGTGCCCTCGTCTATATGATGATACTGCAATACCACTAATGCCTGAGTAGNCAGGGTNTNAGTGAATAAAAATAATGAAAAAAATAAGAATTTAATCTGCGTCATAATATTACTTAATGAGATAGTANATTGTGCTGTTTGAGTTGATGNAATGCTTGGCAAATCTTTTTGAAATGCTCACTGTCTCCGCCTTTNTCGGGGTGGTGGGNTTGAGCTAANCGACGATATTGTACTTTTAANTGTAGGGTGGAGACGGGTGCATCCAGTTGCATTATTTTNAATGAATCTTGTATNTCATCTGCATTTTTCGGGTTGAATACCTTACGCCAAAAACTGTTTAATAATGTTTCTANATCGTCTTCTGTCGTCGATGAAAAGTGAGACCAGTTTAGATAGTATTGAGCAAGTGGATCGGCGCGCAGTAATGCTTGATCCTGTTTTTCTGTCACCNGNTTANAATTNAAAGGGCGNTTNATAATCAGNAANGCGGAAATTTCTAATTCAGCTTGCTGGCTGATCGCCCAGCGTTGTTTTAAATTATAAAGACAATGAAATAATAAGAAGTGAGTTTGAAAAAGCAATAANGGGTCGCGCAGAGCATCCGTGGCGAAAAACTCATGGGGAGCTTGCTGAAATAGTTTAAANAGTTGGTGTTCAGAAAATCCCGCTGGATTTTCACTCAAAAGTAAGTCTAAGAGATCAATCAGTTCAGCGATTAAATCTTCATGCTGATCCCGTTCTAATACTTCGGTTACCTGCATGTTTTCCTGCGCCTCTATTGAAAGGTTCAAACTATTTCTTTANAATNCATTTATTCAGACATTTAACGACGTTTTTGTATAAATAGATACTTAGATTGAGGTNTAAATGGCNTGCTTACTTTTTTNNAATACGANAATGAACACCGCTTNAAATAGTTTTATTTGTATCGTTAAGATGGATTCTCAAGTGACGACNAACANANAGGGATAGTACCTCGATGAAAAAGCTGCTTTTAATTAGTTTATGNGCAAATNTTTTAATATTTCCNGTATGGGCAGAGGTACAAAAACCTNTTGATAAAATTTACCTTGATAGCTTAGCATTTAAAACGGGTTTTGCTTTTACTGATCCTGGGGTTAATCATACCAATGGCGGTATTTCTGGCTTGAATTACCCTGACGAAAATGGCACTGCTTATAGTGTAAGTGCCGTTTTCAATAACGAATATTTTCCCTTTTTAAAACCGTATGTTGATTATAACCGTATTAGTTATGATGATAGAAACTTCAATATTTATAGCATNGGTGCGAGGCATGACCGTTTTATTGATGATGCTAATACTTGGGAGTGGTTCATATCGGGTGGTATAGGTCGTGGTTATTCATACTGGACCAGTAGCCCNGCTCCAGCAGCGGCTTCTGGCCTGGCGGGAGATGAAAGTTTTGTTACGACCGTGCAAACCGGTGTTGATTGGTACTTTACACCGAGCTGGGCTTTGTCTATGGGCTTGCGCTACGACCTNTATAATATGGATACTACGGTCGTACAAAATTCTCANGTCACGACGATNACCGATGGCAACTCTTTAACGGCGCAGGCAGGGATAGTTTACCGCTTTGGTCAACGCGGCCGTTATGATCTACAAGATAATGATGGTGATGGTGTACCNAACTACTTGGACAAATGTCTAGACACNTTGGCCAATGTTCCTGTTGATGGTCATGGNTGTCCGCAAAGTACTTTCTTGTTCAATCTTTCTTATCAGTTTGCTCAATTTCAGTTAGAAAACTTGCTGGATAAACCGAATTTTGCCGTGGTAAAGTTTTTACAAAAGCATCCTGAATACTCTGTGCATATCAATGGTTATGCCGATAGCACCGGCNCNCAAAAGTTTAACCAAAAATTGTCTCATTTACGCGCTAAGACNGCTGCCGATAAATTAATCGCTAAAGGTATTGCCTCAGCCCGAATTAGCTATGAAGGGAAAGGCCAAACTTTTCCTTTATTGGAAAATGACAGTGCCAGCCATCGAGAACAAAANCGTCGTATTGAAGCCATTTTTTATAAAGCCAAAGCGCGTGCAGATNTAACNCANNGAGTTGAAAAANTAGACACTGATNCGGTGCCTGTANCCGTAACTCCAGNGGAGAAATAATNGTGATGTCATTCAAAACGATTGTACTGATGCTTATCAGTAGTTTGCTGCTATGGGGTTGTAGTAATAAAGAGGGNGCTTTGTTTGCGGTTACAAATAATGGCTCTNTAACCATTGAACCTGCCGTATCCAGTATACATAAAGGCACATCNCANGCCTTTAAAGCCTACATGATAGANCCAGATGGNGTGCGTAGTGAAGTCACCCATGAAGCATTNTGGAGTTCAAGTAATACGGCGATAGCGTCCATTGACGAAAATGGTCTAGCGCTGGCTTTAGCCGCAGGACAAACAGACATTCAGGCGACGTTTGACGGTTTAATCGCCGATGCTTCTTTNACNGTATTTGNGCAGGCCGTGCAAGCAATTACGGTTTCTCCNGCAGAAACACTGNCNTTNGNNGGCTTGCAGAACCGCTTTCANGCNACCGCAGTTTTNATCGANGGTAGCCAGCAAGATATTACTGAATTTGCNANNTGGAGCTCGGCCAATCCCGCGATTGCAACGATNGCCAGTGATGCAATNTCTACCGCCTTAAGTAAAGGTAAAACGGATATTGTTGCCAGTTTTAATGGNGCNTCAGGCACTGCGGTTTTGTTGGTCAGTGAATCNCNAGCACAAGCATTAATTTTACAGCCAAGTGCNCCTGTTTTAGCGATGGGTACTAGCCAAGCGATGCAAGCATTGCTGCTCTTGGAAGATAAAACTCAAATTAATGTGACGGANCAAGTTGACTGGACTATTGCCAATCCGAGTATTGCGACTATCGATGACAGCGTGAGCAANAAAGGTTTTGTACAAAGNCANAGCCCTGGTATCAGTACCATTAATGNATNTCTCAGTTTTGCCAGTACTTCATTGAATGCCAGTACCTCTATTACGGTGACNGNTGCCAGTGTGACGGGATTAGTGCTAACCCCAACAAATTTAGCATTAGCTAAAGGCGNCAGTGGACAGTTTCAATTAANCGCNCANTTTAGTGATGGCAGTAGCGCTGACGTNACCGNAGATGCCATCTGGTTATCTGAAGATACCAGTATCGCCAGTATTGGTTATACCGGAAGTCTTGCAGGNTTGGTCAGCGCAATAGCAACCGGTAGTACGCGTATTCAAGCAAGTTTTNCGGGTAGCGAAATTATTGGCGATATAAGTCNTTAGTGATGCNCANATTACNTTTATTCAAATTACNCCAAGCATTATTAATGTNGCCAAAGGTTCATCAAAATATTTAACTGCGAAAGCTTTCTATACCGATGGCAGTTCTATTGATATTACCGCNGCGAGTAGNTGGGTNGCCATTAATCCAGCGCTGGTGCACGTTGAAACGGGNAATGCGCAAGCGGGATTAACCACNGGTGTGGCGAAAGGGNTAACCCAAGTCAGTATTAATTACTTGGGTTTTACCAGTAANATCCCNATTCATGTCAGCGCTGCGATCATCAGCGATATTCAAATTACCCCGCAGAATACCTCNATTGCNAATGGCTTAAGCCTGAACTATCACGCCANCGCTATTTATAGTGATGGNACNGTTGTTGATATTACCTTAGATGCCGCNTGGGCATCTGACAATGTCGCCATCGTNAGTATCATCAGTGGTGGAGCAGACAGNGGTTTGGCAATGACTCATACNAGTGGGCTAAGCAAAATTTCAGCGACCTTTGNCGGCNTATCACGGTTAACCGATATCGACGTTAATAATGCCAGTATTACTAAGGTGTCGATTGAACCNATCAATATAGCCACCGCNGTTGGCCTGAANACCCAATACAGTGCTTTTGCTGAATTTAGCAATGGTCAGCGTATTGATATTAGTCGCCAGGCGGTATGGACATCATCTGATACCTTGATCGCCAGNATNGTGCCAACAGGNACCCAGGCTGGGTTAGCGACAGGGTTGAGNCCNGGTNTGANTACGATCAATGCGGCTTTTNNNGGNCANTCAGACTCTACTTCGCTNAANGTCANTAATGCCACGGTNGTGGATTTTATTATCACGCCTTTTAATCGTGAAATCGCCATCAGTACCACNGCTCAATANAGCGCGATTGCGACACTCAGTAATAATANNCAATATGATATTAGTGATATCGTCAGCTGGCAGGTAGCNGATACGACCATTGCGCAAGTGGATGGTCANGGTTTAGCGGTCGGGGTNGGGGCNGGATCAAGCCAAATAAGTGCGAGCTTAACNGCGGCGGGTTTGATATTAGAAGCCACTGCCAATATCAAGGTTANTGGNCCNGANAANCCTTTNCNGCGTATCGATATNACACCTCTCGATGCGACGATATTGATCAACANNCCTGTTCAATANAAAGCCATTGCGGTNTTTAACGATGGCAGTAAACAAGACATTACTAACGATGTTAGCTGGTCTAGTGATCTTCATGATAAAGCGATCATTGATGCGACGGGTCTGGCGATTGGTATCAGCGCAGGCGCCGTCAATATAAAGGCGAGTCTGGTTTATTTTGGTAGTCAGTTTAGTTCAACNACNATACTCAATGTAGCAGCGCCNACGGCGACNATTGTCACATTAGAAGTCAGCCCAGTNGCGNCGGAATTACTCATCGGAGCGANNCAGGTTTATCGTGCNNTAGCGATANTAGGCAGTGGTTTACGCGTGGATGTGACGGCNAATTCACTTTGGTCNTCAGCNAACGATGCGATCGCCCANATAGACGGNGCGGCTANTGCCNNCGCNCTTAGCGCNGGTANNACTNTGATAAGTGCGGATTTTAATTACGCCGGTAATCCTTATCATGGGGATACCACATTAACCGTTTTAGCNCCCAGNATTAGCATTGAAAAAATTGTNCTAGAGCCTTTTAATAGTCGAATTATCGTCGGTGATAGCTTGATATANACGGCAATAGCGCACTTAAGTAATAATAGCCAAGTCGATATAACAAGCTATGTNAGCTGGCAAAGTTCTTTGCCAAGCATTGCCGANATCGATNNNAATGGTCANGCGNTAGGCCTTGCCGCAGGGNTTAGTGATATCAGNGCAACCNTNCTTTACCAAGGNCAGGTTTTCAGCAGTGANCGTGCGGCNTTAAGTGTGGTAGATGCGGTTAGTATCANTAATATTATTGTCACNCCNAGAAATAAACAGATACAGGTNGCAGAGAGTCTGCAATTTCACANNTATGCCATTCTCACTGATCTAAGTTANGTNGAAATTCGTAATACCAGTACTGTNGATCTCTCTTGGTCAGTTGCTTCCACGGCNGCGAGTATTGATANNGATGGNNTNGTATTAGGTCTNNCCCCGGGACTTACNAATATCACGGCGACTCTGGTTTATAANGGNCAAAGNTATACCAATAGCACGGGTCTNACGGTCATCGCACTGCCNGCTACGATCAGTGAAATNCAGCTTATTCCACAACAGAGTGAAATCTTGATTGGCTCCCGNTTAGCTTATCGAGCAACGGCTATTTTATCNGATAATACNAAGTTAGATATCACCNTAGATGCTAACTGGAGTTCTTCNGCAANNGCNGTGGCAACGATTGATAGTANTGGTGTGGCCAGTGGTTTAACCGCGGGCGCGAGTATAATCAGCGCGAGTTTTAATTACCTCGGAGTAGATTACAGCGGTAACGCAAATTTAACTGTGCTACCGGCAACGATTACTCTGGTTAAAATTACTCTCGAGCCTTTCAATTCGGTGCTGCTTGAAGGGGCTAGCCAAGCTTATACCGCCATTGCTCATTTAAGTAACAATAACCGCTTAGATATTACTGGCCATTCAGGTCTTAGTTGGTCGAGCTCAAATGCCAATACCTCGATCGATGCTAATACCGGTATTGCTACCGCGAATAGTGCAGGTGCTATGTGCATTCTAAATTAACTTGAGCAAGTTTCTAGTTAAATTGATCATTTTCCACATTCAAAAAAATTTTCTAGATAAATTGAGCAATTCAATCGTTCCTTTTAACAGGAACGTAAATCTCTAGCCCTTATCAATACGATGTTTCAAGATAACTTGAGCACCTTGCCGCACATTTCAACATTAAGATATCTTTCAGCTCTAGCATCCAACAACACAAATATTGAGCCTCAAGGCGGCTAAAGTCGAATCAAATACTCTTCTTCAATATTTATTTTCACATATATACGCCTCGAATGAGCATCAAGCCACTCACATTTGACTTGAGCCCATTTGATTATGCTAAATATATTCCACGATAGGTGTGGCAGATCCTTTAATATCTTCAGACATAATTAGGCTGCTTTGTAAGCTCTTCTTTAATCCATGAGTCCAAAACCTCAACACGTACAAATTTTGTAGGTATAGGGTACGGAGTATGAACCATCCAGTAATACACATCTCTACTCACGTAAAGCTCTTCATTTTGTTCTGGTTTAAGATCTGACTCAGGCCATCCAACAAGCTCCAGCAATCTTGCTCGATGCTTTTCAAGAAACTTCCTGCGTCCGAGAATACGACTAATTTGACCTGAGCGATCATCTTCTGACTTACCAAAGATTTTATCCCGAAGTCGGCGGCCGTCCTTCAGCGTGTGAGGCGGCTGGTTATACTTGCACTCTACTGTTACGAGTAAGTTTTCCTCGGGCCAATATGCGAAAACATCAAAGTCACCCACATCCTCAAACTTTTCTCCTCTAAATTTCCTAAAGAAATCAATACCTCTTAAAACATATGGAGTATAACGTTTAAAAATTTCCTCAGTACGAAGCTCTAGGCTCTGCTCGATACTCTTTTTGATCTCTCGAACCACCAACTCAACATTAGGCCAATTGAAATCTGCAGGAAGGTATCCATCACTTATTGCTGAACTCCAAATATTAAGAGCTCGGCTAGCTGTCTCAGCGCCCCAATGTATATCTGAGCCGTCAGTAATGAGAGGTCTTATTGCGTAACGATGAACTCTCTTGCGATGCTCCCAGTATGGAACCTCGGTTTCTTCTACATCTCTACCCGATAGCCTTAGAACACCTTTTCCCGAGAGAGTTAGAAACTCGACTATCGCTTCTGCTTCTACCAATTCTAGCTCTGCAACATTTTCAACTAGCGTTTTAGAGATAAAATCGAAATTTGAAACATACGATAATAATAAATCATCATCAAAACCATGCCTTTGAGCTTGTGCTAATACAACAAGTGAAGTCAGTAGATTTCCCAGATCAAAACCTACATCAGTCATGAAAGCATTCTTAAGCTTCTCTGATGACAACCAGTTCTTCAACGCTCCTTGAACTGAATCCCCATCGCGAACTCCTAGTCCTATTCTTTGACTTGCGTATTCATGTGCATACTCTTCATTTCGATCATTGGAGTCAGCCGAATAAAACACTTCTGGTATGAATGAATCATCGATATCAACACCACCTACACCCATACGATTGTGAAGATAATCGCTTGCGCCAGTCAAAACCATGTACCAGTCTACCAGCCCAACCAACTTACGTAATACATCAGAAGTCACTGGCTCTTTAGCAGATGAAGATAAGCCAATAGTTTTCTCTAGTAAGTACCTATAGTGCCTCGCAGCACTACCAAAATCCTTACGAGCTTGCTCAACCATCTCAAGCCTATCGTATTCAACATCATGAGATAAACTCATCTGAGCTTGTTGAATCTTTTGTCTTTCAGCAAGGAGACAACCATCATGTTGCTCGATTAACGCTTTAATTAGTTGTTTTCTATCAAGAGATAAAAGCTGACTTTCAATATGATTTTTCAGTCGATTACTAGCAGGATCAATCATTGCCTTGGCATCAGAAAGTTCATAACGCCCAGGAGTCAAACCTAAACTTTTCATCTCTTCAGCCAGGCGTCTCCTAGCCATTTTGTATTCTTTTAGCGACGGAATAACTGGCTTTACATAATCAGGAACATCAACATTTCTATCAACAACATTCAACTGAAATCGTGCTGCGTCTGTTACTCGATCATTCAGCTGCTCTTTAAGATCACTTGGAAATTCTAATCTACAAGCTTTATGGCAGCAGACAAGCGTTTCTAATAAACAGCGTATTTCAAAAGATGCATTCTGAGACTCGTTTAATCCTGAAAATACAGCGCTAAGATCAACCTGAAGATGAAGCACACCATCATCTAGGTCCTCAGAAGCTGAGATTACAACTTGATCAAACTTCTCAAGAGCTGCAGGTATTTCCATAGAACTAACCGAGCTATTAGGAGCTGGAGTACAATCAACTAATACGTGAGGTCGCTGGAACAAAGGAATACTCTGCAGGCAGTCTCTACTACGAAAGCTACTATCAGATAATATTTGAGCAAAGAGGTCGATGACACGGGCGTCTTCTTCCTGTAGATCTTGCTCCATCCGTACAATTACCTGAAATGTACAACCACCTACCTTCGTTGAGTAAGCCATCGCATTAGCAGTTCTAGAGAGTAGCCTTACAACCCCCTCTGTCGAATTACTTAGCTGCCAAGCAGTAGTACCATTTGGAAAAAAATCAGGCGCAAGCGACCAAAAATTCACCATCTCATTGAAACGCCAAGAAGTCCCCCAGTGAGGGTCAGAGAAGATCATAGATGGATTATCGGCACCTTCAACGAGCACACCATGAGTATCCCTAAAAGAAGCATATAGGTCTGTTGCTCCACTCGATAATAAACTAAATTGATTCGTATTAGATTCTACAAATTCCCAATAGCGCTCGAGCTCATTCAAATCACCTAAACTTTCAAAAATGCTTATAAAATCTGCCAAATAGAAAAGCCGAGTTGGTTTCTCAGGCGCATCGATAAAACCTGGAGCAGTTTCCCTTTGGCTAACAACAATAATGATTCTAAGCTCATCAGCACTAGGGCCATTTTTACCGTCCTTAGATAACATAATGCCTCGATTATCCGGCATGCGGAAACGCATTACTCCTCCTCGTTTGACCAAAGAGCGAATCTTCTTAATAGCGTTAGAAGCATCACCTACATCCTCATAATCGCATAAGCAAACAAGATACACATTTCTCCCAGCAGAAATGGCACAGCTGATAGTTATATCGTCAAATTGAACACTGTCGACCCATAACTGAAGCGGTCCACTGATAGTCTGAGAAAATTTTTCCGATACAAGCTCAGCTAGTTGAATATGATTTTTTGCAGAGACTCTATTTTTAGTCTTATTAACCCAGTGGTCTATAACGACTCCAGGTGCACTACGAACAGACATCGGTATCCAAGCGCCTCTACTACTTTCCAAAGCTAAGAAAGGAAGGGCCGCTCCCTCCATTGCAGCAGTACTGAAGCTTGAACAATCTAAAGATATTTTAAAATCACCAAGATGAGCATCAAGTGCTGTACTGGAATCATTACGCCAGCCAGAAATATCACTACCTACCCGAAGTAAGACTGACCTACAATTATTCCAGAAATCCTCCGATGGGAGTTCAATATAGCCAGGTCTAATCTCTACGTTGTCTAAAGTTATAAGGCTAGAAATTGAACTGATTATTTGAGATTGCAAAGCAATAACGAGATCCATATCAGCTAATGCTTCTGGAATATGAGCAAAAGTAATACGAAATGCTTCTACAAAATCTGGAGTACGCTCAATACAACTGCCGTAAAATATAGGAACAAAATCCTCCCCCAAGCGAGCTTTAATTTGCCCCCAGTCAGCCTCAGGTGAAAAATCCTCAAGCATCTGAAACTCAGGCCATATAGAGTAAAGAGTCTGTATAAACTCCTTGAACTCGACATAGCTAGAGATAGATATTCTGTCTTCTTTATTACTCGAGTCTTCAATGAGCAATCGCCATGCGAAAATATGTTTGATTGGGCTTCCAGTATTCGCTGGCCATAAATCGGACACTGATATTGCTAATGCGGCATCAAAACTATTGTAGTTATTCAGTAATTCCTTGGTTTTTCGCAAGCTGTTGGAGTAGCGCTTTTCCATGTCAGTAATAAAACTATTAGGCCCAGCCATTGCTTTCGATAAAGCAAAATGGGTAGACTTCTGTTGCTTTAACTTAGATTCTTTCTTCTTACGTTTCTGCCTACGATCTGACTTTTTTTGAGATTGCTTTCCCATATAGACTACTTATCCTAAAATTTATAATTATTAAACGACCGCTATAGTTTCAATATGCATTTTTAATTTTTATTCTAAATATCATCACTTAAATTATTTAATTAAACAAAATCATCTATATATGAGAAATATTCAGATTGCTTTGTACGACGAGTAGCCCAACGCTTTTTATAGCCATCAGGCCTCTCCCTCTCATTCGAAAATGTAAGAATCAATCTTCTCTTCGCACGAGATACACCAACAAAGAAGGCGCATCGATTCGCATCTCGGTCCCCGAAGAAAATCTCCTCGTCGATAGCCATCATTATCACAGAATCAAATTCTAAACCCTTACTTTTATGAATAGTAAGAATACGTACCGCTTGATCATCAACGAAACGGGTGAGGGCCTTCGGAAGCTCGGGTTCTAACTCAAGTAATTCTTCAATTCTTGCTTTAGTATCTCTAATCACTTCTGTGAGCCTAGTATGTGACTCATAGTCGGGAGACAAGGCAACAAGAGTTTCTATTCCTATTCTATTCAAAAAGCTTTTTACTAAATCCCACCATCCTGATAAAGGATCGCCAAGTGACTCAAGAGCAGCAACACTTTTTAGCTGTTCCTTGAAAAAATATTGAAATTCTCTTCTGTCGCTAGACTGCATTTCATCATCAGAAAACGGAGTTAACTGATTCATTAGCCGAGTCCAAGCTTTGGGTTCACGTTTTCCATAGAGGCAGGATAAATGATCAACGATAAGCCTAGCCGCAGGTTCAACGGTAATATCCTGCATCTGCTGTTCATTTCGATATGGAATATTTTTCAGTTCCAATGCAGCCATTAAATGATTTGCATATAAATCTAGTTGTTTAGACACCAATACAGCAATTTCAGATGGTGGTATCTTTTCTAATTCAACCCAATTACAAATCATATCGGCTAAAGACTCAGCTTCTGCTTGTGATGTTTGAAATTGTTTCGAGAAAATTTCACCTTCATCACCGACAATTTGATCTTCTGGCATAACAGAGGTTGAATCGAGTACACGAATTATCTCATTCTGTAGCCGAAGGAGGCGCGGTTTAGACCTAAAATTTCGGTACATATTTAAAGGTATAGCTGAAAAATCATTAGCAAATGTTTCAAAAATTCCATCTAGGGCTCCTGCCCAACCCATGATTTTCTGCTTTGTATCACCGACAGCCGTAAGCCGGATACTTGTACCTTGGAAAGCAACTTTAATTAGCTCGTATTGCTGATTCGTACAGTCCTGAAACTCATCCAAAAAAACATCACTGTAAGTCTGACGGATGGCATTTATGGCAACAGTAGAATTTTCTAAAATCTGAATAGCTAAAGGAACTAAGTCACTGAACATAATTTGTTTTCTAGTGACTTTCTTATCGCCAATTGTATAGTTTGCATCAAGAGCATCGGTGTTAGTGAGCACAACTCGGAATCGATCGATTATGCGTTTTGCAAAAGCATGAAATGTGTAGCTATCAAAGCGGGATCCCATATCTGCTCCACATCGACGTCGAATTCTCTCTTTCAAATTTTTGCTAGCATCAACCTTGAAGGAAATAGCTAATATGCGCTTAGGGTAACGACAGGTTCCCGTACTTAAAAGGAAGTCAGCTCTCTGGGCAAGCATTTCTGTTTTACCAGCACCAGGTCCTGCGGTTAAAGCAAGGCAGTTCACCTTTTCTTTGGCTGCACTTAGGGCATTTGGCTCAAGAGTTAAGCCATCTGCTGGCAGCCAGTTGTCAGCTAATATCACTCAGGTAACTCCGCAAGTTTAGAAATCACGGCATTGGCAAGCCTATCGAATGATTTAGGCATCTTGCTTAGTAGATTTTCATCACTGATATTGGATAATGCTTCAATATGGGCTGCAGGCTTACTACCCAGTTTAAAGTGCTTATGATAAGTAGCAAATAATTTCCTTTCTTCTAAAATATATTGCATCTCATTATTATGAGAGCCACCTAGAATTGCGTCCAGCATTGCTTTTTTTGGTGCAGCAGAATTAATTTTCCTATATTCAGCAGGAAACGCCAGTAGCATTGAAAAATCTAAATCCATTGGATAAGAAAAAAACACATCACTCTTTTCTAATTCAGATAAATAGTGAGGATATGACCGTATACTATACTTATCAGAATTCCACTGAGGTATCACGTAGTCAGTACGTAGTTGAGAGGTAGGATTAAATTTTATAAGGTTATCATTCACATACTTTAATCGCCCCCAGCCTCCTTGATGCCTTGCAACATCTAAATCAAGAAGTGTTAAATATGGAATTTCTAATGACGCAAGTAGACGCCAGAAATGATTAACATGTCTTCCTCCTAAAGGAGCAACTGTGACGGCAGATTCATCGACAGGTACTCCTTTAGCTCTGAAAATTCGAGGGAGTACTAGCTCCTCACTATCTCCTTCACCAAGAACAACTAAACGAGAGAAATATATCTCCGGAAATGCCTGGACACCCTCACGTACAAACTTATGTGCTTCATGCGTTTTTTCAGGTAGTTGGATTTTCGTGATTTTTGATTGGCGACGCTCTGTGAGGCGAAGGTATCGAATATCTTCCGGATCAACGCGTCGTAACATTGATGGTGCATGCGTGGCTATTAGTGCTTGAGCATCCCCATTCTTTGTCATGGAATTCAGTGCACTGATAATTCGCCCAAGATAATGAGGTGATAAGCTATTCTCTGGTTCCTCAAGAGCAACTAAAGTGAACACTGGAGGGCGTAATTTCTCTAAATCAAAAGAGTCGTCTTCACCAGAAAGAACAGAGCGACCGATTGCTTGAGATGAAAGTACTAATGACAGATAAAGCATTGACTTCTGACCATCGCTAAGACGAGAAAAATCGACCATACTTTCGTTATGCCCTGGTGAAAACGACACAGACAAGTGACGGAGCAATGCCTCTATTTCGGAAGCTACAAAAGTAATTTTAGGATCAGTAAAATAACTGCCCTTATGCAGGGTGCGCCATGTTTCTTGAAGATGTGCACTGAATGCATTAACCGATGGATTGGCCGCTAAGCTTTCACTAATCTGATCCGTGAGTCCCTTAATCTCCTCACGCTCTCCATCCCAATTTACTGCTCGGAGTAAGCGGCCAAGCAGTGCATTTGTTCCGTATGCGATATGATCAGCAGGATCTCTTCTGGCAGGTAGGTAATGAATCTGAATGTGGTTTCGATCAGCTCTAGGGACTGTTTCAGGATTTAAAGGGTTTCCATCAGCTCCAACCTCAAGCACATACACAAAACTTTCATCTATATCCCCATCTAAACCCATAGTGGCGGTTAGACGATACCTCACTCGTGGTAAGCCATCTGGGTCATCAAGGCGCATGTGACTAAAGTGAGGTGCTACCGTTGAATTATTCTCTCCTTCTACCAATTCAGGGAAAACAAAGTCTGCTTCAATCCAAAGCTGCCTTTCTTCTGGGGGTACTTCCTCATCCTGTGGTATATGAAAATCCGAACGCTGAATTCGACGCAATGACGGGTCGAATGCGAAGAGCCGGCATAATGCTAGAAGGGCAGCAGTCTTACCTGATCCATTAGGTCCGATTAAAAAAGTGGTGTCTTCTAAGGTTAACTCAGTAGCTTCCACTCCAAAACTTTGAAAATTGGAGAGTCTAATGCTTTGAAGTTTCATCCATAATACCTTTTGCGAAGTAAGTGAGCCTTATATTAATTAGGCAACATATTACACATTATTCCCATTCAATGCCTCATAAGCTATCTGAATTGCATTTTTTAAAGTCCACTTTGGTAATCCAGTCTCTTCACGCAGTTGTTTATAAGCTTGCCTCCGTGATTTAGGTTGATCTGCGTAACGCTCTTGAAAGAAGTATTCAAGTGCAGCAGCTTGAGCTCTGTATATAGCTTTTAGGTGCTCCTCTTCATCGTAATTTTTTCTCCGCTGAACAACGTCTTTATAAATCTGGGGGTAACGATAAGCTAGATATCCAGTAGACACCCCTGCTAGCTGGCATAACTTTTTTGCTGTAATAGGTATTTCAATTTCATTAATAGCGCACTCCAACTTTTTAAGGATATCAACGTGATCCTTTCTAGCTTTGTGTTTTACATCCAAATACCCCTCGGGTAGAGTGCAAAATAAACCATGATCTAAAACACCTGAAGTTTGAGAGGCCTCTCCCGCAATAAATGCAAACAGAGGCACGCCTAACCTAAAAGCGATCCGCCTGGCTGTAAGCATACTAATCGACTTGTCACGGCAAGAAAGTGCAATCATTTGATCCCGAGTAAGCGCACCATAAAAAATATCTTCTCTATCGATCCTCCAATAGTAATCCAATAAATCATTCACGGACTTATACGGACCATCTTCTGGCAAAGACCGTGCATCCACCAATGACAGCTCATGAAACAGTTGAACGACATCATTTCCTAGGTCTTCCCAAGAGGAAATTAGTTGATCTGAATCAATACCCGATATTCTGATAGATAAAGATTCACCACATTCTTGGCAGTATCCGATGTCAGTGACTTTCTTATAAGATGTCTGATCACAATCACAGGCCTCACACCTCTGAATTAGAGGTGTACGATGAATATGACAAGCTGCAACTGATGACATATGCCAAATGAGTTTAAAATAAGACTCAAAACCTAAACGTTGCATTTCACCAAAGCATTCAGGACACCAGCGAAACCCCTTAACCACCTCTCCTTGTGACCTCCCAAGCACAGTATTAAGTATCCATAATACCGATGAATCCAGTGGTTCACCTGTTGCTTCAGAAAATGAATAGACCAGCTCATCAACTAGCTTTCCAGGTCGAACAAGATCATGTGGTTTGAAATTCTTAGCTTTTAATTTGCCCTTAAGACAAAGATGAGTATTTGGAATCAACCGTTCGACAGTTTGAAGCAATGAACCAACATTACTGCCATGAGCAATTGAGCATCGATGAATATAAGACGGCAGAGATTCAATCTCTGCCGTCCCACGCCCCATCAATTTTACGGAGAAGAGCGCTGTAGGCATCAGTTATCCTCCTCTGTGCGCCCGCCAATTTCGTACCTTCTGGGCTTAGCCTTAAAGGGTTTACGTTGAGATTTCTTAACTAATCTTTTTGGCTTTTCGACTTCTCTTTGATCTTTTATGTTTGCCTGGAATTCAGTCTCATTGAATAAGATTTCTTCTCCAGCTGCAATCTCATTGCCAATACTTAGCAAATCATCGTTCGTAGAGCGAGTCTGCTCTAGTACATTCAAGTCAATTTTAGTTCGATATAGCTCAGCCCATACAGCAGCGTGTAATAACCACCTCCGTAGTATGCCAATACAGCCGTATGAGTATTGATGCAGATAAATAGTATGCTCCACTAAGTTATCTCCTATGAGCTCTTTAGGGAGGTGCTTCATATATTGATCGATGATCGTTGCATACTCATTAAGATCAGGTTCTACGTCATAATACCTAGGCAGATTAACTTTATATTGCCTTCCAATTAGATGCGGGGAGTTCCTCAAAGCATCTAACATTGGATAAGCGCCAGCTAATACCAAAACTACATTTGCTTGTTTCGCCATATTTTTCCAAGAGTCTAGAACCATATGAGGAGCTTCAATTCCCTTACCAACGTAATTAACGTGCTGGACTTCATCAAAAAATAAGTACTTCAGCTTCCTTTGCTTAGCACCACTAATAAAAGCTTTTTTCATCGCTGCTTCAGATGATCTATCAAATTTTCGAGTGATACTTTCCGTGTCTGTAAGAGCACAGAATTCGGGATGCTTAATCGCGACTAATGCATCCCAAATAAAACTCTTTGTTGTAAACCTTCCATTATTTCCATCATTATCAACTAAGACATAAGCGCTGCTCATATACGCGGAGTTTCGTACTGATTCAGGGCCACATAAAAGTTTAATTAGCTCCTCAATCATTCTTGTCTTACCCGTTCGGGCCGGACCCGTAATACAAATAATCTCACCAGGTGACGTAGATAAAAGAAGTGCAAATAACATGTTGAGAGCTTCATCCCAATTTCGATGCTTAATTTTTATATCTAGGTTAATCATTATCCCAGCCCTCCGTTTGAATATTACGTACCTTGAAAGTAGTAAGATCCTTCGGTTTTTCAGATATTGAAATATTCTTAACTGATTGAGGGGATTCTTTAAGCTGCTCTGAAGCTTTTTTTTCAACAATACGCACTTCTAAAGCTTTATCAAACTCATGTCGAACCTCCGTTAATTCAACACCTTTTTCATCCCTTAATTGCCTACGCAATCGATATGCTTCGTTTACTAAAATCCCATCTGAAATTCGACGAGAGAGTGATTGGCCTACATAACGATTAAATTTGGTACTATGAGCTGCATACCATTTATCTTGAATTTTTACATACACAACATAAGGATTTTCTGGGTCAATCCGGACTTCAGCTCGTGTTTTGTACCCCCTTAGTTGTTGCAATTCTGGACAAGAAAAATGTAAATCTTTAATATGGATTCCACGCTGAAAATCAATACGATATTCAGAGCATTCCACGCTAGTTGCTAGAACAAACTCTTCGTTATATGTGATACCAATCGCAATGAAAGGAAATTCTTTTAATAATTTATGATAAGTAACAGAAGAAGATTCTGTAGCCGGGCCTCTCGGTTTAGACGACCTCCAATTTAAATAAGCGGATAATTCCTTATATAGATCCTCGACCGTTAATACTGCTGAGTTGGCAGGATTCTTTTTCCCATCAATACTTCGAACTGTTTTGATCCCAGGAATGAATCCAGGCCTTCCATTAAGCCAATCGGTATTAAATTCACCAAAAAATCGCTCTACCTCAGCCCCCGAACGAGGATTACCGCTAGGCCTTAATGAATGTGTAACCTCATAATGGGCAAGAAGAGAACGAAAATAAACGGAAGTAAAGTCAGACCCATGATCAGCTAAGATTTCCCTTGGCAATCTACCATTCAAGCGAACACATTCACGCATTAGTTTTGAGCAAGATCTTCTCGAAGGCGGCTGAAAAGAAATGGCAAATGCTAATATCTCGCCTGTAGCAACATCGAGTAATGTGGAAAGCCACGCACGTTCTACATAGATAAAATTAGCATCTTCAAAAACCACAAGCCAAAGCTTTACCAAACTGTGATCAACGCTTGCTTTCATCCATGGGAGTATTGGTGCTAAATGCCGCTTAGTCGGATCTGTCGGGGCCATATTAGCAATTGCCATTCGTTTACCGCCCTTAGCCTGGCCAACCAATTCAGGAGCAATTTTCAACATTCTTGTATAGAAGGTTTGCTTACTAACGGCAGGGTGTTCTGGGTGCTCCCTTTTAGCCTGAGCCCGATATTCATAATATATTTTTTGAATTGACTCAGTAGTCATAGAAAGCCGAACATTCTCAGAAAAATAATCTAGAAATTCTTTCACTTTTGCTAGAAGTTTAGAAGAACGCCCCATCAGATTACGATCAGCATCAATTAATGCTTGAAAAGGGCTGAGGCCACGTTCTTTTCCTTCTCTAATCTGTTTTTTCCAGCGACGAATTGAACTACTGCTTTCACCAGATTCAATGCGCTGTAATCGGCGCATCACTTTTTGAGCGACCTTACCATTTGGTATCTGCTCAAGGTTTATAGCTTTTAAATCATCTGTTTTTTGTAGTAATTTTAAAGAATCGTTCTCAACACAGCCTGAGTTTTCTAAAAGGGCTTTATTAGCTGCCACATAGCAACGATCAGGCATAGCCAAGCTAGCAATGCTTATATCAAATTCTAGCCGACCTAGGTCAAGCATCTGAATGAGTACAGTATATGCTGGCAGATCAAGCTCTCCTTTCAATTCATCTAGTCGCCAAATTGGCTGTTCTGAAAGAAGCCTATCTACTTTTAAGCCCAATACGGGATCGTATTGATCAACACTTCTAGACGCTAAAAGAATTCGGATATTTTCCGCAATTTGCAGGTCTTGCCGATCGACCACGACAACACGGAAGGGAAGGTTATACTCAAGCTGAAAAGCTTCTCTAGCTGGAATGTAGTCAAACCCGGTTTCAGTTCTAACCCAGTTTTTGGGATCAGATTCCACTAATTTCTCTGCTTCATCCCTCGTTTTCAGCTCCAATACTTCTGGGCCACTATTGCGTAATACCAGAAAATCGGGAGTATATTGCGTTCGCCTTCTAGCCCCCCTGTGATTGATTTTTCTAATTTCAATTGTTAGTGGTTGCTCCCATAGTTCAGATACATTGGGGTCATAATCCAGTTGCAGTACAAGTGAGCGCTCTGCATGACTCTCTGAGGTAATAGTCACTCCCATTTTTCTGGAGGGATCTGCTGCTACAATGTTGAACTTAGCATTAACGCCAACAGGTCTAGAGGGCTCAGAGTTACGAGTCTTTGTTATATACTCAATTGCTTCTATTGATAACTGATGCTGATGAGTAACATATTGTTGGAACTTTAGATTTCCTAACATGTGAATATCTCCCTGCTCTCAGCTCATACTCGCTGAATTTGAGGCGAACATGGGCGTCGAACATATAAAATTCGATTAGCGATGCTTGACGTCGGATATAAGGAAGGAGATACTCTAAGGACCAACTCGAGAGATATCTTTGATGTCCTCCCTAAGAACCGGAGCCAAATATTTATTGGTTTCGGTTTTTTTGTTTCTAAATCATGGTTTTTCCTCCTTCATGGCATTTATTCGCTGAGTTACCAGCCAACCTGCAACATCTTTTGTAAGTGCAAATTTTCCAGATCTATTTGGGATCGAAAATACGGTTATGGGGACGGTTTTTCGGCTAACGGCTTTTCTGAATGCCCCTATTGATGGATAGCCCAAACAATTAGCTAGTCTTTCATCTGACAATATTGGGCCGTACTCTTTCAATAAGCTCAGCTCAATACTTTCCGCAAAATCACTTTCCATCATTTTTTTTAACCAATAGACCTACCTAGTCACATTTTAACCTGTTGTACTAAGTAAATTTAGAGAGTAAATTAACTAAGACTTTTATGACTGCAATCACTTTTTAAGACGTTGATATATAACAGTTTTAAAAACGTATTCAACATTATTGATGCAAGATAAGCGCTAAATATGGTCGTTAAAAACAAAATGGGGCGTCCCAGAAAGGACACAGTAGATAAATATCGTGTACAGACTTGGTTTAAGTTTGTTTCAGGCAATAGTGAGCGTACTGCCTATCAATTAGAAAAAGAGTTTTCCCCTGAAAAGTTTAAAACAGACCTTAATGGCAACATCAGTCATCCTTGCATTTGGGGAAAGTATCGAGCAGGGAAAGTTACCCCTGGAGCGGCTCTTTTAGAGAAAGTAGACAAGAAATATCCAGGGAGTCTTTTCTGGTTGAACCATCCTATATGGATCCTACTAGCTGATAGGACCCCAAGTAGAGAAATGCTTAAAGCATCCGTTGCTCCAGCCAAAAGTCGACTTACAAAAATTGTAGGTGAATACAACCCTAGAATGCGTACTAACATCCTTACTGACGAGAATACGTACAATTATTTCTATAAATTCGATCTAATTAAAAAATTCGGTGGGTTCTCAGAGCGTGACAGTATAGATAAACTCATAGGAGCATTGGCATTACTCATCGATGCAGAAATAAGAGGCTGCCACCTTCAATATGAGTTTTCATACAGAGCTGTTTTATGCAATCTTTCCACCGCCTCTGGATATCTCCCTTATATCGATAAAAGAAATCTTCAAGAGCGGGTTTTATCAAGGTTCCCTTTCGAAATAAAAGGTAATCTCCGCCTATAATCAAAAGGAATTGAAGTGTAAATAGTGGATTTTCTCATCTAAATATTCACGAGATCATTATTTCATCTCTAAGTAGGGAGCAAATAAATGGCCCTACATATTTTATTCAAACAATTTTTCAATCAGTAAACTTTTTATAAGACTTAAAGTCTTCATTAGAGAGGTGTATATTTCCGCGTGATAACGCCGTCTTGCGATAGTTCGCCGCTGAGCTTTACTTGATCTGTATGCCCCGTCTATTTTATAGCAGCCATTGCAGTTACAATTCAACTCGCGATAAATCGTGCTACTGTACTTTCCAAATTTTTCAGCAATATCTGATATGGAAATTTCTTACCTTCTAAGAGTAACTAAGACATACCTATCACTAAAATGAGTTATTGATATTACAGTTCATACCTCTTATTTGATAAGTTTTCACGGTTAATATATGAATTCGGCGTCACATTCTAAGTGAATAGCTGGGACTTAATTATTATGTAGCTGGAGCTAGTATCATCAATAGCGATGTATGAATAATAATTTACTTTGGTATCAGTGCATTAAACTGCAGCTGCAACCAATCTATGAATGAACGAATAGCCAAATTATCACTATTTCTTTCATGATAAACTGCATATATGGATTCATCGAGAGGGCCA
>JAESQF010000121.1 GCA_016765295.1 Oleispira sp.
ACAAGCCCGTATTGAATACTCGTATCTGCTTCGTGTGATAGATACGAGCATCCTATTACTAATGTCCGGCCTGCACATCCATGTGCAGTCGCAAAAAGCTTCGCTTTTTACCCACAAAACACAATACGGATGCTATCCATTTTGTAATTTGCTTGGCTAATCGCTTTTTGCAGTGCTTCTTTCTTCTTCTGTAATAGCTCAATTTCACTATCGCGGATATTGCGATTGGTTTTTTGCAGCTCTTGCAGACGAGAGATTTCACTATCCAACTCTCTATTCATGCGGTTTGCACCGATTTTTAGCTGCTTTGGCAACTCAGCTTCGGCAGCATCTTTGGCAATCTTTAACGACTTTTTAATGCCGTCTTCAACACGTTTCACTAAACCAGTGGCAGTAGAACGCTTAAGATCTTCTGGGAAATCTAAATAGTCTGGCTCAATAAAAGTTACCTTGCCTTCAGGATCTACCGCAATGTGTAAACCTTCTGCAGGTAAATAGCGCTGAATTTGCAAAGACTTAGGTGCTTGGCAATCTAGCGTATATTGAGCTTGGAAGTAGAAATCACCGGTTGAAAATTGATGATTTTCAACATAAGCAACGTTCGAATTACCATGTTCTTCAGACAATATAAGATCGAGCGCGCCAACAACAAGAGGGTGTTCCCAAGTGAAAAACTGAACATCATCACGGGCAACGGCTATATCACGGCGGCAAGTATAAGTTAAGCCATCTTCCGGTAAATGCGGGAAGTAGCTCGTTAACATGTGATCCCCAGGGCGTAGAATAAAGCAATGATGGCTATGATCCTGCTGAATGATGCCGTAAACATCACAAACCTGCTCTAGGAAACTCGGCAATATCGCTTGATCTAGCCTGTCATCCGCTAAGATTTCAGCCATCAGTGCTTTTGATTTTTCAGGATCGCAAGATTGCAATTCTAATAATCGATCACGACCTTGCTCCAGCGCTTGTTGCTGAATTTCACGTTCAGGAATAAGCGCATCCACCAACTTATGCAAATCGGATATATCTGAGCTTTCCAGCGCCGCAATCATTTCGCTATGGTGATGGTTTAAAATCGATTGCGCTAGCGGATTAGGGTGACTAAACACATCGACCCCTGAATTCAATAACTCAAATAAACGCTCTGAGCTATGACCTTCGAAATAAGGTATATGAAGCTGAATATCGAACTTCTGACCAATTCTGTCAAGACGACCAATGCGCTGTTCGATCAAATCACAGTTATCAGGAAGATCAAACATGATCAAATGACGAGCGAACTGGAAATTACGACCTTCACTGCCAATCTCGCTGCATAATAAGATTTGCGCGCCACCTTCTTGCTCAGCAAAATAGGCTGCTGCGCGGTCACGTTCAATCATATCCATATCTTCGTGGAAGACAGCACACGGAGTACCGTATTTTTCCCACAAAGCACGTTCAATTTGTAAAACGGTTTTCTGCTGATGAGTAATCAATAAGAACTTTTCGCCCTTATTCGCTTTAATCAGCTCATTGATCCAATCAATACGCGGATCAATGCTTTGCCAGTCATCTACTTCGCGCTCTGGATACAACCCCTCTACACCGGTCGAAGCTTTATATGCCTCTGGCAATATAAAGGGCTGAGCAATCACTTCACGATTAGGGAAACCTTCCATCGCACTGCGCGTATTACGGAACATAACCCGGCCAGTGCCGTGCTGATCAATTAGCTGTTTAATCCAAGTTTGAGCTTGCTCTGAACTAGGCAGGGCGGGAACATCTTGATTTAACAATCCCTGTAGAGCATCACGTTCTGCTTGGTCAAGCTCATTACCCGAAAGCAATGATTGAGCCGCGGTTGCTACAGGCTGAAACTGGGTCTGCTCTTGAATAAACTCTTCCAAACTATGGAAGCGCTCTGGGTCTAATAAACGCAGGCGGGCAAAATGTCCTTCCATACCCAATTGCTCAGGCGTTGCCGTCAGCAATAATAGACCAGGACTCTGATGAGCTAAAGATTCAACTAAACCGTAACCCTCATCATGAGACTGTGGTGACCATTCTAAATGGTGCGCTTCATCGACAACAACCATATCCCAACCCGCGGACAACACCTGTTCACGACGTTTAGGGTCGTTAGCGATAGCACTCAAGGGGGCTAATACGAGCTGTTGCTGAAGATAAGGATTACCACCATCTTCTTGATCTTCAAGAGCAAGGCAGCGGGCTTCATCCAATACGCTAAAGCGCAGATTGAAACGGCGAACCATCTCGACTAACCACTGATGGGTTAGAGCTTCAGGCAATAATATCAATACGCGCTCAATGCGCTCACTGAGTAATAAACTATGCATGATCATGCCAGCTTCAATGGTCTTACCTAAACCCACTTCATCTGCCAATAAAACCCGTGGAGCTTCGCGACTTGAAACTTCGCTAGCAATAAATAACTGATGCGGAAGTAGGGTAGTACGACTACCGACTAATCCATAATGCTTACGCGCTTCAAGCTTGCTCTTCATCTGCAAGGCACGTAAACGCAATTCATACGCTTTGCTATTATCAACCTGTCCGGCCAATAAACGATCAGATGCTTGGCTTAATTGAATATGCCCACTTAACTGAGTTTCAGGAATAATACGATCAGCATCACCATAGAATAAAATACCGTTCATCTCTTGAATTTCGGTAATGGTGAGTGTGCTGCCGTCTTCTAACGTAACCGTATCCTCTACACCAAATTTTATGCGAGTAAGAGGGGCTTGATCCTTGGCATAACGCCTTACTTCATCTGCCGCAGGATATAATATCGCCACCTGGCGAAAGTTTACTTCTTGAACCATCCCTAGGCCTAATTCGGATTCCGTATCACTGATCCAGCGTTGACCAACTTCAAACATGCTCCAATTACTCCAAAAACCTTAAAAATTATGACGCGCATTTTAAAGGATGCACGAACGCAAATACAGAGCTATGAGCTTGATATTGATTAATCATAGATAATTTTATCTTTAATCGCATTTTTGATGATCGGTTTTAATGAGCTAGTCTATAAAGACAGGCTTTAAAGCACCCTAATTGAGGGAGAACGGATTCAACTATGAATACTACGATAAAAGACAACGATAAAGTGTCAGCTGTTTGGCAGCCAGAAAAAGCCATAACTCGACTGGGCGGCGAAAAGGCCTTAATGATAAAGCTTGCCGTTTTATTCATCCGTGATTCTCCTAACTTAATGAAGGCCGTTCAAGCTGGCATTAATCAGCGTAAATATGAAGACTCATATGTTGCGCTGCATTCTTTGCAGGGAACTTCGGCAAATTTTTATGCCTCCAAATTTGAAGCGGAGTGTGCGAACTTACAACGAGAGCTTAAAGAGAATAGCTGGGGGGAAGCCATGATTCATTTTACTAGGCTGACTCAACACTATAAAGAGCTAGATAGAGAGCTTGTAATTTTCACCACTGAGGATAACGAATAGCACCAATACTTCCGATAATTGTTATTATCGGAATAACCAGGGGTGTTGAATTAAAACCACAATAATAGCCGACCAATGCACGTAAAGCGCTTAATTGTCGACATAACTCCCAAGACTAATTATTTAGGTATTCTTACTTTTATTCAGTCAGAAGAATGTGTAAAGGCAATGCCATGAACGCTGAGAAAAATCCAATGCACCACAAAACCAATGCAACCCCATGCACACGCCGATTCCAAACTTGCATTCTAGAGCATGTTTCTGAGAACTTAACATCAGTAGGACAATTACGTCCCGGCCGGTAAATCAACCATCCAGAAAGTACTAATAAACTCCCAGAAACGGAAAATACCCAAAGTTTTTGTTCGCTTAGTATTATCAATACTGGCACAGCGCTGACTAAAGACGCCAACGTCGCCCCTAGCCCTAAACTAATCAATAGTATTGGCAAGGCACAGCAAACCAGCGTGCCTGTGGTAGTAAACAACGCCAGCCAAGTTAGACTTGTTTCTTTGATGCGATGAGAGTTTTCTATCATACGTCCCCTTAATAATCAGGTTAAAACACACACCCTATTCCTATATTTAACTCTGAACCTCTGGATACCTGGGTAGCAAAAAGGTTTTCATAAATTGGAGTTTTATACTCTGCTCGAAACATTACCCCTTTGCGATAAAAGACAAAGATGGGCCCCATAGAGATCCGCTTTCCACCGGTAACCCCTACGGTATTACGCCCTCTATCATTAACCCTAGCCGAGACGTCTAACATCACAAAAACACCCTGATTATCCATATTGTTATGATAAGGATGCCAGCCTATATTAATATCCAAGCCGGCTTCATTCCCTTCTAGCATCCCCTTTTCACCCTTATTATTTCTCCAAAAAAACAGGTCATAAAATTGGTAAAGGTCTGCCTTTTCGAAGCTGACTGAGAAACTAGCACCTAGATCAGTACTGCCATCCCCGACGGGAAAGTCCTCATCAGTCGATCCGGTTGGCAAGCGAATACTTGGAGTAAAAGCGATATTACTGGTTGATGAAGTTTCATTTACATAGCGCTTTAACGGTACAGCAATAATAATATCGCCTAAGCCTCTGCCCGCTTGCTTTAGCGCACCGTCATCAGTCACCGTTGTTCGCTGCTGATCTAGATACGGTATTTTCACTACTAACCTAACCTCCCTTCTGAAGGTATATATGGTTTCCAACCAGCTAGTACTGATACGCTGCTCTTGTCCGAAAGGATTATCAACCTCAGATTCACCCGACAGTAGCTTGTCTGAATAATGAGTTTCCTGTCGCAGCTGAAAACCATAACCACCTTGCCAGCGGGGTGCCATGTCCATAACGGGCTGATGAGCTACCGCTTGATTGGTCGATAAAATTGCGAATAGTATATAAAACAATGACAGGGATAGACTTCGCATCATTTAGCACTTCCTACTAAGAGATACATTGGGATTGCCTTCCCTTCTTGGAGATTGGGGATTAATGCCGCATCCAGCTGCCCTCTAATATTGACTAGCCCTTTACCTAGCCATTTTTTTCTATCGCTGCCCAAAAGCTCAAATGTCTGTTTGGTATACGGAAGGGTCAATACATAACGCTGCTCTTGCTTACTCACTTGACCACGTATATTTATGTAGACCATAACGGGGTCATACCCCCCTTTTTTGATGGCATCATAGATAAGGGGGAAATCAATTTTTTTGTCCTGCCTAAGCGCTAAAATAACTCGATGTGCATTGATATCTATCATCACACCATCTTCACCAAACTGAGTTTTGTCGAGAAAATCCAGTTTCGAAAGATTCCTTTCCACACCGAAGGCGCAGAATGAGCAGACAATTCCATTAACCTGAACCACTGCCTGATTAGGCTCTACAGAGATTGTGTCGTTGCTAGAGTGAACTAGCGCACTGAATAGCAGAATCACAAACAGCGTATTGATTAGTCTTTGCAAGTTGCGCCTCTCGATAAATAATCCGAGCCTTACACTAAGTATGTACCAACTTTAGACTGACGGCTTGTGAATAAACATTTGCCTATTAAAAACTATAAATTTAGAAAACTAATGCATATGGATAAGCGGAAAGTAATATCCAATGAATAATTTTCATCCTACGATGAAAATAACAACATTAGATATATTCGTATTAAACTGAAATATACCAGTATGACTGCCAATTAATTCTATACGCACAAGCTAGGCTTTCCTCGCATTGGCGCTAAACGCGAACTCAAGTTCTCTTTAAGCAGCATTTTAGATTTTCATATTTCCGATAATTATGGGAGTATTATATAACTGAAATATAATAGATCCCTGCATGAATCTACAACTTAATCCTCCCAAGCCGATGTTCGATAGCCTTCAATATTTGGCCGGCCCATTTAAAGAAGCAGATGCTATCTACTCTAGACAAGCTAAGCTCAACCCACCCAAGGAGAGTAAAGAAGATCTATACCACTGCCTTACCTTCCTCCAAAGCTACAATGGCAGTCTGGCAACCTTCAATAGCTATCGCCGAGAAGTCGAGCGTCTCTTACAATGGTCATGGTTTGTACAAGAAAAGACCCTGCCTGAACTTAGGCGCTTAGATATTGAAGAATATCTTACTTTCTGCCAGCAACCTCCACTCGCATGGATAGGCACCAAGCAAGTTGCTCGCTTCAAGAATCATCAAGGCGAGCGTGCTATCAATCCCGATTGGCGCCCTTTTGTTTGCCAAGTAACAAAAGTAGAAAGTCAGCTTGGCCACACACCTGATACTAAGCAATTCAAGCTGTCTCAAAAAAGCTTACAAGCGATATTCTCAATTCTGTCGACCTTTTTTAATTACTTATTACAAGAAGACTATGGCGAACTCAATCCGGTCGCGCTTATTCGCCAAAAAAGCAAATACCTGCAAACTCATGCCTATAAGGAACCCATTCGCCGAATTTCTAACTTGCAGTGGGATTTCGTTATTGAAACGGCTGAATTGAATGCAGAAAAAAATCCAAAGCAACATGAACGCAGCCTTTTCATTATGAACTGCTTATTTGCCATGTACTTGCGAATTTCAGAATTGGTCGCCGATGAGCGCTCCACTCCGGTTATGGGGGATTTCCGCGCCGATGTCGATAATAACTGGTGGTTACAGGTTACCGGTAAGGGTAATAAAGTGAGGCTGATTACGGTTTCTGATGAGATGCTAGCGGTGCTTAAACGCTACCGAACTCATTTAGGCTTGTCCGCCCTACCACACATTAGCGAACCTACGCCGCTGATTGCCAAGGTCAAGGGCAGCGGACCCGTCACTAGCACTCGGCAAATCCGCTTTATAGTACAGTATTGCTTTGATCAAGCTCATCAGCGCATGCAAGAGCAAGGCCTCAAAGAAGAAGCACTTGAGTTGAAAGCGGCCACGGTGCACTGGTTGAGACATACTGGCATATCTGAAGATGTTAAACACAGACCTAAAGAGCATGTTCGTGATGACGCCGGCCATGCCAGTATGGCGACCACCGATAGGTATATTGATACCGAAATGCGCGAGCGTCACGCCAGCGCCAAACATAAGAAGATAAAACCTGATTAATGCCTATTTATATTTAAGCCAGTTAAAAGCAATCTTTATACTGCTTTGGTGTTGCTGCAACCACTTTTTTGAAATTACGATGCAAATGGCTTTGATCACAAAACCCTACCTTGAGCGCAGCTGTTGTAATGTCCATACCACTGCGCAATAGAAGCTTTGCCTCATTAACTCTTTGCGTAAGCTGGTAAGCATGAGGCGTTATACCAAACTGCTTACGAAAACTATGAATTAAATAATAGCGGCTCATACCCGCTACCTGGGCGATATCCGTCAATTTAAGCTGGCTGGTATAATGCTCGCGAATAAAATCCTGCGCCCGTAATAAACCTTTATGCCCTGCCTTGCCTATTACTCCCCCTGATTGATTGGATAATATAAGATCCGAAAAAAGTTCGATCATCGCCTCCTCCTGCCGTAATACCTCATGTCTGTCGACAATCAAGTCAAATAGAGTATGAAACTGGCTGTAGGTTTTAGGGCATCGAGTATGGGACTGCGTTATTGGGATCCAGCGATCAAACTCAACACCTAAGACTTCTTGCTGCAAGGCAATAAGCCATTGAGTATCAAGATAAAGCATTTTATAGCTCCAAGTACTGCCGGCAGTGGGATTGCATGAATGCACTTCATTGGCATTAATAATCACCACTGATCCAGGGCTTATCATCTCCCTATTACCGCAGTGATAAAATTCGCTATTACCATTTTCAATAATGCCAATAGAGAACTCTTCATGGCTGTGTTTTTCATAGCACGCGGTGGAATCAATAGCTCTGCGCGCTTCAACAGGAAGCAGCTCAGACTTCATGAAAAATGGCTTATCTTTATTTATAATACCCATCGAAAAATCCTTAAACTAAAGCAGTAGAAGATAGATAACGGTGCATGCTTGGGCCGCACCCAGGGTTATATTGAACATTCTAAATTCCAGTGGTTTACTCAGAAATCTCTGTATGGACACACCTAAGGCAGCCCAAGCAGATATAGATAAAAAACATATAATGAAAAAAACAATACTGAATATTAGCATGGTATCGACCTCATTTTCCCCACCGTTAACAAAGACAGCAGTTCCCGACAAGGCAACAATCCAGGCTTTTGGGTTTAGCCACTGACACATAAAACCTTCGAATATGGAGGGAGGGGCTAAACTTTTAGCCTTATCTGACTTACTGGTGGCAAACGCAATTTTGTAGGACATATATAATAAAAAAGCAGAGCCTGCATAACTCAAGCAAGTAACAAAACTGGGCGAGAAGGCAAGAGTATTTGCTAGCCCAGCTCCCAGCATGATCAAGATACTAGTGAAGCCAATGGTCGCACCCAATATATGAGGCAGCGTGCGCAGAAAACCAAAATTCACCCCAGACGACGTGGCGATGATATTAACCGGTCCTGGCGTTATTGAGGTAGCTAAAGCGAAGATAGCCATGGCATATAAGGTCGACATTAGATTCCCTACGAATTCACTAATTAAATTAATTCGTAGAAGATAATCCAAATGATAGCCGCATTATTGGACGAAATTGCCATTAGCCTAGATATTGAAACTTATTTATTGAGTTGTCAGCTGCTTTTGTAATAACTGAATAGAGTCCTTCAGTGAGTTGAAGTCATCCTTTTCTTTAACTTGCTGCAAAACTTGCTGCTGTAATATCAGTTTTTCATTTTCCAGTACTGCCAACTGAGCCGCCTGCTGTAAGCCAAGCTGTTGCGCATCCTCCTTCATCTGCAACAAAACACTTTCCAGAGTCTTTATTTCTAGCTTCTGATTAGCTGCAAGCTGACTTTGTACTTGGCACTCATTGCGTAATGAGTCGATCTTATTAGCCGCTGCAAGCTGCTGCTCCTTTAACTCGTTGCGAGCTTGATCCAGTAAGCGCATTAGGCGATTCTCTGCTGATTCAAAGGCATCCGCTAATTGAGTCTTCTGCTGTATGAGTTGCTGTTGCGATTCCAGCTTCAGTTGCTGTACTTGCTGCTGATGTTGCTCCAGAAGCCGCTCTTCACTTTGCTGCTTACTTTGCTTTTGCTCTTTGAGTGCTTGCTCGTAGAACCCCTGCTGTTCTTTAAGGCGCTGATGTAATGAGGTTTCAGCTTCCTTAGACAGCTGAAATTTCAATTCTAGGGTAAGACCTAACTGGTGCTTTTCATCCAGCTCAGCTTCTAAGCGTGAGCATTCAGCCTCTAAGTCATGATTCGCCTGCTGGCTTAATTCTCGCTGCTCAGGCAGTTTAGACTCAATCTGCTGCAGATTGGCAGAAACTACTTCATTCGCTTCCAGTAAGACGGCCTCCCTTTCCTGATCTCGCAATTCGACATCTTCAATATAACCAGAAACCTTCTGCTCTAGCATCGTCGCCATCTGAATTAATAAGTCCGCCGGGATACTCGGCGCAACTTCACGCACGGGCTGCAATTTACGCCAAGCCTGTATCAGGGGATCTATTACCGAAAAACTACCACCCCCGACTAAGGTGCGTACATCATCTCGATTCCATGAGCGATCTAACAGCTCTAATTGCTCGCAGGCATCAAATACCGCTTTAGGGGTCGCTTTTTTCAGACTCATAATCACAAACCTGCTTATTACATCGATTAAACATCATATACAGCCATATTAAACTAACCCGCACCAATAAGTAAGGTTTAACGTGTACAGTTAACCTTACTTTTAAACAATCAGTAAATATAAATTCATGATTAACCCTATTATCATGAATTTATACCCTTGTAGTGCTAGAATCGACAAAAGATAACCTACTACGGAACGACGTCTACCTAGCCATGCTCCAAATCAGCAGCAAAGCCCTGCAACCTTTCGAATCCATGCACCCTCCAGAACAGTTAAATGGAAGTCATGGCAGAAACCGCTACGATAAAAAGCACTGCCAAATCAGCGCTGATACTGATTGGCATGCAATTCAGTGCTGGCTTAATGAGTTCTACGACTCACCCCAAACCCTACGTAATTATCGAAAGGAAGCGGAAAGGCTATTGCTGTGGGCCATTAACCAAAGAGGCAAAGCNCTTTCCGACCTANGCCGTGAAGATTTTCAGTTCTATCAGGAGTTTTTAGCGGATCCGCAGCCAAGCCAGATTTGGTGTGGTGAGCGAGCTGAACGCAGCAGTTTAAANTGGCGNCCATTCAAGGGGCCGNTAAGTGAAAGCAGCCANCGCCAAGCTCTTATTATTGTTAACGCCCTCTTCAGCTATCTGGTCGATGCNGGATATTTAGCGGGTAATCCACTCTCTCTTATTCGCCGGCGCAATCGAAAACTTCGACCTCAGNCTGATCAAGCNATTAGCCAGCAACGCTNTCTAGATCATAAAACNTGGGGGTTACTCAAAGACCACCTTATTCGCCAGCCAACCGAAAGCCCTAAGCAGCNCAATCACTTTCAGCGCAATCGNTTCTTATTTCACNTNCTTTATCTTATGGCGCCACGNGTTAGCGAAGTCAGCAGNCATAGCATGAATAGCTTTCGCTTATATCGCGGCCAGTGGTGGTGGTTTGTCTTAGGCAAGGGTGAAAAACAAGGNAAAATCCCTGCNAGNGANGAAATGCTNGGGGCATTAATGCAGTACAGANAGCACNTAGGGCTGAGCCCANTACCCGAAGAAGATGATANCTCACCACTNTTACGCAGCATCAGTGGCAGCAAAGGCATTAGTGCCAATATGGTTTACCGGCAGGTTAAAAGCGTNGTGCAAGAAGCCGCTGAAGCTATCCGATTAGAAAGNCCAATTCANGCAGCAACTTTAGANAAAGCTTCAACACACTGGTTTCGACATACGTCNGTTACTCACGGGGATGACGCAGGNATAGAACTGAAATACTTAACGCGCTCGGCGCGTCANGAGAAGATTGAAACAACNGCCATTTATCAGCATGCNGAAGATGATAAATGGCANAAGGCCTGGCAAAAACTAAAATACTAGTGCATGTGCTGGCCACCNTTGGCGGAAATATCAGTACCGGTAATGAANCCCGAATCATCCGANGCNAAGAAGGTTACTACACGAGCAATTTCTTCNGGCANNCCAAAGCGACCAACAGGAATTCCTTTAAGAATTTGCTGACGAATTTCTTCAGGCACATTTTGAATCATTGACGTTTCAGTATANCCAGGAGATACGGTATTAACNGTGATACCTTTTGCTGCTACCTCTTGCGCAACGGCNTTGGTGAAACCATGCATCCCNGCNTTGGCAGCCGAGTAGTTNGCCTGNCCAAANTGTCCNTTCTGGGCATTAACCGATGATATATTTATCACGCGNCCAAANCCTTTCGCTAACATATCGTTAATCACTAGACGAGTCATATAGAAAACACTGGTCAAGTTCGTTGCAATCACATCATCCCACTGCTGAGGAGTCATGCGTTTAACGGTTGTATCTTGAGTGATGCCGCCGTTATTCACTAGCACANCAATACTNCCGAATTCTTTATTGATACCTTCGATNCACTCTTGGCACGACTCCCANTCTCGAATATTGCCATAGGCAAGCGCAACATCGTAACCCTGCTTGCCCATTTCAATTTGCCATTTCTGGGCTTTTTCATGCGAACCACCGGAATAGTAACCCGCAATAACTTGGTAGCCTTCTTTANCCAGCGCNATGCAAATTGCNCCNCCAATACCACCNGTACCACCTGTAACTAAAGCAACCTTACCTTTCATAATCGACTCCATGATTCCGTCATAACAATTAATTTCTAGCATTAACCAGATAGTGAAATACGACACTAGACTGTAATGAATACTGAACAAACGATAACGTTTACTATCTAATGATGTATTCGTACAAATGGATTAATAANGGTATTTAGACTACCCCGAGGTTAATGTATTTCCTGCCTGCCTAATTGACTGGGAATCCGTTATAATCCCGTCATTATTTTCCGCCCAATCTAAATGCCTGTTTAATAACGCATGCATTTAGCGCCTGCTATAAAGAGTTTGCCATGAAGTTTGTTGCCAAGTATTTTCCTGAAATCATCATGAAAAGCCGCCCCGTACGAAAACGTTTCGTGAAACAGTTGCAAATGAACATACGCAACNTGGTTACTCGCAATGGCTTTAAAGCCGACGTACAAGGCCAGTGGGACAACCTTTATATCAACATCAATAGCGAAGATGCNGCCATNCGTCGCTCAATGATTACTATATTGACNCATACTCCAGGCATCGCCTTCTCTTATGAGATCGANGAGCATGATTTCGACACTATGGACGACGCCTTCCAGATCATTAAGCAAGTTAACGGCCCATCCTTAGCCGGTAAAACTTTCTGTGTACGAGTTAAGCGCCGCGGCACACACGACTACAACAGTAACGATGTAGAGCGTTATATTGGTGGTGGNTTANTGAAGGAAACGGAGGCGGCTGGNGTAAAGCTTAAAAANCCTGATATNACCGTGAACGTAGAAATCAAAGATCAAAGCTTATTCGCCATTAGAAATCGCTTCACCGGACTTGGCGGNTTNCCAATGGGCTCTCAAGGCGAGACTTTATCGCTAATNTCTGGCGGGTTTGATTCAACCGTTTCTAGNTACATGATGATGAANCGTGGTTTGAAAACACATTACTGCTTCTTNAACCTTGGCGGNAGCGCTCACGANGTGGGCGTNAAGCAAGTNGCCTACTANNTATGGGACAAGTATGGCGCATCACATAAAGCACGNTTNATTANCGTTCCTTTTGATGGCGTTGTNAAAGAAATNTTAGAAAANGTTGAAGACGGCCACATGGGCGTCATCCTAAANCGCATGATGTACCGCGCAGCTGAGCAAGTTGCTGACATGATNAANCTAGATACNTTCGTAACCGGNGAATCNATTGCTCAAGTATCCAGCCAAACTCTAACTAATCTNGCGGTGATCGATAAGGTNACCGATAAATTAGTATTGCGCCCTCTCGTNGTTATGGATAAGCCAGATATCATCAAAATATCTCGTGAGATTGGCACCGAAGCTTTTGCCGCTACCATGCCAGAATACTGTGGTGTAATCTCAGTGAAGCCAACCACCGAAGCTAAAATGCCTAAGGTTCTAGAAGAAGAAGCCAAGTTTGATATGGCGGTATTGNACAAGGCCNTTGAAGACTGTACGCATCANTTCATTGCTACTCTAGTNAAAGAAGAAAGCGATGATCTTGAAGTTGCTTACGTTAGNCTTCCTTCCCCAAGTGATATCATCGTTGATATTCGNCANCCGAATGAAGTAGAAGATGCGCCGCTAGAGCTCAGCCTTAACGAGATTATCAAAATGCCGTTTTATGAATTNGAAACGCGCAAAGGTGAATTCAAAGAAGANCAGACGTATTTATTCTATTGCCAAAAAGGCACCATGAGTAAAATTCACGCTCATCATTTGAATAAGCAAGGCATGACAAATATTAAGGTGTATTTGGAAGANCAGCCAAAAATGGNTGATAAGAAAGCNGAAAAGAAAGCACTNCGAAAAGCAGANTATGAAGCNGGATTGGAAGCTGGAGCAANACCAACAGAGAATTCAGAAGTAGAAGTAGAAGTAGAAGTAGAAGTAGAAGTAGAAGTAGAAGTAGAAGTAGAGAAAAAAGACTAACTCGATNTAGCACCCAGTAACAGNTATCCCTGNTACTGGGTGGTTAATTATATTCTTACTGAAAGCNTANAGAGNCTTCTGCCAGAACNTCGCACTGCCCATTTCAGGATCTAGCTCATAATTCGCAAAACCAAANTTCACATAAGCATTTTGCGCGACCTTATTCCCCTGTAGAACCTCCAGCGTCAGCTTGCANCAGCCTCGNTCACGAGCCACNNNTTCTACNTCATCTAACATCAACTGACTTAGTTTCAGACCACGATATTCNGCTAAAACAATCACGTCATGAATATTAATTAATGGTTTCGCTTTAAACGTTGAAAACCCCATAAAGCAGTTAATTAATCCAGCCGNTTTNCCATCTACCATAGCCAATACCGTGAAAGCGCCNGGCACTTTCGATAATTCAGTAACCAATGTTGTCTTTACCGTTTCAGGNAAAGCCTNACNACCNCCCATCTTATCCAAAGCGTANTGATTCATTAAGCNAACAACAGCTTCCGCATCANTTGCATGATAATAATCAGCAATGATGATTNTTGNTATTTGCGCGNTTTCTGATTTAANACTTTCNGTTTTTAACATTACAACTCATANCCTAAACCAAGTATGAGNGCANGCCCTGGAGCAGGAACAAAACCGGCATCAACGTANTTGGCGTCCAATAAGTTACTCGCATCCAAAGAAGCNGTAAAACCACCCTCTTGATAATTTAGGCCCATATCAAGAATCTGATAATCATCACTATTNAATCGNCTNTCATATTTATAAACAGAGACTAAANACCANTTATGAGANAAATCAAANCCNGCATGCANAGCNGTTTGGNTTTCTAGCTGAGACTGNGTATTTTTAAGCTCAGCCAGATCTGTTTCTAGATCTTGAAATAAACGCGTATGGGTAAGTTTTAATAAGCTCATATTTAGATAGCTAGCGCCATAGGCGGAACCATCCAGCTCAAGGTCATAACCCTTAATTGTATTATCGCCGTAGTTTCTGGCCATATAAGCAGCGCCAGAATCTATTTCGTCTTGAGTTTTAGTAAAATCGATGGCGTCTTTAGTTTCCTTATAGAAAACACTCACATCAAAATTGACATCACTACTAGAAAGGCGAATACCCAATTCNGTGCTATTGGTAGTTTCAACTTTTAAGTCTTCATTACCCTGATTACTACTCATATCAAGATACAACTCATTCAAGGTAGGTATGCGCGCAGCCTGACCTGCGTTTGCATAAAATTCGGCATTGCTGGATAACAACATATCAAAACCGATCACAGGTAAAGCATATTGATTTTTGCTACCGTAATCTANACCAGAGATNCTAGTCGATAAGTTCGAATTTTGGGTTAAAGCGAATTTGTACAATGCATATATGCTTGAATAAGACCGACCTTCACTGCCATCTCGACTACTCACCATTCTTTCATCGTTATACTCAATCCCTGCTGATAACGCACCATGATTAATGGAACCACGAGACTGAAGCGTTTCCGTCTCGTGTTTTGAGCGATAAACAACATCGCCTATTGGATAATCAAATACATCAAAATGATTGCGCCAGTTCATTGATAGGTCAACATCTGTCCCGCTATCAAAACGGTATTGATGAGTCACATAACCATGGCGCTGAGCCGTGCTTTCACGCGCNTGGGTCTCGGAAGCATCATANAACTTATAAGCACCAAAATCTTTTTCCAAATAACCGAAAGCCGCTTGCGTCGTGGTGCCATCCCCTTGATGCACAACCCGATAACTTATCTGGTCTTGTTTCGTATCCAAAGCTTCGTCACGAATATAAGAATCNGATGANGACTGGTTAACACTAAAGAACTGACTAAAAGATCCCTCNGTCTTTGCGAGACTCAATGCGTAACGCTGATAATTATAACTACCGAATTCTGCACTTACTTTCGCATTACGCCCGGTACTGGTGGTAACAGATTTACGGCTCACGATATTAATTACACCACCGTTAGAGCCTGCGCCGTATTGACTGGCACCCGGGCCTTTAACAATTTCAATACGCTCAATATCTTCAAACGCAATTGGAATATCAAAATTATGATGACCTGTTTGCGGGTCATTCATTCTCATGCCATCAAGCAGAACTAACGTTTGCTCATAGCTACTGCCACGAATACTAACGTCCGCTTGCGTACCTGAAAGTCCACGCTGGCGAACGTCCAGTCCAGAAACGTACTCTAGAGCACCGATCACTGTATTTACGGGTAACAGCTCGAGGTCTGCTCGCTCCAATACCGTGACATTAAATGCCGCNGCTGCAACCGGATCAGAATACAANCTACCNCTNACCTGNTGAGAGTCCANNTCNTGNANNNCAGATTCAGTCATCCGNCTCAGANGCGACGGCTGCCGATACTAGCGATAGNGATGCNATGGATAANGAGACTGTAGAGATAGCCAATGTTAATAANTTTTTCATGNTGCTCGCATTAATTATTAATCTATTTNCCCATACTAACATNACGCNCACNNACNCTGCGTTTTAGTTGATATGGGCTGTCGTTTAGTTGACTAAGGAAGTCACANCTGGTTTATTTTTGATCGCTCATTCTTGTTATTGAGATCCAAATNGANAGNGCAATCAGTCCTCCTCCAAGCAACAATCNNTGTAGATCAACTGCCTCTTGAAACAGGACGATCGAGGCAATAACCGCAATGGGGATATAGCCATTATTCATTACGGCTAACGTCGCNGGATTTACTTTTTTNCTGCCACTATTCCAAAGATAAAAACACANCCCCGAAGCGATAGTNCCTAGATATAACAGAACAAAACCCTGNTCTNGANTAATAACCAACTCAGAGAAATTNATTTGNGGAAAGCTAACTAAGCTCGCAAANGCAGCCGCNCCCAAATACATCCAAGCCATATTCCCNGCATTAGTTTCTTGATCAGCCCAACGCTGATAGTTCCACTGGCCTATGGCAAAAGNAATATTGGCACACTGCAGAATNAAAAANCCNGTAAGATATTCATCNTGCCCAGGAGATTTAAAAACAATAACCGCCGCACCCAGAATACTGATACTTATTGCGAGNAANGAATAGCCAAGNGNNCTGCCCTTGCGACTGNTTTTATCAAAGATAAAATTNAGNGCAATGACATAGAANGGAGTGAAAATTGTAAATACCGCNACCAGATAACCGGGTAAATATTGGTAAGATTTAATATAGGCAAGATACATAATGCCAAACTGCACCACCCCTAGAAGCATTAAACGTATGCGCATTTTTTGCTGAGAAACCTTAAAAATAAACGGCACAAAGCATAAAAAACATAGAATCAAGCGAATACTTGCCACTAAGCCTGAATCCAGCCCCGTCAACTTGCCTTTAATCAAACCAAAAGAAAATGCCCAGATGATGGAAACTGCGATTAATCGCCACATGCGAAACCTACTTTGTTATATGTATAAAAAAGAGGCCTATCCTACCTAGATTTAGATGACTGATAAAGTGCTATTGAGATGTTTTAAGCGATCTGAACTGATAGAATTAACTCATTTAAAATATTCAATATAATTTCCTTAAGGGTGATCTTTATGGCTCGTTTTATCAGTTTTAACATTAACGGCATTCGTGCTCGTCAGCATCAAATGGAAGCTATTAAAGAGCAACTGGATCCGGACGTAATGGGTTTTCAAGAAACCAAGGTTCACGACGAGCAGTTTCCTTTAGCGGATGTTGAGTCCATTGGCTGGCATGTAGAATTNTTTGGCCAAAAAAGCCATTACGGNGTTGCGCTTGTNTCAAAGACTAAACCTACCTTTGTCCAAAAAGGCTTTCCCANNGATACTGATGAAGATCAAAAACGCTTCATTCACTGTCGCTATGAAATAGATGGNAAAACCATNGATGTCTTAAATGGTTATTTCCCACAAGGGGAAAGTGAAATCCATGAAACCAAATTCCCTGCTAAAGCCAAGTTCTACGTTGATTTAAATAGCTACCTAGATAACGAATTAAAGGATGCAGATAACATTCTGGTGATGGGAGATATGAATATTTCTCCTGAAGATACTGATATCGGCATTGGTGAACCAAATCGCAAGCGCTGGCTGAGAANTAAAAAATGTTCANTCCTACCAATCGAGCGCGAATGGTACCAAGATTTGCTTTCTCGCAATCTGACCGATACCTACCGTAAGCATTACCCAACCAGTAATGATAAATTCAGCTGGTTTGATTATCGCTCAAAAGGTTTTGCCGATGAACCAAAACGCGGCTTAAGAATTGATCATATTTTAACCTCGCCTAAGTTAACAGAAGCTTGTACCACAGCCGATATTAGCTACGANATTCGCGGCATGGAAAAACCATCTGATCACGCCCCGATTTGGTCCGATTTTGATCTACAGCAGGTTTAACTTTGTGACAAATAGCATCAATTAATATCGAACAAGTGTTAAACTTACCCCTTGATATATTGTCTTACTATTTATTGTCATCTACAAANGGTAAACGGAAATGAGCTTAGAACTATTAACAACCCTAGAAGCAAAGATTCAACTAACCCTTGAAACAATGGAACTGCTAAATTTAGAGATCGAAGAAGAAAAGCAACGCAATAGCGATCTTCTTGAAGAAAACAAGCAACTACTCGCTGAACAGAAAGCCTGGAATGATAAAGTAGTTGGCCTAGTTGATTTGCTGCGCGAAGAAACTACTGCAAGCTAGAGATAGTCTGTAGGAAAAACCTCAAGCACTCCCTGCTTGGGGTTTACTAACTGCTTTATCATGCACTCGGCAACAGCCTCCCCTTCAACTCCCCTATATTTTCTCAATGCTCCCTGCAAAAGCGGATTAATTAATTTCATAATGGGCGCTGATAATGACTCAGCCAAGCGAAAAGCTTTCCGCGGCCCCATCAATAGCGAAGGTTTAATCAGTATTAATTGATCAAAATTTAGTTGCTTTAAACTCTGCTCAACCTGGCCCTTCACTTTTGAATAGAATACTTTGGACTGCTCACTGGCGTTAATTGCGGATATCAGCATCATNCGANNTATATCACANTGCCTTGCAGCTTTAGCGGNNGTTAATACTAGCTCGTGATCTACATGGAAGAAAGCCTGCCGAGATCCAGCTTGCTTTATCGTCGTTCCCAAGCAACAGATCAGCATATCTATATCTGCCTGCTGTTGAAAACTGCTTATTGTACGAGCTAGNNTCTCTTCATCTTCAAGGTCTGTTTCAATAAAAGTAATACGCTGACCAGAGGTAGCCAGCAGCTCTTTTGAAACCTCTGGCTTAGTACGACCCAGAGCTAATATCTGATGANTATTGTCGGCGGATAGTAGTTTGGCCAACAGATGATTTCCAACTAGGCCAGTAGCACCTAATAATACAATACGCATAAAANNACCTANTTNAGATTAACTATTCGAAAAGTTCTAGCTGCTGCATATAATCTAACCANGCNCGAGCGCTATTACTACTGCTCGGTTCTGCTAANGCTTTTGAAAAATACAACTTNGCATNTTTATAGTCAGCCAATTCAAAGTAACTATTACCNTGCATCAATAGNGCCGTGCCTACTTTCTTTCCAGACAAACCTAAAGTTAGTGATTTTTGAAAGCTTGTAATGGCAGCAGCAAACTGATCCTCATCAAATTTCAATTGAGCAGCTCGGTAATATAATTTTGCCGCTCTAGCTTTGCTGTCTTTTTTATNNCCACCGTTTTTCTGCTCACTTGTATTATCGCGGCCTGCCTTCTCGCTAAGCAGCGCTGCATTTTCCAACGCCATAATTGCTGATAGTCGCTCACGACCTTGAATCCANGCGGATGCAAGCAATGACCAATTAGACTCNCTCAGCTCGACACTATCTTGCTGTAGCATTTCATGTAATAAACGTCCACCACGCTCAGGAATCCCCTCGGTAACCATTAGCTGAACAAGCAGAATTAGCCCATCTTCTTTCTNAAGCCACCCCCTGATATAAGCTAACTCCAATACTTCTAGTGCTTTCTTTGGTTTCTGCTGAATTTGGTATAATGATGCCTGCTGCAACCAATATTCTTCTTTCGATTCATTAATAACAATTAATTGATTCAGCAACTCAATCGCTTGTGAATATTGCTTTAATTGATAGTGAGCTGCCATNAGCATTTGCAGCCANTTTTCTCTTGGNTTTTTTGAACGACTAATACCTTCTTCAAGCCAAGNAATAGANGATGCGAAATCTGATTTAACTTGATACGNTGACCCTAGCGTTATATATGCCATGGCCAGAGTTGAACCCTTCTTCTCCATTTCAGCAGCTTTGATTCNGGGCAATAAAACATTAATGGCTGCCTGAGTATTACTATCGGCTAAATATAATTGTGAAACGTTCGTTGCCAAAGATACTGCCTGAACTGCTTTCATGGCATCCAGAGCTAATGCTTTATTAAAATAGACAATCGCTTGCGGAGTATTTTCCTGCGCCAGATAAAGCTGAGCATGAATTTGATAGCTCAGCGCTAATCCAAAACCAGCAGAAAGATCATCTTCTAATTCCAANAACTCTTCTTCCACCTCAACATACTTACCTTCACTAAGTAGGGTTTGTATATCATTNAAGGCCTGATAAGTTTTTGGTGATANTGTTTGATTAGCANTAACAGAGAAAGTAACTGTTAATAAATAAAGTATAAAAATTAAATAAGGTGANATATATTTTGTCATCATCAACCCTTATCCAAAACATAATCGAGAGTTTGAATCACCGTCTGTGCCTTCGCTTTACCATCAATCATTTGCGGTTTAAATTTATATTTATAAAGTGCTCGAATTGCAGAACGCTCAAATACGCCTTTAGGTNTGGAATCAACGATCTCCACGGAATCCACTGTACCTAGAGCATTCACTTCTAGTCTTGCCTTAACAAAACCTTCAATGTTACGCCGCTTAGCTTTACTCGGATATTGCGCAGGCATTCTAACCAGTGGAATCACATCGCCATCACCAAAACCCATACCTATTTGAGCATCCCCTAACAAACTTTTATTCGCCAGCGANAGGTCNGGNGTAATGTTCGGCATACGCATAGCAATTTGCTTCATCGGTGTATTCTGCTGAGCNGTTTGCTGAGGCGGTAGCGGCGGCTTNTTAGGTTTTGGCGGCTGTTTTTTCTCTCGNTGCTTAATACGACTTTCACTATCTCGCTTCACACGAATAAAGTCGATCACGGTTTGCTCACCACGATTCTGATTTTTTATACCATCATTGGTTACCATGCCATTCATTACCGCAAAAATACTGCCAGTAACAAAAATTGAGCATAGAAAAGCTAGAATTAATTTCATGCTTTAACTACCTGATATTTCAGCAGAAATAGAGATGTTAGTGACACCCGCTAAACGTACCTGATCCATAACTTTAACCAGCAGGCCGGTATTAGAATACTCATCCGCTTGTATGATAACAGCCCCTTCTGGGTTTTCTGCTTTTAAGCGTTCAATATTGGCTCGTACTGCTCGCATATCAATGGAGCGACGATCAATCCAAATCTCTCCATTAGCTCGAATTGCGACTAAAATATTACTGCCTTTTTGCTCTACCGCTGTTTCTGCGCTAGGGCGACTGACGGTAACTCCTGACTCTTTAACAAACGAAGTCGTTACAATGAAGAAAATAAGCATGATGAATACGATATCAAGCATCGGTGTAATGTCGATATCAGTTTCATCATTTTCTGTGGCGGTGTGTCGTCTTCTGCTCATAAAATAAAATCCATTACTGCTATTCAGTAATTAAGGTATCCGCTAGTTTTNGCTCACCTTGCTGTGCAAGACGCTGAAAACGCGCTTTAAAATATAGCCCTGTCAGTGCAATTAACAGCCCAGCCATNGTCGGCAAGGTTGCTTTAGAAATACCCGCAGCCATNGCACGAGCATTGCCCGTACCAGTTACNGCTAAGACATCAAATACACTAATCATTCCTGTAACCGTACCGAGTAAACCCATCAATGGGCAAATCGCGATAAGCAAAGCAATAAAAGATAACCAGGTTTGTGTTTCTAATTTAAATTGGCTAATCATATAGCTGCGGATCTGATGTGCAGCCCAAGATTTTCGTTCATTACGACTAGCCCAATTAAGCGTATAGCTTTGCGCACGCTTTGGCATGGTTCGATAAAAGAACCACAAGCGCTCNAGAATAAGCGTCCANAGCATTAAACAAACAATTAAGATTGCGGATAACACCGGGCCACCGCGATCTAAAAAATCAAATAACCATTCGAGCATGATTAATATTCTTTCTTAGCGGGTGTTTTTGACGAATTACTTAAAGAGCTTTTAGCTTTGCGCTCTTCCATTGCAGTTACAATCAACCCCGCAGCTTGCTCATCAAGAATTTGTATTAGACGTTTACTTTGACTGCTAACCAAGTTATGTGAAAGCAATAAAGGAATCGCTGCTACTAAGCCCAAAACAGTGGTAATTAACGCTTGTGAAATACCACCGGCCATTAATTTAGGATCACCGGTACCGAAGTTGGTAATTGCCTGGAAAGTTGCAATCATCCCTGTCACTGTGCCTAACAAACCTAATAGCGGCGCAATCGCAGCAAATAATTTAATCATGGATTGTGCTTTTTCTAATTGCGGCACTTCTTTTAGAATCGCTTCATCAATTTTAAGTTCAAGAGTTTCTTGATCGACAATATCACTCGTTGCCGTCGCTAATATACGCCCCAAAGGATTATCATCNTTTGGNTGATCCAGTTGCTTAATTTGCACTTCAACTTTTTTGCGAATAGAAAATAAAGTAACCAAACGCCAAGCCGCTAATAACAAACCTATGATTGCCAAGACAATAATAATATAGCCAACTAAAGCGCCTTGTTTAATTCGACCAATTAGATCTGGNTTGGATAATACNAGTCCTAATAANGCACCACGGGTTGGATCAATCGAAATCGCATTTACTTCACCTTCGCTACCTGCTAAATAATCGTCAATAAGACTTNCTTGTGCTGGCTGACGTGCCATGGAAATTAAGCGCCCAGTCTGCTCGTCAAACCGTAAATANCCTTCTTTAGTAAAAGCACTAAATGCNCCAATTCGAGTTACTANCTGCTCTTTTTCACTGCCGTCATTTTGCACGACTAAGGCTTTAAATTGACTAATCTGCCCTGTTAAGGTCATCTCTTCTTGCAGGGTTAACCATAACAACTGCAACTCTTGAATATTTGGTAATTCTTTTGCTTGTGCAAGTTTCCCTAGGTCAGCGCTACGAACAGGTTTTTCTGCTCGCGTTAAACTGGTCAACAAAGTACCGGCTAAATCATCGGCAACTTGGCGAACTACGCCAAACATTTCACCTAGATTACCAATACGCAAGCGCAATTCATCTTCTTTTTCTACTAAGCGTTTTTCATTTTTGTCAAAACTAGCCTTTAATTTACTTGCTATTTTTTGTTCTGCTTTTAACTCTGCTTTCGCTTTGTTNAATAGATTTGTTTGTTGCTGTTTATTGTTTTTAAACTCAGCTTCACGTTGTTTGTTAATAGCAGACTCTTGCTGATGAAACTGCTCTACCTGCTGTAATAATCCTTCAAGGGTTTTTACTGGCTCATTAACAGNNTCATTGGCATGNACGCTTNTNATGGTNANTATCGACAATNCGAANGCAACAATAAAAGTAGTGGGGGTATGTTTTNTGATATTCATTTTAGTTACNACCTTTAGCNGATAAAGGCGAAGTTAAAGGTATGGTCAATAATTCTGGGGCNGCAGTTTGGCGAGCNACATCTTGGGCTTTTCTAACATCTCGTAATAAACNATGATCAATCANCTGCCATTTATTGTTTNTCTTATCCCAGATCCAAGCGTTATCCGCTGAAAGTGTTAANCGATAAAGGGCGGTACGACCGATGCGNAGATAATCATAAACNATNTTATCNTTTGCTTTTTCTCGATAGCTTTCTAAGGTACGACCGTATTCNACTTCAATTTGGTATGCNTCTAATACTCGACGNTATTTNTCTGAAACCGTGATATCTGCACGNACCATTAATTCNCGTAATTTAGCNAGGCGGACTTCACGTTCTTTTACTAAGAAAGGTAGGTCCAGCTGATTGAATTGCTCTAACGAATCCAGCATCTGACTCATTAATGGCAAGATGCCCTGTTCAGTAAATTCAATATCTCGAACCTGCTGATTAATTTTTGNAATCTCNACTTGTTGATTGTTAACAATCTGCGCCATCTGTTTGTTATATAACTTCAGCTGGTCGATTTCGCTATTGGTAATACGAAACTCCTGTAATAGAGTCTGATAACCATCATCGAGGTCATTNATTTTATTTTGAGATTGGGTAGCTTGCTGAGTATCCGCAGCAATAGCACTGCGGCCTTTCTCTAAAACAGCTTGTGTAGCAAAACTTGAAGCGGATAAAGAAACCATGAATGTAGTTGTCAATATCGCCGTTGCCGTCTTGTGCCAAGACATTGTCATGAATTAATCCTGCATAAAATATAAAAGCCGCTCACGGGTTAAATGATCACGGCCTATAAACATTNTTATAAATAATAGCTAGTAGTTGAGAATCATTCTAATCTAGAGTTCGATTGCATTCAATCCTAATTTCGTAGCAATGTCTCCTGTTCCTTTTGGAGCCAATACCGCTTTTTNCCCTTCTACACCTAANAAATAGGTTTCAATAACTCGTTTCACATCCGCTAATGTCACTGCTAGCAACCCTTGGCGATAAGCCAAGCGACGCGCNGGGGTACGTCCNGCTTTTAATGCATGGTGAATTGATTTTGCTTCACCTGCTGGAGANCTAGGTCGATCCATTGAGCCAATGATGCCTAAGATAGACTGCTCTACTAAACTTTCGTCTTTCGCGTCGTTTAAAATCCAGCTTACTGACGCATGGAAATCATCAAACGTCCCCTCAATACGAGGATCGCGATAAGAATAAAACTTAAAGATACCCAGAGATGAATCTTGACTCGCCCCTGCACCATAAGCGCCACCCTGCTCACGAATAGCCGTATGTAAAAAACCATTACGCAAAATACCTGCGGCAACCGATAAAGCGGGCGCATCTGGATGCAACTGNTTTACGGTAGAAAAAGCCATTGCACAAAAATTAACCTGGCTATCGACCATCCAGTAATTGTGTAATGCACTACTGGCCAAAGTCTTGGCATCATCGGGCTGAATTTTAAAAGTAGAATTCGCATAATCTTGCTGCCAAGGAGAAACTGACTCTGCATGNGCCNCGAGCTGTTCGTTATCTTGTACGATCAATACTTCTGTCGGCTGACTTATAACTTTCTGCTGCAATGCTTGCAGCTCAGTNGCCAANATTTGTGNTTGATCTTTCGACTCTTGGCCGAAGGTATTTTTTAAGCGCTGCGTTAATGGTAGTCCTGAGATATCACTCATCATAGCGGCATGCTCAGTTACCTGAGCGGCGGCGATTTGCATAGCCAAACCGTGGCCATTACCGGTAATACCTTGCAAGCGGCGTGAACTGATTTGCTCTGCTAATTCACCAATGCGCTCAACATCCGAGAAATCTGCTTTTAATACCGTCTCGCGCATTAANTCACTAAAGACTTGCTGATTACTGGCCAGNGCTTTACCCGAAAATGTATAATAGGCCAGCATTTCATCTTGGGTATTATCACTACTTACCGCTTTAGGNTTAATACTCGCGTAACTGGAAATACCACCACAATAAGCTGCTTGTTTTTGTTGCTGTTCTAAATAATTCCCTGTCGCACCTACTTCCGTCCAGGTATAACCCAGTAATGGTAATAGTTGTAATTCCTTGGCATTTAACTCAGGTAAATTAGTAATTAATTGCTGATAAACGATGCCATTGGTACCCGTACTATAACTGGTGCAGTTAGCCGCTAATTTAGCTGATTGGCGAGCCGTCTCANCATCNGCCTCNGGGTATTTTATTTCCGCNGGCACATCTTCAAGACCCACAGAAGGCAAAAGATCACTATCGTCTTCTTGNTCTTGGCGNGCTTTTAGTGCCAATGATTGCTGTACAATTAATTGCGCNTCTTCATCGCTCAGCTCGGCTTTCATTTTAGCCAGCTTTGATTTTTCAATACGCAGCTCTTCAGCGCCTAATTCACTATCAGGGCGTAAAGATAANCGAATAAAATGACGATTACTTAGCAATAAATCTTTGACTAAATTTTGTACGAATTGTGGGTCTTTTACATCTTCTTTTAAGGTTTCTAATGCCGGTTCAATATTAATCATGGCCACAGGGTCGCCATAATGTGTCGCNGCGCTCATACCACTGAAAATCAATTGCAGGCCATAAGGNCTGCCATCACCACCAATTTCTCGCTGNTGAAATTCTAACTGGTGCAATACGGAATCAATTTCNTCTTGTGCTACNCCGTTNTCGGCAACATCATTTAAAATTTCAAAAACCAATTNTTCNAANGCATCTGCATCAGCNACATTACTGCCTTCGATACCGCACATAAANCTCATTTCGCGATTAGAGTCTTCTAAGCCACACATAGGTGATGGTGCAGAAGCAAATTCACATTTNTCTAGGGCTTTACGTAATGGCGACGCGCTNTTATCAAGTAGAAGCTGNGACAATANATGGGCTTCAAGCTGTTCTTTTAAATTAGCNGATTCNCCCAANAACCAAGCCAGCACATGATGNGTTTTGTCATTCAGCTCTTCTNTATCATCGGTTTCTACCGCATANGATTCTTCTATNCGAACGGGGGCTGCAAGGCGNTGCTCTAATGGTACTGCCCATTTCTGTTCTTGTTTGCTAAATTTCACTAACGCTTGCTGGTCAATTTTCTCATGCAGGTCCTTCACATCTATATCACCAAAGGTCATGAANATAGCATTACTTGGATGATAGTGGCTTGAGTAAAAGGTTTTTAACTGTTCGTACGATAAGTTGGTGATTTCAGATGGCTCGCCACCNCTATTATAATGATAGGTATTGGTGGGAAATAAGTGCGTGCTGATCTTTTGCCATAANTGACTGACCGGCGAAGACATTGCACCCTTCATTTCNTTAAANACCACACCTTTATANACNAGGTCGGAATCTGTGTTTTCCATTTCATCGAATTCGACTCGATGNCCCTCTTGAGCAAAATCCATTTCATCTAAACGTGCAAAGAAAACCGCATCAAGATAAACGCTTAAGAGGTTGTCAAAATCTTTATCGTTTTGTGAGGCAAAAGGATAAGCCGTCCAGTCACTACTGGTCATGGCATTCATAAAGGTATTTAACGAACGGCGCGTCATCATAAAGAATGGATCGCGTACTGGNTATTTGTCACTGCCACANAAAGCGGTATGTTCGAGAATGTGCGCAACACCGGTGCTGTCTTTAGGCATTGTACGCAACGNAACCATAAATACCTTTTCTTGGTTGTCCGCAGCAAGGTGNTAATGAACTGCGCCAGTTTGCTTATGCTGATAATGTTCAACGGTTAAATTAAGCGAGCTTACTTCTGTACTACTNACAAATTCAAATGCCGACTTAACCTGACTCATACCTTGCTGTGCCTCGTTGTGTACTTTGTTGTATGCTTTATTGTAAAAGCTATATTGGGGTGTAAAGTAAAAGAACAAGTATCTTTGTTACTGCCTTGATAATCAATGAGTCGTTGGAAAAGAGTCCTAAATATATGCCTTTATCACCTGAAAACCTTAAATTCATTGCCGAGCAGTTTCCGGTGAACGATCAGTGTATGTATTTAAATCACGCAGCCGTTGCTCCTTGGCCCAAATGTACCAGCGACGCTGTACAAAAATTCGCCATTGAGAACTGCCAAACCGGTGCTCAGGGNNATTTAACTTGGTTAAAAAAAGAGCAGGATTTGCGNTCTAAGCTAGCAAAATTAGTAGGCAGTAAAAATGAAGACTGCGTAGCGCTGGTTAAAAATACATCAGAAGCATTATCNTTGGTNGCTTATGGCCTGAATTGGCAAGCCGGTGACATTATTCTAATCAGCGATGATGAATTCCCTTCTAATCGAATAGTCTGGGAATCGTTAGCGCATAAATTTGGNGTGATCGTTAAGCAGGTTCATATTTCAGCAGAAGATCCTGAAAAAGAGATATTGGCNGCCATCAATACCCGCACCAGCAAGCTTAAGCCTAAATTGATTTCCATCAGCGCAGTACAATATGCTTCAGGCATTAAACTAGATTTAGCCAAGCTAGGTAAAGCCTGCAAAGAGAACGGTGTTTTATTCTGCGTGGATGCGATACAAGCCGTTGGCGCAATGGAATTCAAATGCGACGAATGGCATATCGATTTCGCCATGGCCGATGGTCATAAGTGGATGCTTGGCGCCGAAGGTTTGGGGTTTTTCTTCGTTAAACAAAATCACATANAAAATNTAAATCTCTATCAATATGGCTGGCACATGATNGAAGGTGCTGGGGATTTCTCTATTAAGGATTGGCAGCCTGCAAATAACGCTCGACGCTTTGAGTGTGGCAGCCCAAACATGCTGGCTGGTTATGCACTAGAAGCCAGTACTGATTTATTACTACANGTTGGTCTNNATAATGTCGCNNAAGCTATCGANAATAATCANNCCTANTTATTGCTNAAACTTCAAGAATTAGGAGCANNNATTCTTTCGCCNNTAGATTCAAGCGTACGNGCTGGAATTTTAACNTTCACATTCCCNGGNATTGACTCTGCNGGNCTGTATCAGGCANTGATGAAAAACGACGTGGTTTGCGCCAACCGCGGAGGTGGTGTTCGCTTCTCTCCTCACTTCCATACGACAAAAGACTGTATGAATAGAGCGATCGAAGTATTAGCGCAGTTAATTAAAAGTGACATAAAAANTTAATAGCAGAGTCATAAANTTATTCGATACTCGCAGAGAACTATTNGCNAAGANCNANCAAANAGTTATCCGCTAATTAACCGCACATTGCGAGTATCGAGTTTGAAATATTCTCACAGCCCTTTTCCCCTTATCGGCCCTCCCGCTGAGTTTGTTNTATTAGANNATNTAATTANNGCAAGCGAGCCNTNNNCTGANCANAANATTCTAGCCANCATTNATCACNATAATATTGATTATCCGCTGCATGCNTTAAAATTCGGCAGTGATAANCCGAATGTTCCCGTTCTATTTTTCGTCGGCGGTNTTCATGGCATTGAAAGAATTGGCGCTCAGGTGGTNTTNGCNTTTTTAGATAATTTNATCCANCGNCTACAGTGGGATGAAAGCATTCAATATACCCTTGAAAANATNCGNATNTGGTTCATCCCNATTACNAATCCNGTTGGTTTGAAGTTCAATTGGCGCAGTAACGGCAATNATGTTGATNTAATGCGCAANGCACCTATTGATGCCCAAGGCTATGCNACCCCTTTAATTGGAGGTCATAGAATTAGTCGGCGANTGCCCTGGTATCGGGGTGATGTCAATAATATGGANATTGAATCCCANTCCCTAACTGACTTGGTTATTAATGAATCCAAACACGCCCCTCTAACTCTCTTATTGGATGCGCATTCTGGTTTTGGTATGACTGACAGATTATGGTTCCCTATGGCCTCTACGCATAAACCTATCGAGCACTTAGCAGAAGTTTATAGCTTATATCAGCTATTAACCCGTAACTATCCAAATAACGATTATCTATTCGAACCTCAATCGCATAATTATTTAACTCACGGTGACTTATGGGATTATTGCTATCTCGAAACCTGTAAAACCCAGACAAATTTTATTCCCTTAACACTAGAGATGGGGTCATGGCGCTGGCTGAAGAAAAATCCACTTCAGCTCAGTCGGCTAGGGGTCTTTAACCCAATGAAGCCTCACAGATTGCAAAGAACGCTTAGGGGGCATTTAATGCTGATGGAGTTTTTAATCCGAGCGGGCCGCTCTTGGAGGAATTGGCTACCCAAGCAATCGATACGCGCGCATAATCATCTAGAAGCACTGGACTTATGGTATAAAAAATAATGGTTCGAACCTTGGTATTATTGCGCGGATTGACTCGTGGCTGTAATCATTGGGCTGATTTCCCCAAGCAACTAAATCAAGCCTTTCCAGACACTAAGCTAGCCTTGATCGATTTGGCGGGTAATGGAATTAGAACAGATGATAGCAGCCCTTTAACAATCAAGGCTGCACTGCAAGACATTCGTGATCAAATAAAGCAGCAAGGCATTACCTTTCCAATTGATATTCTAGCGCTATCTCTTGGCGGAATGATCACTCTGCAATGGCTAAATGACTTCCCGGAAGAGATTAATAAAGCGATCGTTATTAATACTAGCCACGCGGGATTGAGTAAAACCAGTGATCGTATGAAGCCTTTAACCATCAGCAAACTATCCATCGGCGCTCTTCTACCAGCAAGTATGCGCGAGAAAATAATTTACTCAGTGACCTCAAACAATCCGGTAAAGCAGCTCATTAGAAACCAGTGGATTGAGGAAGCTAAAAAACGTCCGGTCTACCGCCTTAATTTTATTCGGCAGGTTTTTATCGCGCGCTCCTTTAAAACCCATCTTCGTATCAATAAAGAACAGCTTCTTCTCTTGGCCTCCAGCTCTGATCGCTTAGTCAACGTGGCTAGCTCAAAAGCACTGGCAGAAAATACTTCAGCAAGGTTAGAAGTGCATATAACCGCTGGCCATGAAATAACCCTAGATGACCCCCGCTGGGTAATACATCACCTGACTTCTTTTCTTGATCATTCTTGATCGGCTATTATGACAAATGTATTACAATTTATGACATAGAGTCGAGTTGGTTGTCATAAATTTGTAACATTAAAAATTTACTATCCTTGGCAGCTAAGGACATGATGCGAATTAGGGATTAAATTAAAGACTAATAAGGTAGTTATAGCTTATGCAAACTAAACACCACCCTTGTGCGAAATTGTTAATCAGCGCATTAGCGGTCAGCCCTCTTTTATTCATAAGTGCTGCTAATGCAGCATCAGAGCACAACCCAGAACACGATATCGATATTTACTACGATGATCTAACACATCTTGTCACCCAAGATGGCAATACCCATTTGAAAATTGAGATGCGTTTACAGACTCGATTCAGCACACCTTTTGAAAGCAATCCTAAAACTATTGACGACCTACAAGCAGATGCTATCAGTAGCTTTGGCCTAAATCGAGCGCGATTTAAAGTGGGTGGTAACTTCTATCGCCCATGGATAAAATTAAAGTATGAGTATGATCTTAATAGCAGCCAAACATTAGATGCTCGCATAACACTAGAGCATTCTGAACAATTTCAATTTCGCTTCGGCCGCATGAAAGCCCACTACAATCCAGAACGAGTAACATCGTCTAAGGACCAGCAGTTTGTTGATCGTTCGATGGTCAATGACTACTTCACCCTAGACCGACAGCAAGGCATCTCTTTTCTAGGGCGTCTAAATAAAGGCAGCGCATTAGATTTAAACTACTTATTTGATGTATTTAACGGCACCGGTAGAGAAGGCGATAACGAAAACGATAAATTCATGTACGTTGCTAGACTGCAATCCAATTTTCTAGGTGAGAAAGTAAGTAGCGCGATGGGAGATTTAAGAATCAGCCAAAAGCCTATTGCTCATATCGCCGTCGCAGCATCGACTAACGAAAGTCGCTACACCCGCTTTAGTACGAGTAGCCCGACCCAAGTAAACGACTTACCTGAGCATGATGAGAGTGATGGTTACAAACTAGAGCAGTGGATGGTTGATGCAGCTTATCGCTACCAGGGCTTTTCTTTTCAAGCCGAGTACCACAATAAGGACATAACTGATCAATATAATGTAAATCTTACTGAAACATTGAATATGACAGGTTACTACGCCCAGGCTGGTTTTTTCCCTCATACATTAATGGCAAACATTCCTGAGCAGCTAGAGCTAGCCGCAAGGTACTCAACGGTCGATCCAGACACGAGTATTGATGGCAATGATCAGCGCGAGTATTTGGTTGCAGCAAATTGGTTTTTTAATGGCCACCGGAGCAAGCTAACAGCTGATATTGGTCGCTATGAAATTGATGATGAGCTGACAGATAACACAGTAGCGGAGAACAGAGTTAGAGTTCAATACGATGTGAGCTTTTAACTAATACCATTCAATAACGCCCTACCTTAGGTAGGGCAAGGCCTAGCGTTATACGAATTGATAAGAGCGTGCACTTTGATCAATTACATCTTCAACTAAAAATTCATGCGATCCAATCTTTCGAGTCAGTATTGAATAAGGTTTATTGCCAGCAGTGACAAGTCCAAAAGTTACACAGCCGTTAGCGCCAAAAGAAGAACTAACACAAATTGCAGTTGCCTTTGTAACATCCCTAGCACCGTCAAACGGTTTGAAATTATTTAGACTAGTATGAGATGGCTGCGCAATTAAGCCTTTCATAAATGTTTTGCAGCAACGATTCGGTCCAGCATCCGTACCCGTATGAACATGAGCCACTCGACGCTTGCCACCAACCTGATAAGTAGACATTACACAGCCAGTGAAGTTACCACTCATTACATCACCGTTGGTTTCATAATAATTTACTCCACCAGGAGTATGAGGCATGAAATTGATTTTTGCTGCTGTAGTTCTATCACTATCAATAATCGTTAGTGCTAATGGAAGTGCGTCAACAGAACATTCTTCAACATTTTTGACCGTGGTACTAAATTTAACACTCAGTGGGAATTTAAGTGTTACGCCTTTTTTGATTTTATTTATTAGCATATTCGACTCCTTTGGTATGGTGAGGAAAGTATTGTACCTAAGTAGGTATTCACAGTCCTAAAAATCCGTTTCACTCTGATTGACGAGCAATATTATAGTTACTGAAAATATTCTGATATATCGGCCCTGATGTCAAACAAGAAACCGAATAGAAGATGAAAATCACATAGTATGGGTTAGACGATCCGATTGCAGGGCACCGGCAAGATAGGTTTCCACCTTATCTTTGGCCATTGTCTCATCACCAGTAAATTGCACGCCAATGCCTGCGACTTTATTACCCTGAGCGCCTTTTGGTGTAACCCAAATCACTTTGCCCGCAACGGGGATTTTTTCAGGCTCATCCATAAGTTTAAGCAACATAAAGACTTCTTCACCCAGCGGATACTGTTTGCTGGTGGGTATAAATAAACCACCACCCTGTATAAACGGCATATAGGCTGCGTATAAAACCGCTTTGTCTTTGATTGTGAGCGATAAAATACCACTTCTTGGGTTCATGTTAGCCTCTTACGATGAAAAAGATTGTTGCCAATCCAATAGCATTGATTCTATTAACAATGATGCATTGTAGTTCCCCTGCCCAGCGGCAAGTCGACCTGCAACTTCTTGTAACTTATGCTGTAAGGTTAACAGCTTTAATCGCGATACGGTAGCCGCCAACTGCTGTAACCATTCGGCCTGCTGCGGGTGGCTGAGTTGCTGTATTTCCGCTCCCATAGCCAACTTCATTATATCTAAGCTTAAGCCCGTCCACCAATTAATGGTATCGAGTAAATCATACTTAGCGAGTCCTTTGCTGGTATCTTGCAATTGCTGACTCCCACCAAGCCACCCCTGCATCAACGTGATGTAAGTAGCATCTTGCGACAATAAACCATCGCGCAACCATGATTGAGCCTTCAATGGCCCCCCACCACATTGGCGCAGCGCCTGTGCAAGATCTTCTTGCGAAGTATTCGGCATTTGTTCAGTCAGCCAGACTAATGCCTGCTCTGCGACCGGTGGGTGAAAATTTATACGCTGAGTTCGGCTGCGAATCGTTGGCAATACCGAGCCTAAGCGCTCTGCCATCAATAGTAAGTAGGTTTCCCCCGACGGCTCTTCTAGGGTTTTCAGCAATGCATTTGAAGCATTTAAGTTCATCGCCTCAACCGGGTAGATTTGCACTACCTGACAAGCTGAAATCTGTGGTGTCTTTGATAAAAAATCATTGAGCTGACGAACTGTATCTACTTTTATCTGTTTGCCTTTAGCTTCTTGATCACAGACAAAATAATCTGGATGACTACCAGCATCCATTAACTGACAGCTACGGCATTGGTCGCAACAAGCATTGATCTTTGATGTTTTTTTATCGGCAGATTTGCATAATAATAATTTTGCTAGCTGGTATGCCAAAGGTCTTTTACCAGTACCTTCATTGCCTAATAGCAAGGAAGCATGTGGCAGGCCTGTACCATAATAGCGATCAAGCAAGCCTTGCCAAACTTCTGCATTCCAAGGGATATTTTGCTGTAAAACTTGGCGAGCAATTCTATTTTGTTCAGCCAATTCAATTTCATCAACAGCCATGTTAGTTACCTCAGCCTATGATGTTTTTAATAGTTGGTTAATTGCAGCATTCAGATCACGCTGCACTGCCGCTAACTCTTGCGCCGCATTGATTTTTTCAACTCGAGATGGAAAGCTTTCCGCAATGGATAAAAATCCTTGCCGTACGCGATTAAAGAAATCTAACTGCTCGCCCTCAAAACGATCTGCCGGTCCTCGTGATCTCGCTCGACTCATGCCTATATCAACTGGCGCATCCAATAAAAAGGTTTTATTGGGCTCAATACCTTGTTGCGCAATCATTTTTAGCTGTTCAATTAAGTCTAGCTTTAAACCACGACCGAAGCCCTGGTAAGCAATAGTAGAATCTGTGAAGCGATCGCATAATACCCAGCAGCCACGATCAAGTGCCGGCTTAATTACCGCTTCAATGTGCTGGGCGCGCGCGGCAAAGACTAGTAGTAATTCAGTAATATCACTCATGCGCTCTTTGTGTGTTTTCTTTAATAATTCTTCACGAATTATTTCTGCGATCTCAGTGCCGCCAGGCTCGCGCGTAACTAATACCTCAAGACCGTGCTGCTCTAACAGCTTTCGGCAAAATTCAATATTCGTTGATTTGCCAACCCCCTCACCTCCTTCGAAGGTAATGAATTGGCCAACGGCATTGCTCTGGCGAATATTTGCACTCATATTAATGTCTACTTTTACTTTTTCGATGAAGCATATTAGTTGGTTGCTGGCGCAGATCGATAATCTTTGCTGCGTCTAAATATCTGATACTTTCTTACCGCACGATTATGCTCTGCGAGTGAGGATGAGAAGTAATGACTACCATCCCCTTTTGCAACAAAATACAAACTCTTGCCACTATCCGGATTTAATGCAGCATTAATTGCTTCACGCCCTGCAAGTGCAATAGGAGTTGGTGGCAACCCTTTGTTTCGATAACTATTGTAGGGGTTGCTACGATCACGCAAATGCTTTTTCCGCAGATTACCATCGAAGGTATCTCCTAAACCATAAATAACCGTAGGGTCCGTTTCTAAGCGCATATTTTTTTGTAAGCGACGCACAAATACCCCGGCAATTTCTGGTCGTTCAATGGCTTGACCTGTTTCTTTTTCAACAATCGAGGCCATTATCAATGCTTCATAGGCGGAGCGATAAGGGAGCTTCTCCCCCCCTCTAGATTCGTACTCTTGCCACTCTTGCGCTAATACTTGCTGCATCCGTTGATAAGATTGCTTTAATATCGAAGAAACAGAATCCCCTGATTGATAAACGTAAGTATCTGGATAGACCAAACCTTCCGGCATAACATCCAGTTGCAATAACGCTTGCACTTTAGCCACAGTTAAAGGTTGCACATCTTGTACTAATTTAGGTGCATTGGCTAAATTGGCTAATACAACGGATAGCCTTGTACCTTCAATAAAGCTAACCCGGTAGCGCTTATTAGACCCCTGGGTTAACAAAGACAACAATTGCATGCTGTTCGTATTTTCTGGCACTTCAAACTCACCAGGTTTAATATTTTTAGCACTGCTGAGTATCTTAGCTTGCAGCAATAATAAACGTGCAGATGGCAACCATCCTTGTTTTTGCCAAAGATAGGCTAGCTCAGACAGTGTCTGCCCCTGTTTAATATCAATATGGATACTGCTCTGCCCGGCAGGGATTGACATCGGCTGCTGCGAAACATAGACAATACCTGCGGCGAGGACCATCAGTACGAATACAAACAATAAAATTAATTTTTTAAACATATTCCCAACCACACTTTTATCTATGCTTTTACGCATTTTCTAATATTTTTTATAATCGATTATTAATCTAGAAAATACTGTTGATTAAACTCATCCGATAGTGTTTTTACTAAATCAGATAATGGTATCTGATGACCTGCAATATTACTGACTAGCTGAATACCGATTAAACTATTGCTGATAAATACGGCATCTGCTGACAATAAACATTCAAGTTTAACAGATTTCACAACTTGTAGTGTTTTTGGCGTCGATGCTAGATTGTGTATCAGCCAACGGCGTACACAGCCATCGACTCCCTCAAGACTCAAATCAGGCGTATAAACCTGTTTTTTTCTTAACCAAAAAATATTCGACATCGTGCATTCGGTTACAGCTCCGTCTATATCAAGCATGATGCCTTCATCAAACTCATTTTGACTACCCCACTCGGAACGAGCCATAATTTGATCAAGACGATTTAAGTGCTTTAGACCCGCAAGTACAGGTTGACGTGATAACGGATGCTGGCAAATAGTGAGTTTTTTATTAGATTGCACAAGATTCAAACTGTCTTCGGGCAAGTCAGTTATTTTCAGCCACCAGTTAAGTGCAGGAACGTCCGGTGGTTTATATCCTCTTGGGCCTACGCCACGACTAATAATTAACTTAGCGCAGCCAGATTCTATTGCTTTCAGATTTTCAGCAATAAATCTTGGCCACTGAGCAAGAAATTTATCAATCGGCAGCTTTAATTTTTCTTGCGCAAGCAATAAACGCTCACGGTGAAAATCCCACATGGGGATATCACCACGGTGAATTCGTAACGTTTCGAAAACTCCGTCACCGTAATGAAAAGCGCGATCTTGAAAATCGATTACTTGATCACTCTGATCAACCAATTCTCCATTTAAAAACAACAAGTCCAATGCCATCTGCTAGGTCTTTATGCCTTTGTGTATTTTTTAAAAAGTAGAGATCCATTGGTACCACCAAAACCAAAGGAATTTGATATCGCCGCATCAATATTCATTTTTCTTGCAGTATTAGGAACATAATCCAAGTCACATCCCTCACCGACTTCATCTAGATTAATCGTCGGCGGCGCAATACTTTCAATAATCGCTTTAATGGTAAAAATAGCTTCAACGGCACCCGCTGCACCGAGCAAGTGCCCCGTCATCGATTTAGTTGAAGAGACTGCAACCTTACCGGCTTGCTCAACAAACAAACCATGAATAGCCGCTGTTTCAGCAATATCACCGGCATGAGTTGATGTGCCGTGCGCATTAATGTATTGCACATCAGTGGCGATCATACCGGCATCGTTTAATGCATTTTGCATCGCCGCCTGAGCGCCACTACCATCTGCTGGTGGGCTCGTAATATGGTGAGCATCATCACTCATACCGAAACCTGCGAGCTCAGCATAAATAGTAGCCCCGCGTTTTTTAGCGTGCTCATATTCTTCCAATACTAGAATGCCGGCTCCGTCTCCCAATACAAAACCGTCACGGTCTTTATCCCAAGGACGACTGGCTTTCTCTGGCTCATCGTTACGGGTAGACATAGCACGAGCGGCAGCAAAGCCACCAACACCGGCAGCGCAAGTAGCCATCTCAGCGCCACCAACAATCATAACATCAGCATCGCCATAAGCGATGGTACGCGCGCCATAACCAATGTTATGCGTACCCGTAGTGCAGGCCGTGGCGATTGCAAAGTTAGGGCCTTTTAAACCGTATTTTATTGCGATATTGCCTGCTGCCATATTAACAACGGTTGCAGGTATAAAGAATGGCGAAACACGACGTGGACCTTTTTTATCTAAATTCAATACCGTCTGTTCAATGGTACTAATCCCACCGATGCCAGAGCCTACAGCAACACCTATGCGGCTTGAATCAACTGTTTGGGTATTGATATTATCGTCAAGCTTTGCGTCTTTCATCGCTTGATAGCTTGCCGCTAGAGCGTATTGTATAAAAATATCAATCTTGCGAGCATCTTTTGTGGTTAAGCCGTACTGCGTAATATCGAAATCTTTTACCTGGCCAGCAATTTGAGTTGCAAAACCTTCAGTATCAAATGATTCAATTTTGCTAATACCACTCTTGCCTGCGATTAATGACTGCCAGCTTGATTCCACCGTATTACCCAGCGGACTGATCATGCCTAAACCTGTGACGACAACGCGACGCGAACTCATAAATGATCTCCCGATCCTAGCAAGCAGATAAACTAAAGCTGCATATTAAAACTTATTACAAAACAGCAATGCTATAAAAATAATATTTCTAAAATATTTCAAAAAAGAATACTTTAGAAATATTACTGCAATTAACAATAAAAAAGCCGCGATCTAAAAGAAGAGGCGGCTTTTTATTGAAACTTTCAGTATCAATAGATTATGTTAAAGCATGCCTTTACAGGTGTGCAATAATGTAATCGATAGATTCTTGAACGCTGGTCAATTTTTCAGCATCTTCATCTGGGATTTCAGTTTCAAATTCTTCTTCAAGCGCCATAACTAACTCTACAGTATCTAAAGAATCAGCACCTAAGTCATTAACGAAAGATGATGAAGATTTAACTTCTTCTTCTTTAACGCCAAGCTGTTCACAAACAATTTTCTTAACACGTTCTTCAATATTACTCATTTTCTACTTCCTAAGTTTATTAACCCATGTTCATGCCGCCATTCACATGAATGGTTTGGCCTGTAATATATGCGGCATCGTCACTTGCTAAAAAAGCAACGCTGCCTGCAATTTCGTTTGTTGTGCCCATACGCTTCATTGGGATAGACGCTAGGATGGCTTCTTTTTGATTTTCTGGCAAGCCATCTGTCATGTCTGTAGCAATAAATCCTGGCGCAATCGCATTAACGGTAATGTTACGACTAGCAATTTCTTGCGCCAAAGAACGAGTTAAACCCTCTAGGCCCGCCTTCGCTGCTGAATAATTAACCTGCCCAGCATTACCCGTTGTACCTACGATCGAGCTGATGTTAATAATGCGGCCTGCGCGCGCTTTTATCAACGGCTTAATTAAGCTTTTACAAACCCGATATACACCTGAAAGGTTGGTATTTAGCACATCCAACCACTCTTCATCTTTCATCCGCATAAAAAGATTATCGCGAGTGATGCCAGCATTGTTTACGACAACAAAAGGGGTACCATGGTTCGCTAAAAAATCAGCAATGGCAGATTTTACTTGATCAGAATCTGAAATATCCAAAACAAAGGCATCGTGCTCCCCACCCAGCGCCTGCAAATCTTTGCGCAAACTTGCACAACCTGATTCGGATGTTGCAGTTCCCACAACCTTGTAGCCTTTGGCTATTAACGTCTCTGCAATGCCCTTACCAATACCGCGACTAGCCCCGGTAACCAATGCTAATTTCTTACTCGACTTTATATCTGATGTTTGACCCAGCATTAGTCCTCGCCTTTTATTGCGCTTAGTAATTTTTCAAAGTTGGCACAATCACCCGTCGCCAACGTGGTTAAACCTTTATTGATGCGCTTGTTTAGCCCGGTAATTACTTTACCTGGACCTACTTCGATTGCTAGCTCAGCCCCGACGCATGATGATTCAACCGCACCAATCCAATTAACTGGACTGTATAATTGTTCAACTAAGCGCTGCTTCATATCGACAACGGAGCTGATTTTATTATTAGCATTATGATAGACATCAAAATTGGGCTCTGACCACTCAACACCCTCTAAAGCCTGAACAAATGGCTCAGCCGCTTGGCGCATTAATGAAGAGTGAAATGGCCCACTTACTTGCAAAGGCAATGCGCGCTTGGCACCAGCTTCCTTGGCAGTAATACAGGCTTGCTTAATACCGGCCGCAGTTCCTGCAATAACAATTTGTCCGGGAGCGTTAAAGTTTGCTGGCTCTACTACGCCGGCGAAACTCGCTTCAGCACACACCTTTTGAATTTGCTGCCTATCTAAACCAATAATCGCCGCCATTCCGCCTTCACCAGCAGGAACAGCAGTATCCATTAACTCTCCACGTTTTTTAACCAGACGCACTGCATCTTGCAAAGATAGGATGCCTGCGGCATAAAGCGCAGAATATTCACCTACGGAATGACCCGCCGCCGCAATCACATTAATATCTGCACTGACTTCTTGCTGAATGACATGCCAAATAGCGGCGCTTGCAGTAACTAAAATAGGCTGGGTATTGTAGGTCAGATTAAGCTCTTCGGCGGGCCCGTTTTGTACCAGCGCCCAAAGGTCTTGATCAATAGCGCTCGAGGCCTGCTCGAATGTTTCTTTAATGACTGGGTATTGCTCTGCAAGATCAGCCAACATACCTAAATGCTGCGCGCCTTGTCCCGGAAAATATAAAACAACCTGCTTCATCAAAATCTCTCCACTACCCATAAACCGAAACGATAAACTGCGACCCTAAAAAATGTAAGTCGCTGCAACAATTGAATCTATAAAATAACCGTGGCTTATTATGAGGGAAAAAACATTACAGTAAAGAGAAGCTAAGGCATGAGAGCAGTGAAATTTTCTACTTGATGAGATTTTTGATGGCAATGACGAAATTTTGAACAATATCAGTGCCTTACTAGACCTTATGCGCCCCGGCTATTGTGCTAACTCATCCAAAATAGAGCCAATACGCTGACTACTTCCCGCCTCCACCTGGGTTAAGGCATAGCATAATGATTGATAGAAGGCCTGCTGATCTGACTTTCCGTGGCTTTTAACCACTAGACCATTAACCCCTAGCAATAAAGCACCACTATGCATTACAGGATCTAACTGACGCTTAAAGCGCTCAATAACCGGACTAGTGAATAGTGATAATATCCTGCCGAATAGGTTTGACTTAAGCATTAAATCAAATTGCTGAGAAACATACCGCAACAATCCTTCGCTCGTTTTTAGGGCGATATTGCCATGAAAGCCATCGCAAATAACAACGTCTAATTCACCTAAATACAACTCATCCGCCTCAACAAAGCCAACGTATTCAATACCATTGAGCTCCGATATCAACTGTCCAGCCAGCTGAATTTCTTCCGTTCCCTTACTCGCCTCTTTACCAATATTTAACACACCGAGGCGTGGCTTCTCTACCCCCTGAGCTTTTCGCCAAGCAGCACCCAAAACTGCAAACTGGTACAAACCGTCAGCACCTACATCAATATTCGCCCCCAAATCCAGCATCAGCAAAGGCTTTACTGCGGTAGGAATATCTCGAGCCATAGCGGGTCTATCTATATCGATGAACGTTGACAAAGTGTATCGAGATAGCGCTAACAAAGCCCCGGTATTACCACAACTAATACAAGCTTGAACTTCATTATTTGCAATGCTCTTTAATGCCAAAGCCATGGTCGATTTTTGCTTACGGCGCAATGCATGGGAAGGTTTATCCGTCATTTCGACGAATTGCTCACAATAGTGAATATGAAATCGAGACTTTATTTTTGCAAAAGACACTGCAGAAATTTCAGCATTTAACCAAGAGGATTCTAAAGAGGAAATATAAAACTGAATAGAAAGATCGCTACGCTCGACAAGAATTTGTTGCGCGGCTTTAAAAGTAACGCGGGGACCGAGGTCCCCGCCCATAGCGTCTACTGCAAGAGTAAACGACATGACTTATTCGTCGTTACCAGTCTCCACGACTTTCTTACCACGGTAAAAACCGTCAGCAGTAACGTGGTGACGAAGGTGCTTCTCGCCAGTCGTTTGATCTGTAGATAGAGTTGCAGCATCTAAAGAATCGTGTGAACGACGTTGTCCGCGACGTGAACGTGTTACTTTACTTTTTTGAACAGCCATTTTTGTAGGCTCCTAACTTAACGCTATTTCGATTTTAACTGTTGTAGCACGGCAAAAGGATTATCATCTTTTTCCGTAACTTCAACCTGTTCCGTTTCAGCCTTAGGCTGTTTTATCTCACACTCTCCATCTGCATGATATGCAAACATGGGTAGTGCTAATATTAGCTCATCTTCAACCAGCTCCCATGGGTCAATGTTGCCATTGTGATCCATAATCGCTGGCTCGTAGTGCTTGGGCAGATGTTTCGCCTTCTCGTCAGAGAATGCCAATCCAATCTGGAACTTCCCCTGCACGACGACTACCACAGCATCTAAGCAACGCTGACATACCATAGTAGCTCTTGTTGAGCATTCGCCATCAATGAACATGTGATTTTCAACATCACGCTGAAAGGCCAATTTATAATCAACCGGCCCATTCACATCTTCGACAGCTTCCTGAAAACGCTTAAACAAATCTACATCTAGAGAACCACTTAAAATAGTCTCATGATCTACAGATCTTATAGCATCTAAACGTCTAGGTAAGGCTACCTCAGCCATAGATGGCGACATAATAGGCATCCGCTTATCCTGTGTCAAAATTATTTAGCCTTTTTTCAGTAATTATATGAAAATCAATGCAGTTGCAGGCTATTACCAGTCACCGCGGTTGCTAAACCTGTACCGATACTGGCACCTAGTTTCTGCACCAAAGATTCCCACGCATCTTTCTTCTTAGTGAAGTTTACCATCTCTTCGGTATTAAATTTAGTACGAACTAACGCACTAGTAGAAGATAATCCATCAATCAGCCCCATTTCCATCGCCTGCTCACCTGACCAGACCAAGCCACTGAACATATCCGGGGTTTCCTTCAAGCGATCACCACGACCTAAACGAACCTGCTCAATGAATTGATTATGAGTGACTTTTAGAACACCCTCCCAAAACTTTTTTTCTTCAGGATTTTCTGGAGAGAACGGATCAAGAAATCCTTTGTGCTCGCCAGCAGTATATAGACGACGCTCAATACCAAACTTTTCCATCACTCCAGTAAAGCCAAAACTAGAACCCACAACACCAATAGATCCCACCAGGCTGGCCTTATCAGCATAAATCTCATCGGCGGCGGCGGCTATATAATATGCACCCGAAGCACCTAGATCAGCAATAACTGCATAAACAGGCAGCTCGCGAGTTGCTTTTAAGCGCTTAATCTCATCGTAAACGTAGCCTGATTGCACAGGACTGCCACCTGGGCTATTAATACGCAGAACAACACCCAATACCTGATCATCCTCAAAAGCATCTCGAAGCGCCGTTATGATATTATCCGCGCTTGCATCTTGCGCAGCGGCAATAACACCATTCACCTCGATAATAGCCGCATAAGGTTCACCACTGCCGCGCACCACATCATCCGCAGACTTGCTAATCATAACGCCAATAAATAACACATAGACCAGAGTCGCTAACTTGAAAAATATTCCCCAGCGACGAGACTTGCGCTGCTCATCATGAAGACCTGTCACAATCTTCTCGATCAGTTTCCATTCTTTATTTGAACCGGGGTAATCAACCGGGTTTTGGTTATCCATTTTCTTTAATCCAATTTAATAAATCATTTAAACTATGACATAGGGCTTTAGCTCCCGACGCCACCAAAATTTCACTTTTATGAGCCCCATGGGTCATACCCACAGCGTCCATATCAATCGCTCTAGCCATATCTAGGTCAAAACTAGTATCACCCACCATCAAGGCTTGTTCACTGCTCAGCTTTAGCTCTGCAAGGATCTCTTCTAACATATGAGGGTCAGGTTTCGACGTTGTTTCATCCGCGCAACGGGTAATAGCAAAAACTTCCCGCACGGCTAGACCATCGAGCATTTCGTCCAAGCCTTTCCGAGTTTTTCCCGTCGCGACTGCTAAAACATACCCTAAGCTCTGCAATTCTTCAAAAAAATTATGAGCTTGGGGGAAAAAATCAGCACTGACATGACTGTGTATGGAAAAGTTAGCTGAATACAGCCTGCGCATTTCAAGTAATTGCTCGCCCGAAATCTCAGGCCACAATTTCCTCAGCGCTTCAGGTAAGCCTAAGCCAATAATCTGCTGTATCGTATGATCCGTAAGCTTTGGCATATCAACTTTAGCGGCCGCCATTTGCATGCTATCAACAATACGAGCGGTTGAATCGACTAAGGTTCCATCCCAGTCAAAGATAATAACCTTATATTTCGCCATATTTTTTGACTGATTAGTATTCAAAAGATAAACCTTCTTTGTCTAAATACTTTTGATACTTAGCTTCTAAGGGCGAAGTTATCTCTAGCAATTCCTCCGTCATTGGATGCACAAAAGCCAATCGATAGGCATGCAAACAAAGGCGCTTAACCCCAGCTTGTTTATCTACGGCCTGCTCTACCTTATTTAGGTATTTAGGATCACCTGCAATTCCGCAACCTGCATACTGACAATGGACACGGATCTGATGCGTTCGACCCGTAATCGGTCTTGCTTCAACTAATGTATAGCGCTTAGAACGATCGAGCACTTTAAACTTGGTTAACGAAGGCTTGCCATCATCCTCCACGCGCACAATACGCTCACCACCTTGAACTTCATTTTTCTTAAGGGGTGCATCCACTTTATCTTGGTAATCTGGCCATTCCCCATGCACTAACGCCAGATAACGTTTATCAATGGCTTTCTGCCCCTGAAATAGCTTTTGCACAGCAACGAGAGCCGAGCGTTTTTTCGCGACTAAAATAACCCCCGATGTATCACGATCTAAACGATGGACCAGCTCTAGAAATTTTTGCTGCGGTCGCATTGCACGCATAAGTTCAATTAGACCGAGCTTAATACCACTCCCCCCATGCACAGCCATGCCACAAGGTTTATTGACCGCTATATAAAACTCATCTTCAAATAAAATACCCTTATTGATGAGTTCAGTCTGAGTAGTCGGTATAACAACCTCTTCACTACTGACTTCTTTAATCTTCACTGGAGCAACTCGCACGATATCGCCAATCACTAGTCGCTGCACAGGCTTAGCCCGTTTCTTATTGATTCGCACTTCCCCTTTGCGTAATAATTTATACACCAAAGAACGAGGAGCCCCCTTCAATAATGTCAGCAAAAAGTTATCAATTCTCTGGCCGTCATGATCTTCATCAATGGTAATTAGGTTTACTTGGTTAGTATTGTAGGATTCTGCTGGCATAAAATAGCTTTCAATTCGCTCTAAATGTTTGTCGCAACTGTTATTTGTTGCTATATTCGCTGCCCCAGTATCAATTTTTTCATTTTTCCAATTATTGATACGCGGTAACGGCAGCCTTTAAGCGGCCAGTATAAAGAAGAAGAACGATTATTAAACCTTCTTTATGCAAACGAATAACAATGAATCGCGATTAAATGAATATCAGTACAGGTCATTTATCGTTTATTTGAGATGAACCATGCGCAAACATCGCAGGCAGCATCTCACTATCAAATTATGGATTGTTGGTGATGGCCAAAAGGCATTACCACGTAGAACGTAGATACCGCGCCCATCAGATCAATCTGGCCACTTACAGGGTGGCAAGCGTAGGACTAACTGAATCAAGCAACCATAAAGATTTTGCTATGACGACCAACAAACGGTCAGCTGCCTAGTGTGCTTGCGCCATAGAGCTACACATATAACATGAAAAGAATGCTAATTAATGCGACTCAAACGGAAGAGTTGCGCGTTGCCCTAGTTGATGGCCAGCGCTTGTATGATCTTGATATTGAATCTGGATCCCGTGAACAAAAGAAATCTAACATCTATAAAGGTAAGATCACTCGCATAGAGCCTAGTCTTGAAGCTGCTTTTGTAGACTTTGGCGCTGAGCGTCATGGTTTCTTGCCGCTGAAAGAAATTTCTAAAAGCTACTTCAGCAAGAACCCTGGTTCTGGCCGCGTTAACATCAAAGAAGTGATGCGCGAAGGTCAAGAAGTCATCGTTCAGGTTGATAAAGAAGAACGTGGCAATAAAGGCGCTGCATTAACCACTATGGTTAGCCTTGCAGGTCGTTATTTAGTTCTTATGCCAAACAACGCTCGCGCTGGCGGTATTTCTCGTCGCATTGAAGGTGATGAGCGTACTGAACTGCGTGAAGCCATGAAAGGCGTTACCGTTCCTGATGATATGGGCGTTATCGTTCGTACCGCAGGTATTGGTCGTACTAGCGAAGAATTGCAATGGGATTTAGATTACCTAATGCAGCTTTGGCAGGCCATCGATGGCGCTGCCGAGCGTCGCAGTGCTCCTTGCCTACTACTTCAAGAAAGCAACGTAGTTATCCGCGCTATTCGTGACTATCTACGTCAGGATATCGGCGAAGTATTGATCGACAACCAATCAGCTTATGATGAAGCGATCAGCTTTGTTCAGCAGGTTATGCCGCAGTACGAAAACAAATTTAAACTGTACGAAGACAAGGTACCTCTTTTCAATCGCTATCAAATTGAAAGCCAGATTGAAACAGCCTTTCAACGTGAAGTTAAATTGCCTTCTGGTGGCTCGATCGTTATCGACCCTACCGAAGCTTTGGTTTCTATCGATATTAACTCGGCCCGCGCAACCAAAGGCGCCGACATCGAAGAAACCGCAACTACGACTAACTGTGAAGCTGCAGAAGAAATTGCTCGCCAGTTGCGTTTACGTGACATGGGTGGCTTGGTTGTTATCGATTTCATCGACATGCATTCCAACCGCAACCAACGTGAAGTCGAGACCCGTTTAAAGAACGCTCTAGAAATGGATCGCGCTCGAGTACAGGTTGGTCGTATTTCTCGCTTTGGTTTGATGGAAATGTCTCGTCAGCGTTTACGCCCTTCCCTAGGTGAAACTTCTGGCCACGTTTGCCCTCGCTGTAGCGGTACTGGCAATGTACGTGATCTTCCTTCACTTTCTCTATCAATCTTACGTTTGATTGAAGAAGAAGCGGCGAAAGAGAATACCGGTCAGATTCGTGCAGAAGTTCCACTGAACGTGGGTACTTTCTTACTGAACGAAAAACGCGAAGTTATTGCGGATATCGAAGATCGACATAATGCACACATTGTTATTTTACCGAATCCTCACATGGATACGCCACACTACGAAGTAACTCGTTTACGCCCTGACGATACACTAATCGGTCAAGCGAGCCATGAGCAGAACTTTAATCCTGAAATGGACTTCGGCCTAGATACTGATGCCAATAAAGAGCCAGCGAAGACTCAAGACGCAGCTGTTAAAGCTGTTGCTGCAACACGTGCTCCGGTACCGACAAAGTCGTTCTTCAAGAAATTCTCTGAAAGCATTACGGGTCTTTTTGGTAGTGAAGAAGAAACTGAAGAAAAAGCTAAGCCTAAGACTAACAATCGCAAGCCTAGCAGCAATCGCAATCAGCGCAGCACTCAAAGCAATCGTCGCCCTCAAAACAATCGTCGTGATGAACGCAGCAACGAACGTCCTGAGCGCAGCAACGAACGTCCTGAGCGCAGCAACGAACGTCCTGAGCGCAATGAGAAGACGAACGAGCGCAATACACGCAACAAGCCTTCTGATAGTCGTGACCGCAGTGAGCCTCGCGAGAAACCAGAGGCACGCAATACTCGTAGCCGCAACCCTAAGCGTGACAATGATAAGCGTGATGGCGAGCGTCAAAACAAAAAACCTGAAACTCAATCTTCAAACCCTGCCGATAGCGATCAGGAGAAAGCACCACGTAGACCCCGCAACAACGGCCAACGTCGTCGCAATCGCCCTGAACGCACTCGCACAGAGACTACAGCTTCTGAAGTGGTAGCAACTCCAGCTAATGATCAAGCTGCTAAGCCAGTCGAGGTTAAGGTTGAAACTCCTAAAGTAGAGGCTAAAGTAGAGACTAAAACTGAAGTATCCGCTGAAAAGGCAAAGCCTTGGGCTGCTCATACAGAGAAGCCTGAAGCTCCGGTAAAAGCAGAAGCCGAAGCTCCTAAAGTAGAAGTTAAAGCTGAGGCTCCTAAAGTTGAAGCTCCTAAAGTTGAAACTCCTAAAGTTGAAACTCCTAAAGCTGAAACTCCTAAAGCTGAAACTCCTAAAGTTGAAGCTCCTAAAGTTGAAGCCCCTAAAGTTGAAGCCCCTAAAGTTGAAGCCCCTACAGTTGAAGTTAAAGTTGAAGCTCCTAAAGTAGAAGTTGAAGCTCCAAAGCCAGAAGCAACGAGCCCTCGTCGTCGTCGCCAGCCAGTACGCGCTGCTAACGATCCTCGCGGAATTCGTAAACAAGCAGAAAGTGATAACAGCGACCAGTAATTTCTGACTCGCTAACACCTTCCAAAGGATAAGCTATACTGGTTTAGGTATACAAATCCTTTGGAAGGGATCCTATGTCGCAACAACAAATAAAAGATACAGGTAGTGAGATAATACTGCCGAGCCCACCGGAAATTGTTCAAGAATTACGCTCAATTAGTGCAGATGCTAGCTCGTTAGGCACCATCATTGCTAAAGATCCAGAACTTGCACAAGAAGTTCTCGAGACAATCAACGCCCCCTACTTTAATCTAGTCCGTAAAATATCCAGTATCGATGAAGCCGTACGCTTTCTGGGTCAAGACAGAATAACCAAACTCACAACCGCCCGCTCATTAAGAACCGCATGTATTACCAGAAGCAGCTCTTTTTTAGAGGAGGTCTGGAGCTCATCAAACCGCGTCGCAATTGTTGCTGTTTTACTAGCAAAGGAATTAAATAAGAGCAGTGTCGAGGAGGCTTACGAACTCGGGCTTTTTCATAACATAGGCATGGCGATACTATTTAATAATTTTGACAATTATCGCTCTGTGATCCGCGCAGCCTATAAACATGAAAGCGGTGCAATTACCGCGTTTGAACTCCACCACTTACAACAAGAGCACGCCAACATCGGCGCGGCCCTATCTAAGAAGTGGCACCTGTCTGAAAAGCTGGTTTTAATCATTAAAAATCATCACAATTTAAAATGGATTGAGCAACAATTCAAAGAGGAAAGCGATAAGGAATTGCTTGATTTGGTTTGCATATTAAAACTAGCAGAGTTGTTTTCTCACCTATCCGGTTATATTGCTCAAATTCCTACTAATCATGAATGGCTAAAACTTTCAGATACCATTATGGACTACCTTGACCTTAATACGATGAAACTAGAAAAACTCAAAAGAGCCATTACAGAAAAACTTTCTGAAATAAAAATCTAATAGCAACAAGACAATTTATTTGAGTAGTCGCAGGCTCTAAACAAAAAAGGCTGCCATATTGGCAGCCTTTTTATTTTCATTAAGCGAAAAATACAATCACGCTGGCATTGCTAATGCTTTAGGCGAAACAATAATCCCATTATTATCCGCATAGACATATTCACCAGGAATAAAAGAAACACCTCCAAACTTAACCACCACATCCACATCACCTAGGCCACGCTTATCCGTTTTCAACGGATTTGTCGCTAGCGCTTGAACACCCAGATCAGTTTGCATAATTATATCTACATCACGAATGCAGCCATAAATAATAAGGCCTTCCCAGCCATTGCTTACAGCTTTCTCAGCTAGCATGTCGCCCAGAAGCGCATGACGTAAAGAGCCGCCGCCATCAACCACCATGACCTTGCCAGTGCCGTCGGTACCGACTAACTCTTTAACCTTTGAATTATCTTCATGACACTTAACAGTAACAATCTGCCCACCAAAATTATCCTTACCACCAAAGTTATTAAACATAGGCTCTACAACTTGAACCAATTCTGGGTATTCATCACATAAATCTGGAGTAATATACTGTGTCATTTTCTTTTCCTAAAATTAAATAGTTAAGGGTTCGCTTTAAATAGAGATTAAGCCGCAAGCGGCTTAATCTGTGCAAACCAAGTTGTTAATTCCGGCCATACTTCTTTGGCAGCATCTTTACTGACGATCATATCGACATGGCCAAAATCCCGACAGTAACCTTCATCTTTTGATAATAACTTGAACTGCTTATTGTCCGAACCATAAAGCTCATAAAATTTATGACAATATTTAGCTGGATCAGATTTATCTTCTTTTCCAACCATTGCGAACAAAGGGACATTAACCCCCTTCCAGCCAGTCAATAACGACACTTTGCTATTGCGGAATCGCCATCGGCCCAACAGCCCCAACCAACGCAAATATTCCTTGGCAATACCCGCGGGTTCGTTCTCTGGACCAATTTTTAATTTACGACCATCCATTTCCGGCCTGAAGCTAAACCAAAGCTGACCTATTGATGTTACAAATGGAATTTGCAAATACCAATGTCGGCGTACCACCTGCGCTCCTAACAACGCAATACCCGCAACTTGATCTTCAGGTAAAGTCCCCGCTGAAATAGCTGTAGAAATTAGAACCCCACCTAAAGAGTGTCCAAGCCAAATAGGCTTTAGCCCTGTTTTTTCAATAACAAATTCATTGACTGCTGGAACATCAGAACTAGCATAATGTTCTAAGCAATTATCTTTATAGCGTAGATTTCGAGGAGATAAACCATGACCACGCATTTCCATCAACCAAACATCAAACCCCGCTTCTACTAAATAACGCGCAAAACCAATCCCTTGAGAGGACAACCAAAAACCACGATTAGTAAAACTGCCATGCACCAAAACAACCGGCTGTTTGTCTTTATTAGACTGACCATAAATACCTATATGACTTAAGGCAATCTGTACGCTAGGATCTTTATCCCGACCATGCTTTATTAAATAAACATCGTCGGTTAGATCACCAATCACATCCGCTTTCAATAACGTTACCGGGAAAAACTCACTACTACTTTTCATTAATTAGTTTTATCCGCTAAAAAGAACCAAGTATCTAAAACTGAATCCGGGTTCAATGAAACACTATCAATACCCTGTTCCATTAACCATTTAGCAAAATCCGGGTAATCTGATGGGCCTTGCCCACAGATACCAACGTATTTATTTGCTTTTTTACAGGCCTGAATTGCATTCATTAGTAATATTTTAATTGCCTCATTACGCTCATCAAAAAGATGCGCAACAATACCGGAATCTCTATCTAACCCCAAGGTAAGCTGGGTTAAATCATTCGAACCTATAGAGAAACCATCAAAGTGCTCTAGAAATTGCTCAGCCAAAATAGCATTAGCCGGTAGCTCGCACATCATAATTAAACGTAAGCCATTCTCGCCTCGAACAAGGCCATTCTCAGCCAACAACTCAACAACCTGACGAGCTTCATCGACGGTACGAACGAATGGAACCATGATTTCTACATTGGTAAAACCCATTTCATCTCGGACTTTTTTCATGGCACGACATTCTAATTCAAAGCAATCACGAAACTGATCTGAGATATAACGAGATGCACCGCGAAAACCCAGCATTGGATTTTCTTCTTCAGGCTCATATAAGCGGCCGCCAATTAGATTAGCGTATTCGTTCGATTTGAAATCTGAAAGGCGAACAATTACCTTCTTTCCATAAAAAGCAGCAGCAAGGGTTGAGATACCCTCAACCAACTTATCAACATAAAAATCAACTGGACTGGCATAGCCCGAGATACGGCGTTCAACAGTAAATTTAACTTCTTCAGGTAGCGTATCGAAATTTAACAACGCCTTAGGATGAACACCGATCATACGATTGATAATAAATTCTAATCGAGCTAAACCAATACCCGCATTGGGTAAAGACTGAAAATCAAAAGCGCGATCTGGATTCCCTACATTCATCATGACATTGAAGGGCAAGTCTGGCATTGATTCAACAGAGTTTGTTTTAATATCAAAAGATAAGCCCCCTTGATAAACAAATCCGGTATCCCCTTCTGCACAAGAAACGGTAATTTCTTGCCCCTCTTGCAATACTCGGGTTGCATCTTCACAACCAACAATCGCAGGAATTCCCAATTCACGAGCAATAATTGCAGCATGACAGGTACGGCCACCACGATTGGTCACAATCGCTGCTGAACGCTTCATTACCGGTTCCCAATCTGGGTCCGTCATATCTGCGACGAGCACATCACCAGGCTTCACCCGATCCATGTCGGCAATGCTTTTAATAATGCGGACCTTACCTTTGCCAATTCGATGCCCTATGCTGCGGCCCTCGACCAAAACCTTTCCGGTTTCTTTTAGCAGATAACGTTCCATTACATTTTTATTAGTACGACTTTGAACCGTCTCAGGGCGAGCCTGAACAATATACAACTTGCCATCGTCTGCATCTTTAGCCCATTCGATGTCCATGGCGCACTTATAATGCTGTTCAATAATCATTGCTTGTCGCGCAAGCTCAGTTACTTCGGCATCATTGATTGAGAATAAACGGCGCTCGCTACGATCAACACGCTGAGTGACGACAGATTTTCCGGCAATAGCTTCTTCGCCATAAACCATCTTAAGCGCTTTAGCACCTAGATTTCGTCGCAGAATCGCAGGTCGACCTTCGCTTAATGTTTGCTTATGCACATAAAACTCATCAGGATTTACTGCACCCTGAACAATTGCTTCTCCCAAGCCATATGATGAGGTGATGAAAACCACGCCTTCGAAACCCGATTCTGTATCTATGGTAAACATTACACCGGAAGAGGCTGTTTCACTGCGCACCATGCGCTGAATACCCACAGACAGAGCAACTTTATTATGGTCAAAACTATTATGATCACGATACGAAATGGCACGATCATTAAACAACGAAGCAAAAACATCCTTCATTGCATCAAAGACTGCATCAATGCCAATAATGTTCAAATGGGTTTCTTGCTGCCCGGCAAAAGAAGCATTAGGCAAGTCCTCAGCAGTCGCCGAAGAGCGAACGGCAACCGCTAAATTGAGATCACCGTCTTGTAATTCAGAAAAATACTCACGCACATCTGCTGCTAAATCTTTAGGAAATGGGGCCTCTAAAATCCACTGGCGAATTTCAGCACCGGCACTGGTTAATGCACCAATATCCTCAACATCAAGACCCGATAAACGCTGATTAATTTTTTCAGCCAACCCCTGAAAAGATAAAAATTTCACATAGGCTTCTGCGGTCGTCGCAAAGCCATTCGGCACCAACACCTGCAAAGCGGATAAATTACTAATCATCTCACCGAGAGACGCGTTCTTCCCCCCAACTTTATCTACATCATTGATCGATACTTGATCAAACCAAAGCGTATTTTGTGTCAAAGCCCTTCTCCTATGATAAATACTGACATATATTGGCTGCTTACTAATATAATCGTGCAATCGATATTTTACCACCAAGTTGGGCTTATGAAACGTTACGCTTTTTTTATTTCAGATGGAACAGGCATTACTGCTGAAACTTTAGGCAATAGCCTACTTTCCCAATTCGAGAGCATTCAATTTGAGCGCATTACTATGCCTTATATTGATAGTGAAGAAAAAGCCAGAACCGTCGTTAAAGAAATCAATAAGGCACAAGAAGAATCAGGTCAAACCGCCATTGTAATTGATACAATTGTCGACAAAAACATCCGCAAAGTAATCGATGGCGCCCAAGCATTTAAAGTAGATATATTCTCTACCTTTTTATCACCACTCGAGAGCGAGCTGGGGGAGAAATCCTCTTATACAGTTGGCAAGTCACACCAAAGCGCACTAAGCGATAGTTATATTGCCCGCATCGATGCCATTAACTACGCACTCGATAACGACGACGGAGCAAGAACACGCTATTACGACGAAGCCGATATTATTATAGTTGGGGTATCTCGTAGCGGTAAAACTCCGACTTGCTTATATATGGCTATGCAGTTTGGCATCAAGGCAGCCAACTATCCATTTACTGAAGATGATATGGAAGAACTCACCCTACCAGACTGCCTGAAAGATAAAAAAGAAAAATTATTTGGCCTGTCCATTGATCCAGATCGATTATCTGCTATCCGTAACGAAAGGCGCGCCAATAGTCGCTACGCATCATTAAAGCAGTGCTATCACGAAGTTGATGAAGTTGAGATGTTATTCGAGAAAAACAACATCCCTTACTTAGCAACGACGGATGCCTCGGTTGAAGAAATTTCGACCCGCATAATGGCCGCCGCCAAGTTGCAGCGTCGCCTAAATTAAGTGACGCCTAAATTAAGTGTTGGTTAAACAATTGCGCCACCGCTTTTGGCCGAACATAAACCAAGCTATGATCAATATTAGCAATAGTTTCTATCTGCCAAGCTGGTTGCACCTCCCTGATTTTTTTCTGCGCCTGAAATAATCCAGGACTTGATAACCCGCCTACTATTCCAACCCCAGGCGGGATAGCCTTCAACAATGCCTGCAGCTTAGGCTCATCAAGATGTTTGGCATACTCAGAGACCGCAGCTAAAGCATTAGCAAATCCATAAGGACGTTGCTGTAAGCGCTGAACTGCCATTGAGTCTATTTGATCGCTGCGTTTACGCTTGGGTGATACCAAATTTAGAAAATCAAGAAAGTGTTGCGGATTATCGGGATCCGATTTTATATTGGCAGAGATAGGCGTGAATGCGTTACGGAAAAGCAATGCCGCTTGCAGGGATTGATCGCTAAACAAAGCGGGTTCAATTAAGCACATTTTATTAATAGTAAAATCTGGTGGGGATTCTTTATTAAGCTCCAAAGCCATCAACCCACCCAGCGAATACCCGGCTAGATCAAAGTCTGACCATTGATGATGATGCAATAATGAAAATAAGGTTTTACAGATATCTTCGATAGAGAATCCCTGACGATCCTCCAAATCAAAAAAACTATCACCCATGCCCAATAAATCAGGTACAAGTATTTCATCCCAGTGCTCTAAATAATTTACAATAAAAGTCCAAGTCAACTCTCCTGCTACTCCTGCGCCATGCAGCAATAATAAAGATTTCTTTTTGGCTTGTTGTGCAATATTTGTTTCTGAGGCTTTCTTTTGAAATAAGGTATACGCCAGCTTAGAGCCCGCCACTTCAAGCATTAGCCGCTGTTTAATCACTTGCTTTACCTAGTGACAAAGATAAGGAATAGCCTAGTTCTTTATCAATATACTCATCATTAGCAAATACAATTAGATATTCGATTTCAGGGTCTGACAATTCAAGCATAATTTTGGTATAAGCAAAATCTTTCCAAGTCTGCTCAATATAAAGCCCTGCTAATTCACTAGCCAAATACAGGGGCTGAAATGACGAGTTGAGAGCAACCACCTCATAGCTAGCATCTTTGCTAAGTTTAAAACTCTTAATAAAGACAATCTCTTTTTCAATGTCTTTAATGACAAAGTAACCTGCGGGAATGAAGCCTTGCTGGGTTTGATAAAGAACGGATTCGCTGGTTATTTTCTGACTAACCGCTGAGTCAGACGCTAATATCTGCTTAAACGCATTTTTATAGTCAGCGCAGCATGCACCTTCTGTAATTTTCTTTGGTAATCTAAATGGAGGAGCAAAAACCGCATCATAAACAATTTCAGTCGCGCTGAATTCAACTATCACATCAGGCTTAGGGGTATTGCGCAAAGTGCCATTAGCATCTGTCCAAGTATAAAAAGATTTATCAGTGCTTGATTTTATCTGCTGCTGTAATTCTTCTTCTGTCTTGTAGCCCTCAAGCTCTTTAGGCTTTACCGGAGCCGACCCTACAGAATCAGGTTTTTCAGTATTTGACTCTGGGCTTTTCGATGCAGGTCTTTTCGATTCGGAAGATTGCTCTAAAGCGCCAGGCTTTGTAGGTACAACCGTATTATGGATAACTCCTTGAGCATCAACCCAGGTGTAATAGGCAGGCTCAGCCAAGACAGGAAGAGCCATCAATACTAGCAGTATTGCTAATATTGATTTATCAAGAAAAGAACCTAGAACTTTGTGCGGTATGTAATACCCAAAGCACCAATGGTTAACTTGGTATTTACATCCAAGCTTGGATAAGGATTGGTTACAGTACAAGTTAAGCAGTTCCTGTTAAGAGAGTTACTTGAATTTGAATAAGGGCCGACATTATTCTCTTCTTGTGGATCAGCCAGAATTGTTTCTTTCGACTCTAAGAATGCGATTGAAAAATCAACCACGGTATCTTTATCCCACTGATAACCCATACCCAAAGAATACATAGTCGCAAAACCCAATGGAGCCATAATGCTGCGGCTATCATCTGGAATTGAAGATTCACGAGGTTCATAACCCGCACGCAATTGTACTCGACTATTCAGATCATAAGCAAAACCAAATGCATGACTCCATACACTTTTAAAACCTAACGGCTGAGACAAGGTAGTATCCGTTACCAACCCTGGTGCCATGATTTTAGCCGCGCTCAAGAAACTAACTGGGCGATCAAACTCTAATAAAAGCTCATCCCATTTATCATAGTCTGTCCAACCTATATCATAGTTAAATTGGAAGTCATCAAGAAAGCGTAATTTAATACCTGTTTGAAAGTGCTGAGGGAATTCTTGCTCAGCAGAAACCATACCGGATTCTTTTTTAACACCGGTCGGTAGTTGGAAAATCGCACCACCAATCGCACCAAAGATTGTAGACTGAAACTTTTGAAAAAACCCGGCAAAATCATCAGTATATTCGAGTTCATAGGTGCCTTTCAAGTGAGTTGTTGCACCACTTTGGTAGGTTACCCCCCAAGCAAACCAATCTTTTGGTTCCCAGAGAAAACCAACGTTAAAAGACGGGGATAATGACTCTTGCATATCAATACTCAACGTACCGATATCATCATAAGGGCCAATATTACCACCGCACAACGCAATTAGCGGAACCAGAGGATCGTTCCCTGTTGGCGTACCGTCGTCATTAAAACAACCAAAAGCATCCTGCAATTGCTCGCCAACGGCAATTAATATGTTCGGAGCACGCAAATCCTGCTCTAACGCAACAGCGTGATGGTTAAAAAGAAAACTCACACCCACTGCAAACTCATCTGAAACTTTATAACCAAACGAAGGGGTAAAGTATGCAAAGCGCTGCATACTAATTTTTTTGGCCTGATAACGACCGGGGTCATCATCATCCTTGGCAAAACCCGCAACCATAGGTGCATACACTGCGTTTGCAAACGTAAAGCGAGAACCTTCAGGTTGGATTGACATACCTGCTGAAGGAAGTGATAGCAAAGGCAAAAAATCCATGGGTAAAATACCATACCCAGGAATATAAGCGGCAGCACCTGCACTACCTTTAGTTCCTGCTACAGGATCGTTATCAATATTCAACAACTCGCCTTCACTATCATAATGATCTGGCACTTCAAAATCATAGGTAGCTTCTAGATGAATTGTTTGTAGCGAAAACTGAACCTGACGGCCTTCTAATTTTGTTAGGCCCGCTGGGTTAAAGTGAATACTCATAATACCTACAGGGTCCGCGGTTACCGCGTTACCCATAGACATTGCCTTGGTATCAATAAACAAATTTGTTGTTAATTGCGCCTGACTGTTCGCCGCTACAAAACCTAAGCCCAGTAGCGCTAGCCTTTTATACATCGCAATATTCATGTCTCTCTCCTTACTGCGATGTTATTACAAGCTTGGCTTAATGCCTTCGATATCAATCGGCATTGAGAAGCCAACAAGAAAATCAGGGGCAGACTCTGTCATGCCAAAACCAATATTAATATTGGTAATAGTTTTCGGAGAAACACGAACACCTAAAGCAAAGTTCATAAGGCCAGTCACTTGACTGCCTATCGTACTGTTTATTGTGTCGTTGCCGCGTTGTAATACAAATTTTGTTTCATCGTTATAAGAAGCTTGAAAGGAAACACTTAGGGAGACGTCATAGGATAGAGAATAAGCAAAGCCCATCGAGCCCGATATTGAAGAGCCAGGGTGAACTTCTTTTAAAATAGCACCATCACGTAATTGATTTAGATCTGTTTCGGCAAAATTATAGCCATACGTGCCAGAGCCAAAAAGAACAACAGGATCTAGAACTTTAGATACACTACCGCCAGCACTGATACTGTAATAGCCTGAACCACTTGCAAGGTGTTTATTGGTATCAATTTCATACGGGCTATCACCGTTTTTCAACTTAATGGAACTGAATAATGTTTTGCTGATAGCACCAGGGACAATACCCCATGGCTGCCAGCGAGCCGTACCACTCAAGTCACCCATAGAGAAATTAGTGATGGCAGCTTCGCTATCATACTTGGCAATTAATGGCATACGGCCACCAATGGTTAAATTATCTAACAAACCATAATCTAAACTAAAAGAGTTAGTAAACGTATGTGTTGCTGCCGGATTAACATCCGCACTCAATATATTTGAAGAACCGGTAATTTGACCGTCAGAATCGACTTGAGGCTCAATAATCAAACTAAGACGCTGATCGCCGTAATAACTATAATCAAAAGAGTAATTAAGACCTAGATTCCCTTGCCTTAGTAAAGAATAGCTATTTTCAGCAGCCTCAAATACTTCTTCAAGTGCTCTTTCAGTATCAGCATCTGATTCTTGTTTAGTTAATGCATCGCGTGCTTGTGAAACATCTACGGCGTGCACCAAAGAAGTACCAGTTGCACTAAGAGCGATCAATAATAATGATGAATGCAGCTTAATCCCCATTGGAATCCCTATCTTTTTAAGTTCTTATTTTAATTATTTTTAACTTGATATTTTGACGTAAGTTTTTTAATTAATTACGTTTATATCTTATGCTTTTCTCGATTCTGGTTTCTTTCCCATTATCTATATCGGACTGTAACCAATAAATCGCATTGTATTTATCCGCATCGTTCTGCGTATAATAATCATTCTTATCCGTTGAATAATATTGACGGCCTTCTTCGTCCAATAAAGGTATGCCATTCGCATCTCTTACAAGGTCAAATTTGAAGTAGGCATTATTATTTAATGACGCAATTTTATTAATTAAATTGACGTCTTCAGGCATGGCAAATAAAGGAAATTCTCTAAAAGTGTTTTCTGAAATAATATAGTCAGAAACATAACGTAAATCTTGTTCTTGCAGCTCCAGACCATTAGAAGGCTTGTGTCCGTTAGGGAATACGATAAACAATACGTTATTATCCCAAACTTCTAAGAAGCGCTTCATGGTAAAGCTAATATTACCTAACGCTGGATCAGCAACGAATACACGACCATCGTAAACCGCACGTATAACAACAAAATGTTTAAAACCGGCGTATTCAATAGGTGCAATGGCTGGGTGATCGAGCTCTTCCAAATCAGAAGCTTGTGCTTTAAAGCCACCGGAAGGATGCCCAAGTGCCGTTACTAGACGCTTCATATCCAACAAAGAAAAACCACGACGTTCGACAATACGTTCTGTTTCACCGAAACGTAAAAGGCCTTCCATTACTTGACGCTCTTGGAAGTTACGACCTAGGTAGAAATCGAGAATCGTTGTTAATGCGGCTGAACCGCAGCTGTAATCGTAAGCCTGACGAACCACGTTATTAAAGCGCTGAGCCGATAACGGTTCGACGTTAATTACCACATCCTGCTGAGCAGGTTCTGTATTAGCCACACGATAGACGATATCACCCTCTTTACGATCTGGAATGATAGCCAGTTCGTTAACGATAGCGAATGCAATGATTGAACCTAACAAAATAATCAGCATGATAGTTGCTTTGAGCCTCCTGGATTATTATTTTTGTATTTCCAGTAATGCGTTTATGTTACAGAAGTTTACTAAAAACGCCACACTTTAATCACAAGGATATCAGGCATTTAGCCAATCTTTACGCTCAAAAAGGACAAAATAGGCCACCTGACCTAGGAGTTCGATTTGACAAATACTGACAATGGTCTATAGAAAAGTTTTCACCACTCACAGGCATATACTTCAGCCAACACCGGGTAAATAGCAGATAAATAACAAGCATAAAAAAACCCGCCGAAGCGGGTTTCTTTTTAACAATCAAACAATCAACAAGTGATTAGTGACCGTAGATACGCTGAGTCATACCAGCAAGCTCTAGACCCTTAATCGCAACTGAACCAATTGAACTTCCACCGATGGCTATTGAAGCAATACCAATATCCATATCCATAGCGCCTATTTGAATATAAACACCCGCAGTAGAACCTGGTAGCTTAGCGTTGCCGCCAACAGCCCAGATAGTTTGATCAATTGACATTGCGCCGCCGCCAGAACCAGATACCGTAAGACCTGTAATCTGAATAGCAGAGCCTGCAGCAAGACTAGCCTCAACATTTAACTCGGCTTCTACTTCAGCCGCAGTAACAGTGCCGTTAGAATCAGTATCACCAATAGTCGAGGCATAACCAGCTGTATAGCCATCTTGATTTGCAGTGATAGCAGCAACAGGAGCAACAGTAACAGCAGGATCAATCAAATCCTGAGCATCCTGAGCAGCAGTCTGAGCAGCAGCAGTAAGATCAGTATCAGCCAACGCTGCAGCAGTAAAGCCAGCATTGTAGCCAGCAGCTATCTTAGCCTGAGCACCTGGTGCAAGAATTGCTGCCTGAGTATCGGTATAACCGAATAGACCAAGATTCATATCTGTAATTTCAAGTGATGAACTCATCACAATAGCCATTGAAGAAACATCAGTTGCATGAGAACCTGTAACACCTAGAGCGCCAAGACCACCTGAGCCAGCTGTACCAAGATTCTTAATTGTTGTAGTAGATGCACCTAGCTTCATCGTAATATCAAGATTGTTGATAATTTCTGATTCAGATCCATCTGCGGCCAGCAACTTCAATGCACTAAACTCACCTGGACTGCCTGCCAAATCGTTACCCAATGTAATTACAATGTCTTCAGTAGGCGCTGTGGTAGTCATCAACAGATCGCCATTTTCATTCACATCAATAGTTTGAGTCAACTTACCCAAACCTGTCACCGAAATGTGTTCAAGAGAAACAGAACCACCACCAGTAGCACCGGCGCCAGTATCGGTATAAAGTACTTCACCAACTTTAATACCATCGGTACCAAGCTCAATCTCAATAGTCACACCCGCTTGACCAGTTGTATTGCCTAGAACTGTATCATCAAGAGCTTCCATCGCTTGAGATGCGAAAGGGGCCGCTGAAATAGCTGATGCTAAAATAATTTTTTTAAAAGTTTTCATGAGTGCACACTCCGTTATTTTATGATTATTAAGTAGTATTCCCTACTTTTAATTCTCTAGATGCTAAAACAGCCTTTGAAAGTTTAATCATACATAGTTATTTATTATTGTTTTTATCTACCAACTAAGTCATACCTGATCCAGAAGTTGGACAAACAATATTAAAGCTCCCCCTCTTTGTCTATACTTATTTCGACATTCCCTTAAGATTTTTTGTAAACTACAGACACTTACAAGGATGTGTCATTTATCTCGCACAAAACCGCCAATAATTGGCTAGTTGACCAGTACTTATATGCCAAATACGAACGACCGTACCGACAAGTTTCAAGATATAAATAGCTGTCAAACAACCTATTCACGCTTATCAATAATTAAAGCATTCACTCAACTGTGTGGCTTAACCAATTTAAAGAATGATGTTTCAGAAAAAACCACTATTACCAAGCCAAGCCTGCTCACTAGCTCAAGTGAAAATGATAGCGATCCAAGTAATCGTTTTAGCTTTTTTTGTGCCAACCCAAGCGCTAGTCAAGTCTTTTATGATTCAAATACCCTGCATGAATGGCAATCGCAGCTGCTCACTTCAAGCAAGCACCAAAATCAGCCAACAGACATTCCTTTTCACTCAGGCTGGCTGGGGTACTTTTCTTACCCGAATAGCATCAAATCAACAAATAAAGTCCCTGTTAATAAGGCACTGGCCGAGCTTAATTATTACCCCTGGGTTATTTGTTTCGATC
>JAESQF010000046.1 GCA_016765295.1 Oleispira sp.
GAAGTGGGGGCTGCGCGTTATTGTAAGCTGAAAGATTTTGGTGAGATCGATGAGGTGATTACTGAGTGGAATCAGGGCGAAGGTTTTACCTATACGGTATCGGCTTTGGGGCCGTTGAATAATGCCGTTAGCCGCTGGACGTTAACTAAGGTCGATGCCAATACCACTCAACTGGAAGTGGAGTTGGCTTACGATATTCGTTTTGGTTTATTTGGCAAGATGATGCACGCACTGGTGATGCAGAAGAAGTTGCATACGTCGTTACCACAAACGCTGCAAGATTTTAAAAACCATATGGAATCTAATACGGTTGCAGCGCATTAATGACGTTAACAACTGAAACCCTACTCGCCGGTGAAACGGCGTTAGACAATGCTCCTAAGACAGAGTTGGCCGATGGCCGGCTTTGTATTCCTCAGCATTATTTGTCGTATAACCATACGTTGCAATCGCTTGAGGCATTGGTTTTAGATATTGATTATGACCCGCGTTATCCCGTTTTTGTTAGTAAAGAGAATGGGCTATATATTCAGGTGGGAGTTATTGGTGCCGATAATTATTCTAGTAGCAAGAATGATAGTAAAGCCCAAACCAAGATTGTTTATGGCCGTAAGTGGCGAGTTGAGGCCCAGCTACCAAGTTCTGAAATTATTCAGACGGTTTTCTTGGCGCTAAAAAAAGCCCGTGAACACGAGGTGCGTGAGTTGTTTCGTTTGCAGCATGATAAGAAAGTGACAACGCCGTTTAATAATCATCACGACTTGCCACTATTGGCTCGTAGTAAGCAGCGTTTGCAACAAAGCGGTTATAGCAGTTCTAATAATTCTACTGATACAAACCCAGTCGCTGAATTTAATCTGCAAATGGATCAGGTGCTAAGCCGATTGAATTACGATGATCATCAGTTTGAGTTAATGAGTTTTATGCGACGCCCCAGTGGGCAGTATTTGATTGAATTGATAATGAAGCCCAATCAAAACTCTCTGGAGACTGAAGTGAAGATGAAAGCGCAAACTCATATCAGCTTTTTCTTACGCGAGTTGAATATTAATCAATTCCTCCACCAGCTGATGCAGCAGTTTATTGATTTAAGTGATCGCCATGTAGATGAGCATTTTAGCTATCGCGATTTTACTCGTTTTAGTTGGAATAATAGCGTGGATGCGATTGCCGAGATTTCTACCGAGGTGCGCCAGCTGCATAAAGATGAAAGCCTTGAACACTTCCACCAGCACTGGCAGCAAACAAATTATGAAACAGATAGAAGCCGAATTCCTACCCCTGTTCCTGGGGAGTTGTTGGATAAGATTCATCAGCAGTTAAAGCAGTTTTCGCCCTTGAAGCACTTCCCATCACAGCCGCATACCTTGCCGGTTAATGGGGTTTAGTTTTCGGCTTGCTCTCGATATTCACTGGGGGTCATGCCCGACCATTTTTTAAACGCACGGCAAAATACCGCCGGATTATTTATGCCAATGTGACTGGCGACCTGCTTGGTGGATTTACTCGACTGATATAGCATTTGTTTGGCCATTGAGCAGCGTACTTCATCTAATAGCATCTGAAACGACAGGCCGTCTGATTTTAATTTTCGGGTTAAGGTGCGGTGCGAGCAGGATAATAAATCGGCCAGTTGATCGCGATTAAGGAAAATACCTTTTTTCGCTTGGTGGTACATAATGCGCCGAGCTTGAAAGCCGATGCTATTTTGCTGCTCTCGCTTGGTTTTATCCGCATCTAGCTGGGCAAGATAAAACGCTAACATAGATGAGTTTGGGCTTTTTACTTTTTGCGCTAATGCCGTGCGTGGAATTCGTATTTTGCTAACGGGCGCTAGGCTATGTACTGGGCAGCCATAATATTCATCGAGTTGATTTTGGTTGGCAGAAATATCATGGCTAAAATAATATTCGCCTTCGGATTCTAAACCCGCTCGTTTAGTATAAAAATCAAAAGCACCGAAGATCAGTTCTACTAATATAGCTTCTATTTTTTTGAAATTGACTAACGGCAAAATTTCGATATCGAGGTTTTTTTCGTCGTAGTTCAAACTAAAATCAAACCCAGGAATATACAGTTCGGCATACTTTTGAAATACGTTCAGTCCTTGCTCGGCATCGTCGGCATTGATAATCGCCAGCCCCAACATGCCTAAGGTATCTTCTTTAAAGTGCTCGACTATTTGTAAGCTGAAAGGTTTGTCTTTTTTAGCCAGCATTTGGCCAAGTGTGAGTAATAAACTGATTTGATCGCCGTTTAAGCGCGCATCTGGGTCTTGTAGGATATTGGCTGGGATGTTCAGCAACTCAAGGCCTTTAGAGATTGAGAAATCAATCGCTGAGCCATGAGTTATGGTATCAATAAAATCTTTAGCCAGCTGGCTATAGATTGCGGGAAATTTTAATTGGCTAAGTTCACTCATGCTTCACAGTTTTTTATACTTTCCCGCAGAGTAAGGGCTTTTAGGCCCTTACGCAATACCTTCTCCTATTCATTCAACTATTCATTTCAATCATGCGATACCGAGACGATTCATAGCCTTGCCGACTAAGCCCGATTCATCAATGTCGTTCGGGTGGAAGCTCGGTTTGAAATAAGCCGTTAGCGACTGGCGTAAGCTTGGATGCTTTTTCAGCATGTTCTTTTGGCTCGCCTTTAATAATTTGCGGGCTTCGCGCTTGCTATAACCGTCTTGTCTTAAAAAGTCTTTTACAAAGTAGGTTGACGTTATATGAATGAAGAGCAACGCATTTAAATAGCCAAAGATTCGCAGCAGGTAGCCGCCGCCCGTGGCTTTGTATACATCAAAGGCGATGGCTTTGTGTTCAATCTCTTCAATTGCGTGCCATTGAATCAAATCACGCATGGCTGGGTGAGAATTTTCAACCCCTTCATCGTCCAGTGCTGTGGCGCCTAATACCGCTGTTAGGTGCTCTGCCCCAGCGGTAATCGATAAGCTTAATGAGTGAGGTAAGATATCGCGCATTTTGATGATGAATTTGTTCATTTTTTCTAGCTTAGGGCGAAATTCGTAATCATTTTGCTCTAATACATCGAAGAACTTTTCGTGTTCAATNGCGTGCTGGGTCTCTTGGCCGAAGAAGCCACGGGCTTGTTGTTTNAAGTTNNNGATCTTCGATCTTATTNAGACCATTACGCACGGCGCGCATAAAAAAGCGTTCGCCTTCNGGGAAGAGNAAATTCAGACCATCGAAAAAGTGACTCTCGGCCAGACTACCGTTCATATAGTCTTTTGGCACATTACTGAAGTCGAAGCCCATTTTGCGTACCGGGATGGTGGANCCACCACTGGTCTTCGTTTCTAGGACCTGAGTATCTGCTATTTGAGTCATAATTTTTCTTCTTATAATGGCTGGTAGAGAGTCTATCCAACAACGGCTTTANGTTATGAAGCTCAGATTAGCCCAAGCTACCCTAGTNTGGGTGACAAGGTATGTGCAAATTGTGCCAANCTATTGTGAGATAACTCTGGCGAAAACTGTTTGACGATCNGTTTTGGCTTTGACAGTATGCACGCACTTTAGATTATTAAGAGCTCANTNTATGTATAAGCTTNTCCATAAGCTGCTGATCGCCCTGCCCTTGTTATTNNTGGGTGNGGCTGCCTGGGGTCATGGCATGTCAGAAGAGGATAAAATCAGAATCCTCAACGCTGGGCCATTGGAATATATTGATCTCGGTGCCATGCACATGGTGACGGGCTATGATCACTTGCTGTTTATTTTTGGTGTTATCTTTNTCTTAAGCCGTTTCNGCGATATCGTAAAATTTATTACTNTATTCACCNTTGGNCATTCANTTACCTTNTTNTTNGCGACCCTATGGGGCATTCAAGCNAATGTCTATTTGATTGATGCGGTGATTGCATTAACTGTTTGTTATAANGCGTTTGATAACTTAGACGGCTTTAAAAGGCATCTTGATATCAAACCACCGAATTTAATGTGGATGGTATTTATTTTNGGTTTGATTCACGGCTTTGGNTTATCTACCCGCTTGCAAGAGTTACCGCTAGGAGACGATCTTGTTATAAAGATTTTATCGTTTAANCTGGGGGTTGANCTGGGGCAAATTATTGCCTTATCTATTATGCTGGTTATATTAGCGGGCTGGCGTAAAAGNGCATCGTTNGCCAAGTTTTCTAAACTGGCCAANNGGTTATTNATGGTNTTAGGTATTTTGTTATTTTTGATGCANNTGCACANCTATCAACACTCNGAATACGCCGATGACTTTCCACTGAATAAAGACGATCATAGCCATGTGCATGATGATATGCGTAAGGCAGANTCTGGTTTGTCGGGCTATAAAAAACAATTTAACTTTTCTCCAGAATAANCAGGAATAATTAAACATGAAACAANTATTTAACTTGAAACAGCTAGNAGCCCTAATTATNAGCNNNGTNTTATTTTCANCNACNGCATTTGGCCACGGCAGNCATAGTCACGACCCTATCTCACCAGAGAAAGCGCAAGTGGTGGCGACTAAAGTCGCTAACCAGTTCACNTCTATGGATCCTGGTTTAGGCTTTGGTAAGCTACCGTTAAACTGGTTAGATTTNCCTGCNGANCAATCTTCAATGCANAAAAAAGGCAAAGGCTATTACATCGTTAAATTAGANAATAGNGACGANNAAAAAAGCCTTTATNTTTTGATGTCTATTACCGGTGAAGTGTACGACGCTAATTTCACNGGNGAATTTAAAGACTTAAAATAAGTCTTTAAATTAGCTGACNTCTTGCAACAGCTTTCTTTCAACCGTTGCCCTTNAACCGTTCTCGCGCAANAGCTCTCTGGCTATAATGATCCGTTGAATCTCACTAGTGCCTTCGTAGATGGAGGTTATGCGCACATCNCGACTGTAGCGCTCTAGTGGATATTCTTTTATATAGCCATAACCGCCCATTAATTGTAATGCGGTATAACAAGCTTGGTTGGCTTTTTCTGAAGCGAAGAGTTTNGCCATGGAGGCTTGNTTGGAAAACGGCTGGCCTTTTTCTTTGGCATCGGCGGCGCTCATCAATANCAAACGTGCGGCTTCTAAGTCGGTATAGGCATCGGCCATCATCCANTGTATGCCTTGGAAGTTGGAGATGGCTTGGCCAAATTGCTTGCGNTCTGTTATATGGTTTCTGGCGAAGTCCATCGCGGCTTGACCAATNCCCAGTGCTAATGAACCAACNCCAATACGGCCNCCNGCTAGTTCACCTACGGCAACTTTAAAGCCTTGGTTGAGTTCACCCATTAANGCGTCTTTGGGAATGCGGCANTTTTCGAAGACCACTTCGTTGGTNGATGAGGCATGCTGCCCCATTTTNTCTTCCGCTTTTGAAATCGACATTCCTGGCAAGAGTCCTGAGCTAGCTTGCTCAACCAAGAAGCAAGAAATACCTTTGCCCCGTCCTAAACTTTTATCAGTGACTGCCCATACAATAAATACTCCGGCATACTCGGCGCTAGTAATGAATTGCTTGTTACCATTGAGTACCCATTCGTCTCCGTCTAATACCGCGCTGGTTTTCATGCTGGAGGGATCTGAGCCAGCATTGGTTTCGGTGAGGCAAAAAGCCCCTGCGGAATATTCACCACTGCATAATTTAGGCAGGTACTTTTCTTTTTGCTGCGTGGAAGCTACCGCTTGAATTACTTCTGCCACCATATTATTCACCGACATAGTGACAGCGGTAGAAGCACAGGCTTTGGCGATTTCGGTTATGGCTAGGCTGAACCCTATGGTTCCGGCTTCGCTGCCACCATAATCAGCATCAATGTTGAGTCCCATAAAACCCAGCTCGGCGAGTTTCTTTAAGTTGGCTAGAAATATCTCACGCCCTTCTTTACCGTCTAGATTACCTGCGAGATCGCCTTCTAGTTTTCCGGCAACAGGTTCTAATTCTGTTTGTGCAAACTTTCGAGCCAGCTGCTGAATCATCGCCTGGCTTTCGTTAAGTGCCATATCCATGGTGTATTTCTCTTTTATTTTTCTATTTTAATTTTTAATGGGTATTGGCAAAATTCACTCACCACTACAATTTAGCACGCTTTGTTTGCCGAGATAAAAAATAGAACACAAATATTAGTAAGATCGTTATTAATGCAATGATGTAAAAACTTGGAATATGAAGGCCTTGAACAAGCATCCTCTCATTGTCGGCTAGCGCTGCCCATTTGTGCTCATTTACATCTGCGAATTCATTACTAGAAAAAAGTTCAGCAATATCTCGACGACTTTTATACCTTACAATGACCAATTTATCCCAGTTACTTGAATCATCATGCACCCAATTACTCGCAAATATTGGGTGAGAGGAATGACTGGCTAATAGTTTAACCATTACCTTGCTGAAGCGATCAAATGCATCTTTACCACTGCCACCAGCAGACTTATTAAAATATTCCGAACCGAGCTTATATTGGGCTTTAGGATGAAATTTATATAAGTTAACCGTATAGAAAGGCTTACCATCATCCCCTTCTAAAAAACGTCGAAGCGCCTTTAAATCATGCCTACCTCCAGGTATTTGATCTTGCCCCTTGATAATAGAAAGATAAGATTCAACTTCTTCTGCCGAAAGTTGCTCACTGCCACCGTGATAACAAATAACCAGCGCCAGCAATGGTATGGTTAATAAACCCATGAGTAATTGTCTTTTTTTCATTTATCCATCTCCATTAACATGCAATGAAAACAACTTGCATTTCACAAGTACCTTAGACAAGCAGCTTGCAAAACACAAGTACTATTGATTAAATAGTGCCATGACAAAAAACTCAAAAGACTTACGATCAAACTGCCCTATTAATTTTGCAGTAGAAACATTTGGAGACAAATGGACACTTTTGGTCTTACGGGACCTCATGTTTAAGGGAAAGCGCCATTACAGTGATTTTTTAGCTTCCGATGAAAAAATATCAACAAATATCTTAGCGGATAGACTTCAAAAGCTAGACGAAAATGGGGTTATTACTAAATCATCCGATCCCGACAACGCCTCAAAATTTATCTATTCGCTAACTGAAAAAGGCCAGGCTTTATTACCTGCAATGGTAGAAATGACAGCCTGGAGTGCGAGTTATGATTCTCTCACCAATACGCCGGCAGAATTCTTGAACGCTTATAAAACAAATAAAGATGGACTCATAGAGATGTTTAAGAGCCAATTTAAACATCAATAAAGTTATCGCTATTAATTATTTTTAGCCTCAATTACTTTTGCCCTTCAATACGATATTGCTTTGGCGATTGGCCTGTCCATTGTTTGAAGGCGCGAGTAAAACCCGCAGGTTCGTTAAAGCCGACTTCACGAGCGATTTGATTGATCGCGAGTTCGTTATTATTCAGCAGTTTCATGGCATGGTTTTGCCGCAGCGTATCTTTTATTGTCTGATAGCTGCTGCCCTCTTCTTTTAATCGTCGGCGTAAGTTACGCGAGCTCATATTAAAATAACTCGCGACCGGCTCGATCAAGGGCATGCTATCGGCATTTCCCTCACCCATATAGTTCATCACCTGAGTAGTGAAGCTACTGTGAAACATCGGTTTGCTGAGCAAATCAGCCGGGGAGTTTTTAAGGAACTGTTTTAGTTCACGTTCTTTTTGTTTGATCGGTAGGGATAACGCACTGCGATCGAAGACGATGCTATTTTCATTTTTATTAAATCGACAATGGCACGGCAGCAATAAACTGTATTCTTTTACGTGGCCTGGGGCCGGGTATTTAAAGTTGGCGTATTTCAGCGGTACTTTCTGACCCACTAGCCAGATAGAAAAACGATGCCAAATTAATAAAAAAAACTCGATTAGAAAATGGTCTGGATCTAGGGATTCATCTTTCAGTTGCAGGGTTAATACCGCTTCGCTGCCTTCGATGAAAGACAGGCTAATGTCATTGCGGATGGTTTGATAAAAATGCGTGCCTTGAATCAGTGCTTCTCGAAGCGTCTGACACTGAATCGCTTGCCGCGCCATGATGGCGAATACACCTTGCTTACAGCGCTGCTGAGTAAACCCCATAAACTCATCGTCCATCACCTGCCATACCGAACGGATCAAGTTGGTCGCTTTTTCCGGGGGCTGACGCTCGGTGCTAACTTCGGGTAAACCCGCTGCTTGTAATAATTCTTCCGTATTGTAGTTCAAACGTTTCGCACCACGAATGATTACGTTTTGGTAATAAGGCGAGATGGTCTGTGTCTTTCTGTGCATACCGGCAGTCGCTATAACTCAGGCTAAAGAATGAATGTGTCCGTTTAAGTTATTTATTCTGCTCAATACTGAGGGATTTGCCAATCATTTTATTAATAATGTCCGTTTTTGGTAATAAGTTATCCCTTTATGACATTGCTTGCCTAGGCTATTTTCGCCACTATCTATACAAGTAACTATCTACATAGATAGGCATTCAAAAAAATAATAATAACAAAAATGTCGCGCAAATCGTCATGTTGAAGTGAGCCTAA
>JAESQF010000122.1 GCA_016765295.1 Oleispira sp.
GAGCGCCCTGATGGACGTAACGATAGCTCAATAAACTCTATTGCTATTAATGACAGCATGCAAAATCTAACGTCCGGTATGCGCTGGAGTGATATTCCTCGCATCAATAATAATGATGATACAACCGCAAGAGTAGCTAGACAGTTTGATAATTTCTTCACCAATTACCACAATCAGCTGACTGTTATTAACGGTGTTGATAACGGTACCAACAACCACAGCACTGGTAATCGAGCTACTTGGAGTGGCAGTTTAGAAATGGGCTACCCAAGCCTAGCGGCGCTTTTTGCAGCGAGTAAAAACCCTAGTTTGCCTATGGCATATATCAGTAATGGTGGTTATGACTTTACAGCGTCATTAGTTTCTCGAGCTCGCGCAAGCAGCACAACTTTTATCAATAAACTAGCTGATACAAATAGGATAGACCCTACCAACTCCAGCAATACGAGTAAGTTTCTATATCGTAGTGATGATAAAACCACCAATATCTATGACAACGTTAGGCAAGCTCAAGCTCAGCGCTTAACGCGTCAGAATACTAACGAGACCTTACCTTTACGTCGACAGCAGTTGAATCAGTTATTTACTGTTCGCCAAGAAGGGAATGATTTTGACAAGCTCAGTGATGCACAAAAAGCACTTGAAGTAAGTACACCTGTTGCTGGCCACTTAGAAGACCGTGATCAAAATTTCAAAAAACAAGCATCCTTAATCGTAGCCGCTTTTAAAGCAGGCATTGCTGCCAGTGCAAACTTAAGCACTGGAGGTTTTGATACCCATGGTAATCATGATAATGCTCACTATCAAGAATTAGGGGATCTACTAGAAGGAATTTCTTATTTACAAGAAGCATTAGCAGCAGCAGGTATCGCTGAAAAAACGACAGTAGTGATTGGCTCTGATTTCGGACGTACTCCTTACTACAACTCTGATGACGGCAAGGACCACTGGCCTGTAACCAGTATGATGGTGATGCATCCAGTAGGAAATGGTAAAGGCGGGAAAGTTTTTGGTAACTCAACAGACAAATTTCGCTCACAAGCCTTAAATCTCGATACAGGCCAGCCTGATGTGAATGGCCAATTATTAACACCCGCTCATATCAACTTAGCATTACGTAAAGAGCTAGGAATTGCTGACAATACCTTCGCAGTCAGATTCCCATTAAATGTAGACGATTTTGACATCTTCTCATAAGGATAAAGTTAGAATGATTAGTACGGTATTGAAGAACTTTCTAAAACCTTTGGCTATTGCCAGCAGTTTAGTACTTGCCCTAAATACTAGCAGCGCTTTTGCTGTTAGTGTCGGGGATAAAGCACCTGATTTTAAGATTCCTCGCTTAGAATCAAAAGGCATGATTAGCTTAAAACAGTACCGTGGCAAAGTGGTTTATGTCGATTTCTGGGCCTCTTGGTGTGGCCCCTGTCGTCAATCTTTACCTGCTCTTAATAGTATTCGTAAAGAGTTTCGCAAAAAAGGCTTTGAGGTTATTGCGATTAACCTTGATGAAGAGCGCGATGATGCAATGGAGTTTTTAAAAGAATTCCCCGTCGCGTTCCCTACCGCTCGTGATACCAGCGGAGAGGTTCCTGAAGCTTATGGTTTAGTGGGCATGCCAACCGCATACCTAATCGATAGAAAAGGCTATGTGCAACTGGTTCATGAAGGATTTAAAAAGTCTGATATTGAAGAATTAAAACAAAAAATTAGTACGCTACTCAAACAGAAATAAACGGCTGATGTATAACAACAAAAAGCGTATTAGCATCATTGCAAAGATAAGAGCACTCACATGAATAAAATCAGTTTTATTATTCTGATATCAGTATTATTTGCTTCTGGCTGCACCACGGTTAAACCTTGGCAGCGCGGATATTTAGCAAAAGACGTCATGGAATCTCCACAAGATTCTTTGCGCAGTAGTTTAGATAATCATATTTACTCCAGTAAAGAAGGTTCTTCGGGTGGCGGACAAGCCGCAGGTGGTGGTTGTGGTTGTAATTAAAAAGGAATTAACATGAAAAAAATTACTGCCCTTACCGCACTTTCTGCTGCTGCTTTAGCAATACCCTCTATTGCTGAAGTTGCTCCTGAAGACAGAGAAATCAGTTATCGCTATAGCAGCTATCAAGAAGAAGACGCTCCTCGTGAGCGTGTATTTCAAGGCTCCCTTGAGCGTTACAGTATAGATGTTCATCAAATAGGCTTCCGCACTCCTATCGGGGACTCTTGGTATCTTGCTAGTGAATTACAATATGAAACCATGAGTGGTGCCTCACCGACTCAAACTTATAAAAATGACGAGGGTGACAGTGTTTTATTAATGAGTGGCGCTAGTATCAACGAAGAGCGTATTGATTTTAAGATTGCACCCAAGAAATACTTCAAAGATGGTACTGCGGGTGGCCTTATAGCCTACTCCACTGAAAATGATTATGAGTCTATTGCTTTAGGTCTTGATGGCACATTAGAAATATACGATAAGCATACGACATTGATCGGTTCTTTATCATTTTCCGATGATACCCTCTCACCTACTGACCCGGATATTTCAGACGCACGTGCTGCAGCAGACGGCGAAAAAAGAAAAAGCTTTTCAATGTACGAAGGCATTAGCCAAGTACTTAACAAATACAGCGTGCTTCAAGTCGGTATAGGTTATACAAAATTATCGGGGTACTTATCCGACCCGTATAAATTTTTCGACCTACGTCCTGATAGTCGTGAGCAATTGACTCTGAGCGCTCAACACAAGCAGTTTATAAATGTTTTAGACGGTGCGGCTATTATCAGTAACTATCGTTATTATAACGATGACTGGGGAGTTTCCTCTCATACTCTTGATGTAAAATGGTCTCAGCAATTCGACATTTCTCATTATCGTATTATTGCTTCACCTTTATTGCGTTATTATACCCAAACTAGAGCCGATTTTTATTCACTGCAGCAAACGCCTCCCGTTGATCAATTAAACTCTAGTGATTCCCGCTTATCCACTTATGGCGCGATTACTTTTGGTTTTACCAGTGAGTTAAAGTTTTCACAATGGTCTCTTCATCTTGATTGGCAGCAGTATTACAGCCGCGAAGATTTAGCGCTGTTCGAAGCCAGTGACGATGAAACCCCTGCTCTGGTTAATTTCTCTACATTTACCGCAGGAGTCGATTACAAGTTTTAGTTTATGAAAACGCACCTACATCAATTTACCGCAATGGCGTCTCCTTGTAAGTTTATCTTACAAGGAGAACAGTCCCTTATCCTCAATGCCTGCCAGCAAGCACAAGCAGAAGTTGAGCGTATTGAAAAAAAATTCAGCCGCTATCAAGATAATAGCTTATTACAAAGTATTAATAAAAATGCGGGAAAACAGGCGACTCAAATTGATAGTGAGACTGCCGGTTTATTAAATTACGCTCAATTTTGTTATCAAGAAAGCGACGGTCTATTTGATATCAGCTCTGGTATTTTACGCCAAAGCTGGGATTTCAAATCAAACCAATTACCGCAACAAAAAACCATCAATAAATTATTACCGTTAATTTCTTGGCCGAGTATCCAGTGGGATGAAAATTCCATCTTTTTACCTCAGGTAGGAATGGAAATTGATTTTGGTGGCTTTGGGAAAGAATACGCCGCTGACCGAGCTGCTGAAATATGCCAACAGTTAGGAATTAAACATGGCTTAATTGATTTAGGCGGTGACATTCGACTGATTGGTGATAAAGAAGATCAATCTGGCTGGGCTATCGGCATTCGGGATCCACAAAACCCTAATAATGCCATCAGCACCATCAAACTGCATCAAGGCGCGTTAGCCACCAGCGGCAACTATGAACGCTTTATGAAAATTAAAGATAAGCATTATTGCCATATTCTAAAAGCCACTACTGGCTGGCCAGTAAATTATTGGGCGTCTATTAGCATCTTAGCGCCGCAATGCTTAGTCGCCGGCAGTCTCGCAACCCTCACTATGCTGGCAGAACAGAAAGGACTTTCGTGGTTAGAAGAACAGGAAGTACCTTTTCTGGCGATTGATATTCATGGTAAGCAGTATTCAAATCTATAACCTATTAGTTATATTTCCTTAGCTGTATTTCAGTAGCGCTATTTCATTAACTCCATCTGGATATGGTAGAGTCAGGGCATCTTACTAAAATAGCCGTCATAATAAGGCCTGTCATGTTACCCAATTACCGCGACTACGATGCTATGGGCTTAGCCCAGCTGATTAAAAACAAAGACATCAGCCCTAGCGAATTATTACAAACAGCCATCGCTCAAGCCGAGCAAGAAAATCCCAGCATCAATGCCATCATTACCAAACTATACGATTATGGCCAACAGCAAATTGATCAAGGATTACCCGATGGTCCCTTCTCAGGTGTACCGTTTTTACTCAAAGACTTATTAGGTTCACTCGAAGGCACACCGATGAGCAATGGCTCTGCCGCTTATAAGGGCAGAATTTCTCCTAGTGATAGTGAAATGGTATCCCGCTATAAATCATCCGGGTTGGTTATCTTCGGCAAAACCAATACNCCAGAATTTGGCTTAATGGGCGTCACCGAACCGAAAGCTTTTGGCCCCACACGAAACCCTTGGAATCACAACCATACTCCTGGTGGTTCCAGTGGTGGCTCNGCCGCTGCGATTGCCGCTGGCATNGTGCCGATGGCATCCGGTGGTGATGGCGGTGGCTCTATTCGAATTCCGGCAGCTTGCTGTGGTTTATTCGGNTTAAAACCTTCCCGCGGNCGCACCCCAACCGGACCNTATTATAGTGAGTTATGGGATGGCGCNGCGGCGGANCACGTACTNACCCGCTCAGTAAGGGATAGTGCNGCTATGCTAGATGTGGTNTCTGGCCCAGATGGCAGCATACCTTANCCAGTGCGCAANGAATCAGGTTATCTAGAGTGTTTAAATACCCCTGTACGCCCCCTTAAAATTGCTTATNCNGTNCAGTCTTTTTTCGATCGTCCAGTCACTCAAGATGCTATTAATACGGTAGAAGAGACGGTTAAATTATTGCAATCACTGGGTCATACCTGCGAAGCCGTTCAGCCTTATATCAATGCCGATGATCTCACTGACAGTTATCTCACAATGTATTATGGCCATGTAGCGGCTGATATGGAGTTCGCAGCCAAAATCTTAAATACCAANTTTAGTAATTTGGATGTAGAAGATACAACAAAATTNATGGGCTACATTGGTAAAAAAATATCCGCTGAGCAGTTTGTCACCGCCAAGCGCCGCTGGAATGATTTCAGCCAAAGCATGCATGCTCTGCATCAGGAATACGATTTATTACTAACCCCCACCCTAGGCAGCGAGCCGGTGCCTATTGGTGAATTTGAATTAGGTTTTGCCGATAAAATAGGCACTAAAATAGTGAATGCTTTTGGCTTGCATAATTTATTATTAAAAACCGGTATGACNANGAAGCTGGCNCTGGAAAATTTAGANAAGTTGCCNTTTACCCAGCTNGCCAATCTNACTGGGCAGCCTGCTATGTCGGTNCCTCTTTANTGGACCGAATCNGGNTTACCTTTAGGCTCNCAGTTTATCGCTCCNATGGGNGATGAAAAAACCTTATTTCAACTCGCCCACCAGNTAGAGCAAGCTCAGCCCTGGTTTGACCGCACTCCCAATAANGCTCCGGCTAAAACAAAAGAGAAAGCACAATAATGAACATTGTATTAATCACCGGCTGCTCTTCAGGTATTGGCCGTGCACTTTGTGAAGAATATTTGAGCCAAGGTTTTCTCGTCTACGCCAGTGCACGTAATATTCGTAGCCTAGAGGACTTACCTCAAAATGATAAGCTGATTAAAATCACCTTAGATGTGAATAACGCCAACAGCATTAATAATGCGATTGCACATATCAAGCAAGACCATGACCACCTTAACGTACTGGTAAATAATGCAGGCTATGCGGCCATGGGGCCTCTGGTCGACATGCCGGTGGAAGATTTACGCGCTCAATTTGAAACCAATGTCTTCGCTCCGATGGAGCTGACTAAAGCTTGCTTGTCTTTATTAATGGCAAATAATCCTTCTAGCAGCCATAGCAATGCCCAAGTGGTTAATATCGGTTCTGTNTCCGGTATCACNCCAACGCCATTTTCTGGTGCCTATTGCGCAACTAAAGCAGCCTTGCATGCCCTNTCTGACGCTCAACGCATGGAGCTTAAACCTTTTGGTATTGATGTAATCACCGTTCAGCCCGGTGCTATCGAGTCTAAGTTTGGTGATAACTCATTAGCCAATGTCTTATCCCGCATAACGCCGGAGTCTTTATTCGCTCCGCTAAAAGATGCGATAAAGGCCCGAGCAACGGCTTCTCAAGATAACCCAACCCCTNCATCTGAGTTCGCTAAAACTTTAGTTGCACAATTATCAAGCAAGCCAAAGTCAGTAATCCGCATCGGTAATGGCAGTTTTGCTTTGCCTTTATTGAAACGCTGGTTACCTGAGCCAATACTGGATAAGATATTNAGCAAGAAATTCAACCTGCATTCATTAACCAAGCAATAAAGAGTTCTGAACTTTAATTATATCGCTTTGCTCTAACTACAATAATTTGCCCATAAAAGGTTACTCGCACACATGTTTAAGTCTTTTTTCCCTAATCCCCGGCTATTTTTCTTATCCGTATTACTCTTTGCCGGCGCCGCTGCCGCTGTTTGGTATGGTTTCAACGAAGAAATGGCCAACTTGGTCGGACTNGATGTTTCCGATACAACACCCGTCATTGGCTTAGGACATTTTGTTACTGATTCCTTCTTACTTTTCTATGGTTACTATTTTATTTGTACGGCTCTTTTTGCATTTTTCTGGTTTAAAGTNTCTCCCCATAAATGGCAATGGTGGTCTATTATTGGCTCTTCTGCCATTTTATTTTCAACCTATTACTCAGTACAGGTATCCGTTGCCATCAATAACTGGCGTCGTCCATTTTTTGATTTAATTCAGTCGTTATTAAAACCTATCGATGAAAATGCAGCAGTACAAGTGGTCAGCGATCAAGAGTTGAGTTCAGCAACCGGGCAATTATTCGAACTACTTATATTTTTTGCAGAAATCGCATTTTTAGCCATCTTCATTTATGTCGCNACACGCTTTCTTGTCAGTCATTTTATTTTCCGCTGGCGCACCGCCATGAACGAATACTACACCCAGCATTGGGCGCAATTAAGAAATGTTGAAGGCGCATCACAGCGCATTCAAGAAGATACCATGCGTTTCGCCTCTATTATGGAAGGTCTTGGTGTTGCATTAGTTGAAGCGGTTATGACATTGTTCGCCTTTTTACCGGTACTTTGGGTTCTATCTGAATACGTATCAGAGCTGCCGATTATAGGACAGATTGCTCACCCTCTATTTTATGCCGCACTATTCTGGTCAATTTTTGGCACCGGCGTATTAGCCTTAGTAGGCATCAAGTTACCGGGTCTAGAGTTTAATAATCAAAAGGTCGAAGCCGCATTTCGTAAAGAATTAGTTTATGGTGAAGACAATGAAAACAGAGCTCAACCCATTGCGTTAAATGAACTATTTTCTAATGTGCGTAAGAACTATTTCCGCCTGTACTTTCATTACATGTACTTCAACGTTGCGAGAATGCTGTATTTGCAAGCAGATAACATCTTCGTATTCATTCTTCTTGTTCCTACCATTGCGGTTGGGGCGATCACATTCGGTGTTCTTCAGCAAATTCTAACCGCGTTTGGACAAGTGAGTAACTCATTCCAATACTTGGTTAATTCTTGGACAACTATTGTCGAACTATTATCTGTGTATAAACGACTAACTGCATTTGAATCAGTACTCGATGAACCCACAGNAGATGCCTTCATTCCTAATGTTGAACTGACAGATAGTACAGATTAATAAATAACTGAAACTGTAAATTCTCAATTTCATTTTCTTTGTAAATATTAGCCTTAAACTCTGATAACTCTGGGTTTAAGGCTAAATCTTCCATTCATTCCTTCTACTCCCTACAACTCATCCCTGACTGCTGGCATAATGGCCGCAAATTTTTGAGGCATTGATCATGACAACTGAAAATACCCTACTAGCCCGCTGTGGTTCTAAGTGTGAGCTTTGTGCAGCAGATGCTCCTGTGACCAAATTTGAAGTCGCCCCTAGCGACGGTAGTGTTGAACAAAGCGTGATGCTTTGCCCAANCTGTACTGACCAGATCAATGATCCAGATACACTTGATGGCAACCACTGGCGCTGCTTAAACGACAGCATGTGGAGCCAAGTGCTTCCTGTGCAAGTTATGGCCTGGCGTCAGCTGAAAACCTTAAAGGAAAAAGGTGAAGNCTGGGCGCAGGACTTAGTCGATATGATGTATTTTGAAGANGNTNTTCAGAAGTGGGCTGAAGCCGGCATGGTTGATTTNAGNGCTGAAACNACNCGTGATAGTAACGGTGCACCTTTAGTTGCCGGTGATANCGTTACCTTGATTAAAGACCTGGTGGTTAAAGGCGCTAACTTTACCGCTAAGCGTGGCACTATGGTTAAAGGCATATCCCTTACCGATAACCCTTTGCACATTGAAGGCCGCGTTAACGGTACTCGAATTGTATTGATTAGTGCGTATCTTAAAAAGCAATAATCGTTTAGGTGAAGCGCTTCAATTTCGTGCTTCTATTCAGCGCTTCAACTGCCAGTCATTATTCTAATGACTGGCATCTCGTTAATTCCCCNGTAAATACGCAGTAATTTATTATGACGATTGAGCAAATCCAAAATGCATCGTTGCGCTTGCGCAATAACAAGATATTTGAACTCTTTGTAGTGAGTATCATTATACTGTCAGCAGTATTGATTGGTGCTAAAACATATTCAATGCCTACCGCTTTTATCACCGCAATCAAGTGGCTAGATTTTCTAGTCACCATCATATTCCTGTTTGAAATCAGCATTCGCTTTATTGCTGAAGAAAATAAAAAACGCTTCTTTCACAACGGCTGGAATGTCTTTGATACCTTAATAGTCATNATAAGCCTGATTCCTATTCAAGACAGTGAAATGGCCTTAATTGGCCGTTTAGTGCGTATATTCCGAGTATTACGAATGATCTCNATCATTCCTGAGCTACGCATGCTGCTTAATTCATTATTACGCGCCCTACCTCANCTAGGCTATGTGCTGCTATTAATGTTTATTATTTTTTATATCTATGCCGCGGTCGGTAGTACTTTTTTTGCTAAAGTTAATCCAGAACTTTGGGGCGATATCGCTATTTCATTACTTACGCTATTCCGTGTAATGACCTTCGAGGATTGGACCGACGTNATGTACGAAACAATGGAAGTTTATCCATTTAGTTGGATATTTTATCTAACGTTTATCTTTTTAACCGCGTTTGCCTTTTTGAATATGGTGATTGGTATCGTGGTTAACGTACTCGAAGATGAGCATGCAAAAGAGCGCGCTGCCCAGGATAAGGCGGATGGGAAAATCACCATGGATGAATTGGCAGCAGAGATTCGTTCACTNAAGGTNTTACTAGAAAAGAAGCAATAGATACAAAGCTAGTCGCTTCNCTACACAGAGACAGGAATNCGAGACCTGCTCTNTGTGGTTATTACTTTGGTGCTGCCTAATAGGGTAAACCTATCCCTAATATAAATCGATCNTGCCCTAGGTTTTTATCAAAGCCATGAGCATAACCGAAACTAACTGGCAGTAATATGTTATAAAATAGCAGNACCTCAACATTCACTTCTACNCCAGCCCCGGTTAAATAATCAGCAGATTCTGACTCTTGCCAAGCACTGCCATAATCAATAAAGGCTTTCGCGGATATATCACCNAATGCAATCGGNTAGTTATGCCAGCCCTTCTCTACTCGTGCTAGCCACTGGCTAAAANTGAGTCGATTCACATTATAAAATTGGCCACCTATACTTGAAGATGCGTAACCTCTTAAAGCAAAATCATCGCGACCAAATAAACTGCTCTCACTACCTCTATCCTCTCCACCCAAGGTGAAATCCTCACCTTTTTCATCGGTCATTCCCCATAGAGTCTGTAACGAAATTGAGCGTCTACCGGGCAGATCAAATATCTCTAACCACTGGGCTTGTATGACTTGCCCCTCATAATCGCTGTCTAAAANNTCATTCGTTTCAATAACAAAATCTAGATAACGGCCATAAGAATAACCAGGGCTATTGAGATAACTTTCTCGANTATCAAACCTTAATCCCAAGCCGACTAAACTCTTCTCACAGCTATTATGCTGTTGAAAATTGCCATCAAGACATAGAGGTTTGAATAAATCATCACGCTTAATACTCCCTTCTTGCTGCACGATAATGGCAGCATTNAGGGATAATTGATCTTCGATNGCATTGACTATATTTAACCGAGAAAATAACCATTGATCTTGCTCAACAATATAATCAATTGCCTCANCATNCTCTCCATTTATGACTACATCAATATAGTCATGGTCTCGTGTAAAAGATAANTGNTAGCGATTATCATAGGTATAAGAAAAACTCATATTGGCTAATTCAAATTTAGGATCAATCGCTANTTGAGCACTATACTGATGTCGAGTAAGTGCATCCGTTCCCGCAGTCATTAGCCCTATTTGATAATATTCTGAAGTTTGTTGGTAATANGGNAACCACCAAGTAGGCGTTAATGTTGACCATGGCTGATATTCTGTCGCGCTCGTTTTTTCCACATCAATTTCATAGGGNTCAGGATAATTTAATTGCCCTTGNAGCGCTTTCAGATCATNGGGGACTTCAATNTTGGAATTAGCGTTATTCTNTTGACCCGTCTCAAAATCAATTTCTCTGAATTCAAANCCTTCNCTGGTATAGGCTTGAAAAACAATTCGATCCGCTTGATTTTNTNCTGNTGAANGCACTAATTTAGGAGCAAAAGCCCCCCCTAACATATAAGTAAGTTGCTCGAGTCTTTCTGNTACAGGNTTCAGNACATATAANTTATAAACATCATTATAATCAGCNCTAAATAGAATACGGCCATCCGCTAATATTTGTGGNCTATTTTCGACNGCTTTAGTTTGCGTAATAGCCTGCCAAGGTAAATCNGCGGTGACAACACTGCCTTGACCCTTTANATCCTGCTTGGTTAGATTCAGCCTCTCTAAATTCCAACCTTGATTACCACGTTTCATTGCGGCTATAAGGTATTCACCGTTTNCAGCNATGTCGTAATCGCCAATAACAGAGCGTTCATCCTCACCNTGCCAGAGTATTTTTTGTTCNGANTNTTTATTTAATAATATTAATTGGCTNATACCAAANTGNTTACGNCTNGCAATCATCCANTNATCATTTAACCAGCGCACATTACGTAAACGCTGCTTATTGGTTAGCGCTTGCCAAGAGCCATNTTNCAATAAATAAACATCTGCCCAGCTGCGTCCATCAGCCCAANTAATTAATCGACTGGCGGCNATNTCTCCTTGNGAGNTAACATCTAAAGCGATCACATCTCTTGTTNTGNTAATAACNTCTAAGGTTTCAATCGAATNTTTTTTTGTCGAACGCNTTAATAACGGAGTATCTTCACCGTTATTCGCAATAAAATAAAAGCCCTCTCCCTGACTGCTGCTTACATCTTGAAATAAGGCTTCTGCATCCACCTGATAAGCCGTTAATTTCCCCCTTAACTTTCCTCTCAACTCATTTTCAAGAGNAATAGAATCTGGCATATTCTGCGGTTGATTCAAATGGCTAATCTGTGAGTCAAACTTATTCGTTAACCAAACCTGATACTCTAACCATAAGTCTGGGAAGTCTTTCGCGAAGGTTTTTTCTGCTACCGAGTTTTGCATAAATGACGGTATNATTTGGCGGCTATAANGTTGCAAATACTGTTTAATCTTTTCTTCGCCATAGGTATCTGCCAAAAACTGATAAAAGTAACTTCCGTACAGGTACTGTAATCCTAAAGGCCAATTTCTTAATGGNGCAGAGACATCACCTAAACTCTTTATTTTTCCAGCGGCAACTTCCATGCGCATTTGCATTGCATAATAAGAACTTTGCAAGCGACCGTATCCGAGTTCTTCATTAGTTTCTAAATAAGTAGCAAGGCCTTCCAACATAAAAGAAGGGGTCATGGTATGTGGAAATAAAATAACCAAGCGGCCAAAAATATTACGTAAATATTCAGGACTTGCCGATGCCATTTCCATATGCAAAATATGNACATATTCATGACGTATTAACGTATGCAGCCAATCATCACTTTCTTCTAAGCCACTGATACTATCNGGTGGGCTGGTATATAAACGAATTTGAGCGAAAGGGAAGAACGTAGCCCAACCATTAGAGACATCAAAGTCATCCACTAAAACCATCTGTGTTTTTTCTTTTGNACTGCCGCCAAAAAAAGGCAATAATTCTTTATGAACACGTTCGGCAATATTTAAGGACTTATCNGCAAGAACNGCATTATTAGCAGGATAAGTAATGACAAAATGTTCACTTTCTTGCATTAACCAAGGTCCTTCGTCTTCCCGGTCCCAAGCAACAAAATTCGCAGNAACTTGATTGATCCACAATAGGCAGACCAAGGTNAATAGTATTCGTATGAACATGGATTATCGTATTCCTAACGCTTTGTTTTATTCATCATAATCAAGCACAGGTGACTATGCCAGTACCGTAAAGCGTGCTTAACTATTACTAANTNATATAGATGGCNNTTTGCCTAGGAGTTTAGCATGCAGTGGTCAGATCATTACCGTCGTTATGCTCGCTATAATGCTTGGATTAATCAGTCGTTATTAGACGCTAGTCTAAGCATATCAACAGAAGAACAAAATAAAGATCNTCAGNTATTTTTCCACTCCCTAACGGGTTCATGGAATCATATACTGGTGGGGGATCTTTTATGGCTGAATCGTTTAGCCATGATATTTCCTATTATCGACGATGCTATCGGTAATTGGCCTAAACCTACCAAGCTTGACCAANTTTTATACCCAGATTTANCTCAGCTGGCCCCAGCGCGNCAACAGCTGGATGAGTTAATTATTCAATGGTGTGATTTNTTACGAGAAAGTGATTGTGAAGATAGGTTGCAATACAACAATAGCCAAGGTGAGACTCAGGTTCGTCCACTACCNGATATTTTGCAGCACTTGTTTAACCATCAAACNCATCACCGAGGTCAGATAACGGCNCTATTAAGCCAGCTAGGTGTGGATTATGGCGCTACCGATTTTATTTTAATGCCTGGGGATGACTAATTTGGATAGTTAACTTGAATAGCTAACCTGAATAGCTAACCTGTATAGCTAGTAGGATGCAAAGTAACGCAGTATTTCCATTACGACCATAAAGGCCATCGCGGCTAATAACCAACTTGCGCGCCTTGGCATCCCTCCCTGAATAATACTTTTCTGCTCATTTAAGGGTTGATTAGTCGCATCATAATCATGCATTAACGATGTACCTGCAGATAAGTCATCATCATTTACCAGAATACGCACTAAAGGGCTTGCAGGCAGCTCTCCTACCGCACCGATTAAGTATTCTCCTTCTATGAAGGCACTGATTCTATGCTGTTCTAATAAGCCTTGAATGACATGTGCCTCTAATAAATTAGAGGCNTCATAGACACACTTCATATTTCAGCTCCGCCATCTCTTTATGTATTGAGTTTAGACGGTTTTTTCANCCAAAACTTATTACTNTTNAACCTTAGGCGGCATAAAGCGATAAATTTGATAAGGGGCATTTTGAGTTATCTCATCCTGATCGCGACCAATCACTTGNTGCAAGCTCGAGCAGGTGAAATACAAATAGCCTTCAGGGCCAAAGCTGAAACCATCAGGCCAGCGTATNGATGCCGATTTTAATAAGGTCTGTAACTCACCTGTTGGTAACTTACGCACNATAGCCGAATTCTCTAAGTCAGATAGATAGACATTACCTTGAGTATCNATCGCTAANCCATCNGTCATGGTTTTCTCCCCCACAGNTTCTACTGCTNAAGCTAGCTGACTCGNCGATAAACTGGCATCAACTAATGATGCATAAGGAATACGATAAAGCTGATCGGCGCTAATACTGGCATAGTACAAGTAGTCATTATTTGAATCGAGCACTAAGCCATCAACCCCNGGGTTAATGGTAAATAGACCTAAAATAGTCATTTTACGACCCTGTACTACCGGCTCAAANTTACCCGCGANTACAGATTCATGCTGTTCTAATACACGACGAGCCGATTCATTTTTCACATCATAAATAATCAAAGCAGGATTTTTAGCGAAGATACTGGCATCAGAAATAATAATAAAGTTGCCATCGTTACTAATCTGAAAATCATTGGCGTGAGAACCCANAGCAAACTGTTCGCGGGTAAATCGATANCGCTTTTTCATTTCACCGGTATTCAAGTCAAAAACTAATAAGCGTACTTTTTTCAAACCGTGCTTACCATTATCCAATACCCATAACTGCTGCTGTTGATCAATACGAATGGATAATACTTCATGGAAGGCGTGAGGCTCTGAACCCCCTGGCTGCCACTCGATACTNGGAAATGCTTGAGCCTGACCATCAACTAACTTAGCAACATTGATTGCCGGATTTGCTTCAGGGTGAAAGGTAAAGAAAACATCACCATTATCTGCCACCGCAACATTGCCTGGAGGGCTTGGTAGATTCGCCACCAATTCCATTTCCGTACTGGCCAGTATTGGCATACCGCTACGATCCGGAAAGACTGCAGATTCAACATAAGTCTGNCTAATCAAGACAATTGCCANTAGCAAAACCACTATTAAGCCAATAAATGTGTGTTTAATCGTAGTAAACGACATTTTCTTCCCCAATCTGAACACGAAAACTTGTTATAATTTTGTCACTATTCTTATGTATTTAGATGATAAATGAAACTGGAAATTTTATACCAAGATGAAAACCTCGTGGCGATCAATAAACCTTCGGGTTTATTAGTACACCGCAGTGAGATTGATCGCCGTGAAACCCTATTTGCGTTACAACTATTACGCAATCAATTGGGTCAGCGCGTCTATCCCGTGCATCGCCTAGACAAACCAACTTCTGGGGTACTTTTATTTGCCTTAAACTCAGAAACTGCGAGTTTAATGGTCGAGCAATGGCGCCAGCGTGACGTTGAAAAACGCTATCTAGCAGTCACTCGTGGCTACATGCCCGATGAACTGCATCTAGACTATGCAATGGTGCCTCCTGTCGATAAATACGCAAAGCACGAGCATATAAAGCCTGCTCAAGAAGCCATTACTGATTTCAAACTATTAGCTACCATTGAAATTGATGTTGAGATTGATAANTACCCACAATCTCGCTACTGCATGGTAGAAGTTATGCCAAAGACGGGGCGCAAACACCAAATTCGCCGCCACTTAAAACACCTAAGCCATCCCATTATTGGCGATGCGCGTTATGGCAAGGGCCGACATAGTCGTTATTTTCGCGATCACTTTGATGCCGGCCGTTTACTGCTGCACGCTTGGCAGCTTAGCTTTGAACACCCTTACAGCGGTGAGAGAGTTGATATATACGCCGGACTCGATATCCCGATGAAAGGTTTATTTGAGCGCTTTGACTGGTTATCGAACTTACCTAGCCCTTTACTTCAGGCGACAGCTCGAGAGTTGGTTGGCGAACAATGTAGAGAGCTACCAAAACCCCCACCAGAGGAAGAAGAACCTTTACCGCAGTAACAGGGACTAAATACGCCGTTGTACTCATACTAATCGNTATAAGCCCAATGGTAAAAATTTTAGCTTTAAGCGGAATACCCTTGCCTTCTAAATAGTAGACAAGGTATTTCCCCAGCTTAGGATGGCCAACCAACCAATGATAAAATTTAGGCGAGGTCCTAACAAAACAAGCGGCTGCGAGTAATAAGAAAGGGGTGGTCGGTAATATAGGAAGAAAGATGCCGATAACTCCTAGCACCACACTCAGCCAACCGACCATGAGCACTAGCATTCTTAATGCTTTATTTTTTATCCTGCTGACTGCAGACATGAATAACCCTTTAATGACGATATTAGCTGAAGCTGTGCTAAATAAAGCATAGCAATTCAGCATAAGCATAACTATTTAAAGCGAGCACAACTATTTAAAGTAAGCATAACTATGAATAGCTTAGCGTTAAATACGACCGCAATGAAGCAAGATCAAACAAGGCTGTGGATAAAACCCTGCATAAGTTTTCTATGCTCGCCTCTAGGCCCCGTCAGCGCAGACTTGTATTAAAATCTGGTTACTTTTTAAAAATATTAAAATCTATATTTTTCAATACCTTAGCAATATTGAGAAAGCGATATTAAATTGCTAGCCAATTACTCCATTAGTAATAAAAAAGTTTTAGCCTTGTTAATAACGTCAATATACGACAATTAACCTTTCTTTTAGTAATGGTATAGAAAATTAAGATTAGCCCCAGAAATTATTAGAAAAATCATAATATCCGGCAAAGCCCCATGCTGCCTAGGCTGCTTTCTTTACCCACAGATTCTGTGGATAAGTTAGTGGATAGATANTTTAAAACTAGCNCTGAAGCCCATGNTTACTAGCCCANCGTTAGATTGTACGTTTTTTAACCANGCNTNTTTCTCGTTTAATTTCAATGNCTTACAAGAGTCAATACGAAGGTNTTGGTTTTTAATTGTTATTTAATAATGGCTCAAACAAGAATTTAANCCTTGTGAATAGTTTTAGGAAAGGCAAATCACGAGAATCAAGTGTCAAGACTTTTTGCTAGATTTTGTAATAATGGTTAATCCTATTATATCTAAATGGAAGAATCCTCCCTAGAAGCGTAGTAACCACTTACTCAGTGAATAAAAACAGANATTGTGGATAAAAAAAAGGAGCCAAGGGCTCCTTTAATTTTCACAATTGATTAANCCAGATCTTAGTCTAGGCCAATCAACTCTGCCAGTTCATCAGCGGCCATATAACCACCGATAAAACGACCATCCTGTAAAACGATGGCTGGAGTTCCACTGACACCAACCTCATAACCTAGGGCGATATGTTCAGCAATCGGTGCATCACAATCTAGGTTATCTTTAATGGTACGGTTCATTTTTGCCGCAGTCATTGCTTCAGCACGATTATCATCACACCAGACTGACTTGATTTTTTTAAACGATGCTGTCAGTTGACCCGTTCGACGATCAGTCACNCCAGATCGAGGATACGCTAAGTAGCGAACACTAATTCCCAACTCATTTAGGCGAGCGACTTCTCCATGCAATTTACGACAATATCCACAATCGATATCCGTGAATACATTGATGACCGTTTTCTCTTCACCTTTTGCTTTAAAGACAACAAGCTCTTCATCATCTAACGCGGCCATTAAGCTTTCACGCTTAAGATTATTACGATTCTTGGTGATGTTTTTTGGCTTCAAAGGTAATAACTCATACAACTCACCTCGATATACCATGTGAGTTAAATCTGGCGTTAGGTGAACCAGAGAGCCATCCGCTAATACGGCTTCAACAATCTGATCATTGGCCAAGCTAATCACTTCTTTAACTTTTACTGGCTGGCCAAAAGACTGGGATATTTGAGCTTCAACCTTCAAGGTTAGCTGCTTATTCTGCTCAGCTGCATCGACTGCGGGTTGCACTGCATCTTCTGCGAAACTGGTACTGGCAACCGCAAAAACGGCCAACAAGGCGACTAATATTCTCATTCTATCTCCATGATCTATCGAACAGATGCTGTATTGTAATTGCGTAAGGTTATCTACTAGGAGTAAGGCACCTCCATTAAGTTCCTGCTAGTGTACAGAATTCCAGACATAAAAAAACGGGCACTAGGCCCGTTCTTTTAGATTTGCTTAAAAACACATCACTCTTTAATAAAGAGTTACGCCTTTTTAACCAACTTCTCTTTAATACGTGCAGACTTACCACTACGCTCGCGTAGGTAGTAAAGCTTAGCCTGACGTACATCACCGCGACGTTTAACTTCGATAGAATCGATTAAACGGCTGTGAGTTTGGAAGCTACGCTCAACGCCCACACCGTGGGAGATTTTACGTACTGTAAACGCAGAGTTAACACCGCGATTACGCTTACCAATTACAACACCTTCGAACGCCTGTAGACGCTCACGAGTGCCTTCGATAACTTTAACTTGAACTACTAAAGTATCACCTGGTGCAAAATCTGGAACATCTTTCTTAAGCTGTTCTGTTTCAATTTGCTGAATGATTAAATTTCTATTGCTCATTGCTCGCTCCCATAGTCGTGAGACTCTTCTGCCTCACGCTTAAATTCTTCTAATAACGAAACTTGTTCGTTGTTTAAGTCTAGCTTGTCTAATAGGTCTGGTCGTCGTTGCCAGGTACGTCCTAAGGACTGTTTTAGGCGCCATTGTTGAATCAGCTTATGATTGCCACTCAACAAAACGCTGGGTACCACTTGCCCTTCAAATTCTTCCGGGCGAGTATAATGTGGGCAGTCGAGTAAACCATCCGCAAAAGAATCTTGTACGGCCGATAATTCGTGCCCCAAAACTCCCGCTACTTGTCTACTTACTGCATCTAATAACGTCATGGCGGGTAATTCACCACCACTGAGTACGAAATCGCCGATAGACCACTCTTCGTCGATTTCGGCCTCGATTAAACGTTCATCGATGCCTTCGTATCGTCCTGCAACTAAAATTAGCTTGTCATGCTGAGCCAGTTCAACGACCCCTGCTTGATCTAACTTGCGTCCTTGAGGTGACATGTAAATAACTTTTACATCATCCCCTNCAACAACACCTGCTGCTTCTTTAGCGGCATTGATCGCGTCCCGTAACGGTTGAATTTTCATCAACATGCCTGGGCCACCACCGTATGGACGATCATCCACTGTTTGGTGCTTATCATGAGTGAAGTCTCTAGGGTTCCAGATACTTAAACTCAATAAACCTTGTCTCACTGATCGACCTATTACACCCAATTGGGTCATAGGTTGAATCATTTCAGGAAACAGTGTTATCACTCCAAACCACATGGTTTCACCACACTAAACAGGCTTAATTAAAAGTCTGCTTCCCAATCAACCTGCATTTCACCAGCATCCAGGTCAATCTTGCCAACCACGTTTCCAACATAAGGGATCAGACGTTCTTGCTGGTCAAGACTGCCTTCATACCCCTTCACACTCATCACATCGTGAGGAGCGCCAGAGTTGAACAAATGATCTATTTTACCTAACAACTCACCGTTTTTATTAACGACGATCAAACCAACAAGCTGAGACCAATAAAATTCGTCTTCTGCTAGTTGTGGCAAATCTGTGGATCGTACTGCGATATCAGTCTGGCTTAATGCCAAGGCCAAATCACGGTCGTCGATACCCTCAAACTTTGCAACTATGCCTTTACCTTGGGGCTTGGCTTCTTTCACTTTATAAAAACGCCACTGACCTTTTACTTTCAGTAACCAGTTTTTATAATCCAGAAGACCGTTCATAGGATCGGTAAAAGAATGAATCTTTACCCAACCCTTAATACCAAAAGCAGTCGTCACCTTTCCGACGATGGTTACGTCAGAATCGCTAATCGATGTGGATTGCTGTGCTAATGCCATGATATTCCCCGGTGAAAGCCAGATTACGCTTGTGCTTTAGCGTTATCTTTTAATAACTTAGCAACACGGGCAGAAGGCTGTGCGCCTTTGCTCATCCAGTATTCAACGCGTTCAACGTTAACACGCAATGCTTCTTCAGCACCACGTGCTACAGGGTTGAAGAAACCAACGCGCTCGATAAATCGACCGTCACGTGGGTTACGTTCGTCTGCAACAGAAAGATGATAAAAAGGACGTTTTTTTGAGCCGCTTCGGCTTAAACGGATAACTACCATAAAATATTTCGCTCCGATCGTTTATGTAGGTAGGTGTTAGTATTGCCTACCGTGAGTATTTATCCCTGAAATTTCAGGGGTCGCGCATTCTACACTAAATCACTCATAAATCCAATAGCTTGCAGCCTTTACTAGGCCACTGTAATCTGGCCTTTAATGAATTCCCTATAATAAAAACAGATTGGATTAATCAATGTTTCAAATCTTAACTCAAGTAGCGCTGCCTATAGCGATTATTTTAATAATGACGGGGGTTGGCTTAAGCCTTACGCCCTCTGACTTTCAGCGTGTATTAAAGCAACCTAAAGCCTTTTTTCTGGGCGCCCTTGGTCAAATGCTGATATTACCGTTAATTGCTGTCGCGGTCATTGCTGCAACAGGATTAACCGGTGAGCTGGCGATCGGCTTGTTTATTCTCTCCTTATGCCCAGGGGGTGCTACATCGAACCTATACAGCTACCTAGCCAAAGCTGATGTNGGCTTATCCGTTTCTTTAACCGCAGTGATCGGCATGATCACGCCATTCACCATTCCCTTATTAGCGGTATGGGCCATTAACTTCTATGGCAATGCAGGTGAACAATTCCAACTGCCCATTATTAGCACCTGGATTAAGCTAATGGTAGTGACCGTTATTCCCGTATTAATCGGCATGGGAGTTCGCGCCAAATGGAGTGATTTTGCTAAACGCTCAGAGACATTCGTTAGTGGATTTTCAATGGCTGTATTGGCATTTGTTATTATCAGCATTTGCATAAACCTAGGTGAGAAGATGATCGACTTCGCTATCGCCACAGGGCCTGCGGTAATCATCTTAAACCTAACCACCATGACGCTAGGGTATTTTGCTGGCCGCTTCCTGCTTCACCAAGAAGCTCAGTCTCGTACAATCACCCTAGAGATCGGTATGCAAAATGGGACCTTAGCTTTACTTATTACATCAGGTATTTTAGAAAGTAGCACAATGTCGATGGCACCGAGTATTTATAGCTTATTTATGTTTGTGAGTGCGTCACTTTTCACTTATTTAGTACTACGAAAAGATCGCCTAAAACAAGCGGTTTAATAGAGCCTATGCTATAAAAATAGAACCTCAAAACATTCAACCGCTATTGCCGCTATTGTTAATGAAAAATAAGAATAGCGGCATTGATTTAAATCTAAACCTAATGCCTTATTCTAGTCTGATATTTTTAGTTCATAGCGAACGCATTCAGTCTAATCATGCTCTAATTAATACATAATTAAGTACTAACGAATCGAGCTGAATATGCTATATAAACTAAATGCACAATATATGAAGATGGTTCGCCCTTGGCACGAAATGGCGAACGCAACACGGCAATTAATGTCGCACCCTTCCAACCCCTTTGCAGATCATTTTTATTTCCGCAGCGCATCCGCTTCGATGGAGTTATTTGAACGCTTAACCGCTGATTACGAAGAGCCTGAGTGGGGCCTAGACAGCACCACAATCAACAACAAAAAAGTAAACATCAGCCAGAACGTAGTATTTCATAAACCCTATTGCAACCTTCTGCATTTCAAACGTGATAAACCTCAAGCACGACAAAAAAAGGTGTTATTAATTGCGCCCTTATCCGGCCACTTTGCAACGCTACTGCGTTCTACGGCGAAAGAGTTTTTACCCGACCATGAAACCTACATTACCGACTGGCGCAATGCCCGTGATATTCCATTAAGCGCAGGCGGCTTCAGCTTTGATGATTATGTAACGTATTTAATAGAGTTCATTACCTTCCTAGGTCCGGATACTCATGTCATTGCCGTTTGCCAACCCTGTGTACCTGCGATGGTTGCANTTGCAGTTATGCATCAAGAAAAAGATCGCAACATCCCTAAATCGCTAACGCTAATGGGAGGACCGATTGATGTTCGCATTAACCCAACAGACGTTAATGATTATGCCAGTGGTAAAGATTTAGACTGGTTCGATAAAAATGTAATCTGCACCGTCCCTTATGAATTTTCAGGGCGCGGCCAAATGGTTTACCCAGGTTTCATTCAGCTGTCTGCCTTTCTCAGCATGAATATGGATAACCATGTTAATAAACACGTACAGTTCTTCAATGATTTAATCGCAGGTGATGGTGATAGCGCTGAAGATCATAGGTTATTTTACAACGAATACCTTGCGGTTATGGACATGCCAGCAGATTATTACTTAGAGACAATCCGTAAAGTTTTCCTTGAGCATCAACTGCCTAATGGCACCATTGAATACCAAGGAAAGAAAATTGATCTAGCGGCAATAACGAAAACCGCACTTTTGACCATCGAAGGAGAAAATGATGATATTACCGGGCGTGGCCAAACATCAGTCGCGCTAAATCTATGCAGCAGTCTCTCTGCCGATAAAAAGACACACTACGAACAAGCGGGAGTTGGTCATTACGGTATTTTTAATGGTAGAAAATACAGGGAGATAATTGCACCGATGATTAAAGATTTTATCAAACAGCATAATAAATAATTAGTTGTTAAAATTTGAAATGGATTAGTGTTAATGAGGCTTAAAATAACTAGCCCCATTAATCCAATCTATGTTGCGCTTACTTCTTTTAATCAATCAGTTTTCTAAGTAATCAGATAGTTCCAATATTGATCCCGTAAAGTGCGTTTTTGCAACTTCCCCGTAGCCGTATGAGGTAAACTATCAACAAAGATAATATCGTCAGGTAGCCACCATTTCGCTACCTTATCGCCTAAAAACTGATAAATGGTTTCTTTTTCTAATTTCTTATCTTGCGCTACCACAAACAGAATCGGCCTCTCATCCCACTTTAAATGCTTAACACCAATCACACAGGCCTCTGTAATACCCTCACAACCCTGCGCGGCATTTTCTAAATCAATAGAACTAATCCACTCTCCACCGGATTTCACCACATCTTTTGCACGATCGACAATCCTTAAATAACTGTCCTTATCGATAGTCGCTATATCCCCAGTATCAAACCAAATTTTTCCTTGCTGATCTTCAATAAAACAATCCGCCTTATCCAACTTATAATAACTACTTAAAACCCAAGGCCCACGGACTCTTAATAAACCACGATCTTTGCCATCATGCTTTAAGGGGAGATGAGTATTCTCATCAAATATTTCTATTTCGATACCCAGCATGGGTTTACCTGCAGATGTCTGAATATCGTAACGCTGATCATCTGTCATCTCACTCATTGCGTTCTTCTTCGCCCCAAGCGTTGCTAACGGACTGGTTTCTGTCATACCCCAGATAGGCAATAAATAAATTCCATAATCTTTATCGAGCGTTTCTACTAAAACTTTTGGGGAAGCCGCCCCACCAACACCCACTGTTTTTACTGATGGTATTGTTAAATTATTTTCTTTTAAATATTCAATCAAGCCTAACCAAACCGTTGGCACCCCCAGCATCAAATCAACCTTGGCGAAATCAATTAAACTGTAAAGATCTTTTCCTGCCATACCTTGCCCTGGTAATACCAAAGTAGCCCCTGACATCGGGGCAATATAAGGAATTCCCCATGCACTGACGTGATACATAGGAACTACTGGCATAACCACCGTATCAGAAGAGATATTCAACGCATCAGGGTTACGACTAGCAAAGGCATGCATGACAGTTGAGCGATGAGAATACAAAACGCCTTTTGGGTTACCGGTTGTCCCCGAGGTATAACAAAGACACGCTGCGCTATCAGCATCCAGATCAGGCCAGATTAGCTGATCATCTTGCTCGGCAATAAGCTCTTCATAATTAATTAGATTATTTAATGAGCTCGTCGGCATTTGTTCGGCATCGATTAAGACGATGATACCCTTTACAGAAGTTAATCTATCCACAATCGGTTCTAATAAAGGAAGGAAGCATGCATCGATCAAAAGATAACTATCTTCGGCATGCTGAATAATATATTCGATCTGCTCACTATAAAGACGAGGGTTAATGGTATGGCAAATTGCACCGATACCCGATATTCCGTAGTAGCACTCAAAATGGCGATATCCATTCCACGCCAAAGTACCAATGCGATCGCCCTTCTCTACTCCTAAGGCTAATAGCGCATTAGCGAGTTGTTTGCAGCGAACCAAAGCATCACTGTAAGAATAGCTATGCACATCCCCCTCTAAGCGATTACTGATGATTTTTTGCTGAGCATGATGACTAGCGGCATACTCTATTAGGTCGGAAATCAATAATGGCTGTGCCATCATCTGACCTGAAGTTTGAGGCTTTCCTATACTCATCACATTCCCTTGCATTCGTTTCTAGCAGATAAAAAATCAACTGACAGTAAAGCGTATTTTTAATTAGCTGTCAGGCCAATTTACGCTTTAAAGCTATATTATTAATTTTCTATTCCCTTAACTATTAGCAACGAGATAGACGCCAGACCGGTATAAGAAAAAATCTAATCCTCGTCGTTATTACTCAATTTGTTATTACCCAGCTCGTTAATAAGACCTGAGCGATAATCATCTAGCGAAACACTCAAGCCTAACTCAGCGATTTTCTCATCGAGCACTCTAATTTTCTCATTCAACTCATCCATGGTTAAAGTATTATTATCTAGCTGATAAACCTGCTTCGATGCCTGAAGATTAAAATAGCTAATAATTATTGCGTTCTTATCATTAGCTTCAAGCGCCACTTGTAATTTCTTTGAACTGCGATAAATGCGATTCATTTCTTTCTTTAAGCTACGAACATAGTTTATTTCTGCCATAAACGGCTTAGCAGCTACTACTTTAAACAAACCGACAATAACACCAGCACCGGCAATAACACCCCACACATTCCACCAAAAATTTTCACCTTCGACATCACTACCCAATAAGGCAATAAGAATATTTGAAACACTTAAGGAGGTAATCAACAATATCGCCACACACGAGACCAAAGCGATATTGAGGCGTTTTCGATAAAGAGCTTTATCGATAGTTTGTAATTTCATCAAGACATTCCGCTATTAACCCTCTATCGTGATGATAGAGGTGAATTAAAATACTAACGGATTATAACCATTTTTAAGCCTAAAGGTGAGCGCTACGACATTTCATTACTCGCAATGATACTTAATGCACCAACTCATCTCTAAATTCATACTCATCCTTTTCACAGCTAATTCTATCTTGCTCTTGTCCTGCCATAAGTTGCATAAAAGCACCCTTATCNACTCGGATAAGATTTTCATGATCGCCACTTTCAAAAAAGACTTCATCCATCATAGAAAAAGCAGAGTCCCAAATCACCGGAAAGCCATAAGCTTGCCCTAATGCAGGCACTGCCCCTATTTCGCAATCGGCAAATAAATCTGCCAACTCTTGTTCCGCCACTAAACGGAAATGACCATTCATATGCTCATTCAACCAAGACGTTACCAAGCGATTAGTAGAGGGGATTAAACAGAGCCGATAGATATCACCGTCATGAGTCATGACCGCTTTAGCTACTTGTTTCGGCGCAACGTGGGCAAACTGTGCCGTTTGCAAACTGTTACTAGAATGTGGATGCGNAACTAAATTGAAATCAATTCCGGATCGCCCTAAATGAGTTTCAATNCTGGGAGCCATAGACATGAGTATTTNCCTAAAGACCAGAACACTCTGAAAGGATAATACGAGGCCTACTGAGGAGCAAAGAACTGATAAGTTTAAGCAGTATTTTGATAATACTATTTTGGCATAAAAACAAGCTCGCNACTGTTCTTTTGNCTTGNAACCATAACNNTGGNAGCAGAAGAGTANTANCCNTCACTGTTAANATCANCATAATTAATAATATTATGAACTTTTCAAATCATCTTCAATCATATATTCTCATGTTCATATTATTTCACTGGATGACCGTTAATGTTCATCGGCTGTAAAAGATTTTTCACCCTACTGATATTNCTTAGCCTTTTTGGCCAAGCGATTGCGGGCGGTGTTATGTCTTGTCAAATGGATACGAATGACAGCAAAGTGACTNCAACAAGNCTTCTTTCTCATTGCGAGCAGATCACTGATAGCAATACAGCGCATGACTCAGCGCACGTTAACAANTCCCAAGGNGACTGCGATCAAGAATGCAGCTGCTGTTTAGGNGCCTGCTCTAGTAGCGTATTCAGCNCNGAAAATGCACTAACAACGCCACNATCGTCTTTAGTGAAAATTGGTTACCACAACCAAGCNCTTATCAATCGTAGCGAATCTCTCTACCGCCCACCCATCACCTGCTAATACAGGATAGCTGTGCCTTTTCACCTCGCTAACGCAAGGTAATAAAAGCCTCTATTCATATAACTGATTAGCGGGAGTATCAATTCTGAATCACNAGANCTCCCTATATTATTAATAATACATGTCATGCCTGNGNGCTGACTTGTTGTAGAGAGTCAATATGAAAATCTTATCTATACGCTTGCCTTTAGGNCTTATCCTAAGTGCTATTTTATCGACACCGATGCTATCTANTCATGCCNTAGCGAGTGGTAGTCATGATCATCATTACNAAAGNAAAACNAATNNNCNAAACCGNTCTGAACTTCACGTTTATAAAAGCGCGNCNTGNGGCTGTTGCCAAAAATGGATCGATAAGCTGNAAGATGATGGCTTACNGACCACNCAAGAANACAGCGAAAACATGTCGGCGNTAAAAGACNANNTGGGAATAAAAANACAATACCGNTCTTGNCATACCGCAGTATCTAAAGATGGCTATGTGTTTGAAGGNCATATCCNCNCTNAATANATAACNCAATTCCTTAAGGAAAAACCGATAAATACNTTAGGTTTATCGGTTCCNGGCATGCCCGTNGGTAGCCCNGGAATGGAATATCAGAATAAATTCATGCCCTATCAAGTGCTAGTCTTAAATAAAGACGGGACCNNCTCGATATACGCNGAAATTGATAATGCCGTGCAGCAATAGCTGAATACATTAATAGGAANAAATATGAAAAACTCNATTATTAATCAAGCGGNNACCCCNNTATCGCGTCGNAAATTTGTTTTAGGNGCCTCNGCAATCGCGGCNATTAGTACACTACCGATATCAAGAGCCTTTGCTTCTGAAAACTGGGCCAGCGCCAATATCATCACTCAAATACCACAAACGTTAACGGGTAAAGTTTTTGATCTAAATATAGGTTANAACAAGGTCAANTTTACCGGCAAGGAAGTTATCACCACCACGCTAAACGGCGGTGTACCGGGTCCGATTTTACGCTGGAAGGAAGGCGAAAGAGTCANCCTCAGAGTNACCAATNACCTAAGCGNAGATACNTCTATTCACTGGCACGGCCTTATTCTTCCNAGCAATATGGANGGAGTACCNGGTCTNAGTTACGANGGCATAAANCCCGGTGAAACCTTTGTCTATCAATTTGATATCCANCAAAGCGGCACCTANTGGTACCACAGNCATTCAGGTTANCAGGAGCAAACCGGTTTATACGGCGCNATNGTNATTGANCCCAAAGAAAAAGANCCTTATGANTTTGACCGCGACTACGTNATTCAACTTTCAGACTGGAGTGACGAAGANCCTGATGACATTTACGCCAAGCTTAAAAANATGGGAGATTATTACAATGGTAACGAGCGTACCGTTGGCGATCTATGGCAAGACATNAAACAAAACGGTATCAGCAATANTTGGAGNAAACGCAGCATGTGGAATCGNATGCGCATGTCTGACCGNGACATCTCGGATGTATCGGGCGCTACCTATACCTTTCTAATGAATGGCCAAACNCCAGATACNGGNTGGAAAGGNTTATTTAAAAAAGGCGAAAAAGTGCGCTTGCGCTTTATTAACGCNTCAGCAATGACTTTCTTTGATGTCCGAATTCCCGGNTTAAAAATGACAGTCATCNCCAGTGATGGCCAAAATGTCGAACCNGTAACCGTCGATGACATCCGCCTAGGGGTTGCNGAAACTTATGACGTGATCGTCGAGCCAATAGACGATAGTGCCTACTGTGTATTTGCTCAAGCCATCGACAGAAGCGGCTATGCCCGCGGCAGTTTAACCCCCGATCTCAACATCAGTGCAGCCGTACCTGCCATGGATGCCTTGCCGATATTAACCCATGCCGATATGGGTATGGNTATGTCCAATATGAGTGGTATGGANCNTTCANAAATGGGTGGTATGGATNANNCTAAAATGGGGGGGATAGATCANTCTAAAATGGNTCATGGAAAAATGATGATGCCTGCCATGCCGACAGCGTCCGAAACGTTCGGTTCAGGCAAGCTGGGCTTTGGCTCGAAGCAAGAAATAGTGCACGGTAAAAATGAATTCGGCCCTCATATCGATGCTCGCGCAGCGGCGCCACAATTCAGACTAGATGACCCAGGTATTGGCTTACGTAATCACCATAAGATGGGCCGTAAGGTTCTCACTTATGCCGACTTATTTAATCTTCACCCCACTCAAGATTTACGCGAGCCAAGCCGTGAAGTCGTGCTGCATCTCACTGGTAATATGAGCCGCTATATGTGGTCGATCAATGGCATCCCTTATGCCGATGCTGACCCTCTTAAGTTCAATTTCGGTGAGCGTATTCGCATTACTTTTGTTAACGACACTATGATGAATCACCCCATGCACTTACATGGCATGTGGAGTGAATTAGAAACCGGCGATGGCAAACGTTTACCCAGAAAACATACAGTCATCGTTCAACCCGGCGCCAAAATCAGCTATCTAGTGACCGCTGACGCTAAAGGTACTTGGGCTTATCACTGCCATCTTTTATTCCATATGGCCGGAATGTTTCGTGAAGTGCATGTGAGTTAACGTATAAATTATTTTAACGTTAAGCAATAAAAATTCGAACGAGAACATATAAATGTTAAACATAAACTTCTTATTAAAAGCAATTGCGCTAACCGGGGTTACTTCAGGGTTAGTGCTTACCTCTAGTTATTCTCTTGCGGCAAAAGGTGCCGACCCAATACTCAGTAAGGTGATGATCAATCAACTGGAAATACGAGATATTGAGGGCGAAGACAATGATAGTGATATAGAAACCGTTTTAGAAGGTCAGGCATGGATGGGAAAAGACCTGAACAAATTTTGGCTAAAGCTGGAGTCGGAGTACATAAACAAGGATGAATATGAAACCGAGTTGCAATTGCTTTACAGCAAGGCGATTGCCCCCTATTGGGACTTACAAATAGGAGCACGCAGCGACATAGGGCCAGATGACAGTAACAACTGGGCGGTATTAGGCTTACAAGGGCTTGCACCCTATTATTTTGAAACCGATATGGCAGTATTTGTTTCTGAAGAAGGGGATGTAGCGGCACGAGTGAGTTTGGAATACGAACTCCTATTTAGCCAAAAACTAATTCTAACTCCAGAAATAACCCTAGATGCTTTTGCACAAGACAATGACAAAACAAGCATGGGTTCTGGTCTGGCCAGTAGCGATATCGGTTTACGCCTACGTTACGAGATCACTAAAGAATTTGCCCCTTATATAGGCATAAGCCAAAACAATCTATACGGCAAGACTCAAAGCTATGCAAAAGCCGCAGGCCTTGATAGTGAAAGCACCCAATGGGTTGTGGGCATTCGCGCCTGGTTTTAAAATTTAAGTTATTAAAAAATATTAGAAGTTATTACATATTATTTGGAGAATTACATGTTAGACATAATACCAAACTGGCACCCTATCCTTGTTCACTTTACCGTGAGTTTTATTAGCAGCCTTGGAGTATTGCAATTAATAATCTGGCTAAAAATAGCAGAAAAGAAACAAAGCGATATTTTGTTTATGCAAAAAACATTAATGGTTATCAGCACACTGTCGCTACTGGTGACATTATTTACCGGCTGGCTGGCCTTTAATAGCGTCGCTCACGACAGCCCCTCTCATATGGCCATGACTGACCATAGAAACTGGGCACTGACCACTGCAGCTGTCTTCTTACTAAGCGTCATTATCTATTTCCTTCGCCCAAGCCTGCGAAGTAACCTAGTGGGTGTACTTCTTGTTATCAGCAGCAGTCTAGTGGCAGTAACAGGATTTAAAGGAGGCGAAGTTGTTTATCGCTATGGCTTAGGCGTCATGTCATTACCCCAAGTAAGTGAAGCCAGCAAGGATGGTGATGACGGTCACGATCATGAACATGGCGAGCCAATGACTGAACTTCCTTTTGAAAATAAATTAAAAATGAAACCTCATTTAAATGATGGCCACAGCCATTAAGGAGAATGCTTACAGACTACTTTTAGCGACTAACTATTTTAGTTACTAACTATTCTAGCTAATGAGGGACTCAGAACGATTCAATACCCAACAGCGTTCGTTATTTGTGAAACCAATTTTCTGGTAATAACTGTTGGCAGCTGGGGCTGAAATTAAGATTAACTTACATTTCGGGCCTAGCTGTTTTTGGGTCTGAATTTGTAGTTCTTTACCTATGCCCTGACCTTGATATTTTTTATCAACGGCTAAGTCGGACAGGTAGCAGCAATAATGAAAATCTGTGATGCAGCGGGAGATACCGATTAGGTTTTCTTCATCCCATGCGCTGATGATTAGGTTGCTGTTATTAATCATACCCGCTAGGCATTCTTGGTCTGCTATTGGGCGGCGCTCGCCTAGGGTGGAGTTTTTTAAGAGTTGGGTGAATTGGGCTGGGGTGATATTTAGGTCAGTTTTATTGTTTGAGTTGTAGATTTGGTAGGTGATGTTTTTGACAGGATTATTCATTGAGATACTACTCGTTACAGACTCTAAAATTAAGAGATACTTCCTTGATTGGACTCACATGATAAATTACAGGCATAAAAAAACCAATACGAAAGGTATTGGTTTTTTTATTGGCGAACGATTTAAAACGCAAAAATACGGCGTTGAAATATATTCTAGGGTACGTCCCTGTAGTGTCCGCCGGCCTGCCCTTCCATGGGCAGTCGAATAATCTAGCAGGAAGCGGAGCTTCCTAAGCGCTAGATTATTCCCATTCGATCGTAGCCGGTGGCTTCGAGCTTACGTCATAAGCAACACGAGAGATCTGCTCAACCTCGTTGATGATGCGGTTAGAAACTTTTTCTAACAGGTCATACGGTAGGTGTGCCCAACGGGCTGTCATGAAGTCGATTGTTTCAACGGCACGCAAGCTTACTACCCATTGGTAACGACGCTGGTCGCCCACTACGCCCACTGACTTAACTGGTAAGAATACAACGAACGCTTGGCTTGTTTTATGGTACCAATCAAAGTTGTGTAGCTCTTCCATAAAGATGGCATCGGCTTCGCGCAAAATCTCACAATATTCTTTTTTAACTTCACCTAAAATACGCACACCAAGACCGGGTCCTGGGAATGGGTGACGGTAAACCATGTCGTATGGCAAACCGAGCTCAAGACCCATTTTGCGTACTTCGTCTTTAAACAATTCACGCAATGGCTCAACCAGTTCCATCTTCATATCATCCGGTAAACCGCCCACATTGTGGTGAGATTTAATCACGTGCGCTTTACCGGTTTTAGACGCGGCTGATTCGATAACATCAGGATAAATCGTACCCTGCGCTAAGAAGTGAACGTCTTTAATCTTGGTCGCTTCTTCATCGAATACTTCAATAAAAGTATTACCGATTACTTTACGCTTTTGCTCAGGGTCAGAAACACCGACTAACTTGCCTAAGAATAAATCAGCAGAATCAGAACGAATAACTTTCACGCCCATATTATCGGCAAACATATCCATAACCGCATCGCCTTCGTTTTTACGAAGTAAGCCGTTATCAACAAATACACACGTTAGCTGATCACCAATCGCTTTATGCAATAATGCGGCAACAACGGATGAATCAACACCACCCGAAAGGCCTAGTAGAACTTTCTTATCACCAACTTGCGCGCGTACACGAGCAATTTGGTCTTCAATAATTTTTGCCGGAGTCCATAACGATTCACAGCCACATATTTCATGAATGAAATGTCCAACTAAGCGCTCACCTTGCAGTGTATGAGTGACTTCAGGGTGAAACTGTACGCCATAATAATTTTTCTCAGCATTGAACATGCCCGCGATTGGACAAGATTCAGTCGATGCTAAAATCTCAAAGCCTGCTGGCATTTGCGTAACTTTATCACCGTGACTCATCCAAACATCTAAAAACTTTTCACCGTTTTCAACGTGATCAGAGATGTCTTTCAATAACGCCGAAGTGCCTTCCGTCTTAATACGCGCATAACCAAACTCACGTAAATTAGAAGCTTCAACCTTGCCGCCTAATTGCTCGGCCATGGTTTGCATGCCGTAGCAAATACCCAATATAGGTACATTAAGGTCAAATACAGCCTGCGGAGCGCGAGGAGAATTCTCTTCAGTAACCGACTCAGGGCCACCAGCAAGGATAATACCGTGCGGTGCGTAATCGATGATTTCCTGATCATCCATATCCCAAGCACGAATTTCAGAGAACACACCTAATTCACGTACGCGACGTGCGATTAGCTGAGTATATTGAGAACCAAAGTCTAAAATTAAAATACGTTGAGCGTGAATGTCAGTCATAACCATCTCTTTCTAAAATGAAAAAACCCGCAGACGAATCAGCAGGCTAAAATTTGTTTTTAAATTGATCGAAGCATAATTGAGTATTTATTCCGCAAAACGGCGTTAATACCAGCTGCTACAGGTATTCACAGCGCTTGCGCTCCCTGTAGCCTTAAGTTCGGCATCAATGCCTCTCATATTTGCTACTCAAACACTCAATCATGCTTCTTTTACATTTCTATGATCATCGCCGTTACGAGCGCAGCTAAGACAAGGCAAAAATTTGCGAAAGACCGGAGCTTAGCGTGCTAAGTGAGGATCTTGAACCAATTTTTAACGCCGTATTAGCAAGCGCAGTAGGCGATCAGCCCATTCTGTAGTTCGGGGCTTCTTTCGTAATTTGCACATCGTGTACGTGAGACTCTTTCATACCCGCATTGGTGATACGAACGAACTCAGGCTTAGTACGCATTTCGCCAATTGTTCCACAACCGGTATAACCCATGGAAGCACGAACGCCGCCCATCAACTGATGTACGATATTAGTCAATGGACCTTTAACGGCGATACGGCCTTCAATACCTTCTGGTACCAGCTTATCTACGCCGCTATTTTTATCTTGGAAATAACGGTCGGAAGAACCTTGAGTCTGGCCCATAGCGCCAATTGAACCCATTCCTCGGTAGCTTTTATAAGCACGGCCTTGGAATAATTCAACTTCACCTGGCGCTTCATCAGTGCCCGCAAGCATTGAGCCAACCATAATCACACTCGCCCCCGCGACAATCGCTTTTGCAATATCGCCTGAGTAGCGAATACCACCATCAGCAATCACCGGTACGCCGTATTTTTCCATCGCAGCCGATACGTTAGCAACGGCTGACATCTGCGGAACGCCGACACCGGCAACAATTCGCGTAGTACAAATTGAACCAGGGCCAATACCGACTTTAACGCCATCGGCACCCGCTTCTGCTAAGGCAATCGCCGCAGCAGCGGTAGCAATATTACCCGCAATAATTTGCAAATCTGGGAAGTTGGCTTTCGCCCAACGTACACGATCGATAACACCGGTGCCTGATGCATTACTGGTATGGCCGTGTGCCGTATCAATAACAACAACATCAACACCTGCTGCTACCAATGCAGCAATGCGCTTATCAGTATCAAAGCCCGTACCCACCGCGGCGCCAACACGCAAACTGCCACGCTCATCTTTCGATGCTAGCGGATAGGCTTGCGCTTTATTCATATCTTTTACTGTCATCATGCCCGCTAGCTTGCCAGCGTCATCAACAACTAATATTTTTTCAATGCGGTGCGTATGCAATAAATCTTGTACTACATCGCGGCTTTCGCCTTCTTTAACCGTTACTAGCTTCGCTTTTGGCGTCATCACTGTCGATACCGCAGCATCTAAGTTCTTCTCAAAACGCACATCGCGACTAGTAACAATACCAACTAGCTCATCACCATCGACCACAGGTACACCTGAAATCTTATGCATTTGAGTTAATTCTAATAATTCACGGATCGTAGTAGAACTGGCGGTAATAATAGGATCTTTAACCACACCACTTTCGTAACGCTTAACTTTAAGCACTTCCGCAGCCTGCTCTTCAACAGTCATATTCTTGTGAATAATGCCGAGGCCACCGTCTTGTGCGATTGCAATCGCCAAACGGGCTTCAGTCACTGTATCCATAGCGGCAGAAATAAGGGGAATATTAAGCTCGATACCTTTTGTAATGCGCGTTTTAAGCGACACTTGGTTCGGCAGAACTTCAGAATAACCAGGAACTAATAAGACATCATCGAATGTCAAAGCATCTTCAGCGATTCGCAACATATGAGGCAACCTGAAAGTGAGGTGGGTATAAACTTTGACGCGGCATTTTACTGATGAATGTGCCATTTGGCAAGTATTTACTGGATAGATCTCCCCAAAAGAAGGATACCACAAAATGCTGACTAACGAGACAAGAATTTAACTAGTATTTCTCGATACTCTTCAAAATTGAAAGTTTGGATATGCCCACCTTTAGAGACGTGCCACTCCTTAGGCTGCTGCGCTGCATTATACAGCTCCAACCCTAGCTCATAAGGCAATACTGGGTCTGACTTACTATGAAACATCAAAATAGGAGTTGGGGAGATATCCGCAATATGCTCTTGAGGGTCCCACTCAGTCGGTAGTAACCAAGTAAAAGGCCATACCAACCAGGTAATCACATGACTGCCTGTCACTTCTTGGGCGATATCTCGATAGCCGGTAAAGCTTGCATCCAGAATCAAGCCCGATAATTGATATTCATCTTTAAATAACGCCATGCTCGTCGTTGCAATCGCCGAACCTATACTTTGACCAAGGATAAAAATTTTACGCTGCGGAAAACGTTTTCTAAGCCAAACCAATGATGACTCCACATCCTCAAAAATAGCAGGAATATAAGGAGCCCCTTGAGAATGTCCGAAGCCTCTATAATCCAATAGAAAAACATTAACCCCCTGCTCTGGTAACCAATACACGCTGCCAATGTGCGTACTGATATTTTCGGCATTGCCATGGAGAAATAATACGATAGGTGAATCGTCTACTTTGCTGCTACTCATTACCGCGGGCAAGAACCAAGAATTAATTTCTGTACCATCCGCCGCCAATGTACTCACCTGCTCATAGGCAAGATTAATATCATTAGGGGTGCGTAAATACTCTTGCTGAGGATAAAATAATAAACTGGTTAAATTCGAGCAGCCTGTTATCTGTAATAAAAAGAAAAGACTACAAATAACAGCATATTTTTTGAACATTAAAAATACCAATTCAAGCCAAGACTAAAACTATCACCAACACCTGCTTTTTCGCTGTTTGTCAGCCACTGTTTCTTTCCTTCTAAACGTAGCTGTAAGTTTCTCGTTAACTTACTGCCTAAAGAAACAGAAACATCCTGGTAATCAAATTCATCCCCCAAAATAGCAGGCAACCAGCTGCCGTAGACTTTCATTTGCCACTGACTACCTTGATATAACCAACCCAGTTGAGTACCCGCTGATAGTTGATAATTATCATCAAATTGTCCACTGGCTTTTAAGCGTGTCTCGAGCAGACCATATACCTGCCCCCAATCAGAAGGGCTACTGCTATCATCATTAAAAATAAGGTCATAACTATAACCTCCACCAACATCCAAATGCGCAAATAGGTCACTGCTCTGCTGAATAAAACGATCAAAACCTGTACTTACCCGCCAAGAAATAGGCTGATTAAAATGATCTCGAGCGCCAAGAGATAGAATATTGAGCACTGTGAAATTTTGTAATTGCAGAGCGAGTTCTGAGCCACTGTCATCAGTCGCGTTTTTATTAATCCCCCTTAGAGTTAACACCCCCATCTCTATCTCACCCCCACGAATAAAACCATCGGGTAAATCCATCAACTCGTGATATGAAAGACGCATCTTAAAATCAACAAACTCCTCTGAGTTTTGCTGCCCTAATGACAGAGTTGCTCTACGGGTAAGGTGTCCTTCATCATCCCTTACTTCAGGCTCTACAATAGGTTGAAATACATTTTTTACAGGTATTTTGCTACGAGCCGATAATAAGGACAGTGACTTTATTCGATTTTCGGGTGAACGCTGTTTCTTTTTCACTACTAGATAGCGTAAATAACTAATCGACACTTCTAATACTTGAGCCCGCTGAAAATCAGATAGCTGCATAAAATCTGGATCATTTATATATGCAAGGTCCTCGACAATACTCAAGGCCATTTGCTTTTGAGCTTCTGTTAATTGTCCCTGCTGTTGCTTCAACATCACCCCAGACGATGCTCTGTATTTAACAGACTCTACCTTGTCACTATCAAGCAAGCTGCGAATCGTATCGATAGGCATCGCTTTAGTCGAAAAATCTTTCGCTACATTTATTCGTTCACTGGATGCATCTAATAGCGCTAATAATCGATATGAACAATTTTCATCAAGGAAAAAATAATCAAACTCAGTATCTTTGGTTTCCCAGATATGATTTACGAATTGATCAACTTCTTGCTCGGTTAGATTAAGCTGATACTCCCAAATATCTCTATGTTCTAAATGACTGTATTCATTAACCTTGGCGTAATAGGGCAGAATTGAAACAACGCCGGGATATCCTCCCGTTAAACCCTTATAACTAAAAACCAATTCATTATCAGTGGTATCAGCGTTAGCCGCAAAATTTACGCTATAAGAAAGCAACTTGCTTTTATTATCATCCTCTCTATCCAAGCGAATAAGCGTATGGCCATACATAGAGGAAGGTGAGTTTAAATACGAGGCAGGAAAAATAACGGTTAATTTATGAGCATCAATTTCATTTTTCCATACTAATAAATCGCTGCATAATTGGTCTTGCCAATTTGAATGGAATTGCTTTAGCCATTGATAGCGAGCAGGAAATCGACATTGTAATGATTGATTATCAAGCTGATCATTAAGCGCAAATAAAGCCACTTCGGCAATCAACTCTGCTCTTAAGTCTGTTTTACCTGCTGGTGATATAAAAAAGCTATCCGTGTCATTTTCACTCTCCATAAAGCCTAACAGGCTATGAGAGCGAAAATGTAATAAGTGTTGCCACTGCTGCATTGCAGAAATATCTTCCACTGTATATTCCGACTCTGCCGAAAGTGTAGTGGTCAACTAAATTTGGCCACGAGTTAAGAGGTTTTCCAGTATATTCTTTCAACCTCATTTGGGCTCTTACCGTTATTATGCTGATGCGGCCTA
>JAESQF010000123.1 GCA_016765295.1 Oleispira sp.
AAAAGAATCCGCGGTATCATTAATAAGACTAACGGATTTACTCCAACTACGGGCTGCTTCAGCGGGTCCTACGGACTTGATATCTCCCATCATAGTACTCATTAAGCGTTGAGAGACCATGCCAGCTGCTTTATGTCCAATAGTGGCTAATTTCTTTTCCTCTGCTGGCGCCAGTTTAATTAGGATTTCTTCTGAAGCAAAGAGGAACATAGACCAACCGCTGATGAAAATTAATAGTATTTTCCTCATTAGTTTAGACCTCACTGAATTATTTTGTGAAAGTTAATAATTATGAAAGTATCATGAATTTTGATGCGATTGCTTGCGCTATGTCAATGGGTCTGGTTATTCATTAGTGCACCATTTAAGAACTTACTTGTATTCTGATAAATTAACCGTAGAGTTTTTCTTATTTATTGGCAAGTTTAAATGGTCTTATAATCGTTAATGATGGTAGTTGGTGCTGACTAAGGCTTCTATTTGTTTTAAATGCCCTCTCAGTTTTACTGTGATTAGTTGCCTCAGTAATTATTTGGCAACAAACGCTTACCGCGATGCTGCCAAAACCCTTTTTACATTATGTACTAATTATTTAGACTTTCGAGGTTGGTATAGCCATCGATTTTTATTTTGTCATCTGGGAATGCAGCTAATATCTGCTGAATGTCTGTTTGGAATAAAGCTTCAATGGTTGGGTTTCTCATCTTAGTCGAGCAAGCTGTGCCCCATACCGTGCAAGATTGACCTTCTTTAATATCGGCTGTCGAAAGTGGTGTGCCTGAAGCAAAGCTATCACTTTTTTTAGACAATAATAAATTGATACAATCCGGTGCGATCGCGAGTGCTTTTTTAGTTGTAGGGTTCCAAGCTAACAGACTTTCATTTTTATAATAAATCCATACATCCCCTTGATCACTAGCTAGGGTTATTTTTCCTACGTCAAAGCCATCTTTGGTACGATTATCAATTTTTGAAATCAGCCCATCAATGAAACAAAAATTATTAATGTCCATAGAGCTTAATTTTTGTTTGAGCGTACTTACACCTGGGTAGTCTAATAAAGTTTTGCCAAAGCCTATTGAGCAGCTGACAGAGTTTTCAACTAATGCTCCTTTGGCTTCAGCACTGGTAATGTAGTTGCTTTCTAATGGATAACAAGCCAGGCCACCCACTTGCTGATAGCTAGGCTTACTGACTTCAATTCGCGCAGCTTCTTCTAATTCAGTGGCGCTCATGTCGGTAAAAAATCTTTGATACAAACTCACCATCGCTCCAGCTGCAGCGATAGCCTTTGCCTGTTTGCGTATCAGATGCAACGGCGGCCGGACATATTGCTTGGCCATTCACATCGAGTAACGTTTCATTTAATTGAGGAACCGCACGACCAGAAGGATCGGCATCAACGACCGGAATTGGAGTGTCTAATTGGGATGCAATGAAAAAAGGTATTAGGGAATTTACGGCGCCGGTTTCAATCGGCATAAAGTAAGCAATGTCTTTGTGTTCATGTTCTTTTATATAAGCTGAAATGGTTTTATAGGCATTGACTGGAGCAGTATAGCCACGACCTTCTTTTGCCGCATCAGGAGATCCCATATCGGCGAGTATCACTATTTTTTCATCGGGGTTAAGCCCTTGGCGTTGGATTAATGGCACGTCTTTATTGATTTTAGTTAAGAACTGCAAGGCCATGCTAATAGGGCCGCCACCACCAGAAGCAAAGAAGCAAGCACCGTAGATCAATGCTTGCAGATCGTCTTTATTAAGTTGAGCGATACTTGGGTTTTTTGAACAGGTGGTTAGCTGATTAAAAGAGTCTTTGTTCATCGAAAATCCGTTTATTAATAATGAATAACGATATTAGGTATAAGACACAATTTTGAATGTTGCCAGTTTTAAATTGTTCCACAGTAGCGATACTTCGTGTGAGGTCGCCATCACTGTATTTAAAGTTTTCATTTCAATCAGAAATAATTCAATGCTTAGGCTTGTTAGGGTTGATTTGTCCAGATAAAGTATTTATCCAAAAGCTCTTTAATCGTATCTGTTTTAATGGGTTTTTTTCTATAATCGTCCATTCCTACTTTTAAACAGTGTTCTTTGTTAGTTTCTGATGCATTGGCTGTTATTGCGATTATTAGTGTATGACAGTTTAAATTATCACTACTTCTAATTTTGTTTGTGCACTCATAACCATCGATATTTGGCATTTGGCAATCCATTAATATTAGATCGAAGAGCTGGCTTTTAGCTATTTTGTATCCTTCTAAACCATCACCTGCAATAGTTGTATTGTGCCCCAGGTTATTAAGTGTTTTCTCTAATACCATCTGATTTATTATATTATCTTCAATAATTAGTACTCTTAATGGATATGTGGCATAGCGAGGCTTTGTTTTAAATATACTTATTGCCTCGGGCTCGGCCTTAATTAATGGGATCTCAATATTAATACAGGTAGAAAACTCTTTGTGAACTTCGATACTTAATTGTCCGGACAATAGCTTAACGAGTTCAGAGGTAATTGATAATCCTAATCCTAGGCCTTCATATTTTCGATTAAATCTCTCATCCTCTTGGCGAAAAGAACCCTTCAATTCACTGGTTAGTTCTTCGGGTATTCCTTTGCCTTGATCACAAACCGAAATGATCATTGAGTTCGAATCGGTTAATTCGATTGATATAAATATTTTTCCACTACTGCTGAATTTTATCGCGTTGTCAACTATTTCAGTTAAAATCCATTTTGTATTAGCCTTATCGCCTTGGAATGATTTTTCAATATTAATGTGAGTTTCAAGTAGTATTGACTTTTTATCACATAGATCACGCCAATGTTTCATTTCGTTATCAACTAATTCTTTGATTGAAAAATAACTAGGAATATTTCTAATACGCCCAGCTTTTAGTTCGGTAAATAGGATTAATCTATCTATGAGTTTGATCATGCTGTCAGATGATTGGTTGATTGTACTAATAAGCTGATTCCTATGAGCTTCATTTTGTTCTGTATCTAATAAAGCTAAGGCGCCTTTTACTCCATTCATTGGTGTTCTAAGTTCATGGCTTATGGTACTCAGAAATGTATCTTTTAGATAATTTGCATTTGATAATGCTAAATTTTCACTTTTGAGCTTTTCTTTTTCGATAGCTCTAATTTTTTCTATTGCTGCTTGTTTTGATATCTTCAAAGCTTTGATTCGTTCAGCAATGCCTAAAGATAAAAGGATGAGTTCAGATGCAACACCTACTTTATAGATGTAGGTGATTTCCTCTTGAAATGGCAGTATGTTTAAGACACTTAGTGCGCATAAGGCTACAGCGAAAAGAAATGAACCTGTTGCAAGTAAATGAATTTTTGCGGGAACATACTGCTGTCTCATTCGCACTATCCCCGCGGCTATTAATCCAGGAATAATGACCATTGCTAGAATTACTATTGGTATATAGAACAGGCTGGTATTGGGGGAGAGAGCTAATAGTAAAAGTATTGTGGCACTGAAGGCAGTAATATTTAAATAGGTGTTTATCTTAGGAGTATTGAATTTTGTTTGTAAAAAACTTTTAGCAAATAAAATTAGGAAGATTATTGTAAGGCACATGGACAACGGAATGCTACGTTGCTGGAAATACGGAGAATCTGGAAAGAATGAATAGATTATCCCATCCCAGCTTAATGAAACGAGTGTATTCGATATAATGACCAGACAATATAAAAGATGGGTACGCTTTCTAACTGAAATGAAAATTAATAAATTATATAGTAGTAAGCCAAGTGGGATGCCATAGAGAATGCCGAAAGAGAGATAGTGTGAGTATAGGTAGTAGCTGAAATCATTTTGACTGAATATCTTAATAGGAATTCTTAATGTGTCTATGCTTTGTATTCGTAGATATATTATTTCAGGATTATTTTTGCTGATCAATATTGGAATCGCGAAGGAGGGGAGGTTTATTAAACGGTGATGAAATTCTCGTAGGTCACCAAGTTCGGTTTTCTTCCACCGCCCTTGAAACTGTTGAAATAGCGAGATTTTGTCTAGGGTGGGGTTATTAATATTAACTATAATATTTGGGTTGTTTAGCGTGTTTTTAATGTTTAGCTTGATCCAGACCGTATCATCTTTTCGTCCAAAATTAATGCTTTTATAGTCGTATTTAAACTTGGTTTGGCTGAGTTGATCAATAGTAAGGTTTGATCGTGCGTCAATCGCCACTCCTGCTTGTGTCGTTATCTTTACAGTACTAGCCTCAGGGCTAATAATGATTTCGTGACCCAGGGCGGATTTGTAAACAAGTAATAGTAGTATTAATAGTCGCCACATCTCATACGATACCTCTTAAACTAGTGTAGCAGCCACTTAAGTTTTACCGCGTTTTTATGGCATTAATAGTATTAAGAAATGGGGACATTTGTACCTTGGGTTAGGCCCCACTTTAGGAGGAGGCCTAGTTGAGATAGGAGTCTTAAGCTTTATCTTTAGGNGGGTGAGTCGCACGCCAGTGATCGGCGATATCGATACGACGNGTTACCCAAACATCNTCATGGCTTTGTACATAATCGAGGAAGCGNGCAAGCGCTGCAGCACGACCAGGACGGCCGACTAAGCGACAATGTAAACCAATGCTTAACATCTTAGGTGCCGCAGGNTTCTTGTCAGTGGCNGTNCCTTCNGCGTATAACACATCAAAAGAATCTTTTANGTAGCTANAGAATTGATCGCCACAGTTGAAACCTTGGTTGGTCGCAAANCGCATGTCGTTGCTATCTANGGTATAAGGAATAACTAANTGAGGCTGTTGGTAATCGTAGTTCCAGTAAGGAAGGTCATCCGCGTACGAGTCTGCGTCGTAAGCAAAACCGCCNGCTTCGGCNACTAGATCNCGGGTATTNGGGCTCATNCGGCCGGTATACCAACCTTGAGGGCGNTTGCCGGTAACTTCGGTATGAATGCGAATGGCTTCGGCCATGTGCTCACGCTCAACCTCTTTATCGACATACTGATAATCGATCCACTTTAGACCGTGCGAGGCGATCTCCCAATCGGCGGCGTTCATTGCGGCGACGATTTCNGGNTTGCGCTGTAACGCGGTNGCNACGCCATAAACGGTTACTGGCATATCACGTTCGGTGAACATGCGATGTAGNCGCCANAANCCAGCACGAGCGCCGTATTCGTAAATAGANTCCATGTTCATATTNCGCACGCCTTCNAGNGCAGGGGCACCAACGATNTCGGATAAGAAAGCTTCAGAGGCTTTGTCGCCATGCAGAATGCAGTTTTCACCACCTTCTTCGTAGTTNATGACAAACTGTAAGGCTACTTTGGCTTTGTTAGGCCATTTNGGNTCTAGGCTNTGNTGGCCGTAGCCCAACATGTCNCGTGGATAAGTCATANGNTTTCTCTGGAATAGTATTACTGCTGAGTATGCCTTGATTATAGATGAATTGTGNNGGGGATAATAGCTGACCAGNTAGGCAGNTATTGTTTNGNTNGAATCTCTGTATTAAGGAGAAACCAGAAAGCGGCCGCTACGGATAAANCGCTTAANCATGAATTTAACTTCTANTATTGAATNCCNCCANGANCTTNTTTGANNGCTNNGCNGTAGAAATTCATGACNACTGATTTGCTTATGNAGTACTGANCCACTATTGAGTGGGATCGAATGGTTGTGATGAGTATTTAGCAGTTTAATATTACGAGCTTTAATGCGNAGCGTGGTAAAAATGCCTTTGCTGCANTTTACCGGAATAAAAAATGTGCAGCTGCATTGTGGATGAATCAGTTCGATATTAATTCCGCGCTCTTGGGTTTTACTATTTTCNCTAAAANAATANNTTAATCCCCAATCAATTTCTTGNTGATCAATATTTTTTATTAAACCGCGAGTTAATAAATGAATGCTGTTTTTATCGAAACTGTGGGTTGTGCGGTTATAATCATGATCTTTAACGCCGATAGATGAATAGTTTTCTTGGCGACGATCTGGGTGAATAGAGCTCTGTAAGTTTGCTCTTAGATTATTGCAGGCATAAATAATTATTTGAAAAAGATGACGATTGATATTATCGACTNCAGGCAGCGAAAACTCATTNGCTAGNTGAATGTTTTGGNCTTGTATATCTTCCAACTGAGTCATGTGNGTTGTTTCATCGTAGACCTTAGAACGATAGTGGCCAGGAGTGATGAACGNTGGGGATATAAGATTGACTTGGCGATGATCAATTTTAGTTTCTACGATGGCGAGAAACTCGTCATTAGAAAAATAGNTCATTTCAATGCACTCCTNTTGATGTTCATGACTGNATTATAAATATTGGCTNGTCCNTTGAGAACTGACATTAGGGAATGTTAGGTAGTCGTGNNNGGAATNTTTGCATTTCNANTGTNGGCTGTTTGCATTCTAAAGAGAGTGGGTTATGATCAGGGTATGAATACATTTAATGCTGTGACTAANCTGACATACCTTACTCGCTCTGCTTCGTGCAGTGGCGATTCTGCGTGCCTGTCAAAACAGTCAATCTTGTCAAAACAGTATTGGTGCTTTACCGAGTTTTTCTGGAGCTATTTTAGCTTCGAGCTAGGTCGCACTTGATATTCGTTTTATAGAATTCAATAAGCAGCCGGCTCAATCAGCCGACTGCTAAAGAACCCCGATTAGCAGTTAGCTGGTCGGGGTTTTTTTTTGCTCGGTTTTAGCATCCAGCTAATACCGTAACAGCGGGGGAATATTAAATTTAGGAATAAGNCATGAATAGCAATGTACAAGCATTAGTCCCCGCTGATAATCAGTTAGCNGCGGTACGCCCTTTGCCNACACCACGACAGCTGAAACAGGCGTTACCATTGAGCGAAGNTCTACAGCGACAAGTCGAGCAGCAGCGNCAGCAAATACGCCAGTTATTACAAGGCGAAGATGATCGTTTATTGATTATTACNGGNCCTTGTTCANTGCANGANCCNAANGCGGTANTAGAATACGGCCAGCGTTTAGTCGCATTGAATGAGCAACTTTCTGACCGCTTATTAATTGTGATGCGGGCTTACGTAGAAAAGCCAAGAACAACCACGGGATGGAAGGGGCTTGCTTATGATCCTGACAGAAATGGCACCGGGGATATTCGTAAAGGCTTAGAGGTTTCTCGTACCTTGTTATTGCAGCTGGTAGAAATGGGTTTGCCGCTTGCGACCGAAGCACTTAATCCAATGACCATGAGCTACTTAGAAGATTTAATCAGCTGGACTNCTATTGGTGCGCGTACGGCGGAATCGCAAATTCATCGTGAGATGATTAGCCATTTATCCATGCCGGTGGGGATNAAAAACGGGACTGATGGCTCNGTGGAGACCGCNGTTAATGCGATGATTTCTGCAAGTCGTAGTCATCACTGCTTGGGCACGGATGTTGATGGCAATATTGCTATGTTGGATACCCCTGGAAACCCAGATACTCACGTGGTTTTACGCGGTGGGCGTAATCTTACCAACTACGATGAAGCCAGTATTCAGCAAGCGNTTGCTCAGCTCGATAAAGCGAAAGCAGGTAATCAATTACACGCCAAAGTGATTGTTGATTGCAGTCACGCNAATGCGCAGAAACAGCATGAGCGTCAGCTGGATATTGCTAAGCAAGTNGTGATGCAATACCGCGCAGGAAACTCTGCGATTAGTGGTTTGATGCTGGAGAGCTTCCTGCAGGCGGGTCAGCAAGGAATGGATGGACCAAATGGTGATGGTTTGGAATATGGTTTATCGATTACTGATCCTTGCATTAGCTGGGGGCAAACCGAGCAGCTATTAATCGAGATACATCAATTATTAGAAAATTGAGTCGTTAATACGGTAGGAAAACATTTATAATATNCTCGATTGAACTCGAAATTGCGTTATATGAAAATGTTTAAATACAAACTGATGTTATTAGTGATGATGTCGGTTGCTATAAATTTTACATGGGCTGNTGAGCCTTTNAGGATTGTTACCGATCCATGGCCTCCGTATGTTTACCTTAAAGATGGTAAAGCTGTCGGTATTGATGTGGATATTGCTCTTGCTGTATTAACTAAAATGGGAATAAAGGNCAAGATTGAAATGTTGCCTTGGAAGCGCAGTTTAGCTGCGGTAAGGGACCTANAAGCGGATGCAATACTATCTGCTGCTATTACCGATCAGCGTAAAATGTTTTTGTATTTCCCAGCAGAGCCTGTTTCTAAGGGGGAGACTGTTTTCTTTCAGCGNAANNCTCGTAANATCNTTGTCAGCAGCTTAGATGATTTTAGGGGNCTTAAAGTGGGCGCTATTTTGGGTTATCAATATTGTGATGANCTTGATAGNTCAGCCGTATTGTNGGATGCCTCTCGGGTCGTTACTTTGGATCAAAGCTTNNNNATGTTGATGAGNNANCGTATTGATGTANTCGTCGAATCTGAGGCTGCNGGAANGTANAAAGCTAAAGAAATGGGNNTCTCNGANAAAATATCTGTNGTNNAAGGTTCACGTTATTGCTCTGTAGGAAATCATTTGGCNTTTTCTAAAAAGCTGGGTAGCAAGGAACTNGCTGAAAAATTTAGTAAAGANTTAGTCAGGTTTAAAGCGACAAACGAATATGAAAAAATATTAGAGAAGTANGGTGTACAGGTTCATTAATCGTCGAACTCTATTCTGGTGCNCGGGTTATGGTAATGCTTTATAATGACTACAGCATTATTAGTAATAAGCTAATTAAATCCCTAAGGCAGTCGTTAGACCATGAGTACTAAAAAAATAATTAAAAATACTAATAGTACCNATTCAGTTAGTAGAGAGTCAGTTAGTAGCAAGTCAGTGAANAAATATGGCCAGAGTCTGGCTATGCGTCAAGCGTATTTGACGGTGGCTATTGCCTTGCTGATGGGNTTNNTTATGGCTTTGTTGCTATTGGTTTTTGAATACCANAGTGANCAGCGCCGTATNGATACNCANTTANAAATAGCGGTTGAATCAATATCAGCAGCGGCAACNGAGTCTTTNTGGGTTCTTAGTACTGACTTGGCGGACGGNGTAGCCGAAGGNTTAGTCAGCCAGCCTTTGATTATAGAAGCTTCTATAGCAACGTTTACTGGCACNGTGCTGAGTCACCGCAGCCGAGTTATAGTGGCCCCTTCTTGGTTGGATGATTTCTCATATATCTTTGGTGAAATGAGAGTGGAGNTTATNCCTCTTTTTCGNGATNAANATCAGGTGGGTCAGCTANNTTTGAAGATAGATCCTGTACTAGCACGACAAGAGTTTATATATCGAGCNCTGATTATCTTGCTGAGTGAGTTGNTAAAGGCGTTGATTCTCGCGGCGGCCTTGCTGGCTTTGTTTTATATAACCTTAGCGCGACCTATTCGACATTATGCTAACTGGGTTGATAGAATTCACCCTGATGAGCCAGAAGGTTGGCAGCAGGCTCCACCAATACGTCAGCAACGAGATGAATTGACGGCACTAGGGGAATCTATTTTTCAACGTTTTGTGCAAGCACGAAGNTATTTTATGGACTTGCAGCAAACCCGTAGCGCNTTGAAAACTCTTAATCAGGATTTAGAAGGTCGCGTACAAGCGCGAACGAAAGAGTTAAATTCNGCTTTGGCTCATGCTGAGCATTTGGCGACAACGGATGTGCTGACAGGGATACCTAACCGTCGTAGTTTTATGGAACAAGCGGAACAAAGACATGCTGAATGGTTACGTCATAAACGTCCTTATGCAGTATTGATGCTGGATTTAGATAAATTTAAGCAGGTTAATGATGTTTATGGACACTTGGCAGGGGACCTTGTTTTGAAATCAGTCGCCTCCTCTTTGCGTGAGCAAACTCGTCGCGAAGATATCATTGGGCGCTTAGGGGGGGAGGAGTTTTGTGTGATATTAGTGGGCCTTGGTAAGGTTGATGCTGAGATGTTAGCCGAGCGCATTCGTGCTGAGATAGCACGACTGNCNATAGAATTCGAGGGACAGGCGATCTCTATAACGGCAAGTTTTGGGTTGGTACCCCCTGAGTTATTACGCGATAATTTTGATGACGTTCTTAAGAATGCAGATCAGATGATGTATCAAGCTAAAGGCGAAGGCCGTAATCGAGTTTGTTTATACAGTAGTAAAATCAGTAGTTAAATTAGTACTGNAATACTTCNANTGTAGNGTGGAATNAAGNTTACTNGGGGTTATAGCGAAAGTTGTTTGCTGTATTTGTTGAGGGTACTAAATAGTTTTTCACGGTTGATNGGTTTGGTNATNACCTCATTCATNCCNGCATCAAGNCANGCCTTAATATCTTCNNCCATGACACTNGCGGTTAAACCNAAGATGGGCGTNTTNGCAAANNCNGGATTNTTTCTTAATATCTGAGTNGCTTNTAANCCATCGAGAACCGGCATATGCCANTCCATTAGGATAATATCAAACGTATTACTCTNGCATAGNTCGATCGCTTGCNTACCATTATTTGCCAAGGTNATTGTGGTTACNACTTTNNTCAGGGTTTTTTGTAAGACAATNTGGTTGNTCGGATTATCTTCAACAATNAGAANCCTTATGTCATTAAAGTANTTCTTATTTTGTTGGNTTTTAATTTNANNNNTTTTTNCTGNGACTTTATAGGGAATAGAAAANTCACATTNNGTTCCTTCGCCTAAGCGGCTAGAGAGGCNTATTTCTCCCTGCATGAGNTGNACCANNTTTTTACTAATGACTAAGCCAAGACCGTTACCTTCGAATTGGCGGGTAGTGGANTCATCTACTTGGCTAAANGGTTTAAACAGNTTTTCTTGATCCGATTCCTGAATNCCTATNCCGGTATCGATAATACANAATATAAGCAGTTGCTTTGATTTNTCGAGCTCTAGGGAAAGTGANATNCTGCCTTGNTGGGTNAATTTAATCGCATTGTTNACGATATTCAGCAGCACNTGTTTTACTCTATCGGGGTCTCCTGTTACCCAGTCTGGCACNTNTTCNTTAATNGTAATATTAAGGTTTAGCGCTTTTGACTCAACCTTATTGGNGATGATTTTTACCACNGACTGAATTAACTNCAANGGCGAGTAGTCTGNTTCTTGCAGTGANATTTTTCCTTTGCCAATTTTTGCATATTGCAAAATATCATNAGTCTGTCTAGACAAGGCCTCTGTTGANCTTTCAATGATGCTAATCAGCTCCGCTTTTTCTTGTTCGNTNTGNGCTTCTTTTAACAATNCTATCGCACANTGAATGCCATTTAACGGCGTNCGCATNTCGTGGCTCATATTGGCTAAGAAATTGGTTTTAACCNGATTCGCTTTTTCCGCCAANNTTGTNGCTTCTTCCGCCGCATGCTTNGCATTTTTTAATTCGGTGATATTTCGAGATATGCCAAAAATNTAATCNACNATACCNGNATCATCGCNGATNGGNGAGAGCATTGTGCTCCAGTGTCGTATGCTGCCATCACCACTGGTAAATACTTCACTTTCTTCNTATTGGATAGAGGTATGNTGCTGAATGCAGCGGTGATAGTTCGGGGCAACAAAATTATAGAGTTCGGCGGGGAGNANTTCCCTTAGTGGTTTGTCAAAGTGCTCTAACTCTTCGATGTGGACTGNCTCCTGCTGAGCATCATTGGTGCTCACAANATAGAAATCATTATCGATGACTTTNAAAATAAACATGTTATCTAAAGATTTTTGCCAGACTTTNGAGAGCAGTCTATTTTCTAGCGTATTTCTTTTTTTTACATCCATTTACTATCCACTCGANTTTNANNCGAGTATATCCATTNATTNNNTNTGGTTATAGTCATGCTTCATTANCACTCTATATCNTGTATTGATAATAGTAGATTAATTTAGTCTGTATTGAAATCCTCACAAAAAACTCACAGCTCAGCTTAATAATGGCTTTATCGATTAAATAACGTCTTTATTGAGGTGCTCTATGAACATTCTATTCTCTTTATCCCATACGCTTCGTCCATTAGCGGTGCTGATGTTGGTGGTTGTGAGTATGTCGTCTCGAGNAGAAGCATTGGACTCGGNATTTGATCCGAGCTGGTCATTAGATTTTGCGNTAGAGCCGCGAGAGNCTTCTATCTCGGGACAGGCGATTTCAGCGCTGAATGATGAACTCACTCATATTGCACTGATTAACTGTGAAAANGGTTCTCTCAATCAGCAGCAATGCCAGCAAGTCGCGGATTCTGGCGGNTTGTTGGAGATGTTGGTGGATGGCAATCAGGATGGCCAATTTGAACGTTGGAGCATAGGCGTAGGCAAGATGCGTAANGGTGGATATGCCAAGGTCTTGTTGGTGCAAGATGATATTAGTGGTGAAGTATTGCAGCTATTACTGGTTGAGAGTGTGAACCCAGGTTTCTCTGCGTTGTATTTTCAACAAGGTATTATTATGTGGGGCATGTGCTTAAACTGTGATGTTGTGGCCGATATNGTATGGCANCANGATGCTTATCAGGTGAGNTGGTTNCCNANTCAGGCTCGTTCATGGAATGATGAGGTTTTNGTTGATAACCGATAATAGAGAATCGTTAGCCGTTAATCTTTAGGGTGATCNAGAGGTAAATACAAAGGCAGGTATTTCGCTCTTAATTGTTCGAGTTTCCCAGCAGATAATAACTGATCAAAGTATTGTTTTAGGCTATCAGCGTGAGGTATTAATTCGCTTTGGTTGGAAATTTGCACCCAGGGNGTTCTTTCAGAGACAATCAGAGGCTGGCCAAAGAAATTTGGCGATTTNTTTAATGCTTGGGCCGCTGCCCANATAGGTTCTATTGGGCCAATAATTGCGTCAACCCGCTTCGCCGCTAATAAACTAATTCCTTGTTGGAAGTCGTTGGTGGTTATCACGGTTATTTTACGGTTGTTGTCTATATCATCACTGAACTTGGCTCCGCGTAAATACGCGAGAGTTTTTCCTTCTAGATCATAAATGTTATCAAAGCGACTGCCGTTAATACCGATAACTACATTTTTCAAGCTAGGAAGGGGAGTTATATAGGTGACGAATTGTTCCAGTTGTTGATACTTGAACATGATGGTTAGGTCGGTTTGTCCCTTTTTTAGTTCATGAATGATACGAACATAAGGGGATATTTGATGTTCTATATGAAAGCCCTTGGCGTTATTTAATTTAGTGCTATTTAACCTAAGACTATTTAAAGAGTCGGCCAATTCATAATAAATTCCGCTATTACCCTCTGTATGTTCAATACCATATGGGGAAACCGCTATGGTGCTAATATTCAAGTGGGTGCTCAAACTTAAACTCTGCTGAGGATTATCGGCTAGCATCAATTCGGCATGCACTAGTAGAATTAAGGTGATCAATAAGTATTTGAGAGGATTAGTCTGCAACATAGAGCCTTGTTGTTAATAATTTAAGCTGCCTGTTAATAGCTGTTATTAAGAATCATTACGGTTTGAATGCCGTTGCTACTGGGCTATAATGTTCTCAGTCGTATTTGGTAGAGCTTCTTNGGTTATTTAGTCGTATGTTATTTGATCGTATATTATTGGTTTTCAGTCTCTCTTTTAGCTTAGCTGCTTTTGCTGAGTTAAACCCCAAAACTGTTTCAACACAGGCAAGCTTAGAGTTGGCCTTAGGAAAGCTCATTTTTGAGGATAAAAACCTCTCATCTCCAAGCGGACAGTCCTGCGCCAGTTGCCATCAATCTGATAATTTCTTTGCTGACCCAGGTCAGGCAGTCAGTGCCGGTGCGAATGCCCAGCTTTTTGGCAATCGTAATGCACCCTCCATTTCTTATGTGAAATTCAATCCCGAGCTTTTTTGGAATAAGGACGAGGCATTATGGATGGGAGGATTTTTCCATGATGGTCGTGCAAGAACTTTGCAAGAGCAAGCGGGTGGACCTTTTTTAAATCCATTAGAGATGGGCAATAAAACCATGGCTGAGGTGGTTGCTAAGGTTAAGGCCGCGGATTATAAAATATTATTCGAACAGCTTTACGGTGCGAAGATTTGGCAGAATTCAGATGCTGCATTTAATGCCATAACAGCGGCGATTGTCGCTTATGAGCAAGGTCCAGAGTTTGCGACGTTTAGCTCAAAGTATGATTATTATTTACAAGGTAAGGTGCAGCTAAGCGCACAAGAAAAACTGGGTTTAGAGTTATTTGAAGCGGAAGATAAAGGCAATTGTGCTGCTTGTCATCCTAGTCAGGTAACCGCAGAAAATCCGCAGCCGCTATTTACCGATTACAGTTACGATAATATTGGCCAGCCAGCGAATAGAAATTTAGCCTTTTATAAAATGGACGAGTTATTTAANCCTCAAGGTTTGGCTTATGTGGATATGGGCTTAGCTAATAATCCGCATATTGATAATGCCCATGAAGAGAAAGGGAAGTTCAAAGTAGCAACTCTGCGTAATATTGCTCAAACTGCCCCATATTTACATAACGGGGTATTTGATAGCTTAAAAGAGGTGGTGGAGTTTTATAATCAACGAGATGTTGAGATTAAAAAACCACTTGCTGAGCAGCGCTGGNCCCGAGCGGAAGTAAAAGATAATGTGAATGATGAAGAGCTAGGGGATTTGAAGCTGACAGNAGNAGAAGTTGATGCTCTCGTGGCTTTNATGAAGACCTTAACCGACGGCTACTCCTTACCAACAATTGCNGGTCAGGACTAGCTTTGTCTTAAGCTAACTCTGTTTGCGAAACTGGCTGGGTGATAACCCAGTCCAGCGCTTAAAGGCCCGGCTAAAACTGCTTTGGTCGACAAAACCTAAACTGTAGGTTACATCGGTAATGCTCATACCTGAGCTTTTCAAATAACGCAGGGCAAGGTCTCTGCGAATCGTATCTAAAATAATTTTAAACGAACACTCTTCTTCGCTCAGTTTTCTATGTAAATTGCGCACACTCATGTTTAAGCGCTTCGCGACGAGTTCTTGGCTGATTCCGCTATCGGGTAGGCAATCTAAAATTACTTCTTTTACCCGTAGGGTATACGTTTTCCGCTGCAGTTTTGTTAAATAATCATCTAATAATTGATCATGAATCCTGGCGATATTGGCATTTGCTGCGGATAATTTTTTATCTAATAAAGCTAACGGGAAAATAAGTTGGTTGTATTCGCTATTAAAGCTTATTGGTTGTTTAAAAAANAAATGAAAACGTTCAANGTTTTTAGGTTCTGGGCGGNATAAGTGAATTTCACTTATGGCCTCATCGCCTAAGGTCATCACATCTCGAATATTCTGTACCGCGATGGCAATAAAAGCATCAAAAGGCGCAAGTGGGCGTTGCTTATCTTTGGCTAGAGAAATAAAGCGTAATTGCGCCTGCTGCTTTTCTTTATTTTCTGTTAAAGACAAGTTGATGACGGTGGAAACTACGCTGGAGTAGCGAATTAGGCGCTGGATAATCTCGCGTAAGCTTTCGCTGGATTGAATNGCAAATAATAGCGCATTTAAATGGGTAGGAAAGACATGTTCCGCCACTGTAATACCAAAGGCATCATCTTGGGTTTTCTCGATTGCNCAGCGCCATAATGCCCACATGGATACCGTTGGAATNCTTGCCTCTGGGTTGCTGATCAGCCCTCGTTCAATCCCCGCCTGAGCGAATAACGGTTCTGGGTCATGACCTAGGGATAATAGCGCTCTTTCTATCGCTAGCGCCCATGTGGCAAGGGTTGTATGGCTTTCATCGGTACTATCAGTTGGCATGTATTACTCAATCATGTCTTGTTCGGTCAAAAAGTCGTCCGTAACTGCCTATAGCGGCATCTCATAGTTCAGTAAATTATTAACTCTGTAGCAAGTGTACTAGATATCTACAAATAATAATAAATATATGGGTGGGCCTTGATTGATGAAATTTAAATTATTACCGCTGGTATTTATGGTCGCGACCATAAACCAAGCACAGGCATTAAGCTTTGATTTTGCCGATGGCGAGGTGCAAGGGCGTATTAATACCAGTTTATCGACAGGGCTCAGTATCAGTACTCAAGATCCTGATAAAGACCTATTACCCACCGCTTATGGTGGCTCCGCGGGGGGAATTAATGCCAACGATGGCAAGCAGAATTTTCAGGCTGGAGATGTGATTTCTAATGTGATTAAAGGCTCGACGGATGCTTCCGTGAATTATAAAAACTTTGGTGCTTTTGTACGCGCTAAATATTGGTANGACCATGAGTTAGAGAATAAAGAAGGCCGTTTTAAAGAACTGGATGATAGCGGCTTTGATAATCTAGCGAAATTCTCTGGTATCGCTTTGATGGATGCGTATTTATGGGCGGAGTTTGATGTCTTTGATCGTCCATTNGATGTGCGTTTAGGGCGCCAGGTTCTGAACTGGGGGGAGAGCACTTTTATCCAGGGCGGTATCAATGTTATCAACCCTGTGGATGGTAATGCTTTTACCCGTCCTGGAGTAGAAATTAAAGAAGCGTTAATTCCAGTGAATATGCTAAGTCTTGCTATGGGCTTAACTGAAAATTTAAGTGCGGAAATGTTTTATCAGTTGGAATATCAAAATACGGTATTACCCGGTTGCGGTACTTTCTTTGCGGGCAGCGATGCCATGCAACCCGGTTGTGGTCCTCTGTATGCGGTATCCAGCTTAACTGAAGAACAGCAAGAAGATATGTCGNTGGTGAACCCACAACTACCTTCTAGTGCCAATATGGTGATCGAAAAAGCCGGTGAAAATAAACCTGAAGGTGACCANTGGGGAATATCGTTTAAGTATTTTGCTGAAGNNCTTAATTCAACCGAATTTGGATTNTATTATATTAATTACCACAGCCGTATGCCATATATGTCAGCGATTACCGCCGATTATGATGATCGCCCAGGCAGCGGTTTTTTCTTAAACGGCATAACTAATAATCCTGCCTATGGTGATGCGTCTATTCCATTCGTGCAGGGGCCACAGTACATAGTGGATTACCCAGAAAATATTGAACTGTATGGTTTAAGTTTTAATACCTCTGGGCCTTTTGGCTCTTCTTTATCCGGTGAGATTAGTCACCGCCCTGATATGCCGCTGCAAATTAATGGTCAAGATTTTTTATACGCAACTGGTTTCTTAGATACCGAATCCCCCATCGTTGGAGAATTATTTGATATCTCAATTCCTCAGCCTGGAGCAGGGCCAATCGTTGCCAAAGCCAATGGTTTATATGGCCAAGAAGTTAAAGGCTANCGCACCAAACCGATGACTCAATTGCAAACCACCCTGATTCAGACTATTCCGGATATCTTTTCTGCCCAGCGCTTAGTGGTAGTGGCCGAGCTGGGTATGCAGCACATCGCAAACTTAGAAGATCCTGAAGAAATTAAATATGGTCGTTCGGCGACGTATGGTTCTGGGGTCGAGGGGGTGGCGATTGCTTGTCAAAATACTCAGGTGAAAGATAGTTATTGTTCACTCGATGGTTATGTCACTGACTTTTCTTGGGGCTATCGCATTAAATCGCGCTTGGATTATGCCAACGCATTTGCTGGGATCAATACCTCACCGGGTATTGCCTTTAAACACGATGTGCAGGGCTATTCTTCTGCTCCCGGTGCACAGTTTATCGAAGGCAGCATGGCNGTCACGTTATCTAACAGTTTCACTTATCAAGGTACTTATAACGTAGATGTCAGTTATACCGATTTCTTTGGCGGGGAATACAATACCAAAACCGATAGAGATTTTGTGGCACTCAGTGCGGGTATGAAATTCTAATTGATAGTGACGAATAAGTAGTGACGAATAAGTAGTGACGGATTAATAGTTGCGAATTAAATATAAGAGTGATGATTATGATTAAAAAAATAATAACGATGACCATAAGTCTGGGGCTAGTCCCTGCTTTAGCGTTGGCTAAGGTCGATGCAGAACAAGCAAAACAGTTGGGTGCAAACCTGACCTTTATCGGTGCGCAGCAACAGGGCAATGCGGAAGGNACAATTCCTGCTTGGNCCGGTGGTTATAGTAAAAAAGAAAAGAAATTATCCAACCCTTATGGCGCAGATAAGATTTCATTTACCATTGATAATAATAATGTTGATGAGTATAAAGATAATCTTTCTCCGGGGCAGGTGGCGTTAATTAATAAGTACCCTGCAACGTATAAAATTAATGTTTATCCGACTCACCGTTCTGCGGCTTATCCTCAANCTATTTATGATGCGACGAAATNTAATGCCACTAATATCGAATTGAATTCCGCCGCCAGTGGTTTGCAAGGAGGAGAGGATGGTTACCAGCAAGGGGTGCCATTTCCTATGCCCAAGCTCGCNGAGGAAATTTTGTGGAATCATNTCACCCGTTATCGCGGTGGTCAGGTTGATCGTATTATTCACCGTATGGCACCTCAAGTTAATGGCAATTATACCCCGTATAAAATTTGGCAGAAGATGGCCTTTGCTAGCAATATAAAGGATGTGAGCGCAGACGATAATNTNTTGTTCTATTTTATTGGNGAAAATTTAGAACCCGCCCGTTCTGCCGGTACTATGACNCTAGTGAANGANACCATGGACCAATTAAAAGAGCCGCGTAAAGCTTGGATTTACAATGCAGGCCAGCGTCGTGTTCGTCGTGCGCCGCAGGTAGCTTACGATACTCCGCAGAATAATTCCGATGGTCAAGCGACCTCGGATAATTTGGATATGTATAACGGTTCTCCAGATCGTTACGAGTGGAGCCTGGTAGGAAAAAAAGAACTNTATATTCCTTACAATAATTATCAGCTGCACTCAAAAGAACTTTCCTACGATGACATTATTCAGCCGGGCCATTTGAACTCAAATCTAACCCGCTANGAATTGCATCGTGTTTGGCAAGTGGAAGGNAAGCTAAAAGACGGTCTGCGTCACGTCTATAAAAAACGTACTTTCTACATTGATGAAGATACCTGGCAAATTGCCGTCGCCGATCACTTTGATGAGCGTGGNGAGCTTTGGCGCATCGCGGAGTCTTTTCATATGAATTTCCATAATGCCAGCGTGCCTTGGTATACCGCTGAAGCTATTTACGATTTGAATTCAAGCCGTTATCTAGTGAGTGGTTTAAGTAACGAAGTTAACGTGCCATTTAAATTTGGCGGCATGGCAAAAAAATCTGAATTTAAACCTTCTGCTTTACGTCGTAAGGGCGGGAAACATTAGTTTTATTTTATCTNAAGTTAATATATTTTTATTGGAGTTTATCTATGAAACTTAAACTGTTTTTGGCTTTGACCACGATAGTTATAGCGGGCTCGGCATTGGCCGACAAAGGTCCTAATTTACAAAAAAACAACCCTGATGCCGGGATGACGGCGAGCGAGATTAAAGCTCGGGATAACAGCGCTAAAGAAAATTGGGCATACTCTTTGGGTATTCAGGCCTATGTATACGGCTTACCCTTAAAGATATTTGAGCGTGAGCGTAGCTTGCGCTTGAATGAGAAAAAATTAAATTTCGTGATGCAGAAAGAAATTTGCCCTTGTGCGCCGATTAATGTTTTTGGCCATATGAAAAAACTGGCAACTGCAGATGATAGCCTACCGTATACACCTAATAACGATACTATTTATAGTGGTGCGCTATTAGAACTAAAAGACGAGCCAATTATCGTTACCCTACCGGATGTGACGGATCGTTATTGGAGTGCGCAGATTGCGGATGCCTATCTAGAAAACTTACGNTATATNGGCTCACGCGCAACAGAAGGTAAAGGCGGAAACTATATGTTTGTCGGCCCTAACTGGAAGGGCAAGGTACCCAATGATGTGATTATGCGTCGCATGCCGACNAATAGCGGTGTGATTGCTTTGCGTTATGGGGCGGTAAAAGAAAAACTTGGGGATATTAATGCGGTATTAGAAATCCAAAAGCAGGTATTNACCACAGGTTTAAGCTATTGGGGNAAAAANGATGGNTTTGGTAAAGTTAATAAAGTGAATATGACGCGAAAAACGTACGAGGGTGAATTGGCCTATTTTGAACAGATGGCTGATTTATTAACTGAAAACCCACCCAGAAGAGAGACTCGNGAGTCNGTTGGAATGTTCCAGACAATTGGTATAGAGCTTGGTAAGCCTTTTATCGCCAACGATCTAGACGCTGCAACTCGTAAAGGTTTGAAGCGTGCTTTAGNTGATGTAAAAGATATTATGACTTGGAAAGTTAAATATCGCGGTACGGCTTATGAAACACGTTGGAATAATTTGCATGAAGGTGATTATGGCTTCCATTTTATTAATCGTGCAGAGGGGGCGCTAGAAGGATTGTTAGTACATGATAGAGAAGAAGGAGTATATTTCTCGACTTATGAAGATAGTNCTGGAGCATTACTGAACGGTGGCGAGAAGTATGTGATGCATTTTGAAAAAGATGAGATGCCGCAGTTACAGCAGCAAGGATTTTGGTCTTTGACTATGTATGGCACAAACTTCCAGCTAGTGGAAAATGAAATCGACCGCTTTGCCATTGGCGATCGTACTAAAGGCTTGCAGTACAATGATGATGGTTCTTTGACTATTTATATTCAGCATCAGGTTCCATATGGGTTTGAATCCAACTGGTTGCCTTCACCACCGGAAGGTCTGTTTCGTATAAATTATCGAATCTATTTGCCGAATGAGGCAACTCGCAATCCTGATACCTTGATTAAATATATTCCAGGTCTGAAGAAGGTTGGTCAGTAATTGTCATTGTGGGCCGTCATTATCTACACTTAACAGCAGCAGTTCAAAATACGGGTTTAAAACTGATGATATTAAGTAGGATGATGGCGGGCTTTTATGAATCATAGTGATCCTTATATATTCAGTCGAGGCAGCTTGAAGTTGACCTATGACTTATTGCGCAAGGGTAATCCTGCCCTTGCTTTAACCATTCGTAATATTACCTCATCAAAGCCATTGAGTAAGTTGGATGGCGATGTGGATAACCCTTTAACGGATTGTTTTTTAATCAATGTGGATTCTTTTCAAGTGAGGGCNGTGGTTGAAGGGTTAGTTAGTCGTTGTCAGCATGATACATCCGCTCAGGGTGTTGCTGTGGTTGCTCAAGCATTGATAGAGGATTGGATGGCTTTAGCNCAGGCGATGATTGCCGAGCTTGCAGAGAGCGAAAGACCTTAGAGGAAACTGACATAGTTGTTTTAGATATTAAAAAATAGTTATTAGTCTGTTTACTTTCAATGCNGCTTAAGCCCCGTTTTCGCTATGCCTGTCGAACCATACTTCCTATACTAACTTGTATTAGTGGCTACTTACTCAGAATGTCATGACTCGAACATTAGCTGATATTTTACTTGTTGAGAATAAAGTTAATAATTTAGGTTTATTAGCCCAGATTTTGCAACGAGCTGAATACAATNCTACCTCGGTATTGGCTGATGATCCTGTTATTAGTGATTTTTTAATGGCTAGTGAATCTTCCTATAAGCTAATTATCATTGATCAAACGTCAGGAAGATTTGATAGTTTCGGTTTTTGCCATGCTTTAAAGAATAATCCAATCCTTAAAAANACNCCATTTTTGTTGCTATGTGAGCTTGAAGAGCTGNATTGCTTGCCTACGTTTCTTTTGGGTTCTGATCTTGATGTACTCCTATTGCCGATGCGCAGTGCTGAATTATTGATGAGGGTCTCCAACCTTTTATCCACGGGAGTATTACTTCAGCAAAAAGAAGAAAAGACTATTGAGTTAAATGCCTGTAAACAGCATCGGCTTGATTTACATGCACAGNTAATTTCTAGTGAAAAAACGGCGGTACTGGGTCGCTCGGTGGCCGGCTTTACTCACGAATTAAATACCCCTTTGGGGCTTTGCGTAACAGCAGCNTCTTATTTNTTAGAGAATAGTAAGCAGGTCCGTCANAGCTTTGAAGAGAGATCTTTGACAGCCACCTNTATGCAATCCTATATTGATACGGTCGATGAAACTTTAGATATTATATTGACCAGCTTAAATCGTTCCACAGAAATGGTCGCGAACTTTAAATTGGTGGCTGTGGATGTATCCAGTGAGAAAATGAGATCCTTTGTTTTACATGATTACCTNAATCGAGTTATCAACAGTTTAACCCCNGCTCTTAGAAAAACGAGTCATCAGGTAGAGGTCATCGGTGATGATTTAGTGATCGATAGCTATCCTGGGGCTCTATCGCAGGTCATTACCAATATTGTGATGAATGCCATTATTCATGCTTTTGAGGGTAAGGATAAAGGAAAGGTACTCATTCGAGTCGTGCATGACGGTTCAAACGTGCATTTGAATTGCAGTGATAATGGCAGAGGAATGACTGCTGAAAGTNTAACAAAGGTATTTGAAGCCTATTATACGACNCGTGAAGGGCANGGNGGNAGNGGGCTNGGNACGAGCATTATNTATAANCTAGTGACTGAAACCTTNCAGGGGCAAATTAGCTGCTCTAGTGAACTNGGGGTAGGCACAATGTTTACCATTACTATTCCNGTCCAGATAACGTCAGCCAGTCATGATTAAGTCTTTAAGCTAATAGGACTTATTCAAGTCACTATTCAATGAATGAAAGTATCGAGATCAGTGCCGCAAAATGCTATTCTAGCGCCTTATATTCAAACGATTTATCTATAAAAACAAAGTATAGGAATAGCTGTGAAGAATCTTGTCGTATATATCGGTATTGGTCTNATTCGCTTAATCTCTTTTTTACCGTTATCCGCTGCTCATGCCTTNGGGGCTGNGATNGGTAAACTTATGTGGTTCAGCGATANTGCTCGNATNGCTAANATTAACTTNCGTCTTTGTTATCCNGATTATAGTGAAGCTAAAATAGANNAAATGGCNCGNGANAGNTTGATCGCTCTTGGNAAAACNTTTGCNGAAATGGGNATGTCGTGGATGTGGCCTATNCCTAAAGTNCAGNAGTTGATTACTGNAGTAGAGGGCTTAGAGCATCTTGAAAANGCGCTAGAAGATAANAATGGCATTATATTGATTGCCCCNCATTTAGGAAANTGGGANGTNTTAAATCACTTTTTCCGCCANCACCTATTTATGACGGTTATGTATAANNCCGCTAAAATNCCTGCTTTGGATAATTTCATCTTCAGCACTCGTAANCGTGTTGATGTNGGTTTAGTNCCNGCTGACCGTGGTGGTGTANAGTCGTTATACAAGTTGCTTGATGATAAAGGCGTTATNGCAGTNCTNCCAGATCAAGAACCTGGTTTAAAAAGTGGNGTNTTNGCNCCTTTCTTTGGTCAGCCAGCNCTTACCGGTAAGTTNATTGGCGAATTGGCNAATAATACNTCTGCATTTTTNTTGTGTTGTTACGCTAAACGCTTAGNANATGGCAGTTATGGNGTGGTATTAAAGCCNGCGAATNCAGNNATTCGAAATACNGATGAAGTACTCGCCGCAACCGCATTAAATAGCAGCATTGAAGAATGNATTAATGATTGNCCTGAGCANTATCANTGGCATTACAANCGNTTNCGTCGCCAGCCTGAAGGNCNTTCTAANTTTTATANAAAGTAGCTTNGNGCAATGCNCTGAGTCTTTTATTTTATACTAGCAANATTTTATTNTAAACCAGCGCTTCTCTCTATTATTTTTANGCGCTGNTTTTGTTTCTAGCGCCTTTAGTCGCTAAGGTTATNNATTATGTCTTTTTCCTCGTTAAATCTAGATGCACGCTTAATGTCAGGGCTGACTGCNGCGGGTTATGANAATCCTACTCCNATTCAGGNCGCGGCAATACCGGNACTATTAGCAGGGAAAGATGTGATGGCGGGGGCGCAAACNGGCACNGGTAAAACCGCNGCCTTTGCCTTNCCGATTCTACATANNTTATTAGCCATNCGTGAACAGAANCCATTAGCGTCNGATGAAGTTCAGCCGTTNCGNGCTTTGGTNNTAGTACCTACTCGTGAATTAGCTCAGCAGGTNTATAAAAGCTTTGTTAAATACGGTGATGATACCGGATTAAGCAGNGCTATCGCNTATGGCGGTGTCAGTATTAANTCACAANTNAATGCTTTAGCAGAAGGTGTCGATGTNCTNGTNGCNACACCTGGGCGTTTATTAGACTTGATGCATAAAGNNGCNNTGAGNTTATCGAAATTNCAGTTCTTNGTNTTTGATGAAGCCGATCGCATGCTGGATATGGGCTTTATTATNGATATTCAGCGNATCTTAAAACATGTACCGAATACTCGNCAGACCATGTTNTTNTCCGCTACGTTTAATGAAGAAATTTTNACCTTAAGTAAAAATATTCTTAAANNNCCTGAGNTNATCGAAGTGGATGCNCGAAATACNACNGCCTCNAAAGTTGAGCAGATGGTTTATGTGGTNGATGAAGATAANAAGCGTGAACTAACTTCGTTTATGATTGGTTCGAAAAANTGGCAGCGAGTNTTNATNTTTGTACGTACNAANCAAGGTGCNGATGANCTAGCGAAAGAGATGTGCAAAGACGGNATCAAAACCCAATCNATTCATGGNGATAANTCNCAGGGTGCTCGTGAGCGTGCNNTAGAAGAATTTAAGCAAGGTAANGTNCGNGCATTGGTNGCNACCGANGTGGCTGCNCGTGGNTTGGATATTCAGCAANTACAGTACGTNATTAATTATGAATTACCGTATATTGCCGAAGATTATATNCACCGTATTGGNCGTACTGGNCGNGCAGGNTTAGAAGGCTTAGCNGTTTCTTTNATGAGTATGGGTGAAGANTACTTATTAGAAGANATNGAAGCNGTATTGGATGATCGTATACCACAATCTTGGTACCCAGGTTANGANCCTGATTTAACNAANCCNGTACCGAAGAATAAAAAGAATTCTCGNAGCGCGCAGAANGGNCGCCAAAANGANCGTGCTTATGGNGAGAAAACCGGTAATCGATCGAGTGCTAGCTCTAATAGTAAGAAGGGCGCNAATAACCGNTCGGGTGGCCGTAATAATCGNCGNTAATNATTTTTNGTNACTGNTAATAGCCGCGTATACTGCGCGGCTTATTTATTTTTTCGTTTTAATTTTAACTATCTGAATAGTTATTACATATTATATTTTATATTATATTTGGTATTTCATGTCTACTGCTTTTGCTCGTCGTTTCCAGCTGGTTGTTGATCAACTAGCGAAAGGTAATAAAAAACACTTTGCTGAANTAACNGGTAAATCNGCTTCTCATATTTATAAAATCTGCCGNGGCATGAGTCGNCCNTCTATGGCGTATTTNCAAGANTTGTATGGNGAGTATAAGNTCGATTTAACCTGGNTATTAACCGGTGAACATAGNGAAGGNAGTCAAGTTGCGGGAACNCCAANCAATAGCGAATTGGTATTTGCGCCNATGTTTGATGTACAGGCTTCTGCTGGTATGGGCAGTGAAGTCGTGGCAGAGGATATTGAAGACTATTTTGCTTTNAATAAATCTTTCTTATCGCGTCANNTAAACGTTTCTNGTGANGAATTGGTTTTTGTGACTATTAGTGGNGATAGNATGTTACCGACTTTNCACGATAATGATCGTGTGCTGGTGGATATGTCGCAAAAAACGGTTNANCATGAAGGNTTGTATTTGTTACAAAGCGAAGATGGTCTTATGGCTAAACGCTTGAGTGANAANCAAGGTGANTTATTGGTGATGAGTGATAATCCCGAATATGANAATTGGACGATAGCAGCCTCTGCTAGAGAGGCTAATCCTATCGCCGGTAAAATTGTTTGGTGTGCNCGNGCTATCTAGCTTGCATGGNTAGCAAAGAGATTGCTTATTAAGGCAGTGGTGCTTCAGGGGATGGTAAAGNTCCGAANGCTTGCTCTAATAATAAACGCAGGCTTTCGTCNGGAGTTTCTGGNCCATAATAAGCGTCATNAAGACGAACTTTAATACGNTTGTCATCAAANACNGTGTCAACTATTAGCGCAACAGGCTTTTGCTCAGGNTAGANCGGNAATGGTAGNGTTANTATTTTTGTTCCGTGTCCCATCCAGATAGCTTCGATTTTAATTCCATCNATACNGGCTTGATCTAATAAACGNAGGGTCAATGGTTTNTCNAGNTATTTAGTACGTACNACGTCGACAACTTTATTGGGCGTGGTATTTATTAGCTNTGCNTCGCCACCAAATAAAGCTAAGCCTTGNACTANNTCAATATCATTAAGGNTAGATGAATTCTCAACNACGAAAACTTGATAGCTGAAGTGNCCGTGGTCAGAGAANTCATNGCCTTTAAGNTCCACCATNACTTTCTTGAATACCCAAGGGCTGGTTACGATTGCACGATANGTATCAGGGNTNTTGATTAGTTGGGTGAAATTACTGGCTACTAGATTATTAGCATTNGCNAACTTNAACTCNACTCTTTTNANNTCAATNNTTGGCATAGGNTTATTTTGAGTAACTTGNTCATCCAAGCGAATATTGATTTGATCAANATTNTCCAANATCAAATNTGGATATACAAANTTACTAAAANANTNAATGTTATTNGAGTCAAAAGTTTTCACTTCAGCTTGANTGAACGNTGTNGCAANCACGAGTGCTGCAGATGTAAATANTTTTGTGATTTTCATATTGATAATATTCCCTTATTTTTGATAGAGGTAAAGTCGGAAGGTAATGCTATCAGTTTGGAAATATTAAACTATTCGGTAAATAGTATGGGTTTATATTTTAGTGAGNTGTCTAAAATAAGCACCCGCATCAATAAGTTACTTAGCCCTCCGTCGGGTTATCNNCAANNTGTANGCTTTGANNCTAGTAGGNATNATTANGTAAGAAATAATCGGNACGATAATCGCAACGGCGATNGTNGTGATCGNTAGTCTTATCGGTAAACCAANTTCTGTCAGTAGTGGNATTAGATAAANCTCTAATGCTGGAGGAATAAAATAAACCAAAGGGATTAGGGTTAAAAAAGTAATTAGNGNAATCAAATGACGGTTCATTTTATTCTCNCCTTCTTTCAGTTTAATTGNTTTTNATTAGCTATTCTTCTGNTTGGCAAAATAACTATTCATAACGTAACCATATTTNGTTGTATGGTCCGCAAGAACCTGNCCTAANGCTTCNCCNTGTTCNCTGCGCCAGTCGTTCATAATCTCTGCCAATACCGAAGCCCAAGTNGTTACCTTTACCCCTGCTTGNGTTANNCGCTGAATNGTCACTTCTTGTACNGTTTTATTCCACGTTCCGGAAGCATCNATGACGGCATAAACATCGTAGCCTTCTTCTACCGCNGATAACGCTGGGAATAATAAACANACATCNGTCACAATNCCNGCCATGATGATTTTTTTACGGCCCGTGGCTTTAATCGCATTACGATANNCTTCGCTATCCCAGGCATTGATCTGNCCTTCACGCTCGATCACTGGGGTNCCNAGTATTTCAGGTATTTCTGGCATGATTGGGCCATTNGGACCTTCTGGNAANCTGGCAGTAATTACTGAGGGTAAGTTAATCGCTTTCGCGGTTTTGATTAAACCCAAAATGTTATTTTTCAATATTGTAGGGTGTTCGTCACCTAGGGCTACCATGAGTCCAGTTTGATGATCGATCATAGTAAGTACNGCATTTTCTGGNGTTAAAAATTCTGNAATNTTTGATTTTNAAGTTGAGTTTGTCATGTTTATTTNTCTTTNTGTNTTAAGTTTTNTAAATTAATNTTTGTAAGCTAGTCTTTATAAATCACGATCAGCTGTGATTCTTCTTCTGCGCTAAAGCTAATNTTTTCTGCGCGTACTAACGTTCTGGCCTGAATAGCTTCGCCGTTTATTACGCCGCTGCCTTTACTCAAATAAGCTAATNCTTCACCTTTATGCTCTACGCTTTGGCCCGCTTCTAATGGCGCAACAGCAATCGCNGTTTGGCTATAAAAGGTTTCATNNTGATNTTTTTTACCGCCATAAATTTTATTCAGCTTGCCNGTTTCTGGCTGNTAAACCTTATAACCTGCNGCTTCACCGGATTCATCAGGAAGTACCCACANCTGAATCATTTGATTCATGCTGTCATCTGGNTTGATNTCGTTATGCGNAAAACCTTCTCCGCCCGCACGCTGCACTTGGGCATAACCTGCTTCTAAACCCTGGCCATGCTCCAAAGANCCNGCGTGAGTAATGCGGCCTGTAACCATGACAGAAATNACGTCTATTTCTTGGTGGTTATGNANNGNCGTTTCGCCGTTCGGCATNAAGTTGGCATCGGCTAGNTANACGAAGTTTTCTAGACCATCGAATNCTNGCTTGTNANCGGCATTACGAAATACNCGGCGNTCNGTAACGAACNGNCGNTCNATTAGGCCGGCGAAACCNCCTTGAGGAAGTTGGTCAAAGGTTAAAATATCCATAGTGATCTCCAATGTATTGCTATTTCTTTATGATGGAATCAGTATATGAGTTACCTTGTTGATGATATATGGGTTAAAAAGTACAATAATGTTCTATTTAGGGTAACAGTCTGGGAGAGTTCGATGGATAAGGTCAGTCTTGATGACATGATGGTATTTCGCTTGGTGGTTGATAGCGGTAGCTTTACCGGTGCTGCGTTAGCGATGGAGCTGCCTAAATCGAATATTAGCCGTAAGATCAGCCGCTTAGAAAAGCAGCTAGGCGTACGACTATTAGAGCGCTCGACACGGTCTCTGGGTTTGACGGAAGTAGGTCAGATATATTTTCAGCACTGCAATCGAATTTTTGAAGAGATGCAAAGCGCTAACCAATGCATTGAAGTATTATCATCGACGCCTAGTGGCAAGTTAACAATATGTGCATCGGTTTCGATTGGCCAAAATATTCTGGCTCCACTGTTAGCGAAGTTTCAATTGCAGTATCCAGACATTGAATTAGACCTCCAATTATTAAATCGCCGTATCGATTTAATAGAAGAGGGCTTTGATCTGGCGATTAGAGTAGGGGAGCTTGAGGATTCTGCACTTATTTCAAAACGCTTATTTGATGTTGAGCTGCATTTATACGCTAGCCCAGATTATCTAGCGGCCAGCCCCCACGCCTTAAAACAGCCTGAAGATCTATTAAAGCACTCTTGTTTACACATGAATGCGAATGAAGAAATTTTGAAATGGCAATTGGTTGCAGGAGATGAAAAGCAGGCTATAGAAATAAAAGCCAGTTTTAGTAGTAATGATTTTTCTACTTTACGTCAGCTCACCGTTGATGATTTTGGTATTGCGTTATTACCAGATTATTTATGTCAGCAACAGGTGAAAGATAAATCATTGGTGAGAGTTTTAGATACTTGGGTAGGCCGCAAGGTAAATGTTAATGCCGTTTATCCGAATAGGAAAAGCATGACCCCTAAACTAAGGGCCATGCTGGATTATTTAAGTGTGTGATTAAGGCATCATTAACCCAGACCAAGTATTAGCGTTAACCTTGGACGGATAACCATTATCAACTTGATCAGAATTAAGCTTGTATCGGAGGTAACGCTGATGGGTCAAAAATATATAGGCGACATTATCGTTCCATTTTACGGCACTCGTAATATCCATTGAATAACTTTCGAGGCCTGGCCAAGTTTGGCTATTGATAGCTTTAGGATAGCCGCTATCTACCCTGTCATTGGTTAAATCAAAGCGAATGTATTGACCATTATCTAAGAAAAAATAAACTTTATTATTATTCCAGCGTAAGGCAGCAGTTATTTTATTAGCATAACCTTCAAGTCCAGGCCAAGTGTCGTTATTAACAATCTTTGGATATCCTGTTTCTGCTTTATCAAGGATGTTGTTATAACGAATGTAATGGCCGTTATTAAAAAAGTAATAGCTGGTGGAGATATCTTTTTCGAAAGCGGCAATCAATTGATCTGCATGAGTATCAAATCCTGGCCAGCTTGAATTGTTTGTATCCTTTGGATATCCCGGACTCGCCTTATCAAAGACTTTTGCATAACGTACATAGCGCTGGTCATTGCGGAAAAGATAAGCATGGGAGGAGCCCCAGCTGACAGCTGCATTTATATCAATCTTGTTTAAGCGTAATGCCGCAGGAGTAAAATTCTGGACTAGAGCATAATCGAAAATACCTGGAATTTCAGTATCATCACTCCAACCTTGATCGCTAGTGTTTAATTGAGTAAGAAATTGACCGTTGCGATAGAGCTCTATTTGAACATCTTCTAACGAGCTCCAAGCGATATCATTATTGCCAGTTGATGTTGGCATTAATTTACGAACGCCTAGGTTGTCGACTAATGGAATACCATCTAACAGCCACTCTTTCTCAATTTCAATATCAAGATAGCGCAAGGCGGTAGGCGTTAAACTAGTTTGTGCTGGATTGCCATAAAGATTGTTAAAGTCATGGTTGTTTAAGTCACTAAGTGGTTGAGTGAATTCTGCATTCAAGGTTTTATTACTACCAATAAAGATCGTTTTTTCTTCTTTTGTTTGGTTGCCATGACCATACCCTGTGATGGGGTGGCGTCCATGGTCAGTAGTGATTAAGACTAACCAATCATGATGGCTTTGATTCACCGCATTTAATAGCAGCCCTAAATACTGGTCAGTAATTTGAATAGACTTGTTATAAGCGGGGCCAAATCCTGTGCTATGCCCTGCATGATCAGGATCATCTAAATGAAGAAATACTAGATCATATCCTTGTTGTATTAGTTCAACACCTTTAAGGGTGACGTCTTTATCCACTAAGCCATTAAGGATTATATCATTACCTGTGACATCGTTGCGAAAGTAAGATGTATTGGGTGTTCCCCAGTTCATTATACTGGCTATTTTTGCTTGCGGCTGAGCATCTCTTAAACGTTTGAAAATACTAGGAAACTTTGGATTAGCAAGATCAGAACTGTTGCTAGTAATCTGATGTTTATTGGCCCACACCCCCGTTAGAATGGTTGACCAACCAGGCCCGCTTGAGGTCGATTGCTCGCTATTGGAGTGGGTAATGCCACCCGTATAAGCTTTATTAATGGTTAAACGGTCGAAGTTGGGTGTGGAGACTTTCTGTAGTTCTTCAAATTGGAGGCCATCGATACCGATGAGTAAAACTTTTTTATCTCCGGTGATTGCTACTGCGTCGGGTAACTCAATATCGGATAAAGCGACAGGTTTGTTACTAGCACTTAATGCATCTACAGTTAGTAGCATTAATGCATAAGATAGTATCGTCTTGGGTTTGCAAGAGATGCGTATCATGATCATACCTATTAGAATTATTGGACTAGTCCAATGTCGCTGTTAAATATGAAATATTTATTTAACAAAGATTAATTTTCTATTACGAATGGGATTACTTTTCGAACTTAAACTTGGAACTGCTGCATCTGTTTATCAAGCTCGGTACTATCACGGCCTACTTCATCCGCGATATTTGACATGCTACTTGCCTTTTCAACGAGCTCGCTTGATGCGTCATCGACGGCAATAATATTCTGAGCAATTTCATTAGCGGCACTTGCCTGCTGCATACCGGCCGTTGCGACTTGTTCAATTAAACTACTGACATGATTAATTGAGTTTTCAATGTCGCTCAGTGCTTCTCCTGTTTTACTAGCCTCAGCTTCACTTTCATTGGCCTGTTCGCAAGAGGTCGACATGGCTTGCACGGCTTTTTCTGCAACTTGCTGCAAGCTAGAAATTGTATTTTCAATTTCATTGGTAGATTCTTGAGTTCGTGTGGCTAAAGTTCGTACTTCATCCGCTACGACTGCAAATCCCCGTCCTTGTTCTCCCGCGCGCGCGGCTTCAATTGCGGCGTTCAAGGCCAGTAAGTTGGTTTGTTCTGCAATGGCTTTAATGACATCGATAACGGTGCTGATGGAAGCTGCTTGCTGTGCAAGTTGTTCAATTTCGTCACCGGCATTACGGACATTAATGGCTAAGGTGCGAATAACTTCGGCGGAAGAATGGGAGTGCTTAGCACCTAGAGAAGCTTGCTCTTTAGATTCGAGCATCTTGGCCGCGGCATTTTCACAATGGCTTGATACTTCTTGTGCTGTGGCAGCCAGCTCAGTTGCGGCAGTAGAAATAATAGCCACTTTATTTTTTTGTTCTTCCCCTAGATTGTTAACTTCTTTTGATACGCTTAGTAGTTCATGCGAAGAATGCGATAAGGTGCCTGAGTAGTTACGTACTTGTGAGACAGTCCCCCGTAGCTGGCTATAAGATTTTTTTAACGCACTGATGGTATTACCGAGTTCATCTTGGCTGTCTGAGTAATATTCTTGATTCAACGTCCCTGCTTCTAAATCTGCCGCCATTTTCTGAGTTGTTTTCGCATTCTGGCCAACCGTAATACGTAGGCATACAAATAAATAACTTCCACTTAAAAAAAGTAACACAAAAATTCCAAGAGACAGAATCATAGTGTTTATCATCTGTTTTTTATTTTCCTCTAATGTATTCTGGTAGATCTGATTTATCGCCATATGTAAATCTGTAACGTGTTTAATTGTCTCTGTACCGAGTGAGAAGTAATCTGAACCGCTAATAATAGGTTTGTCTGGTTGTATTAACTTTTCATTGGATACTTTTTGAAATTTAATAATTGATGATGTTACTTGCTTAAGTTCATCCGGAATTAAAGTAGCAGAAATGCTATCGAGAACATCGAATTCTTGTTTAATAGTATTTATGTTTTTTTCGATCGTATTGTAGAGCGTACTGGCAGAGACAAAAGAATTGGAGTCAAAGCTACCTTTTGTTGCCACGCCTGCGCCAATTCCACGTAATTGACCCAATGCTTCTTGCAGTTTTGGAATTGCGAATACCGTGATATTCATTAATTCATAGGTAGCAAGATTTTGATCTAAGGTGAGACCTGATTGACGAGAAATACTGTTAATCAATTGGTCGACTTGGTTAACCCATAGACTGTGCTCATTGAAACTATGGCTGGCTGTTTGAGATTGTAGGCGGTCGAATAATAAATCCTGCCAAGACTGTTGCAGTTGTTTTAGCTGGTCTCGGCTTTTTTGCGAGTAATTTGCATGGCTAATGCTTTTTTTCGCATCTTCGAAAGCTTGTTGCATATCAGCTTCCAATGATCGGATGCTGGTTGATATTTGTTTATTGCCAGAAAACCACTGCGCTGAGGTTCCGCGATGTTTGGCCGCAATTATTCTTAACGGCTTAAGTGAATTGACGGTCTCAATTCCATTAATCTTGTAAGTGATTAGGTTTATTTTATGATTGTTTTCTTGGTAAATAATCACCGAGGCATAAAGAATGGGTAGCAGCAGCGTAATTAGAATGATTTGAAATTTGCGGGTGAAGTTTAATTTGTTTAGAGCGTTGATGCCAAGAGCGTACACAAGCGTTGTCCTATCTGTTAACAATATTTCAGTATAGACACTAATTTTTAATGTGCTTTTCTTGGCCTTGCGTATATTAGGCTAAAGTAACCAGTCGTTTTAAAAAATAATTCAATGAAAAACCAGCGGCTTTAGAAAGAGATTTGAGCTTACTTTCATTGATTAAGTTATTATTAATGTTGGTTTTTCCTGCGTATATAACCCAATTTCCACCCCCAGTATCACACATGTAAATTTGGTCAAAGTACTGCTGCAGTGCTTCGGCTAAGTGACTTTCCAATTTGTGGTCTAACCAATAATTAAGAACTAACCAACCGCCTTGGTTGAGCTTTTTATAGCTGGTTGCAATAAATTGAGCGGATAGTTGTTGTTGATCGATACCATCGGCGAGGTACATATCGGCTATGATGAGATCGGTCTGTATCTCACTTTCCTGTAAATATTGAAAGCCATCACCAATGTGTAATTTAATCCTTGGATGCTTGGGCAGTTGAAAATACTTATAGGCTAGGCGGGCTACTTCACGTCTAAGTTCAACACCTTGCAGTTGGCATTCGGGCAGTATGTGATGAAGAGTGGTTAATAAACAGCCGCCCCCAGTGCCGATTACTGTGGCGTGTTTTGGCTCGACCATTAATAGGGATAATAAAATCGCACGGGTATATTCATGCTGTAATAGGTACGGTTGACGAATAAGCTGGCAGCTTTGTTCATCATCGGTGCCAAAGGCTAGATAGCGTTTATGGCCATCATCCAATACTTGAATGGGGCCAAGTTCGTCGTAACTTCTGTGTATTTCACGAGTAGATTCCTTCATGGCCGCAGGGTAACATTTTCACTTAGTTAACGTTGATAATTCTTGTCGAAAGTAGCTTCTCCCATGGCATCGATCTGGTATTGAATCATTTTTCGAAATGCATTTAGAATAGGGCTGAAGTCTTTATCTGGCTGTAAGCCATTAAGGATATGTACCGCGGCTTCAATGGTCGATAGGCCATCTTCACGAGGTGATTTACGTATCTGATACTCGCTCTCATTAGAGGAGTTTATGGCGATGCAAGGCAGCTCAGTTAGCCAAGGATTTAAATGCATTAGTCGAGCAACCTTTCGCCAAGTGCCATCGAGTAAAATTAGATGTTTATAGGTTTTTTGAATGGCTTGGCCGCTGGTTAAACTCTTGTCACTGGGAAAAACTAATAAACTGTTCTCTTGCCAGTCATCATCGAGTAACTCGAACGGGTTGAATTGTTCGCCAATGACTAAGCGCGCGCCTTTGATAGATTTTACCAAAATAGGGGCGGAAGATAGTGCATGCTTAGCTTCTTTAGGGTCTTGTAAGACGATGAGCTGGTAGTTACAACTTAGCTGAGTGATGACATAGCATAAGCATGTTTTTATTGGACGTTCGCAACTAGAACAGATTTTGCGTTTTGACATAAGGTTCCTAGAATCAACGAATAAATACAAAGTTCAGGTGCATAAAACGAGGATAATAACGCAAACAGAGAGAGGAGAGCAAAGAAGGCGAAAGTAAGGGAGAAAATAAAAAAGAGCCATTAGCCACGCGGGCTAATGGCGACATCAATTTGATGTTAAATAAGACCCTTCCGTAGGTGCGATCACATGTCATTAATATACTGACTTGAGCGCAAAGATGGGTATCCCAAGGGTAAAGCTATGTCAGTGGTATTAACTGACATAGCGATAAGGTTGGATTCTAAAGCTAGTCGATGAAGACGAGACTTAGCCAAGGTACATAGGTGATCAATAGCACGGTCGCCAGCAAGATAAAGAAGAAGGGGATTGTTGCTCGATACAGCTCTGTTACCGGGCGTTGGAAGCGGAAACTGGCGATGAATAAGTTCATCCCCACCGGTGGTGTAAAGTAACCTAGCTGCATATTCGCTAAAAATAGTATGCCTAGGTGTACCGGGTGAATACCAAATTGTATCGCGATGGGTAATATAATCGGTACCATGATGACGATAGCTGAGAAGATATCGAGCATCATGCCAAGCACTAATAAAAATAGAAACAGTAAGAATAAGAAGGTTAGCTGGCTATCGATATGCTCACTGATGAAGTCAAATATCGAGGTCGGAATTTCTGCATCGATCATGTAGTTTGTTGACGCTAAAGATACGGCGAGAATGACTAAGATGGCACCGACGAGCTTCATTGAGTCACGCATCACAATGGGGAGTTTACGCAGGCTAATTTCTCGACGAATGACGACGCTTACCAATAAGACATAGAAGGCAGTAATCGCTGCGGCTTCTGATACCGCAATGAAACCTCCATATATACCCCCTAAAACGATGAAAGGCAGCGGTGCTTCCCATGCCGTATCTTTAATCGCAGCCCAAGCCTCTTTGATATCGAACTTGGTTTTGTTTTGCAGCGCGGCGGGGTCTCTTGGTTGTATCGCACTGTAAATAGAAAGCGCAACCAGCATTAAGGTACCGGGGATAATGCCCGCTAAGAATAGATCATCGATGCTTATCGGAATATCGAGGGCTAACTGTTGGGCAACGACGCCATATAAAATTAGCGGTAATGAAGGCGCAAATAATAAGCCTAAGCTGCCTGAGGTAGTAATTAAACCCAGGTTGAAGTTGTTGCTATAGCCTGCATTTTTAAGGGCTGGATAAAGAAGGGCACCTAATGCAACAATCGTGACACCAGAGGCGCCAGTAAAGGCGGTAAATAGGGCGCAAGCGATTAATGCAACGATGGCTAGGCCACCCGGCATCCAACCTAATAACGCATCGGTAATACGTACTAAGCGTTGAGGCGCTTTACTTTCTCCTAATAAATAACCGGCAAACGTAAAGAGTGGAATCGCAGTAAGTACAGGCATCTCTGTCAGTCGATAGATTTCAATCGCGACAACTTCGAGGCCGACATCTTGCTGAAAGAAGCCTAATAATGCACTGGCGGCAATAACTGCGAAAAGGGGTGCGCCCATTAATGCAAGCAATATGAATAATCCGGAGATGATCATGGCCATTATACACTTTCCCCTTTTAGCGCTGGGTTAGGCTGATAATCTTTAATGCGTATAAAACCTAGGGTATGTAAAAAGAAGCGGAAGGCCATTAACGAAAAGGTAAAAGGAATAATGAGTTGTAGTGGCCAAGCTGGAACCTGAGCAAAAGCGATATCATCGTACTCAATGGATTGTTGAAGAAATATAATACTGAAATAAGCGACCAGGCTGCATACCAACGCTGCAAATAAACTGCCGCTAATACCACAGATTTTTTTGCCTAGGGGGCCGACAAAACGACTGATGACATCAATAGCAATATGTTCTTGGCTGCGACTGGCGAGCAGTGCACCCAGCAAACCTAGCCATAGAACCAGTACCTGTAATACCGGAGGAATCCAGATTAGGCTGCCACCGGTAATTAAGCGCATGGCGATATCGGTAATGGCGAGAGTTAACATGGTTGTCAGAACGCTAGCTAATAGTAGGTCTTCGAGGTGGTGAAGCCAGCGCACCGAGCGCTGGATTATTGAGTTGGGCATTAATGAAATTCGCTATTTATTAAATGACTCGGTTTTGTCGAGAGTTTGTTGCGTATCAGCAGGCAGGTTATGGCTGCCCTTGACGGTATTCTTTCAAAGCTTGCAGTAAGTCTTGATAGGTCTCTGCAGGGTACGCATTCATCGCTTTTAGATTTTCCAATGCCTTGTCGGCAATTTCACGCAGTTCAGTACCTGAAGGCTTATTGAAGGTGATGCCATTTTTCTGTAGGGCGGCGCGAGCACCAATATTACCTTCTGCATTCAAGGTATCTAAGCGCTTAAAAGAAGCGGCAACCGCTGCTTTAACAATGATTTGATCGTCGGCACTAATCTTCTTGAAGGCTTTTTTGTCAACCACGAGCATGCCCATAATTAGCAGTAATGGTTCATCGGAAAGGTGGCTAACTTTAGTATGCCATTGCAGTGCAATAGCACCGGAAGGATTGATCGTTATGGTGTCTAATAAACCTGTTTGCAGGCCGGTATAAACGTTTGAAATGGGCGAAGCAATTGGGTTAATACCCGCGACTTTGAAAATTTCATTACCAATCAAATCACCTTCGGGCACCCATACTTTTTGGCCTTTGATATCTTCTGCTGTAGTGATCGCCTTATTCGACATAAGGTAAGCAAAACCGCCCTCAGAAAGGCCTAATAGCTGAAAGCCATTGTCTGCTAACCCTTGAGCGATAATTGGATCGAAGGTTTTACGAATATGATGTACTTCTTCAAGATTATCGAAGGTGAAAGGCAAACTATATAGTTGTACACCATTATAAATATGGGCTAACGCGCCGGCGGAAATTGCACCACCATGTAGTTGGCCAGAACGCATCTTACGTAATACCGTTTTATCACTGCCCATTACGCCGCCAGGGTAGTATTTGATTTTTACTCGACCGTCTGTTTTTTGCTTAACTTCTTTTGCAGCTGCTCGCATTTCATTCATCCAGCTGCTGCCGTTAGGCACAACGGTGGCAATTTTTAATGTAACAGCAAGGGTTTGGCTGCTAGCAAAGGCAATTAAACTGGATATGATTAATTTTTTTACAATGTTCATAATATGAGGCTCAGAGGTAATTCGTTAATCTTAACGTTATTCAAGGTATGAGTTATTCAAAGTACTCGGCTGAATCCGCAAGTAGTTCTTTAGCTTGCTGTTTCGCGAGCTGATTCATTAAGGTTAAGCCTTCGGCTTTGGCTTCTGAATTTAGCACTTCGTGCAGTAACCGGTCATGCAGTTCTTGTTCAAATAATAAGCGAGCATATTGCTGGGCATATAATACTTTTGCCATTAGGTTTTTACCATCTGATGCTCGAATAGCGTGCTCAAAATGCGCTTTGGCTACATCTGGGCGACCTCCTAATGAAGGAGGGATTTGTGACTCTAATACCCCCATATAAATTTGTGCGGTGCCATTGTCATAATCTGGGTCGTATTTTAGCACCCAATTGAATAAGATTTTTACTTTTGGTAGCTGAGCAATCGCATCCCAATCACTGGTATTTGCTTGAATCCAGCTTGCCCATGAAGACGCGTAGGTATAAACCAGAAGTAATTCATCTTCATCAAGCTCGCTCAGTTCAAGTTGAATGTCTTCTATTTTTTGATCTAATGCTAGGCATAAGTCTTCTTCACTTTCGCATAGGGCGCGATGTGCATAACTCTTAGAGCGTTCTGCCATGCGCTTAGTTTGTGCGGCGTCATTGGCAAATACTCCCGCGTAAGCACCATAGAGCTTAGCCGCTGGAATTAAAAAGGTTTCGTCATCAGGGTAGGTCTCAACGAGAGCATCGAGCATTAATAAATAGGCTGGGGCAGCGGTGCGTACTAGCTCTGGGTCTTCTTGGTTCATCATTGAGCGTGACAAATTATCGGGCAGGTTGCCAATTGAGCAAGCTTGAATCGTTAGAATGGCAATTATTATCAACAATCGGGTCATAAGAATTCTGGGATATAAAAAATGAGGTGCGAATTATACACTGCTTATAAGCACATTTTAACTAGTCTATTAAGCGACAGTCTTTTCTGCTGCCCTTAACATTGAGCTAGGGCAGTATTGGAGGGTATTAATAAACTAAAGGGGCGTATGCGCGCTAAAATAATTAGTTCAATTGGGCTAACTTATCCAAAGGGATTGCTTGTAGAAGCTCCCCACCCATGGCGAAGTCGATGCCGATACTGCGTAAAATATTCAACGTCTCTTCATCGTTCACTTGCTCAGCAATGGTCTTTTTCGCCATAAAATGAGCAATTTCATTGATCGATTTCACCATGGCGTAATCAGCAGAGCTAGTGATTAACTCTTTAATGAAAGTATGATCTATTTTGACGTAATTGACTGGTAGCTGTTTTAAGTATTCAAAGGACGATTGCCCAGTACCAAAATCAGATAAGGTGAATTCACAGCCTAAACTACGCATTTCATGCATAAAATCTACCGCATCTTCAATATTTTGAATGGCAGACGTTTCATTCAATTCAAAGCAAAACTTGTCTACAGGGATGTCGTGCTCACGGGCCTGCTCAAATATAAAGGCTAGCAAAGAGTCATCATTCATTGAATAGCCGGAGAGCTTTAACATAAAGCGATCAATTTTGGCGACTTCCTCTTTATGAGTGCTCATCCACTTAATTAATTGTTCGAGAGTCCAGCGGTCAATTAAGTACATACGGCTGTAGTGTTCTGCTGCTTGCAGATATTCTAATGGCGGAATCTGAGTGCCATTTTCATCTTCTATGCTGATGATCACTTCATATTGACGCAGTTCTTTTTCTGCTTCTTGAATAGCGGTAACGGGCAAACACAATAAATGCAGTTGGTCAGTTTCTAGTGCTTGGTTGAGCTTATTTGCCCAAGACATGAATTCATCGCGCTTAATACGAGAACTGTCGTCTTCGATGTAGCGATAAACTCGGCTGCCGCCTTTATCTTTTGCTGACAAACAGGCGGATTCAGCATATTCCAAGAGATCACGTTCATCGGCTACTTGATAATTGAGTTCGGAAACTCCCATGCTCACATGAATACGAAATTTATGATCTTCGCTAATGATGTCCATTTGCTCTAGTTTCTTTTTCAATTCTCTAGCTTTAGTTTCACCTTTGACGATTTCGCTATGTTGGAATAATATCGCAAATTCATTACTGCCCATACGAGCGCAATCAAACTTGTTACCTGCAAATATCAGTAATTGATCGGCAATGGCTTTAAGGCATTCGTCTCCACCTTTAACCCCATAATCACTATTGATTAATTTGAATTGATCAATATCGATCATACAAAGGGTATGGGTGAGATTAGAGCGATGAGATTTGGCTACCTCTTCTTTTAAATGACGCATAAAATGTTGGCGGGTATTAATTTGAGTTAATGCGTCGGTATTGGCTTGAGCAGANAGNTCNCTGTAAATTTGCTGCACTAACGCATCTAAGCTCTGATCAACCGCAGATTCTTCTTGCTCATACAAGCGTTTAACCGTTCCGTCATCAAGGGCTGCCGCTANCTCNTCTAACGAGAAATCAACAACCTTCATACCGCTGTGGTTAACACAGGCNAANTTAGATCCATCTTCTGCCATCCAAACCACAGAGACATTNTGATCTTGTTCAACCATTAATANCCAATCACCAANNTGNANNTTAAGCGCTCTACGAACGCCTTTACCTTCAAGAGAGGGTTTTTCTTCTTCGATNTCTTCAGGGACTTCTACNGTCTCTGCAATNTCACCTTTTTCTAAATGNTGTTCGGCGGCNTGTTTGATTTCTTCGTGCCAGCGAGTATGGTCTGGGCGAGAGCCATTGAGTTGGTCAAGTTCATTGTGCATCAAGTTAATTAANGGCAAAAAACGTTCNANTAACTCTATGCGCCCAGAGTTCTTNGGGTTGAATAAAGAAAGTACCTGNCGATAGAGTTTNACNGCCCCGCGGAAGCGCTTGCTTTCGGCGGTTTCACGCAAATAAATTAAGGTTAATAGGGGCTTCCAGCCTTGTTCTAACCATTCCATAACAATGGCAGGTAATGTTCTTCCAGAGGCATCTTTACTGATTAAACGGGCAATTTTTTCACGGGCTTGTTCAACTCTGTGTTCACCTTCGGCCGCTTGAGCAACGCGGTCGGCATTCATTTTAGCTCGGCGCTCGGCCTCTAGTAGCATGATATCGACGCCAGCTTGCAAGCTCTGTAATTGAACCTCTAACTCCTCTGGGGTACTGTTATTATCAATATTCTGTAATAAAGACTTTAATTTTTCACTCACTCGGTCTTGGCCGGTGGTGGTCATCCTGCCAAGTTTAGAGATGGAGTTCAGTGCGAGACGTCCAGGGTGTTGTGGGTTGAACATCATACTTGGGTCATGCAGCATCATCATCGACAGCGGCTGTTCAAGGTCTTCAATAAAAGGCTTGATGAAATCCGAGATCTGTTCACTGCCAACTAAGTTTTGGGTAACGTGCTCCAGGGTATCTAAGGCTTCGCGATTTGCTACGGGTAGCCCCACTTCTTGTGTTGCCAATGCTTGTTCTAGATCTTGGCGTACTTGACCGACCCGAGTATCTGATTTTTGCCACAGTTGTTGTAACGCAGTTTGAACCTGGCCATGTTCTGCTACCGGTATGCTGGGCTGAGCGAGTTCAGATTCAATACCTGCACTGGTTAGGCCACTTTCAATCCGCTGATAGCGTAAAGACAATAAGCTTTGGATATTACTATAGGCTTGCTGAGCTTCCGCTTGGTTTTGGCGAAATGAACTCATTGAACCGGCAGTAGACGGTGCTGTATAACCTGGGTAACTGGCCATTTGCGCTTGGCCTGCTGACATTCCAGGTTGAGTGTATTGTTGATTACCTTGTTGATTTCCCTGCTGACCGTTCTGCGTACCGGGCAATATTTGAGGCTCTGTGGTCTCCGCTTGTTGTTCATCATCAAACGTAGAGCTTGCTGCGCTAGGGCGACTGGCCGTTTTTGTTGGGCGGCGGTGACGGAATGCGAGGGGGATATCAATTTTTTTAATTAACCATTGATAGACGGCTTGTAATTGTTGTCCTGCGACTTGTTCAAATACATCAAATGTAATCTGACGAATTTGCTTATCAATAGTTAGCTCTTCGGTAGCCGCGCGGAAGGCTTCGGTAATAACATTGGCGCCAAGAGGGTTGAAGCAATTCTCTGGTTTAGCTTCGGAAATCATATCCAGTAGCTGGCGCACCTCAAACGAGGCGTGGCTTAAACGGGATTGTAAATGAGTACTGGTTACTTTAGACAATAACCAATCTTCAAAGTCATCTTGCTGAACTAGCGATAGGCTTTGCTCTTCATATTCAGAGCGCTCAACTTCAGAGGTAAGCTGCGGCTTACCTTCTTGCCAGCAAGCGAGTTGTGCCGCGATAGCGCTAAGGAATGTGTTCTGTATTTGACTGCTAGCATCTTTTATTAGTTGTTCAGCGCTATAAAAAGTTTGTTGCTCAGTATTATTCAGGGCTTTATTAGCCTGAGAGAATAGCTCTTCTAAGACCTCGCTATGCCATTGTTTAATGATGCCTTGGCTGCTTTCTTTAACGCGCTGTTCGAACACTTTTTTATACTGACTTCTTTTTTCAGTGCTGAGAGCGCCATGATTACGGGATGCTTGATTTAAGCTTTGTAATTGTAGAAATAGTTCGTTATTCGCGTGAGCAAGTTTGAAACCGCCGCTATTGCCTTCTTGATATAGACACAATACAGAAATATTTAAGGGTGTATCTTCTAGGGTTAAATAAAGCTGCAGAGAATCCTTAATCTTAAGTTTTAAGTCCACCTCTTCGGCCCAATATACCCTTAGCCCTTCTTGGGAGAAGTCTGAGACATGGCATTGGTAGCTAGAGCCATCGGTAGCAATTAACTTTGCTTCTACGTGGCTTTCAAATCTAGGGTGTTCGCGTTTGTCCATTCTTCCTGATCCAAGATGAGATACTCAATTAAATACAGTCATATTTTGAGTATAAGCCCTAATCTGTGAGCTGCCTGAGGCAGGGCAAAGTTATTTGTATTTATTTGTTGAACTGATTGCTTATAGGTTGGTTAAACCAGTATGTCATATTAGCCGTTTCCATTTTGTAAAAAAGTGATAAACGATTTTATTAAAGTAGAAAGTGAGGTGACTGCCTATGACTGAGTTAATAAGCCTGCTATTCTTCTAGATAACTACATGGTTATATAGGGTGTTTTGTATGAATGATAAAATTGTAACTCGGGAAGATATGCTGGCAACTGCTCGTAGTCAGATTACCCTCGTAGATGGCAGCCGTGCAGAAGAGCAGCTGGCGCAACAGGCCTTAATTTTGGATGTTAGAGAGCCTGCTGAATTTCAGGCAGGTCATTTGCCACAAGCGGTGAATGTTCCGCGTGGGGTATTGGAGTTTAAGGTTGGTAATCACCCTCAATTAATAGACCCACAGCAAGCTATTTTGATTTATTGTAAAAATGGCGGTCGCAGTACATTAGCCGCTTTTACCTTAAAGCAAATGGGGTTTAGTCAGGTTGAAATGCTAATCGGCGGTTTTGATGGCTGGAGTGGCCCTGTACACAAAATTGAAGTAGACCCCAGCATCTATTAATAAGAGTTTACTAATCGACAGCGATGGTAATGAATTTCAGCTTTGGCTATTATCCCGTCTAAAGAAGTGGTTTCTATGGAATGTAAGCGGTTATGGNAAAAAACTTAGCGGGATCTTTTGGTTTATCGGGTATTGATNGTAACGAGAATTATCGNGCGATTAAAGCGGGNCGGTTATTTGAATGGCCGATGATTCTGATTGCCTTTTGGATCATTCTAGAGTGGTATATAGAAGCTAATTCAATGGCACCGTTGTTATTAACTTTCTACAGTGATTGGCTCATTTGGGGCTTCTTTGTCATTGAAACCCTAGTTTTATGTTTTTTAGTTGATGATAAAATTAACTTTCTAAAACGTAATTGGGGAGGGTTAGTTATTATTGTCGCGGGTCTTCCTTGGTTATGGGATGCCTTTCCTATCGCCGGTGGCTTACGTATTCTGCGCTTATTAGTTTTATTCTCTTTGTTATTTAGCATGTCGACTTCGGCGCGAAAAATTTTAAGTCATAATAATCTCGGCACTACGCTAATCGTCAGTTTTATTGTCGTGGTATTTTCCGGCACTATTATGGCGGCGGTTGACCCTGCCATTAAAAGTCCTCTTGATGGCATTTGGTGGGCTTGGGTGACGGTCACGACGGTAGGTTATGGCGATATTGTGCCTGTAAGTACGATGGGCAGAATTTTTGCTGGATTTTTGATTTTGCTCGGAGTGGCATTATTTTCTCTGTTAACGGCAAGCTTTTCAACCTTTTTTCTGTCTCAATCAGAAGATAAGTTAACCGCTCAAGAGCTGGAGAACAGTAAGAAGTTAGAGTGCTTGCAGCAGCAAGTATTGTCACTTGAAGCAAAAATTGATCAATTATTGGTTAAAAAGTAGTTTTCTGCTTTTGCTGCCTCACGCTCAAGACTAGATAGACTAAGGTGATAGGATAAGACAGAGGAATTTTATATGGCCATTGCGAATAACATCAATAACTATTACGAGCAGGTTGTTGCCAAAGAAATACATCGTCAGCTTGATGGGCAGGCTAAAGAGCCAAGTCTAGATTTTATGGTGGATGTAGCTTGTGTTGCTTTAAATCGACTGCCACCCAAATATTATCGCTATGAAGTTGACATGGCGTTCTATATGTCACCGAATGAATTGAGCGATGTGGAAGAGCGAGTAGAGTTGTCGGTTAGGGAGGCAATTGCCTTCGTAACCAAGCATGGCCGCACCGATGATAGGTAGTAGTCTACTTTTTTGCAGATAAATGTTTAGAAAGTGTAAAGATGTATTGCAATAACTCGAGATCATTATTTAATACAGCTAAGGAATTGTTAGGTAGGGAAAAATGAAAATTCTATTAGTAGATGATGATCAAGAACTTTGTGAACTGTTAGCCAGGTACCTATCGCGTGAGGGTATTGAGGTTGACCAGGTTCACAATGGGCCCGAAGGTCTGCAGCAAGCTTTAGCACAATCATACGATGCGATGGTATTGGATGTTATGATGCCGGGTATGACTGGGTTAGAGGTATTGACCGAGTTGCGCAAAAAAAGTCAACTTCCCGTGGTGATGTTAACGGCCAAGGGAGATGAAATGGACCGTATCGTTGGTCTTGAAATTGGTGCCGATGATTATCTGCCAAAACCTTGTAACCCGCGTGAGTTAATCGCGCGCTTGCGAGCTGTTCTGCGCCGCAGTCAGGCCGATTCAAATGTACAAAAAGATGATGTTATTCGTATTGATGAGCTTGAAATTGATCATAGTCAGCATCATGTGTTAAAAAATAATGAGCCTTTAGAGCTAACGGTTACTGAATATAATATTTTAAATACTCTGGTTTCTCACCTAGGTAAGGTGGTCGAAAAAAATCAGCTGGCGGAAGAAGCTATGTCGCGTTCATTAACCCTCTTTGATCGCAGCTTAGATATGCATCTGAGTAATTTGCGCAAAAAATTGGGTGTACATGATGATGGTCAAGCGCGAATTAAAACAATTCGTGGTGTTGGTTATATGTACGTCGCAGCGCAAGCTTGATCTGTTTGGGGCTTTAAAGTGCGCGGTATCTATTGGAAAATCTATTTAGCTTTTATTTTAACCAGCGTATTAGCTACGCTGGTTACTCTCGCTTATGCGGTATTCTACCGTCAGCTATCGAATGAAACGAATAATTTAGTCGCCCCAACAGAAGGTTATATCTCTGCCGCTGAGCTAATGTTNCAGAGAGGAGGGGAGCCATTGTTAATTGAATGGCTATTGACCTTTGAACAGCACCCTAATGTAAATGCCTACGTCTTTGATAGTAGCGGCAGCAGTATTCTGGGTGGTGAAACCCCAGAGGCGGTCTCTGAATATGCGCTTTCTGCTAGTGAATTTCATGTAAAGGTACAACCTCTGAATCGTAGCGAAATATTGGTTAAAGCACCGTTGACCTCACTTGATGGCAGTTTTTACCTATTGGTAGTCGAATTTCTTCATCCCTTTGCGGTATTGGATGTAAAAAGTTACATCTATCTTGGTTTGGGTGTTGCGATCATCTTTTTTGCCGGTATGGGTTTCTTATTATCCGGTTATTTATCACGACCTCTGCAGCGACTACAAAAAACAGTTAAGGCAATTGCGGGTGGTGATTTAAGTGCACGTTCTGGCTACCGATTACGCAACAGACGTGATGAAATNGGTGATCTTAGTCGTGAATTTGATGTCATGGCTGACCGTATTCAAACTCTATTAGCCGATCAAAAAGGCTTATTACGAGACATTTCTCATGAATTACGCTCGCCGTTAGCGCGCCTGCAAATTGCCAATGAATTAGCTCGCATGGATGGTAACGAGCTGGTCATGGAGAACCTGGATCGTATTGATCTAGAGACTAATCGTATCAATGAAATGNTTGCTGATATTTTACTATTGGCCAAACTTGATGTTGAACGCCACCCTGAACAGTGGCAAGCCATTGATCTAATTGATGTCGTCAACCGGGTGGTGCAAGATGCGCACTTTGAACAGCAGTCGCAAGGTATAGAAATACACTGTCAGAAGAAGCATTGCTGGGTAATGGCGGATGAGAAATTGCTTAGCTCTGCGGTCGAAAATTTGATTCGTAATGCCTTATTGCATACTTTTGAAAATACCAAGGTAGAAATTACAATTAAAAGTATTGATAGTGATTTTGCACTGATCATTAGAGACCATGGGCCTGGTGTTGCNGAAGAGCATATTCCTAATTTGACCAAACCCTTTTATCGAGCAGAGCAAGCTCGTGAACGCATTGATCAAAATATTAAACAGAAGCAAACGGGTGCTCGGGGGTATGGTTTAGGCATGGCTATTGCCAATCGAGTGATGATTAGTTTTGATGGTCATATGGCGATTCGTAATCATCCTGAAGGTGGTTTGGANATCAGTTGTTATTTAACTAGGCATTAAATAGCACGCTTTTCAGTTGCAATAAATAGGATTAATATTTACCCAGCATTTACGGTTTATGGCGTGACATCCTAGTTAAACTTAGTAGACTGTAATTAGCAGGTTGGTTTTTATTTTAATAGTTTGATAACCCTGAGTAAGCGCAAATATGCGATTTTTGATCGGTGCCATGATGAGTTTATTGCTTAGTAGTTTTACTATGGCAGAGACTACGACAGCATTGCAGCCCGTAACTGATTTATCTGAATTNTCTCGTGACTCTAATGTAAATAAAATTCAGTGGAATAATCAGCGTCCAGAACAACAGCGTGCTTTGAATCAATTTTATCAATCAGTTAATCAAACGGCTAATCCGCAAACCTCGGCTCAGCGNGAACAGCAAGCACAGCAGGTACGCAGTATGAACCCTCAGCAGCGTCAGCAAATGTTCTTAAATTACATTCAGCAAAACCGTTAATCTCTTTTCCCCCGCTTAATCNCCCCAATTTCTGTCCCAGAATCTAGCCTAATAGTGTAATTGTCGGTAAAGTGAGCATCATTTTCTATGCGAGACTCATTGTGAAAACTGCTATTACTGAATTATTAGGCATAGAAATGCCGATATTACTGCCAGGCATGAGCTGGATATCAACACCTGAGCTTGTTGCTGCTGTCTCTAATGCTGGTGGTTTAGGCATTCTCGCGAGTGGTCCATTAACCCCTGTAGAAACCCAAGAGGCGATCGCTAAAATTCGGCAGTTAACGGATAAACCTTTTGGTATCGGTATTACGTTATTGATGCCAGGTGCTGAGGCNAANGTCGATATCGCGATTGAAGCTAAGGTCCCGGTTATTAATTTCTCTTTGGGCAAGGGAGATAAGCTGATTGAGCGTGCTCATGCTTATGGTGCCAAGGTCATTGCGACTGTCGTTACTGAAAAACATGCGTTATCAGCGCAGAAAAGTGGTGCGGATGCTCTTTTGGTAACCGGGCANGAAGCTGCGGCTCACGGCGGCGATGTGACTTCATTAGTATTAGTACCTGCTATTAGCCAAGTTGTTAATATTCCTGTTATTGCTACTGGGGGGTTTGCTGATGGCCGCGGGTTAATGGCCGCTTTCTCTTTGGGTGCAGATGCTATTGCCATGGGATCTCGTCTAGCGACGAGTGCTGATAGCCCACTGCATCAAAATATGAAAGATGCGGTGGTTAANAAAACGGAGCAAGATACGATTTACTCTAAAAACTTTGATGGTATCCCAGCTCGAGTAATGCGCACTCCTGAGGCTATTAAAGCGACTAAGAAGCCAATGAACTTTATCATGGCCTGTATCGAAGCAATGAAGGCCGCCGCTATGGTAAAACAGCCGATCTGGAAGGTCTTACTCGGTATGCTCGCTATGATGGATAAGGTTAAGCTATTGGCTTATTTTGGCGCTGCCGTACCGCGCTTAAAAGCAGCGACTGTTGATGGTGATTATAACAAGGGAGTGCAGTTTATCGGCCAAACCCAAGGTTTAATCAAGGACCAGCCTAGTGTGCAGCAAATATTTGATGATATCCGCGAGCAAGCACAGCAAGTTCAGCATAAAAATAATCAACTGCTAAATCAGTAGCGGCTAATATTAGTAACATTTGTCTCAGCAGACTAATGAACGGCTTGGCGTAAAAATCGATAATCAGCCTTATCTTCTCGAGCGCCTTTTCGTTTTTTGTATTCCTGCATAATTCTATGTAACGCAAACAGCTCTGCTAGAGTATGGATGTCTTCCGCCTCACTCAGCTGCTCCATTGCATTCCATTCACTTTCTCTATCCCAATCATGCAAGANATTGTTTGCTTCAACAACTCGGCGTTTTAGCTTNTCTTTATTCTCAATAAACATAGCAACCTCCAAATACTTTCCCTTCTTTTAGCCTACGATGCTTATATCTGAGAGAGAAATATTTATAGTGAGTTAAGACATAGTTTGTTATGCNTATTGGTTATTACCAGTGAGATAGGCAGTCAGCAGGTAGAGTGATATTGATCTAATCTTAAGAGGTGGAAAGAGTTAATTATTAGCAGGAAGGTAAATGTATCCAGTTTAAAGAAGATAGTCATTGGTTAAAACTTCTCTATGCCTTATTGATGGTTTTGGCCATNTCGGGTTTATTGGGGGGGTTAGCGTTTAATGCTTATTGGCATTACGGTAAAGTCGAATCTCGCTTTTATAGTGAGGTCAGTTTTATGCGCCAGCATGTACGTGAACTNATGGCTCAAAATGAATCAATTCTATCGGGTTTTTCTGCCTTTTTGGTAGGCAGTCGCGTAGCTGATATTCATGCAACCCAAACCTATGCTCAACGTATGCTCAAACGTTACCCTCATATATTGATGTTCGAAGTCGCCCAAAGGGTGGATGAAAATACTTTAGAACCTTTTACNAGCTATTTAAAAGAACAGTCGGTTAGTCCTCCTAAAATATGGTCTTTCAATTATGAAGAAGGNATTGTCGAGCATGACTTAAAAACAGATGGTGAGGCATTCCCTGTTATTTTTATTGAGCCTGCTAGCGAAAATTCACAGTTAGGTTTGGATATTAGTTCAATTGAATTTGTACATAAAGTGGTAAAAAAGTTTGGCAGAAGTGATCAGTTATTGATGACAGAGCCTTTCGAACTTATTGATGGTGAAATGGCAATTGTCATGATGCAGGGGGTTAATGTATCGGCAGAGAGCTCGCCAAGTTATATCGCTCTGTTAGTTATTCGTGCAGAACAGCTAATTCCTTCAGCATTAAAAAATACCGGATGGGATTTTTCGTTGAGCAGTAAAGATACNAACGGCGAAGAATTTTATTTATTGCGCACTGGNAATTATAACGCTGAAAATACCAGTTCNTGGCTCCCCGTTTTAACGTCATTCGATTATATCAAACTAACCGATTTTGAATTAACTCTAAATATTAATCAACAGCTAACNTGGCAGGACTTTGATTGGTTNTATATATTGGGTATGAGTATTTTAATGCTGGTTTTTCCTGTTTTTGTATTAATTANATCTAGAGTTCATCGTGATATAGAACGTCAAAATTTGGTTAAGCGACAAGAATTGTATCAATTGGCAAATTTTGATGTGCTNACGGGNTTGGCTAATCGATTTCACTTCGATGATTTTGGACAGCGCATATTGTCGACGGCAGAACGCAACGATAACCATGTCGCGATTTTCTTTATTGATCTAAACGGTTTTAAAAGTATCAATGATAATTTAGGTCATGATNTTGGTGATTTGATTTTGGTTAAAGTAGCGGATACGCTTTCCGACAATGTCCGCCAAGGTGACATTGTCGCTCGAATTGGTGGCGATGAGTTTGCAATTTTAGTAGATCAAATATCGAATATTCAGAACGTCATGCAGATGCACAATAATATCCGCAAGGCGATTTCATGTATTAAGTTAGTAGAGACAAAAGAGTATGACGTCTCTGGTAGTGTAGGGTTTTCATTTACCGAATACCATGGCTATAAGCTAACAAAGTTGTTGAAAATGGCTGACAGCTCTATGTATGGAGAAAAACAACAGCATTATAATAACAATAAAGCCNTAAGCGCTCGCTAATCTAATATGCTAGATTTCTATTTATAACCATTGGTTTTTATTAGTAATTACAGCAGGTTGAATATACTTATTATAAAAATCTTCTTCTGTTAATGGCTTGCTGAAATAATAACCTTGATAGCTATCACAGCCCATAGATTGCAATAAAAGGAGTTGTTGGTGGTTCTCTACACCTTCGGCAATGACTTTTAATTTAAGCGTTTGTCCCATGACTATAATTGCTTTTACGATAGCTTCGTCATCACTNTCACTGGTTATGTCATTGACAAAAGATCTGTCTATCTTTAATTTGCTAATAGGGAATTGACGTAAATAGCTAAGGGATGAATAGCCAGTGCCAAAATCATCCATGGCAAATCGAACTCCTTGGCGATTGATGTTTTCTAAAATNCGGATGTTTTCTTGAACATTGTCCATTAACAAACTTTCAGTGATTTCTAATTCTAAGTTATTTTTATCCAGGCCAGATTGATTTAGAATTTCTTGTACTCTTAATACAAAACTATCATCAAGTTGAATCACCGAGATGTTTACGGCAACGGATAGATTGAGTTCTGATTCTNAATTCCAGCGTTGGAATGTGGTACAGGCTTGGTTTAGAACCCAATCACCGATCTCTCGAATTAAGCCGGTTTCTTCTGCAATAGGAATGAACTCAACTGGGGATACCATTCCTGCGGTAGGGTGAATCCANCGCACTAGAGCTTCTGCTCCTTCAAGTTCTCCAGTATGAGCATTGACCTGAGGCTGGTAATGAACTTCGAATTCGTTTTCTTTGATTGCTCGGCGCAATTCAGTTTCTATGGTTAAGCGAGAATTNACTTTTTGGTTCATCTCATCAGTATAAAACTGGTAGCGATTTCCACCTTTAGCTTTTGCACTATACATGGCGGTATCGGCATTGCGCAGTAGAATGTGTGACTCAATAGAATCTTGGGGGTACATACTGATACCGATGCTGCAGGTAGTATTAAGTTTGTAATAATCTAANTCATAAGTCTTACCGATAACGATATTGATGGTATTNGCAAGAGTTTCTACCGCCTCAATGTCAGTAGGGTTTTTCATCATAACCATGAATTCATCACCCCCTAATCGTGCTAAAAAGACATTGTCGTCAATGCAGTCTTTTAAGCGTTGAGCAACGAGCTTTAATAAGCGATCACCGACTTGGTGGCCAAGGGAATCATTGATCGTTTTGAATCTATCTAAATCAATAAATAATAGAGCTATACTAGCCTCTTCACGAAAGCGATCAATATAACTTACCAGCTCATCATTAAATAAGTAGCGATTGGCTAATTCCGTAAGAGGGTCTCGGGTTGCTAAATATTCTACTTGCTGCTGTGAAAGCATGTGCTCTGTCATATCGACTAAAATGCCTTCTAAATATTCTTGGTCGCTATCTTGATCTTTAAGTGCTCGGCCTCGATCCATAACCCATTTTAATTCGCCGTTGGGGTTTTTAATACGGAATATATGTTCGTAGCTATTCTCTTGCTTATTAACACATGCGGCATGCTTTTCAAGTAGCTCTTGGTCTTCTTCATGGATGTCATCGAAAGGCGTTCTCTGGCCCGATAAATAAACATTGCTCGCATAACCTAAAAGCTCATAGCAACCGTCGGTAATGAATAGAACCTTATAGTCAGGGATTCGAACGCGGTAAATAATTCCTGGAAGATTAGAAAATAATAACTGTAANGTGTTNTTTTGCTCCAGTAGTGTCACCTCCGCGACCTTCTGATTTTCTTCCGCTTGGTTGAATAGACGAATTGAAAAGCTGGCTAAAAGATAGCTAATAATAAAGAAAGCCAACAAAATTATAAAGGGAGCGGATATTTGCTGTAGCCATAACAAAATTTCTTTCGTCATCGGGATAGAAATAACCACAAAGACATTGGGTTTAGCTAAATATTGAGCAACGCCTAAGCGCTTTATACCATCTAAGCCTACTTGNTTGGTAAAATAAGAGGTCCCTTGTTGGCGAACCGTATTAAGATCAAGCCCTTTCGTGGTGATTTGTGCTGAGATTTTCTTTCCTAATAATGNGCGTCTATGCATAGGGAGTGGGTCGGCATAAAGTAGATGGCCATCACCTCCAATAATTCCAATCGCAGTATCGTTAATATTATTAAAATTGTGCCAGTTAAATAATTCATTTTCTGTTGATAGTGCTAAGCACAAAATTTGCACGGANGTATTTTTTATTACCTTGCACACAGGTACATATTGGCTGCTATTAGAGATACCTAAGCTAAAGGTTGGGGCAAAGGTAATGCTATGTTGTAATAGCAGTTTCTGAATANTTTCAGTTGTTAATAGTGGTTTTTTTAACTCNGCCTTGATGTGATTCGATGTTCGGAAAGTAGACGCTATTAATTGACCTTGGTTATTAATTAAAAAACTGTGGTCATAACCATTACGTTTGAATTGATTGATTGAATTGGCCAGGTTTTCCTGAGAGCTATCTTTATTGAGGTGCTGCTCAAGAGTATTGAGTTGCAGATANAAAAACTGTGCATGTTGTCGTGTATTTTTGGCTATTAGCTGGCTCATACTGTCTAGCTGAGTCAGTAAGCGCTCNGATGTCTGTAGCCAAGTACTGGTAGCATAAATAGTAAATATAACGGATAGCAGCGCCCATGAAATATATAACGCAGAGCGAATACCACCGTGGGGTAGGGAATTTTTTAGCGATTTTAGTTGCTTCACAAATCAGCATCTCTTTATGCACTCTCGTTTAGCAAAGTATAGCTGCTTTATTACTTATAGAGAGGGGCTTATTATGTATTATTGTATCTGCTTNATGCTCTGATATACCCAGTTCAACATGGTTATTTGTGCGGCTTGAGTTGGATGTATACCATCAGCCTGCATCATTCCATCAATACCTGCAATATCCTTTAATAAAAAAGGCACAATGGCTGTTTCATGCTTAGTCGCGAGTTCCTGATATTGCTGAGCAAATAGCTGACTATAGGTCTGACCATAATTGGGCGGAATGCGCATACCTAATAATAAAACGTCGGCTGCTGACTGCTNGCTCTGTTGGATCATATAGCTAAGGTTTTGCTTAATCAGCTTGATTGGGCTGCCGCGCAAACCATCATTTCCCCCNAGNTCGATNATGACNANNTTNGGNNTATATTGCTNTAATANATNGCCAATACGATTAGCCCCNCCACTGGTTGTTTCGCCGCTGATNCTGGCATTAATGATGGCATAATTAGGATTCTGCTGTTTTAACTTNTCGTCTAATAGNGCAACCCAGCCATGCTGTTTATCAATACCAAAGCCAGCGCTAATGCTATCACCCATAATTAGGACTGTGTATTGCTTAGATTGACTATTCTCCCCAGCTTGCGCTTGNGGTAAGCTCAAGCTAANTAATAAGCCCAACATGATTGTAAACAGCATGATAGNGAATAGGTGANGCGACCGATGAATTCCAAGGTTGAACATGNANNGCAAGTTCCTTTATTAGATCTGAAAAATGTCANAAAGCAGGTGAAAACGGGTTCCGATACNCTGACTATTCTGCAAGGGTTAGACTTGCAGATCAAGCACGCAGAAAGTTTAGCCATTGTGGGTGCTTCGGGTAGCGGAAAATCAACGTTATTAGGGATTATGGCNGGTCTAGATCAGGCAACNTCTGGGGAGGTTTGGCTTAATGGCCAACCGCTGCATCAACTTGATGAAGATCAGCGTGCTGCGGTACGAGCAAAAGGGGTTGGTTTTGTTTTTCAGAACTTTCAACTATTACCGGCTCTTANCGCATTAGAAAANGTCAGTTTNCCCCTAGAGATGAGTAATCAATACTCGTTAAAGGAATGTCAGGCTTTGGCCCAGCAGTGGTTAGATAAGGTCGGTTTAAGTCAAAGNNTNCGCCATTATCCGACCCAGCTATCGGGGGGGGAGCAGCAGCGGGTAGCCATTGCCCGTGCTTTTGCATGTGAACCTAGCGTATTGTTTGCCGATGAACCAACCGGGAATTTGGATCGTAATACGGGTAAGCAAATTATTGATTTATTGTTTGAATTAAATCAGCAAAATAAAACCAGTTTAATACTGGTCACTCATGATGAACACCTGGCCCAGCGTTGNCAGCGCAGCATACATATTCATGACGGGACTATTCTAAAAGACGAGTTGCAGTTAATAAAAGAGCAGCAGGACTTTGCTAATGAAGACTAACTCTCGCCTGCTATTTCTTAATTTATGGGTGCTCAGTTTAAGATTACTCATTGCTGAGATCCGAGCGGGAAAAATGACGGTGATCTTGTTAGCGCTTATTTTGGCGGTGACCTCGGCAACTATTATCAGTGTTTTTAGCCAGCGCTTAGATAACGCCATGCTGAATAAAAGTAGCGAGCTGCTAGGCGCTGATTTACGCATACTCTCACGAGAAAANATCCCTCAAGACTGGTATCAGCAAGCTCACGCTCTCGGNCTTAAAACAGCNACNACATTAGAATTCCCTAGCGTCGTATTATTAAANCAAGAAATGGCTTTAGCCGCGGTGAAAGCTGTGGATGATGGTTATCCTTTNAAGGGCCAGCTGGGCACCAAAGAAAANATNTCCATGNCTCAAGGNCCAGCTTCTGGTGAAGTATGGCTAGAGCCAAGGTTATTGGCTTTGCTGAATGCGCAACTGGGTGATGAAGTTGAAGTGGGTGCGATTAANCTGAAGGTNAGTGCGACCATTATTAACGAGAGTGATCGAGCGGGTAATTTTTATAGTTTATCGCCACGCTTGATGATGAATTTGAAGGATGTAGCGGCGGCGAAACTCGTGCAAGCGGGTAGNCGTGTTAGTTTTCGTTTNCTAGCGGCAGGTGAATCTTTNGCGCTAGAAAAANTACANCAANAGTTAAAACCNTTATTAGCNAGCCACCAAAGNTTTGAATNGNTGACNGATAATAANCAAGCATTAGCCGCNTCNTTGGCTAAGGCNCGCAGNTACTTATCACTGGCGGCGATGTTGGCNATTATTTTAGCGGGTATCGCGATTGCAATGGCCGCGCAAGATTANGCCCGTCACCATTATGATAGTAGTGCTTTATTAAGAACACTCGGTGCCAGTCGTATTTATGTCACGCAGCTNTACCTTTATCANCTGCTGTATTTGGCACTCGGTGCAAGNATAGTCGGNCTTNTNTTGGGTTATTTNGGCCAAGAAATGTTAAGNCAATTATTGGCCTCTGCGTTTAATCAAGGCAGTATCNATGCGCATTTACCCAGAGCAGACATATCTGCTTGGTTGATTGCCAGCTTAACCGCCCCCATCACCTTAATNGGTTTTGCTTTACCACCGCTACTAAGGCTAGGGCGAGTATCACCATTAAGAGTACTTCGGCGTGAGCTTGAACCGATGGCATGGAACAGTTGGGCGATATATGGCTTAGGGATAGTCATGATGGCGCTATTAAATTATTGGTTTAGTCAAAACCTAAGCATGACACTCATTATTATNNNNGGCGGCTTTGTGGTATTGCTCGCATTATTATTTTTGTTGCAGCTACTNCTNTTTCTCGNCGATAANATNCTACCNAAAACCAANTTGCCGATGACGCTGCGCTTTGCTTGGCAACAAATTAANCGTGATCGTTATCGTACNTCNATACAAGTATTAGCCTTTGCTTTNACNATGATGGTNATGCTNATNATCGCTATTGTACGTAATGATTTATTGCAAGANTGGCANAAAAACTTACCTCAAGATAGCGCGAATTTTTTTGCNATGAATATTCAGNGTTATCAGATTGAAAGCTATCAGCAGGATTTAGAAGATGCTGGNTTTACAGTATCAAGCGCATTTCCTATGGTACCNGGCCGNTTAGTCGCTATTAATGATGTCTTAGTTAAAGAAGATGANCAATATGCTCAAGACCCCGCNGTGCAACGTGANCTNGTNTTAAGTGGNNNCAGNGNATTACCGCTAGGGAATATTNTNACTGCGGGTCAGTGGTTTACAGTCGTTGCTAGNGCAGAAGTTTCNGTAGCTGAGAGNNTAGCTAAACGTTTGCAGCTNNANCTNGGTGATCAACTAACCTTTGANGTTGCAGGGCAGCANNTTAGNGCNNGCATTAGCAGTGTACGNAAAGTAGATTGGGGCAGTATGAAACCCAATTTTTATATTTTATTCTCTGCGGATATCGTACAGAAACTCCCTTTAAATTATTTAACCAGTTTCTATGTGCCCGCAGATAAAAGCCNTCAGNTGACACAAATNATTCGTGCTTANCCCGGTATTACNTTATTGGATATGAGNCAGGTCTTGATTCAAATACAAGGGCTGTTAAGTCAGGTAACCCTTGCGGTAGAATANTTATTAGCNTTGGTATTATTAGCAGGAGTTTTAGTCTTGCTAGCAGCCCTGCATTCGAGCTTAGACGATCGCTTGCAGCAAGGAGCGATATTACGCACGNTAGGGGCAAANCGCAGGCAGCTGCAGTTAATGCAATGGATAGAATTTGTCCTGCTAGGAACATTNGCGGGTTTTATTGCGGTGGCCGGGGCTGAAATTATTGGTTGGTTTCTTTATCAGAAACTATTTCAATTGCAGTATTCTTGGCACNTTAATTATTGGCTGTGGATACCNNTANTATCTGGNTTTATAATTGCGCTNCTGGCAAACCGAAGTTTAACCGCGGTTATTAATCAGCCACCTTTAGTCGTTCTNCGTAAATTATAATACTAGGTNATTTGTNACTATTNAGATCGTTAAAATTAAGANAGAAGAAGATTTATTATTGGCTAGTTGTGGANCAAATATGCGAGGCAGGGAGCCGAACTAAGGCTACAGGGATCGTATNTACGCCGTTTTGTGGAATAANTATCCAATCATGAATCGGTTTATAAAACCTGCTAAAAGTTATCGTGATTTTATAGTTTTAGCTCTGTTTAGGTTGAATACATTATGACGAAAAAAATTGCCATCAATATTATTATGGGTTTTCTTGGGGTGGGTAAAACTACCGCAATATTAAACCTATTAAAAAATAAACCTGTTGATGAACACTGGGCTGTATTAGTTAATGAATTTGGCGAAGTCGGTATCGATGGTGCTATTTTATCTGCGCAATCAGGCATGACTATCAGTGAAGTGCCTGGGGGTTGTCTATGCTGCGTTTCTGGTATTCCATTCCAAGTCGCCTTATCGAATCTTATTGCCCAGCAAAAGCCTGATCGCATATTGATTGAGCCGACGGGGTTAGGTCATCCTAAAAATTTGATTCGCAGTCTCACGACGAAAGAATATCAAGTTTATAGCGAGTTAAAGGCTTCTATTTGTTTGCTTGATCCTCGGCAATTAAAAAATCCTCGCTACCAGCAACATGAAACCTTTAATGATCAGTGCTTTCTTGCTGATGTATTGGTAGCGAACAAAACAGATTTAGCCAGCGAGATCGATGAAAACAACTTTTATCAGTTTGCGAAAAATATGCAGCCACAAAAGAGTAAACTGGGCTGGGTGAATAACGGTCAGCTCGATCTTACTTGGCTTGATATTGATAGAGATGATAGCCGTCATAGCAAAGGAGCTCATCCCATTCATTCACATTCTAATGATGATGTGGCTGAGGATGTGATGGAACCTGTGAGTCTCGCTGATGGTCAATCTTATAAGGCTTTTGAAAACCGAGGTATGGGTTATTATTCATTGGGCTGGTTACTTGCTGAAGATCAGGTTTTTGATCATCAAGTATTGACTCAATGGTTGATGATGTTAGATGTTGAGAGGGTAAAAGGTTTATTGATTACCGATCAAGGAACTCGTGTTATGAATTTACGTGACCAGGTTTTTAGTGAAATGCCTACGCGGTCGTTATCCCAAAGTCGTATTGAGATTATTCATAATCAAGTATTAGATAAAATACAATTAGAGGCGGGTTTATTAGCCTGTTTAATAGCGTAAATAGTTTTAGTTCAGAGGTTTATTATGGCACTGGCCAATATACTTGTGGTAGAAGATGAACAAGCGATTGCTGAAATGATTATGACCAGCCTAGAAATGGCAGGCTATCAAGTTAAGCGTGCAGCGAACGGACAAATTGCTTATCAAATGGTATTGGATGAGGTGCCTGATTTAATATTAGCCGACTGGATGATGCCTATGATGACAGGACTTCAGTTGGCTAAAAAACTTAAGCAGGCAGAAAATACTGCAGAGATTCCGATTATTTTATTAACGGCCAAGTCGGATGAAGACGATAAAATTAACGGTTTTGATGCCGGCATAGATGACTATGTCGTTAAACCCTTTTCTCCTCGTGAATTATTAGCCCGGATCAAAGCAGTATTGCGTCGTGGTCACGTCGATATCGAGGGTAAAGGTATAGCCGCCGGGCAATTAGTTTTAGATCGATCGGCTAAGAAGGCCAATATCGCTGGCCATGAAATAACTCTTGGGCCGATAGAATTTCGTTTATTAGAGTTTTTCATGTTGCACCCTGATCGAGTATACTCCCGCGAGCAATTGCTCGACCGAGTTTGGGGAGGCAATGTCTATGTAGAAGATCGAACGGTGGATGTGCATATTCGTCGTTTACGACAAAGCATTTCGATACTGGATCATGAAACTATGATCCAAACAGTACGAGGAGCAGGGTATCGCTTTTCAGCTGAAGACTTTAAGCCAGAGTAGCTTTTAAATTAAACGAGCTTTTAAATTAAAGTAGATTCTGGTCATTATCAACGTTGTAAGGATGTAGTATTTTGCAACAAATAGCTTGGCAGCGTGAATTTTTACGCATAGTACTGATTGTTGCCCTCGCAACTGCCGCGGGGATGTCATTTGAGCAGCCTTTCTTAGGTGCTTTTGTCGGTTTAATCGTTTCTCAAATTCTTATGTTGAGACGTTTAAATGAACTTTTTCGCTGGAGTAATAATCAGGGTCCTGCGCCGCAAGATAGTGGTTTGGTTGGCTATAGTGCTGATATTTTAATTCGTCGAGAGCGGGATTTAAATAAAAAAATCACGCGCCAAAGGAAGCAACTTAAGCGCATTGCTGAAGGTATAGAATCTTTACAAGATGGTGTTTTGATTGTTGATCAAATGGGCTGTATGACGGCTTTTAATCGTGCCTCATGCCATTTGTTGGGGCTAAGAGTTGATACTGATAAAGGCCAGCATATTACTAACCTTATTCGGGCACCACGCTTCGTTAAATATTTTAACAAGGGTGACTACAGTGAAGTCATCGAATTGGAAAGTCCGCAGCGTTTAAACCTCATTGTTCAAGTACAAGTCACCCAGTTTGGTATTGACCAAAAAGTAATCATTGTTCGCGATGTGACAGAGCGTCAGCGAGTTGAGCAAATGCGACAGAATTTTATTGGCGATGTATCCCATGAATTGCGCACACCTTTGACCGTTATTAACGGTTATTTGGAAATGCTAGACGATGCCGATCTGAATCCTGGAATTACTCGTGCGGTGTGCCAAATGAGTGAACAAACCGAACGTATGAAAAGCTTAGTGAATGATTTATTACATCTATCCAAACTAGAAAGTAATAATGCCGGTATTGGTAATGACTGGTTCGAATTTCAGCCTTTATGCGCAGTGAGTGTTGATCAGCTGCGGGCTTATACTCCAGTTTCCCTAACTGGGGAGAAGTTCCCTGAAGCTAACATTCACTGTGATTGCGCAAGCGATATAGAAATTCTTGGTTTTGCTGATGAAATCAGTTCGGTACTGAGTAATTTAATAACCAATGCGATTAAATACGGTTGTAAAGAAGGGCTGGGTGCTCAGGTGAATATCAGTATTAAGCGTACAACTCAGGGGATTGAGGTTGCAGTATCCGATCAGGGTAATGGTATAGCACCGAATCATTTAAGCCGTCTTACTGAGCGTTTTTATCGAGTAGATGAATCAAGAGAATCAACGGTGGGTGGCTCTGGGCTAGGGTTGGCGATTGTTCGTCATGCTCTGGAGCATCATGATGCGCCACTAAAAATTGAATCAACCTTAGGTAAAGGCTCTCGCTTTAGCTTTATTATTCCTGCAGAACGCATTCGAATCAAAGGTGAAAATTTAGCTGATCTTGCGCTTTAGTGGTTATTTAAAGGCATAAAAAAGCGCCTCTACTTTCTTTAAGTAGAGGCGCCTTTTTATTTAGCTAGGCAAATTAAATTCTGCATTAGAACTTAAATTCAGTACCCACACCGTAGTATTGGTTGCTGCCATTATCCGCATATACTTCATCTGTTACAAAACCATAAACTTTAACTTGCTTACCGAGTTTATAATCAAGGCCCAAACTGTACGTTTTTGCGTTATCTTTAACGATATCTGATTCACCGTATTGGGCTTTTAATGTCATATCATTTGTTGCTTTATACGCAGCTGAATAAACCCAACCTTCAAGGTCTTCGCTATTAAAATTCTGAGTTTCCCATAAGCCACCTAAAGTAAGACCGGCAATTGAATATTGGCCGACTAGACGAATGACGTCCATGCCATCTTCTCTTACATCGGTATCATAGGCGACAGCGGCATAAAAACTATTACGATCATAAGTTAATGCAGCAGAGGTACCGTCGTTGATCTCTTCTACTTCAGAAGCAATGTGTGCGAGGGTTAATGATACGCCTGCTATTTTCGGTGTCTTGTATAATACCTGATTCGATTTACGCTCATCATTTTCTGTGATCATACTTTTAATGTCACCTGCAAGGTCACCAAATAGATCGACTTTTTTCTGTGCTCTCTTAAGTGGTGTATCAAAGTGCCCCGCCACTAAATAACCAAATTCACCTTCAAGACCGATAAAGATATTACGCTGTACAAAAGTTTGCTCGTTATCACCTTTAGCACCGTCATCAACTTGAGTTTCATACTCAAGTTGATAGATGCCTTTCAAACCATGATTCAGCTCAATCTTTCCGTTTGTCCCTACGCGAGAAGCATTTGAAACGACCTCTGAAGTGCTATCACCGCCTTCTTGAGTATTCTGAACAGACACGTTGATTTTGGCATAGAATTTAGGCTCTTCTATTACAATGGATACCTTATCGTTATTGGCGACTTCGGCAAGAGCAATAGTAGGTAACATAGCTGCAATAGCTAAAGATAGGGCTGTTTTTTTCATTTTCATATCCACTTAACTGTATATTTGAAAGCTGCTGCAAGCTTTGTTTTTAGATTCGAGGCGATTATGTTGCATAAATGTTACAGAAATATGACGCCATGACAGTAATATTTCAGAATAATGAATATTAGGTGAAATTATTCTTCAGACTCATTGTCATAGCTTATTGCTTTAAGCTTAGCAGTATTTGATAAGTGTCATTAAAAACACTAGAAAGTGGTTTTCAAAAAGCAAAAAGCCCACAAATCAGTGGGCTTCTTACTACAGCTCTATGCAAGAACTTGATTACGGCTTTGAATCTCTTTGTGCTTGCTCTTCCATTTCAGTTAGCGAGCTATGTCGAACATCAGCGCCACTCACCAGATAGATTACCTGCTCACTAATATTACGCGCATGATCACCGATACGTTCGATAGCACGTAAGATCCATAGAATATTAATCGCCTGAGTGATCGAGCGTGGATCTTCCATCATATAAGTAATTAATTCACGAATGGCAGAAGCGTATTGCTCATCAACCATCTTATCGTTACGCACCACCTCAATAGCGCCTTCGATATCGTGGCGAGCAAAAGCATCAAGCGCATCAGAAATCATTTTCACCACGGCAGTCCCCATATGGCGAATCGCTTGGTGGCAGATTTTTGAGCCCGCTTGATTGCTATTAGCAACTTCTAAGGCGTGAATAGCAATTTTCGCAGCCTCGTCCCCCATGCGTTCTAAATCACGTACCACTCGAGAAACGGCCAATACCATGCGTAAATCAGATGCGGCTGGCTGGCGGCGTACAAGAATGTGTGTACATTCTAGGTCGATGCTCAACTCCATATCATCAACGTCATCTTCACGCTGAATGATTTTATCAGCCGAGCTGGTATCACCGCTGCAAATCGCTTCAATCGCATCAGAAACCTGACGCTGTACTAGGCCGCCCATCGCTAACATCTGATTACGAATAGCTTCTAAATCGGCATTAAACTGCTGTGAGATGTGCTGGTTAAAGTTCATATCCATTATTTTTCTCCTCATTTTTAAGACGGACTATCCGAAACGGCCAGTAATATAAGCTTCAGTCAATTCGTGCTGTGGCGTNGTGAAAACTTGCTCAGTTGGGTTCACTTCGATCAATTGACCTAGGTGGAAGTAAGCGGTGCGTTGTGAAACGCGCGCCGCTTGCTGCATAGAGTGAGTTACGATGGCGATGGTGTACTTTTCACGTAGTTCATCGATTAACTCTTCAATTTTAGCCGTAGCAATNGGATCCAATGCTGAACAAGGCTCATCCATCAAAATTACTTCAGGATCAACGGCAATGGTACGCGCAATACAAAGGCGNTGCTGCTGACCACCGGAAAGCCCTGTACCTGGAGANTGTAAGCGATCTTTTACTTCGTTCCATAAACCGGCACGGTGTAAACTTTTTTCTACAATTTCATCTAGCTCCACACGAGTTTGTGCTAANCCGTGAATACGNGGNCCATAAGCGACGTTATCATAAATAGANTTGGGAAATGGATTCGGTTTNTGAAATACCATGCCNACGCGTGCGCGNANCGGAACGGTATCAACCTTAGGGTCATAGATNTTTTCGTTATCGAGTAAAATTTCGCCGCTAATTTTACAAATATCGATGGTATCGTTCATGCGATTTAAGGTGCGTAAAAAAGTCGACTTACCACAACCTGAAGGACCGATTAAGGCGATGACTTCATTGGCACCGATATCCAAGCTAACATCAAAGATGGCTTGCTTGTCGCCGTAAAAAACATCGACATTACGGGTTGAGAATTTGGCATTCTGGCATAGTGGGATACCAGTCGTTGTGTGATTTTCAATAAGTTGCATATTTGTACTCATGTTCAAGTCTCGCTATAAATTCTTTTCAGTTTGCTCTGCTTGGCCCAGTGATCTATTCAAATTATTTTTTTATTTAAATAGATCACATAGATAGATCGAGAGCAGGCTACCAGCGGCGCTCTAAGCGACGACGCAAAATGACGGCTGTGGTATTCATCAGCACTAAAAATGATAATAAAACTAAGATGGCGCCAGACGTGCGTTCTAAGAAAGCGCGTTCTGGGCTATCAGACCATAAGAAAATCTGAACCGGTAAAACCGTCGATGGGTCATTAATAAAGCCAGGCACATCCACCACGAAGGCCACCATACCAATCATTAATAACGGTGCGGTTTCACCTAAGGCTTGCGCCATACCCAAAATAGTACCAGTAAGCATACCCGGCATTGCCAAAGGCAATACGTGATGGAAAACCACCTGGTTTTTCGATGCACCTAAGCCATAAGCGGCTTCACGAATTGACGGTGGTACGGCTTTAATCGCTGCACGAGCAGAGATAATAATGGTCGGCAATGTCATCAACGTTAAAACCAAGCCACCTAATAAAGGTGTGGAGCGAGTGACACCAAAAATATTAACGAAGATCGCCATACCTAATAAACCAAAGATGATCGAAGGAACTGCGGCTAAGTTATTAATATTGATCTCGACAATTTCAGTCATGCGATTACGCGGTGCGAACTCTTCTANATAGATCGCCGTAGAAACGCCAATTGGGAAAGATAATAGCAGCGTCACCATCAAGGTTAATAANGTCCCTTTAATAGCGCCATGAATACCCGCAAGCTCTGGTTCACGAGAATCACCATTGGTGAAAAATAAAGTATTGAAGTGAGTATCCAAGCGACCGCTCTCAAGCCAAGTGTTTATCCAGCTGAGCTGCTGCTTGGAAAGACGATTATTCATTTCANCTTCNGCTAGNTCNTGGTCGTGCTTAAACCATTGATCGACATCATCGTCCATTAATAGTTCGATATTAATGNTGGTATCAATCAATGCGNGGTTGGCCAATAGNAATTCTTGTATTTGCCAAGCTGCCCCAGGGCTGATCAATTTAAACAGTTCGCGCTTAGCTTTACGACCTTCTGGCTGCAAGCTTTTGGCAAAGTGACGTTTTATTAACCCTTCGAAGTTAGCAAAGCGAATATCATCAGCACTGCTGTCTTTACTGAGGTTTAAATATTCACTGTCTAATAAAATATCAGTATTCAAGCTGGTCTGTTGAAATACCGAGGCGCCTTTACTAGCAATGTCGCTAAATAAAACCACTAAACATAGCATACCAAAGAAAACAGACGCCATGCCGTATAAGCGGAAGCGAGTTTCTGCAGCGCGGCGACGGCCTAAACTTTTTTCAACCTTTTCGCGGGTTGTTAAGGTTTTCGTAATCATATTTTTAGAATCAATCATATTGCTCTCGATATTTCTGTACGATCTTCAAAGCAACGAAGTTCAATATTAGCGTAGACAAGAATAGTACTAAGCCTAAGGCAAATGCGGCTAAGGTCTTAGGAGAATCAAACTCTTGGTCGCCTACCAATAAAGTTACGATCTGTACCGTCACTGTGGTCACGCTATCTAGAGGATTTAACGTTAGGTTCGCTGCGAGGCCCGCGGCCATAGCAACAATCATGGTTTCACCAATGGCACGAGAAACTGCGAGCATAACAGCACCAACGATACCCGGGAGTGCGGCAGGAATAACTACCTGGCGGATGGTTTCATTTTTCGTGGCGCCAAGACCATAGCTGCCATCGCGTAGGGATTGTGGCACGGCGTTGATTACGTCATCGGATAAAGAAGATACGAAAGGAATAATCATCACGCCCATCACCAGGCCGGCGGCTAATGCGCTTTCGGAAGAAACATCTAAGCCTAGGTCAGTACCTAATATACGAATAAAAGGCGCTACGGTTAAGGCCGCAAAGAAACCATAGACTACGGTTGGGATACCGGCCAAAATTTCTAAAGCAGGTTTGGCGTATAGGCGTACATTGTCGGATGCGTATTCTGATAAATAAATAGCCGCCATTAAACCTATCGGTATGGCAATGATCATCGCGATGGCTGAAATTAATAAAGTTCCCAGAAATAAAGGAACAGCACCAAAACTACCCGATGAACCCGATTGATCTGCGCGTAAGGCAACTTGAGGTGACCAAGTCGTGCCGAATAAAAATTCTAAAGGATTGACTTGTTGAAAAAATAGCCAAGCTTCAAATACCACACTGGCTAAAATACCGACAGTCGTTAATACCGCGATACCCGAACTTGAAAGTAGCAGCAGGTTAACAATATTTTCCATTTCAGTACGGGCGCGTAATTCGGGTTTGATGCGACGATAAGTAACAGCACAACAGATCAGGCATAAGCTTAAGGCGATGCCTGAATTCAATATTAAAGTACGTTCGTTTAAGGCGGCTAAATGATCAACTGCAGGCATTAAGCTAGTATCTGGGGCGATGCCCGCACCGGCCGCTAGGTTATAAACCTTACTAATCGCCAGTTGAATTTGGGCCGAATCTGCAGCTTGAATTTCGGCAGGTAATTGTGCAACCAATAAATGGTTGATGACGGGGCCTTCTAATAAATGCCAAGTCAGTAATAGAATTAATGCAGGTACACCGGTCCATAAGGCCATTAACGTGCCGTAATGATCGGGCAAGGAGTGCATTCGCAGCCCTTGGTTTGATATTGTTCGAGCACGGTTACGACCTATAAAATAGGCACCCCCGAGAACAATAATTACTATAATGAGCAGGCTACTAAAGTTCATGTCTTGTTTCTTTACCGTAGTGTTGGTTTCAGTAGTTTATGTTTCGTTAGAATACGAAAAAGCCGGAAGCTATTCTTTCTCTTTCTCTTTTATTTAGAGAGTTAGAATAGGCCCCGGCGATTCGTATTACTTTTGATGCAATTTATTTCTTAGTCATAGGCGTTAAATTCTTTACCGTTTTCAGTACGCTAGCACGTTCTTCATCCGTCATTGGGATCATGCCTTTCTCTGCTAGGTAACCGTATTCACCCATGGCTTTTTCTGAAGTGAATTCCGCTAAGTATTCTTCGATACCTGGGATAACACCAATGTGAGCCTTCTTAACATAAAAGAATAAAGAGCGGCTTACTGGATAATCACCTTCAGCAATCGCCTCGAAGGTCGGCAGTTTACCATCAATAATTGAACCTTGAACCTTATCAGAGTTTTGCTCTAAGAAGCTGTAGCCAAATACGCCCAGTGCCGTTGGGTTAGCCACTAACTTTTGCACGATTAGGTTGTCGTTTTCTCCCGCTTCTACATAAGCGCCATCTTCACGCACAGCATGACAGACTGCTTTGTATTTCTGCTTATCTTGCTTCTTCATTGCTTTAATGAAAGGGAAAGTCTTACAACCCCCTTCTAGAGCCAATTCAGCAAATGCATCACGAGTACCGGAGGTTGGTGGAGGACCTAGTACTTCAATTTTAGTCGCTGGAAATGTTGGGTTGATCTCATTCCAAGTTTTGTATGGGTTTTCAACCAGTGTTTCGCTACCATCTGGGTTAGGAATGTTCTTCGCCAGTGCTAAGTAAATTTCACGACGAGTAAAAGAGAACTGCTTGGCCGCTGTTGTATTCGCTATTACGATACCGTCATAACCGACAGTTATTTCAATGATGTCTTTTATGCCGTTTTTAGCACAAAGATTAATTTCAGAGCTCTTGATTGCACGAGAAGCGTTAGTAATATCTGGAGTTGCACTACCGACACCAGAACAGAACAACTTCAAACCACCGCCAGAACCGGTTGATTCAACCTTAGGGGTAGCAAACTTAGTGGATTTACCAAAACGTTCAGCCACTACGGTAGAGAATGGGTAAACCGTAGAAGAACCTACAATACTGATGTAATCACGTTGTGCGTTGGCTGACATGCTGATCGCAGAGGCGGCAAGCGCAGCGCTTAGGGCTAAAAGTTTTTTCATCATCTCTTCCTATCTAATTGTCATTTCTACCTAGACCAATCTAAGTAAAAAGTATTTTGTTGAATGCTTATTCAGTGATGAGAATTATGGAGATGCAATGTTACAGAAATATGACAACGGGTGGTAATGTTGCGAATGGATTGCATTTTTATGACATTAATTGCTCTCGCTCCTTTGGTGAGCCTCTTTAAGCCACTGGTTATCAAGGATTAAGTCATTTTATTGAGAATTGTAAATATTTTGAATGAAATCTTAAAAAAGGTACAGATTCTGCGCTAAGCTCAATGAGCTTTGCTTAGGCCTGCATGAAGTGACATTAAAAGGCGTGACTTAATAGATATGCTGATCCAACGAGCGCCGTATATAGACGCTGTGGATCAGCAATGAGCTATTTGTTATAGAAGAAAGAAGGTCTATCTATCCTCATAACGCTGATGTTTAAAGAAAATACCATTATCACCAAAGTTTGATAATTTAAAATCAGACGTCAGTTTAATAGTCCCAATCTTTTTAGCACTACTTCGACGGTCATCGGCATAGCGTTTATTCCAGCGTGGGAAGATAGAGGTGCGAATCTTCTTACTAGTCGCATAAATATCATACAGATCTTCGCCAGCATTTAAGGTGACTAAATCACTGCGGAAATCATGGGCACTGGAAGAGAACTTATTCTTCACATTTGCACTGGGCACAAAATAAATTTGCGTCGGTGCATTCGTATTACTAGCTGAGCTGCCATCTTGATTGATAGCGGCCATGGCATTTACCATCAAGCGAGTAGGTTTACTGGTTACCGCAGAAAATATCAGGCTGGTGCCTATTGTTGCATTGGCTTCAGGTGAAACGTATTGGGATAACTCATTGGCAAAGAAGTCCTGATTATTACCTTGTCCTGATAAGGTATACAAAGCAGAAACATTTTCTGAGGGGTTGCTATCGACAAACGTTTTCCATGCCAGCCCAGGTGCAAAGCCACGATCACTTGGATCACCGGTAACGGATAAACGTAGTAGACCACAATCAGCACCGTTGAAAATACCAGTATACTCAGAGCTATCCGCGACGAACTGAACCTTAGCAACCGCACCATGAGCGTGAAGAGACTTTTTATAACCAGGAGGCGCAACATCTTTTTGATCGTTTACTTTATCCCAAAGTACACGACTAATGAGGCCTAAAATATCGATCTTCTCCAATGCTGGAATTTCATCCGCGGCAAACTCGCTGCGTAAAACTCCGTTATTCCATAAGTGCTGTTGTTTTTCACAACCGGCCCAAGAATCGTAATTATCTGGAATATTTAAGCCCCAAGGTTTAAAGGCATTTTCAACCCCAATAAGACTTGAATTAAGCTCTGGATAATGACGGTTTAACACATCAACCATAGTATTGTTCTCTACCCAATCGATACCTTCTGGGGTATAGACTTCATCGTTATAATGAGAGGTATAGAAACGGTCAGTGATTAAGCGGCGTGATGCATTCATGATGAAAATCTGGAAAGCCGTTTCACCAAAAGCAAAACCTTCAGGGCGAACGGTTTCAGCAAGCTGACCGACTAACGCATCAATCTGTTCTACATCGTTATTATATAAACGCTTAAGTTCGGCTAGTGTTTCAGCATTGCTGGTAAGATCTTCAAATTTATTAATCGGTGTCAAACCAATTTGACGACGGAACTCATTATAACGAGGAACCCCACGCTCACGATCACGAATAATATCCACAGTCGCTAAATCAATATTACCCATTAAAGGAATAGAAAGATTACGTAAAAATTGTGGGTAGTTATGCAGCGTTAATGAACCAGGGTGGGTAATACCAAAGGAATACCATAAACGATTAGCGCCTTGGTCATGCATAATATCTTCAGCATCACCATCACGAGTATCTTCAATCGCAATACGTGCACTAACAATATTTGAACCTATGTCATAGACCTCAACATCATCACGCAATAATGGGTGCATACGATATACCGCAACAAACTCTTCGGTTAGGCTGTAAGCCGTACCTGCATTATCTGCTTGGTGAGCGCCGATTAGGCCACCAATAGCATGCTCAAGAAAAGCAGCGTCATCAAGCTTTGCACTTAAAGCTGGGTCAAGTCCTAATGTTCTCTTAATAAATGAATCGGTCTTGGCTAAATCTTCGGCTAATTTTGCTACACCATCTTGAAATTTATCACGACCTTCGCGATCACCTAATAATCCCCACCAGTTGGCATACATTGCCCGTTCCGTTACCGGGTTAGCAATAATTGCCGGGGTCCATTCAACCGTATGTATTTTTGCCATGAGAGCGGCATTAATTAAGCGAGCTTTGTCATATAACCACTGGTCAGAACGGCCAGGATTATTGGCCACTAGCATATCGGCAATGGCATTGTGTTCCGATACAAATAATTGGTGCAGCATACTTAAGCCAACCCACCAGTTATCATTGAAACCGGTAATCGGAACACCCGACATAAATTCAGTCGGTAGACTATTGTCGCTATTCACGGTTAAACGACCAGCAGAAAATGCACGAACGGCATCCGATTGCTGTTTATTGCTGCCGTATAGCTGAGAGCCATCCCACCAGTGAGTATTATTATTACGATAACTATTCGGGTAGTGCTCTTCTTCGCTGGTACGAGTTGGATCGGCTTGGGTGCGCTTAATCTCTAACTGGCCAGTACCGAGTTCGTCACCAGGAGGTAGCGGCACAATAATCGGTTCGCCCACTTCACTTAGACTATGATCGACCCAGTCATGCACCATGAATTGAATCCAAGCGGCGGCGATAAAATTCACCGAAGTCGCAGGTTTAAATTCATCTCGGCCCATTACCGAATTACTTACATCCCTTGGGTTTGGAATAAGTAAGGTATCGGTTTCACCTTGGGCAACAGCAAATTCGACATTGCGACCGAAGCGACGTAATGCAGAACCTTCCGATGGATTATCTAAATTATTACAGGTGCCATCTTCCGTACGCGCAGTTAAGCTGCGATCATCGCAAGTTATTTCTTGGTTGTATTCACCATAGCGTTCGAAATCAAATAAGTTGTTTGCGGACAGTTCCTCTCTCTCAAATGCGAGCACTAATAAACCGGCAAAAATGCCGAGTGTTCCCAGCTTGGTCAAAGCAGGCCATGTGACCCATACGGATTTTAACATGAGTTAATCCTTAGTATTATTTTTATTGTTTAAAGTAAGTATTAATCGTCATGATTTTTCGGTGAGTATTTTTTTATTATTTTAAGATGTTGGCAATAGCTATTTTTATGCCAATAAAAAAATATTAATTAAATCAATGAATGAAGAAAAAAGTTTTGTGAGGAAAATGTAAGTTGTTACTTTTAGTAAGTCAGATTTTTGTAAAGGGGTATCGTTAAATGACGGGTTTAGAAAAATAAATAATTAACCCAAAATTTCCCCTTTATTTTTTAGTGTTTAAAATCAGACAGTATTGTGAATGCATGACGTGAAAGGGCTAGAGATTATACGCCGCTTAGTATGGGGAATAGAATGCTATCTGGCATAAAAAATCATGCCTCATTACCCGCGGCGATCATAGTATCTGCCAGCACGGCATATACCTCAGTCCAGGATTGCTTAATAGTGGGAGTGAAAGTGGCGCCTAATGTTTGTGCGAGCATCCATAAAATTGCTTCTGCTACGGTATTATAATGCTGTGGGCGTACGCCATATTTCACATGGCGACGGCCTAAATCTTGTACCGCAGGAACAATGGCTGCTAAGTTATTCAGACTGCTTACCGCGACGCCTAAAATCTGCATTAGTTTTTTACCCTGAGCCGCCATATCACCTTTGAACATGGGCTTTAAGCTAGGGTCTATCTCAAACAATTTACTGTAAAACAAAGCGGCAGCCTCATCGGCAATGGGGGCGATGATGTTAAATGTGCTTTGTACATCATTAATCGTGCTGGGATTCATTCTAACTCTCGAATTCATTGGTTATGAAAAATCTGCATTAATGAAAGCTTAGTTAAAGAGTTAAGAAACACCATCTCCTATTTTAATAAATTCTAGAGAAACTAGTTCTGTATGGTCTTAATAATGCTAATCCCAAGGCGCTTTGCCATACGGTTTAAATTTGCCCTATCTGTCTTAAGTTGGCGCGCTGCGGCGGACCAGTTGCCATGATGCTGATTGAGTGCATTAGTGATGAGTTGTCGTTGAAAGTCTTCCGTTGCTGACTTTATGCCTAGCTCAGTAGAGGGGGGGGTGAACCGAGGCTCTTGAGAATTATATTGTTCAGAAGGTGACTCCGCGGATGCGGATTTAATTTCACCTTCTATAGAGCTAACCAGCTGGCCAATATGCGACAGTTCGATGGTGACTAAATCAGTCACTGTCGCGGTATTGCTACGCTGGCTATTGTTCGCTTTGAGCGCGGCCCGATTAATTGTATGTTCGAGCTCGCGCACGTTACCTGGCCAGTCATACTGTTTTAAATAGTGGGTCACGTTGGGGGCAAATTTAATTTGTTGAATGCCTAGCTTGCGACGAATTTGTTCAATGAAATAACCTGCTAATAAGGCGATATCGTTATCGCGTTCTCTCAGCGCTGGAACTTGAATAGGATAGACGGTTAAGCGATGAAATAGGTCTGAGCGGAAGTTACCGGCTTCGACTTCTTTCGCTAAATTACGATTAGTCGCCGCGATAATGCGGACATCAACGGTATGGGTTTTATCTTGCCCTACCGGCTGAATTTCTTGGCTCTGCAGTGCACGTAATAATTTACTTTGTACTGCGAGAGGAATCTCACCAATTTCATCAAGAAATATAGTTCCGCCGTCGGCGATGGTGAATTTTCCTAAGCGGTTTTCATTGGCCCCAGTGAAAGCCCCTTTACGATGGCCAAATAGCTCACTTTCAATCAGGTTCTCGGGTAACGCCGCGCAGTTCACGTAAACCAATGGACCCTCGCTGCGGCTTGACTGTTGATGCAGTGTTCTTGCAACCAGTTCTTTGCCTACTCCAGTTTCGCCTGAAATCAGTGCGGTGAAATCTGATTGCGCGACGATCTGAACTTCTTTTTTTAACTTGTTCATCGCTGAGCTATTACCAATCAACTCACCGCCATCTTTAATTAAGGCCTCATGAGTCAGCTCGGCAACCACCTTGCGGCTATGAGAGGCATGCTGTTCTAACAAATCTAAGGTGAGCGCAGTTTTCAGCGTAGCGGCTGACATGGCAGAAATAATATCAAGAGTGCGCTGTGGAATATCATCGAAGCTATTCGGAGTCAGGCTATCGAGGGTTAATAAACCAATTAAAGAGCCTTCAAATAATAGTGGAAATCCCATGCAGGAATGAACTGGTAAATCCCCTTCCATCGCCAGTAATAATCCATCGTAAGGGTCGGGCAGCTGGCTATCGCTTTCAAACCGTACCGGAATTTGGCTGTTACAAATTTGTTGGAAGCGTGGATGCTGATCAATATCGAAACGTCTACCTAAGGTATCTGGGCTTAAGCCTTGCAGTGCAAGTGGCTTAAGGCGATCTCCTTGGCGAGCGAGTAAAACAACAGCGTCGCAGGCTACTGTTTTGCGCACTGTGGTTAATAAGCGCTCGAATCTATCTTTATTGATTAAGCCACTGCTTAGGTCAATCGCCAGTTCAATCAAAGAGGAGTAAGGGATGTTCGCCATGAAGGCTCCAGAGAAAAGATTAGAGGAGGCATTAATAAATAGTTCAGAGATAGTTTCAATATAGCACAAAAGAGTCATATTGACTCTGTAAATACCGGAGTCAATTTGACTCTATTCTTATCGGAGTTATCGTAAGTCATTGTTATATAAGGATATTAATAGTTGGCACAGTCTTCGCTATAACAAGGTAAGAATTTATTAAATGTTAGGAATTAATACGATGTACTCTCAATTTCAGTTCTCAGAACATCTTCCCGCTATGCCTAACGCTGAAAATTTCCAATGGCTTTTATTGGCCGGTAATTGGCTCATGGTATTGGGGTTAGCAGGTACGGTTTTATCGATAGAGATCTGTTACGTCTTTGCCGATCACTTTAGCTTGATGACTCAAGTAATGGCGCATATCTCAACGTTACTGGCTGCCACGTTAATTAAGTTTGGCTACATCATGCGCTGTATCGCCCTTAAAGGGTTTGGAGAAAAGCTGTGATATGGGTTAACCGATTGTCACAGCGGGCCAACCGCAGTGCACTTTGGAGTGGAGCATTTCGACCATTTTTTATTCTCGCCAGTCTAGCCTCTGTTTTTAGCTTGGCAGTATGGTTGCTGTACCTTAATAAGGGTGAAGTATTAAGTCATCAGCAGCTTCTGCCGCCGTTACTTTGGCATGTTCATGAAATGTTTTTTGCTTTTACTTTAACCATTGCGGTTGGTTTTTTATTAACCGCAGTGCAAACGTGGACGGGCTTAAAAAGCTTGCAGGGATTAGCGCTCATTTTTCTGAGTATTATCTGGATAACCATTCGTTTTTTATTGTTAGTCAATCAATCAGACTTCCCTGGTTTGTTAAGTCTTGTACTAACGTTGCAAACAATATGGTGGTTGATCGTACTGTTCACTTTTTTTAGACTAATCATTAAGTCTAAAAGTAAGCGTAACTATATTTTATTACCTTTGATGTTTGTATTGATGCTGCTGCAACTCAGTTTTTTATATTGGGGTAATCAAGAAGACTTAGGCTTAGTGATTCATTTAGCGCGATCGGCCATATTAGTATTTGCAATTGTGGTAGCTATTATTGCGGGTCGAGTTATTCCACTTTTTACCCGCAATGCTTTGCAAGTGTCTGAGAAAGTAAAGTCGGTACCTCAATTAGATAGAGCTATTTTATTATTTTCTTTAGTGGGCTGTAGTAACTTCTTTTTTAGTTATTTCTATGATTTACCCATAAATCCTGGTTGGGCTCTGTTACTTGTTGGAATTTTACACCTTGCACGTTTAAGCCAGTGGGCAAGTATTTATACTTTGCATAACCCTCTGCTTTGGTCGTTGCATGTCGCGTATTTTTGTCTAGCAAGCGGTTTGATATTAATTGCTGCGAGTTTTTATAGCGAACAAGTCCGTATCGCTGATGCTTTCCATCTCGTCACGGTAGGTGTGTTTGGTGGCATGATTTTGAGCATGATAAGTCGAGTATCTCTAGGTCATACCGGACGGCCGCTACGGGTTAATAACTGGATTGCACTGTCATTTGTATTGATTTTTATCGCCGTGCTATTACGGGTAGTGCTAGCAATTTTAGGTCAGCCTTTATGGGCATGGAATAGCTCTGCCTTGCTATGGATTAGCGCCTACTTAATTTTTCTTAAATTTTATACACCCATTTTATTTAAATACTAACGATCTATTAGGAGATCTTATGTTAACTGAAAATCATATCGCCCTCGTGAAAAGTACTGTTCCGTTATTGGAAGAATCAGGCACAGCGATTACCGATCATTTTTATAAACGCTTATTTAGCCATAACCCGGAAGCTCAGAATATTTTTAATATGAGTAATCAGGCTTCTGGTAAGCAGTCATTTGCTTTGTTTTCTGCTATCGCGGCTTATGCTAAAAATTTGGATAATGTTGAGCAGCTATTAACCATGGTTGAACGCATAGCGCAAAAGCATACCAGCCTTAATATTCAACCCGAGCATTATGATTTAGTAGGACATCACTTAATTGAAACATTTCGTGAATTGGTGCCAGAGCAATTCACCCAAGAGGTTGAAGAGGCTTGGACTGTCGCGTATCAGACATTAGCGTCTATTTTTATTGGTCGTGAGGGAGATCTTTATAAGCAACGTGAAGCGTTGGTCGGTGGCTGGAAAGGCGGTCGGAAATTTAGCTTAGTTGAGAAACGAATTGAATCTGAATTGGTGAAAAGCTTGGTCTTCGAACCGGTTGATGGCGGTCCTGTTATTGATTATTTACCGGGTCAATATATCGGTATTGAAGTACAGCCTAAGCAAAGTGAATTTAAGGAAATTCGTCAATATTCGTTATCGGATAAAGCCAATGGTGAAAGCTATCGTATTTCGGTGAAACGTGAAGTCTTGGGTAAGCCAGGTATCGTTTCAAATTATTTGCACGATGGCTTAAGGCTTGGGGATGAAGTGACCTTATATGCTCCGGCTGGGGATTTTTATCTACAGGATAATTCCAAACCAAAAGTATTGATCTCGGCAGGTGTTGGGTTAACGCCGATGCAGGCGATGTTAGAAACATTGATAGCTGAGCAGGGAGCAGAGCAAGGAAATGAACAAAGAAATGAACAGAAGTCTGAAATACATTTCCTTCATGCTTGTGAAAGTGTCGCGCAGCACTCATTTAAAAAACGTCATGATGAAATCACGGAGCAGGGTAAGGTCACAAGCCATACTTGGTATAAGTCGGGAACTCATGAGTCCGCATTGCAGGGTTATATGGATATTAGCGGTATAGCAGATCAACTCCCCTTGGCTGCAGCCGACTTCTATCTGTGTGGGCCTGTAGGCTTTATGCAGTTTGCTAAGCAGCAGCTGATCACGCTAGGAGTAGAGAGTGATAGCATTCACTATGAGGTTTTTGGTCCACACGAAAGTTTTTAATGGATTGAACTTTTTCTTATCTAGGGTATTCTTAGGTTTATGAAACTCTCTTTGCGCAAACAGTCTATTAGCATAAAAAGCCTAGTGCTTACGCTATTACTGTCCTTTATCGGACAGGCATGGGCGTTGCCTGCTGTTTGTACAATGTCCAGTAGTAAAATGTCTAGCAGTGAAGTGTCTAGTACAGACATGCTTGCTGCTGACATGCTTATTGAAAAAAAGAGTGCTTCTCCTTGTCACATGATGGCAATAGAAGGTTCGGCTGCTTCATCAGAAACTCAGATGGATTGTTGTGACTCAGCCGTTATGGCTGAGTCGAGTTGCTCTTGCCCTGATGGCGGTTGCACTGGTTCAATTCCTTTTTCCAGCCAAAGCTTTACTAACGCGTATTCATTTAACGGGCAGGGGAATTATTATTCACAATCTGGTTTCCCCAATCAGATTAACTCGGCTTTATTTCGCCCTCCTATCGCTTAAAACACTCATTAGATTTAATCCGCTTGGCGGCTAATTTATTTAAAAATTGGTTTGCTGGCGATCAGCTTTGTTAGCTTAAACGTGTAGTGTATTTGAGAAAACCAATGAAAAATTTCGTATTTATGTGCTTGGGTGCTGTGATCACTCTATTGGGCTTAACCTTTGGCCAACAGTTTATTATAGCAACGGACTCTGAGCCCAGTGACGCTAGTTCATCGCAGCCAGAAGTTCTGTATTGGGTTGCGCCTATGGATGCAAATTTCCGCCGTGATCAGCCTGGCCAATCACCCATGGGGATGGATCTAGTCCCTGTTTATGCCAATGGTAATGGCAATAATAATGCAGGTGTAGTCGAAATTTCCGCTGCTGTGGGGAATAACTTAGGGGTAAAGACGGCTCTAGTCAGCTGGTCTCAGCCCACGTTAAGTTTTATCAGTAGTGGGCGGGTGCAGTATGCCAAAGAGGATTTAGTGCATATGCATGCTAGAGCCAGTGGCTGGGTAGAAAAACTGTATGTGAAAGATGTTGGTGAAAAGGTCAGCAAGGGGCAGAAATTATACGGTCTGTATTCACTCGAATTAATTGAAGCGCAAGAGGATTATTTACGCGCTATACGGGCTAAAAATGAAAGTTTAATTCGGGCAGCCAAGAATCGACTTAAATCTTTAAGAGTTGATAACCGGGTCATCGCGCAGCTCATGCGTACCAAGCGGGTTAGTCAAGTTACTGACTTTTATGCTACCCAAGATGGTTTTATCGAACAGCTTACTATTAGTGAAGGAATGTATGTTAAGCCAGAGAATATTATATTAGCGATAGCGGGTTTTGATCGGGTTGTCGTTGAAGCCGAAATTGATAATCGCCAAGGTGCTTGGTTAACTCAATATCCTGGTCAGATTGAATGGAATTTAACCTCAGACCTAATGCCGACTCAACTATGGCAAGGTGAGCTTGATTATATTCATCCGGTATTAAATGAATCTTTACGCACATTAAGTTTGCGTTTAATTGTTAAAAACAGTGATCAGCTATTAAAGCCCAATATGTGGATGAAATTAAGCGGTGAAATTACTATCACCGAAAAAACGTTATTAATTCCTACTCAGTCGCTTATTCGAACCCAAGGTAAAACGCGCATTGTTATGGCTTTGGGTGAAGGACGTTTCAAATCGGTGGCGATTAAAACCGGTCGCTTTTTTAACCAGCAGGTGGAGGTATTGGAGGGTTTACAAGCCGGAGATACGATTGTCACCAGTGCGCAGTTCTTAATCGATTCAGAATCTAACATCGACTCAGATTTGCAGCGCATGGAGAACACCGATGATAATTAAGATAATTCATTGGTCGATCCTCAATCGAGTTTGGGTATTATTAATCACTGCGCTTATTATTATGGCCGGTGGTTTTGCGATAAAAAATACCGCAGTTGACGCCATTCCTGATTTGTCGGATGTGCAGGTTATTATAAAAACGTCCTATCCAGGACAAGCCCCGCAAGTAGTACAAGACCAGGTTACCTACCCACTCACCACGGCGATGCTGTCTGTGCCTGGGGCGAAAACGGTGCGTGGTTATTCGTTTTTTGGTGATTCCTATGTGTACATTATTTTTGATGATGATACCGATTTATATTGGGCGCGCAGTCGGGTTTTAGAATACTTAAGCCAAATAACCGATACTCTCCCTGATAATGCAAAACCGCAACTGGGTCCAGACGCAACTGGGGTAGGTTGGGTATTTATCTATGCTCTAACGGATACCAGCGGAAATTTAGATTTAGCTGAATTACGTTCCTTGCAAGATTGGTTTTTAAAATTCGAATTGCAAACCGTCGCTGGGGTATCAGAAGTTGCGGCGGTCGGCGGTATGATAAAGCAATATCAAGTGCAAGTAGATCCACATAAATTACGCGCTTATGGCATTCCACTATCTCTATTACAAACGGCGATAGAGCAAGGTAATCAAGAAGTCGGGGCTTCTGTGATTGAAATGGCGGAAGCGGAGTATGTTATTCGTGCAACAGGTTATATTTCCAGTCGTGAAGATTTAGAAAATATTCCTTTGGGCATGGTCGTCAATGGTCAGCCATTATTTTTAACCGATGTCGCGACGATTATTGAAGGCCCGCAAATGCGTCGAGGGGTCAGTGAACTCGATGGTAAGGGTGAAGTCGTGGGTGGCATTGTCGTGATGCGTTCCGGTGAGAATGCACAAAAAACCATTATTGCAGTGAAAGAAAAATTAGAGCAATTAAAAGCGGGTTTGCCAGAAGGGGTTGAGGTGGTCATCGTTTATGATCGTTCTGATTTGATCAATGCCGCGATTGAAAATCTGTGGGAAAAGCTGGCAGAAGAACTGATTATGGTTGCTCTTGCCTGTCTTCTGTTTTTGTTACATGTGCGCTCCGCTTTAGTAGCTGTTATTAGTTTACCTATCGGTATCTTAATCGCTTTTATTATCATGTATTTCCAAGGTCTTAATGCCAATATTATGTCCCTTGCAGGCATCGCGATTGCGATTGGCGTGATGGTAGATGGTGCTATTGTTATGATAGAAAATATGCACAAACATATGGAACGCTCCCTTCTTAACGGCAAGCCACTCAATAATGAGAATCGCTGGCAAGTGGTGGCCAAAGCTGCGAGTGAAGTTGGGCCCTCATTATTCTTTAGCTTGTTGATTATTACCGTCAGTTTTTTACCGGTATTTACTTTAGAAGCCCAAGAAGGAAAAATGTTTTCGCCGTTGGCATTTACTAAAACCTACGCCATGGCCGCAGCGGCGATTTTAGCGATTACCTTAGTCCCTGTTTTGATGGGGTATTTTATTCGTGGCAAAGTGATCAGTGAAAAGAAAAATCCACTGAATCGTTTATTAATTGCTGCTTATAAACCATTATTAACATCGGTTCTTAATTTCCCAAAAGCTACTTTAACCATAGCCTTGTGCATTGTTATCGCCACGCTCTATCCTGCCAGCAAGATTGGTAGTGAATTTATGCCCGATCTTGATGAAGGCGATCTTATGTACATGCCCACTAGCTATGCGGCTTTGTCGGTAGGTAAGGCCCGTGAGATTCTTCAACAAACAGATAAGTTGATCGCCACTGTGCCAGAAGTCGAGCATGTTTTTGGTAAGATAGGTCGTGCGGATACCGCAACAGATCCTGCGCCGTTGACCATGATCGAAACGTTTATTAAATTAAAACCCAAGGATCAGTGGCGAGAAGGTTTAACCAGCCAGGATTTACGTAACGAGTTTGACCAGCTAATCCAGTTTCCAGGCCTTACTAATGCTTGGGTTATGCCGATTAAAACTCGCATTGATATGTTGGCGACGGGTATGAAAACCCCGGTTGGAATTAAAGTCTCTGGACCAGACCTCAATGTTATTCAAAATATTGGTCAGCAGTTAGAGCACGTTCTAGGCGATATAAAAGGCACCGCCTCGGTTTATTCTGAGCGGGTTGCCGGTGGACGTTATATTAAGATTGATATTCAACGTCGACAAGCTGCGCAATATGGCATGAGTATTAGCGACGTGCAGCAAATTATTAGCACTGCCATTGGTGGTGGAAATATTGCCGAATCGGTAGAGGGAGATAAGCGATATCCTATCAATCTACGTTATCCACAGCATTACCGAGATTCCCCTGAGCAACTCGAACGTTTACCTATTGTGACTAATGGGGGTCATAACATTACTCTTGGCGATGTTGCCAATATCTATATTGAAGATGGCCCGCCGATGATAAAGAGTGAGAATGCTCGCATTAATGGCTGGACCTATATTGATATTGAAAGCAGTGGGCCGAATGCCATTGATATTGGTAGCTATGTAGCCGATGCACAAAAAATATTGACTGAAAAAATTGAGCTTGGAGACTTGGTAATACCTGCCGGTTATGCCATTCGCTGGGCAGGGCAATATGAATATATGCAAAGGGCAAAAGAAAAGCTCAGTTACGTAGTACCTTTTACCCTAGGCATTATTATTTTATTGCTGTATTTAAATTTCAGGAATGGCCGTGACGTCGCATTGATCTTATTAACCCTGCCTATGGGGTTGGTCGGTGGTATTTTAATGATGCAATATTATCAGTTTAATTTTTCGGTAGCCGTTGGTGTCGGTTTTATTGCTTTGGCCGGGGTTGCTGCAGAAACGGGAGTGATTATGCTGCAGTATTTAAAGCAGGCAATCATCGATGAAAAACCGGCAACCAGAGCAGCGCTACAACATACTATTCTAGAGGGGGCTGTGAATCGTGTCCGCCCAGTGATGATGACAGCCATCGCGACTATCGCTGGTTTAGTTCCTGTAATGTATGGCAGTGGAGTGGGCTCTGAAGTAATGAGCCGCATTGCAGCGCCCATGCTAGGGGGGATGATCAGTGTGGTGATTTTAACGTTGCTTATTTTGCCAGTGGCTTATTATCAGGTCGTTAAAGGTGAACTAAAAGTCGGGAAAAGTTTATAGAGTAAGTAACTCATGGTCGTTGTAATGGCCATGAGTTCCATTATTGGGGAAGTCTAGTTATCATCATGGCTCATTGCTAAGCGGAAACCAATATCGGGCATACGAACATTGTTGGTAGCGCCATCTCGTCTGAATACTTCCGATTCATTAGCTGCAAATTCATAGCCGCTACCTCGCAGTACTTTCATTGTTTTCTTTTTTAGGTTTTTACTCGGCTGATAAAGAGGATTAAGCCTAGGCTTTTCGGTGTAAAGGTGTCGCTTCATGGTGTCTTGGCAGAACTCCCACAAATTCCCTGTCATATCATAAAGCCCTAACTCATTTGGATTTTTGGTCGCGACTGGGTGACTGCGTTTTTTAGCATTACCCGCATACCAGGCCACATCATCAATATTATCTGAGCCACTATAAATATAGCCCTTTGATTGCTGGCCGCCCTTAGCAGCATAAGCCCACTCTGCTTCAGTAGGTAGACGGAATACTTCCCCCGAGGCTTGATTCAAGCGCTCAATAAAAAGCTGCATATTAAACCAGCTGATATTATTCACGGGACAAGTTGCGCACGGAAAATAGCTGTAGTCCCAACCCATAATAGCTTCAAACAATTTCTGGGTGACTTCTGTTTTACCGATATAAAAACTATCGAGTGTTACCTGATGGGCTGGTTTTTCTCGGTTAGCCGCGGTTGGCAAGCTAGAACCCATTTCAAAATTTCCGCCTTCAATAAAAATCATTTCTTGCAATAATTGAGTTTGTAATTCAACCGATAGTTTGCGGGGTTTTTCAGCTATGGCAGCAGGTGATCGCGGCTCTTTTACTTTATCTGATTCAGTTACCGTCGTATCAATAGGCCGATTGGATTTAGAATTCATGTCATCAATCGCTTGCTGCAGTTGTTGTTCTACTGCAGATAAATTTTGCGTCGCAGAATCACCTGCAAAAGCAGGTAATGGAAAAAAGGCCAACATAGCCAGAGTAAATAAGGTCGTTTGCTTTTTTAGATTACGATTTAAATAGAGCATAGTGTTCGCATAGTAGCCGAGTAAATACATTGGGTTATAGATTGGATTATAAATTGAATTAATACTTCGCTGAAGTATGCCATTTTTTAAATCATTGGGCACGATGGCGAGGCAAAAAAAAGTGCGGAAATCCGCACTTTTTAATTTAAAACCTGACAGTAGTCAGTCACATCAAACTAAGGCACAAAAGAACCAGGCTTTTGACGCTGTGGGAAATCTTTAAAGGTCGCTTTAAATTCTGCTACTTTAGTCATAGCTGGAGCAAATAAGAACATATGCTCAGCCCACCACTGGTAGTAGTTTTCTGAATCGTGTTCCATACGCTCATAAGGATCTTGTCTTAAGTTAAAGATCTTAGGGGCACGCAGTGTTGACCAATCATTAATCCATACCATTGCGCCATGGGCACGCTGCTCTTTAAAGACGAATTTCCAGTCACCATCACGTAGGCCAACAATATCTCCAGTATCAGAGGTATAGATGAATTCCTTACGAGGGCCTTTCTTACTGGTATCTAAAAAGTGTGGTAAGAAATTGTAGCCATCTAGATGAACTTTATATTTTTCTGAACCCACACGCATACCTTTCTTCAATTTAGCTTTAACATTGTCATCGCCAGCAGCGGCTAACAAAGTAGGCATCCAATCCATCATCGCGATCATATCATTAGATACTTGATCAGCTTTGATCTTAGCAGGCCAGCGCACCATCATAGGTACACGGTAACCGCCTTCCCAGTTAGTATTCTTCTCGCCACGGAAAGGAGTGTAACCACCATCTGGCCAAAGGATAAGTTCTGCACCGTTATCGGTGGAGTACATCACAATCGTATTATCGGCGATTTTTAACTCATCCAATTTATTCAGTAACTGGCCAACATGGCCGTCATGCTCAACCATACCGTCTGCGTATAGACCTTGACCACTAACACCTTGAGATTCTGGTTTCAGGCGTGTAAATACGTGCATACGAGTCGTATTAAACCAAACAAAGAAAGGCTTTTTCGCTGCGTGTGCTTTGTCGATAAACTTTAATGATGCAGCCAATACTTCTTCATCAATTGTTTCCATACGCTTCTTAGTTAATGGACCCGTATCAGTCGTTTTACCATCAGCGAAAGAGTGAATTACACCACGTGGGCCAAATTTCTTTTTAAACTCGGCACCTTTAGGGTAATCCTCGTGCTCTGGCTCTTCTTCAGCATTCAAGTGATAAAGGTTACCAAAGAATTCATCAAAGCCATGCTCGGTTGGCATGTGCTCATCTAGATCACCTAGGTGGTTTTTACCAAACTGACCTGTCATGTAACCGTGAGGCTTAAGTAACTCAGCAATCGTCGGATCTTTTTTACTCAACCCTTCTTTAGCGCCAGGTAAACCTACTTTAGTAAGGCCGGTACGCATTGGGTGCTGGCCAGTAATAAAACCCGCACGGCCAGCGGTACAGCTTTGATCGCCATAGGAATCGGTAAAGAGAATGCCCTCTTTCGCAATACGATCGATGTTTGGCGTTCTATATCCCATAATGCCGTTATTATAAGCACTAATATTAAACGGGCCGATGTCATCACCCCATATAATTAATATATTAGGTTTTTCAGCGGCGAGTGCCGTTGTAGCAGATAGCGAGGTTAAGGCGAATAGCCCAAAACCTAGACACTTCCTAGCTATGGTGCGTAGTTGCATAGATATTTCCTTGATTTTTATTGATGGTCATTCCAGTTTGTCCTTAGATACCGCTACAACATTTGCATCTTTATGAACTACTTGAAAAGAGTGTATGGCAATTATTAATTAATGGCTAGGCATCACCTAGGCTCACTCTCCATTTTAGGATCTAAGTTGACAGTATCTTTTGAATTAGTATATTGTGCACAATATAATACTAAGCAATATAAGTTATTGGAAGGATAGTAAGATGATGAAGCATTTGATAAACAGCCTTTTGAAAGTGAAGGCCGTGGCTACGTTAATACTCGCTTTCTGTGTGGCATTGCCCGCTATTTCTAGCGCAGCGCCTATTGCAGAAGAGAAAAAAGCAGTAACAGAAGCAGGGCAGTTAGAGGTCACCAGCAGCACCTTCAGCTGTATCCGAGATATGACCAAGGTGCGTGGTTTCTATGTGGATAATTTGAAAGGTGACCTTGCAGGAACACTCGCAGTAGCGAACTCAGAAACAGGGGGTATCTATCCTCCTGGCTCCGTCGTGCAATTGGTGCCGGGTGAAGTGATGATTAAGCATGAAGAAGGCTATAGCCCAGCAACGAAAGGCTGGGAGTTTTTTGAACTGGACGTTTCCGAAGAAGGTTCAGAGATTAGAAAGCGTGGTTTTGTCGATGTCGTGAATCGTTTTGGGGGTAATTGCTTTGGTTGCCACATTCAAGCTAAGCCTCAATGGGACATGATCTGTGAAGATACTCATGGCTGCGAGACGATTCCGATTACCAAAGAAATGATTGATCTGATTCAAAGAACCGATCCGCGCTGTACCGATAACGAAGAGCTGACTTCAGGTGAGTCGTATGACTTATTTATGCTTAATCTTAAAGTGGGTGTTGGCAGCGCGATTGGCACCGTTAAAGAGATGATGTAACTAGCTGTGTGATAGCTTTAATATCACATTTAAGACTTCGTCTAAGGCGAAGTCTTAAACTTATCTAACCATAACTCCGCTTTTAGTCCCCCAAAGCTTCATACTTACATGTTATCACTCAGAGTATTTATTGGCCTATATCAATACTTGGCAATTACCTTGGTTAATGTCTGGTTATTATTCAAGGCAGATAATTATCTTATGTTAATCATTGGCTCACTCAAAAGCTCGACTATGCTTGGTCCATAGTTTCAACGAAAGTTTTATGATTATGGTCAAAGAATACAGCCCGGTTAAATCGGCTATTACCGCTTCTCAAGTTGCTGGTGAGTTATATCGCGCCAGTGGTATTGCTCGTCAACTGTCACTCGCCGCTAAGAATTCCCAAGCCGTTGTGCATAGAGCGGGCAGTAAGGTTGCGGGTTTAAAAGTGATTTCAGAATACTTTGCCGACCTCGCGATAAAGACTATTAAACTTGCTAAAGAAATTAATACCATCTCCTTAGATATCTCTCATATGGCGGTAGAGCGCTGGCGGCAAAACACCTTAGTTGAACATTTAAATGACAGCCAAGTTAAAACTAAGAATGCTGCAGTCGATATTATTATTAAGGATACTAAGCAAAGGCAGTTGGATCTTAATAATCGCTTTAATGTTGAGATTCGAAGTTTAGAGAGTCAGTTAGAAGAGATTCAGCAGCATATGCAAGCCAGTCGAGTGGTTGCGGTTTCATTTCGGTTAGAAGCAACACAGACCGATGAGTACCAAGAAATTTTAGAGGATATGGCAAAGAATATCGATAAATTCTCAGAAAAAATAAAACAGCATGTATTAGATGCTAAATCTCATATTAATCGCTTATTGCAGTCGTAAATAATATTAAAGGTAGAGTGTGAAATGGAAGCAAAATTATTATTCGACGATAAACATCAATGGTATGTCTTCGCTCGTGATCCTGATAAACCAGAAAAAATAATCGATACTAACCAATACATGGTAGTTAGTGGCAAGGAGTCCATCGTTTTGGATCCGGGTGGTATTGAGATTTTTTCGTCAATGTTATCGACCATACTTAAATTTATTCCGCTTGAGCAAATCACTCATTTATTCGCCTCACATCAAGATCCTGATATTATCTCTTCCTTAGGTATGTGGGACCAGGTAATTCCTAAGGCCAAGCTGTATACCCCCAGCTTATGGGAGGGCTTTATTCGCCATTTTGGTTGTGAGAATATTGAGTTTTGTGGAATTGAAGACGGCGGAGGCGAGTTAAGAATTGGTGATACAGTTTTGCAATTTATCCCTGCGCATTACTTGCACTCATCTGCTAATTTTCATGTTTATGACCCCGTTGCTAAAATATTGTTTTCTGGCGATATTGGCGCAGCATTAGAGCCTCAGGATAGTTCTTTATTTATCGAAAACTTTGATAGCCACTGCGACAAGATGAAGTTTTTTCATCAGCGCTGGATGCCAAGTAACGAGGCGAAAATGCACTGGTTAAAGCGAGTGCGAAAACTGGATATTGATATGATGCTGCCTCAGCATGGACGTATTTTCCGCGGCAAAGAAATTGATCAGTTCTTTGATTGGTTCGAAGCTCTCAACGTGGGTATCGCCTTGGACAGTTAATGATACAACTGAGTAAGGTGTTTAGGTTATACTACGAACCTATTTTTATCTTCTTGGATCTATCCTTATATGAGTTCTAAACAGTATCATCATGGTGATTTGAAAGTTTCGTTAATCGAAGCGGCCAATATAATTTTGTTACGTGATGGTGCTGATGCTTTGTCTTTACGAGCAATTGCTGCTGAAGTAGGTGTCTCTCACATGGCACCTTATGCACATTTCAAGAATAAAAAAGAACTGATTAAAAGTATTGCCGAGTCGGGCTTTGTGCAAATGGCTGAAACCATGGAAGCAGTGGCTTTTGAATTGAAAAAAGATAAATCCCTAACGCCGGGAGAGCTGGTTCTTGCTTATGGCGCTAGCTATTTAGAATTTGCGACCCTTAATCCTCAGTTATATCGTTTGATGTTAGGACAAGTGGAAACCTCAGGGCGAAAAAATAAGAAAGATGATATAGCACAGGCAGCCACTGCCGATTCAATGAATAGCCCACTTATAGAAAGCACGAAGAAACCTTTCATATTATTACGTGAGGCATTTGCTTTGCGTGGTGACAATGATGAAAAAGTGAAAGCGCAAGCATTGGGTGCTTGGTCGATGGTTCATGGTATGGCCGCTTTGATTATCGAAGGCCATATTCAGGTTCCCAAAGGTACCAGTTTTAAGCACTTCTTAGCCGCAGCGACGCCACTTTCTGATCAATTTAAGGACTCTCTTTAAGAGAGCCTTGAAACCCTGCTTAAACTAACACATCAATATCACTAGTCGGGAAGGCGACGCAAGAGTGACACCAGCCATACGCTTCATCGGTCGAACGTAAGCGTGCTTCGGCAGGATTGAATACAGAGCCTTTCAATATCTTAACTCGGCACAAGCTGCATTCTCCAGAGCGGCAGGCATTTTCTGCGCTGTAGCCATTTCGTTCCATGCTGTTTAATAACGGCTCATCGACTCTGGCTTCAAATTGGCCTTGGCTGCCGTCTGCTTTATGAATGGTTACCATTACCTTATCGCTAGCAATCAAGTTTTGTGGCCAGCCGGCTAATGTTTCAGGGCGCTTAGGTGGACCGTTGCATTCAATACGAACCCGCCTTGCTTTCACTTTTAATTGTTTTAGTTGCTCTGCACAAAAATCGTGGAAGCTGGTAGGGCCGCAGATATAAAACATCTTTGCTTGTAGCGTTTCTAAATCATTTCCCAGTAGCTCGCTAAGCAGCTCGGCACTCACATGGCCGGTTCGACCTGCATAATTTTCAGTTGGCCGTGAAATTAGCCAAGTGATGGTTAGGAAGTCATGTTCTTGTTCTAAGCGCTTTAGTTCATTTATATAAATAACATCGGCTTCATAACTTGAGGCATAAATTAGATGTATTTTTTGTGATGTTTTTTTAATCATGTTCAGGATCATACTTCTGGCCGGTGCGATACCTGAGCCACCGGCTAGAAAGACCAAATCATCACCGTGAAATAACGGATTATGATAAAAAGTTCCCATCGGGCCAGTACTTTGAAAATGATCGCCGACTTTTACATCATTCAATAAAAAATGTGAAACGAAGCCATCGGCAACATGCTTAATGGTAAAGTCGTAAAAACCTCTTTGTTGCGGTGCAGAAGAAATAGCATAAGGGCGTGCGGTTTCAGTGCCATCGATATTCACGAATAAGTTAATGTACTGACCTGCTTGAAAAGGAGGTAAAAACCCACCTTTAGCTTTAAACCGCAGGGTTTTAGTACTGGCAGTATCTTCAATTACTTCACTGACAACAAGCTGTATGCGTTTAGGATGCAAGCTTGCAATGGTATTGGCGACGTGACCATTTTGTTCGTTATAATCGGTCCCCGTTTTCAATAACTCTTGCTGGTGGTCTAATGCATCTTGATAACCGTTAACCGCATGTAAAATGTTGTTCTTTTTATTCGTACTAGGCATGAGTCAACTCCTGCTGTTTCATTTCAGATTCTTTTTTTATTTTCTTCAACACGGCTCGAGCGGTACTTTCGCCAATCATATAAGTTGGTTGGAAGCCGCCCATACCATTCCAGCTGCCCGCCATGTGCAGCCCAGAAATAGCATCGATACGTTTACGGAACATCGTTGCATCTTGAGTATTTTGTTGGAAGCCATAAATTGCACCGCCGGGTGTATTCAAATAACGCATCATAGTAAGCGGTGTAGCCACTTCGACTTCTTCGATATTTTTACGGATATTTGGAAATACGCGCTCGGCATGATTAATCAGTTTTTCTGCGAAGTCGTATTTTGCTTGGGCATATTCTTCCACGGGTAAGTCTTGCCATGCTTGACTGTATTGCAGACACAATAATGATAGCGTCGATTTTCCTTGCGGCGCAAAGCTCGGATCATCGTAGTTATAACAAGTGACCATAGTATGGGTTGGATCAACGATGCCTTGCATTGTAGTAAAGGCAACTTCTTCGTCTCTATCATCGATGATGAAGTTAGACGCAGCGGTCACTCCGAGCTCTTCTGGGGTGCAGTCTAAACCGAGATACAGGACAAAGGCTGAGGTGCCTAAGCGACGAGATTTCATATCATCCGCAACCTGCGTCGGTGTTGGGATATCTAATAGTTCATTGAAAGTATGCTGTGGGCTGGTATTGGAAATGATGTGCTGGCAGCTAAATATATCGCCATGCTCCGTCTGTACCGCTTTTACTTGCTCATTTTCAGTCAGGATTTTCGCCGCTCCGGTATTAAATAAAACTTTACCGCCAGCATTTAAAAATGATTCTAATAGCGCGCTCGATATGGCTTGAGACCCCCCTTGCACATGACAAGGTTTGAAGGCAGCGTAAGCGTAAATCATCATTGCTAGATCACAAAAAGGAATGTCTTTGGGTGGCAGACCGATATAGCACCAATAAGCGGCAATGACGGTTTTGAGATCTGGATTGCTGAAAAATTGATTGAGCACATCTTTTGAAGAGGTGAGCCCATATTGAATATAATTAGGGCAGGTAGACTCTAATACAGTTTGATCTGCCATTTTTTGTGCTCTGGGCAGCATCATGAAGCATTCAAGAGATAGCTTTTCGCACAGCGTCAGGTAGGCCTCAATGTTCTCACTTTCTTCCGGGTAGTGGGCGCTCAGAGTTTTCTTCAGCGCTTTTATACTTGCCGGCAGAACGATGTCTATTTCGTGTTCCTTATTCACTTTTGAAGGCATCACCACTCGATAGAGTTCGCGTTCTTCAACAATCGTGAGCTGATCCATAATGCCTAGATCATTAAAAATCTTACGCATAATGAAGGGGTTCTTTTCCGTTCCCATACCACTGAGTTGGTGTAAGGCGACCTCAAATTCGAATTCGCCGCGGATGAACGACGTTGCGCAGCCGCCGGGAATATTGTGACGTTCTAGTAATAAGGTGCGTGCGCCACCTCGTTGTAAGGCCGTCGCGGCGGTTAAACCCGCATTCCCTGCGCCAATCACAATAGCATCAAAATCTGTCATACAAGCCTCAGCTCAGTTTGTTGTTATTTTTTAATACACTACAGTGATAAAACACAATCCTTACAGTGTAAACTTTACATTATAAAGATATGCTAAGAGAGCGACTATTGTCAAGAGGGAAAGCTAAATGGAAGAGTGTTAAATCTCCACTATACTCAGAAATAACATGGGATAGAGATGTTATTCATGAGCCGCATAATTAAGCTTATAGTCGTAATTGTCAGCACTTATTATGCTGCTAATAGCTATAGCTGTAATTTTTTATCGGTTAATGGTGCCGATGGTTGGTATCCCTATTTTGCCCGCAATCATCCTGGTCAGAATGGAATTATAGGGGATATTGTAGTGGCCGCGGCAAAGCGCAGCGGTATAAAAGTAGATATGCAACCATCAATTCCATGGAAGCGAATATTAGTCAATTTGCGCTATGGCAGCCTAGATGTGATTGCGGGTGCCTTAAAAACGGAACAACGCGAAAAGCAATTCAAATACTCTCCCGCAGTACACCATGCCGAATTAAAAGTTTTCGTGCGTTATGATCAGCAGTTCAATTTCAGCCAACTCAGTGACCTACAAGGTTTAAGTGGAGCAAAAGTTAGAGGCATGAGTTTAGGGCAAAAAGCCGATGATTATGCCTTTAGCCATCTTGTGATTAATGATGTACCAGAACCTCGAAGTCTATTGAAAATGGTGGCTACTGGTAGAATTGATTTTGGAATATTTTATGCGTCTGCTGGCATGCGAGAGCTGAAACGCAATAAATTAGAAAAGAAAATTGTGATATTAGACAAGTCGGTATCTCTAGAAGGACTTTATATAGCTTATTCAAAAACAAGTAGATGCCAACCAAAAATTGAGACATTAAACCAAGAAATTATGGCAATGCTCGATGATGGCAGTATTGAAGAAATTATTGCTCAGTATCACTCAAAAGAAATTGAATTTTATCAGGAGAATGATAATGAAATTTAGCTATCATTCATTCTTCTATTTATATCTGTTAGTTGTCATCGCTATACCCGTTAAGGCGGATGGACTATTTTATGGCGAGGCTGAAGATATAGGAAATGAGGCTTCTATTAGTTCATCGAAGCGAGAAGAAGAACTTTTTAAAGCGCCCCTATCTATTAGTGTGGTAACGGCAAAGCAATTATCAAATGCCGGGGTAACAACATTAGCCGCAGCGATGAAATTAGTGCCAGGGCTAGTGGTTCGAGAGCTAACAAATGGCCAGTATGAAGTTCATATTCGTGGTTTTGATAATATAATTAATGATTCAACTTTGGCTGGGCTGACGAATACGAAAACATTAATTATGATCGATAATCGCTTGGTCTTTGATTATTTTAATGGTGGGATATTCTGGGAGACACTGCCTATTAGTGTCGAAGATATCGAACGTATTGAGGTGATTCGCGGAGCAGCGAGTGCACTGTATGGCACTAATGCGATGAATGGCGTTATCCACTTTATCACCAAACGACCTAATACTGAGCAAGGTGCAAAAGTAAGTGTCGTTGCTGGAAATAAAAATACCCGTATTGCGCACTTATCACTAGAGAAAAAGATGTCGGGTCATGCCGTTAGGCTGAGTGGATTTTCAGAAAAGCGCGAGCGCTATGAAAATGACTATTTTAGTTTTGCCTCGCGTAAATACGAGGATCCTGATGATATTGTCTTTCAGAGTGCACAAAATGAAGGTATTGATAGTGATAACGCCAAAGACATTCAGTCTTTAATGTTAACGGTTAATAACGAACAAACTGAATATTTTACTTATGATATTAGTTATTTTCATGAAGATTCAGAGGTACAAAAAGTATTCATCAACTCACGAGATATTCCTTTTACTACCAGTCTTTCCAGTACCGATGCAATTAATGCAAAAATAAATTATGGCAATTTATCTACTCGCCTTAGTCATCACTGGGGACAGCAAGATACCCATGGTATTGAAGGCCTTAAGTATGATGTAGCGGTTAGCCAAGCCACGATTGAATATCAATATCGTTTACCGCAATGGATTATTCGCCCTGGAATTAATGTCAACCACATTACTTATAATGGTGATTTCATCGGCGGTGAGCATAGCTTGATTGAGAAAAATTATTTATTACGCAGTGAGTACTTCCCAAGCAATCAATGGCGAGTCATCGCGGCTCTTAGTTATGATGATTATAATGCCCCCAGTGATGACCATTTTAGCTATCAGTTTATGACAACGTATCAGCCTAGATTTGATCTGTTATTTAGAGCAGGAGTGCAAGCAGCGAACAGCTCAGCAAATATGGCAGCACAATATATTGATCTGCAATTCAAGTTTCCAAGTGTGCCTAATCAACCAGATCAACAGGTGAATGTTAAGGGCGATAAAGAGGGCAAACTCAGTACTGTGAATAGTATTGAGTTAGGAGCAAGGTATCAGTTTGATAGTAATCAGTTATTTGATGTTGAGTTTTTTTATAGCGAATTAAAAGACATTGCAAGGCAAACCAATAAGGGAACGGTATTCGTCGATAATACCTATATCACCACCTTAGAACTTGAAACATTGCCGTCAGTCGCACAACAAGCGGGTATGACGGTTGATTGGCGTTTAGAGCTGCAGACATGGAGCATCTCCGCTTATTTAACTTGGCAAAAAACCAATGTAATTGATCAAATTGAAGCGGCAGAATTACCTTTTGTAACGAGTAATGAACCCCATGAAGTGACACCAGAAGTGTATGGCGGGGTGACCCTTGACTGGCGATTGGCCTCCAATATTAATTTTAATATGCAAAGCTATTATCTGAGCGCTCATGAAATCACTATAGAGCAGCCCCGAGGAAACTATCAGGCTGATAGTGCACTGAATACTAATTTAACCTTGAATTACCGCTATGATAACAATATCTCAGGCTATGCAGCAGTAAAAAATTTATCCAGCGATAATAATAGTCAAAGTTTTTATACTGATCGTTTAGAACCACTATATCTTTTAGGCATAAATCTGACATTTTTTAAAAACTAAATTCCAATTACGGATAGTTAACGATGAAAACAATTAGCTCAGTAGATGATACGCATCCTGAAGAACTTGATTTTTTTATTACCTTATCTAAAAATCTTTCAAAATTGTTATGTTCAGATTTTATTGTTGTTGCCAAGCTAATTTCTGCTGAGAAAGCAGAGACCTTAGCAATTTGGCATGATGAAAGTGTTGTGAAAAACTTCACTTACAACCTTGCAGGCTCTCCTTGTGAAATGGTCTTGAAGAAAGGCTGTTGTATTTACCCTGATAAAGTGACTGAGCTATTTCCCAATGATAGTGTTCTGAAAGAATTAAATGTTCGATCTTATATTGGCATGCCAATTTTTTCTTCACAAAAACAAGTGGTCGGGATAATAGTCGCGTTATTTAAACGAAAACTGGAAAATACAGGTGACTATTGCTGCTTGATGGAGTCATTTTCTTCTAGTGCAGGAGCCGGATTTGAAAGGGATAGGCATTATAAAAAAAACTGTATTATCGAAAAAGACTTAACAGAACAGGTTGATCGACTAAGGCATCAGCAAGAGATCATTAGTGAGCTATCAATGCACGACTCTGTTCAATGTGGTGATTTCTCGAAGGCAAGCCACTTTTCTTGCCAGATCATATCAAATAAATTAAATGCAAAAAATGTGGCTATTTGGCAGGCGCATAAAAATACAGGAAATATGACGTATTTTTGTTTGTATAATAGTTGTAAGGGAATGATAGGTAGTAGTGAAGAGCTACTTGTTACTGGTAGTGATATTACCAGCAATTTAATCGAAGGTATCAATGCGAAAGTCAGAGTTGGAACTAGTGACGAGTCTGATAGGGTTGTTCTGACAGGATTAATTAATAGCGAAAATAAAGTATTTGGTGCAGTTACCATAGAGTTTTTACCGTGTCGCAGCGAATACCATCAAGATGAAAAGTTATTTGTAGGACAAATTTCTAATTTATTAGCGCTGACGTTATCGAATCAACAAAGAAATGATTATCAAACTAAATTAGAAAAATCTCAGAGTATACTCACTCATACACAGCGGATTGCAAATTTAGCATCTTATGAATTAGATTTAATTAATGGGAAGATAAACTGGTCTGAAGGGGTAGGATCTATTCTACCTATTGATATAACCGATGATAAATATTGTTGTTTTCATCCTAGTAAGGTTAATAAACAGCTATTGACGATAATTCATCCTGATGATCATGAGAAAGTTGTTTCAAATCTGCATAAAGCGATTGCTTATGGGAAGCCATTTCGCATTGATTATAGAATTAAAGATGAGAATGAAGGGTATAAAATAATATTATCGGAGGGCACTCCAGTTAAAAATGATCAGGGCGTTGTATGCAGAATTCTTGGATTTCTTCAGGATGTGACTGAGATAAAAGAAGCTCAAGCTGAAATGTCAAATAGAGAAAAAAGATTAAAGAGCTTGGTGGATATAAGCCCAATAGCAATAGTTGAGTGGGGTTTAGATTTCACCATTAAGGAGTGGAACCCTGCTGCAGAAAAAATATTTGGTTGGAATAATAGTGAGGTTGTAGGTGAAAATGGAAGTTTCTTACTCCCTGGGGGAGTGGTTACTGACGTATCAGAGATATGGCAAGATTTATTAGATGACAATGGTGGATTTTACAGTGTTAATAATAACCTTACCAAGTCTTCAGGTGAAATTGTTTGTGAGTGGCATAATGCCACGGTCATATCATCTGATAATAAGGTCGTATCTATTGTTTCTTTTGTGCAAGAGATTACCAGTCGCTTTCAAGAAGAGCAAAATATTAAGCAGTTAGAAGAAAAATATTCGGCGATATTTAGTGCTTCACCGGATGCTATTATTGTTACTAATTTATCAAGCGGAAATTTAATTGAAGTAAATGAAGGTTTTGAAAAAATAACAGGATTTACTAGGGAGGAGGCAATTGGAAAAACCACAATTGAGCTTGGGATTGTTACTGATAATGAGCAACATGACCGGAATATGGAAGGAATATATACAAAAGGTTTTGTATCAGATGTAGAGCTGAATTTCAGAAATAAAAATGGTCAATATGTTTATGGAATATTCAGTGCGAAAGCAGTAACGCTTGATGGCGAAGCCTGTATGATCGCATATTGTCATGATATAACAGAAAGAAAAAAACAGGCTGAGCAGCTTGTCTTGCATAGAGACAATCTGCAAAATTTAATCGAAGAACAAACAGTTGATTTAGTCAGTGCAAAAAATGATGCGGATCAGGCTAATCGTTATAAATCAGAGTTTCTGGCTAATATGTCTCATGAAATTCGTACTCCGATGAATGCTATAACGGGCTTAACTTACTTGGCTTTACAGACGAAATTAGATGAAAGGCAAAGAGACTATTTGGAAAAAATCGATACTTCTGGAAAAAATCTATTACTGCTAATTAATGATGTGTTAGATCTATCAAAAATTGAATCAGGCCATTTATCTATAGAGCCTGAGCCTTTTAGAATTGATGAGGTCTTAGAAAATGTAACAGATTTGATTAGGGATAGGTCCAGCGAGAAAGATTTAGAATTAATTATCCAGTATCCAAGTAATATACCTCTGTTGCTGGTTGGTGATGCTTTAAGGTTATCGCAGGTTCTTACGAACTTGGCAAGTAATGCGGTTAAGTTCACCGAGTCGGGATTTGTAAAGATAAATGTTAATCTTGAGTATGCTGAAGATTGTAGAGTTGTATTGAAGTTTACTGTAATGGATACAGGCATTGGGATAAGTCCTGGGGCAGTTAAGAAATTGTTTAAACCCTTCGAGCAAGCTGATAGTTCTATTACCCGAAAATTTGGTGGTACCGGATTAGGACTTTCAATTAGCCAAAGTCTAGTTGCGCTGATGGGAGGGGAAATTAAAGTTCGCAGTATTCTGCATCAAGGCTCTGAGTTTGAGTTTTCACTTGATTTTGGTATAGATGAAAAAAGCGTAACATTAAGAGAAGACTGCGTTGATTTAGAGAATAAGAAGATTTTGATTGTTGAAGACAATCAAGCAGCTCAAGAGATTATATCTGAAGTATTAACTGCTCTTGGAATGCTGGTAACTATTGTTGATAGTGCAGAAAAGTCTTTAGCTTTAATAGAGGGTGAAACTTGTTTTGATCTTGTATTATTGGATTGGAAGTTACCCGGTATGGATGGATTGGAATGTGCTAAGGAAATTCATAATATTTTGAATGTGAATGTCCCTGCCTTAATTATGGTAACCGGATATTCAAAAAAATATATAGGCAATCAAGATGATCTTGAATGCCTTGATTATTTCTTAATTAAACCTGTTACGCCTCTATTGTTAATTAAAACTATTAAGCGTGCTTTAGGTTTAGCTAGTAATAAAGAAATTATTAGTACTGATCCCAGTGTAGATATATCCTCTGTTGCTGGTGCTCGGGTACTGTTGGTTGAAGATAATCCTATTAATCAACAAGTAGCTTCAGAGTTATTACGTCTGAGATCTATTAATACGACCATTGCTCGTAATGGTGCTGAGGCGTTGGATAAAATAAAATATGAAGAATTTGATCTTATTTTTATGGATCTTCAGATGCCCATTATGGATGGTTATACTGCAGCGTCGATTCTATCAAAAGATACAAAATTTAATCACATTCCTATAATTGCTATGACAGCCCACACCTTACCCTCAGATCAAGAGCATTGTATAGATGTTGGTATGAAGGGATATATTTTAAAACCAATAGTTATTGATGATATTGATAGGGCTTTAGTTAATTGGATACGCCCTCGTGATGGTATTGGATCTGCCTATATTAAAAACACAGAAAATCATGCGTCAGACTCTCAATACAATGGATTTCCAGATGATATTATTGGTTTAGATTTAAAGCTTGGCCTGTCGTTAGTCGCGGGAAATAAGAATGTGTATCTGAATCTTCTGGCTGATTTCTCTCGCCGCTATAAACATGTGATTGAACAGTTAAGAGTTGATGTTGAAATGAGTAATAATGATTATATTCACGATATTGCACACGCATTAACCAGTGCTTCCGGCAATCTCGGAGCAACAGACTTAAGTAAGGTCGCGGCAAAGTTGGATGAGCAATTACAAGAAGGAACTCTGGATCCTTTAATTTGTAATGCTCTTTGCCAGCGCTTAAGTGTTCTGATTGACGGAATAGATGATTGGCAAAATAACAATCGAAATATTATTGCAGAAAATAATGAGCATGCAGAGAACCCTTCTTTTATAACTTTATTAAATCGGGATGAAAAAGATAAGTTAAGTGCCTATTTATCTGATGATAATACTGCTGCTGTAGAGTTGATGTTAATAATAAAGGAGCGTTTGTCGGGCTATAGCATGAAGGATATGTCTGGTTTTATGGAGTTAATAGAGGAGTATGAGTTTTCTTCTGCACTGACAAAGTATAAGCAACTTTGTGATCAGCATTGTGTGAGCAACTCTGGTTTATAGCATTTAATAGAGGGTATCTGTATGTCTTTGAATAAGGGTAGAATTTTAATAGCTGATGATGAAATGGTAAATATCAAGGTTTTAGTCGCAACATTAAGTGACTATGAAACCGTTATTGCTAAGACGGGTGAGCATGCGGTGATAAAAGCACAAGCATCTCAGCCACCTGATTTGATTTTATTAGATATTAATATGCCAGGAATGGATGGCTATGAAGTATGTCGGATTTTAAAAAACAACCCAGCATCTTGCTCAATTCCTATCATTTTTATTACAGTTCAAGCCAGTGTTGAGGATGAGACGAAAGGGCTGGAAATGGGAGCGGTAGATTATATTTCTAAGCCTTTTAGTCCGGGTATTGTGCGTGCAAGGGTTGCTAATCATATTGAATTGAAGCAGCAAAGAGACTTATTAGAAAAGCTGAATGTAACAGATCCTCTCACTAAAATCGCAAATCGGCGTCGCATGGATGATTATTTAATGACTAGCTTTGCTCAGGCTAAACGTTCAAAGTCAGATATGTCATTATTAATGGTAGATATTGATAATTTTAAGCCTCTAAATGATTTAGCAGGGCACGGCTATGGTGATGAATGCTTGTATCAAGTTGCTCAGGCAATCGAGCAATCATTATCACGACCTAATGACTTAGCCGCTCGTTTTGGCGGTGAGGAGTTTTGTGTGATCTTACCCGCGACTGAACTCAAATGCGCCAGAGAAATTGCTGAAGAAGTTAGGAAGAATATTGAAAGTTTACAATTACATCATCCTGATGAAAATATTGAAAGGGTGACAGTAAGTATTGGCTGCAGTGCTATTGATGACAGTATGAGTGAAGCAATCGCGCTATTTAAGCAGGCAGATGAAAAACTCTACGAGGCAAAAGAAATAGGTCGTAATTGCGTCGTGTAATCCGGTAGGAGCCTAGAGAATTAGCGTCTGCTTCCTTGTAGTTACGAAATAGTGTCTATACTAAATAAAGACAATTTTAAGGCATACTATAATGGCAATGACGCATAAAAAATTCTCGCTTAAACTACCAGAATTGATGTTAGTAACATGTGGGGTATCGACACTCCTAGCGCTAATTACTGCAGTATTTTTAGAGCAAGTTATTTTCGAAAAAGGTTTGTTGCTTTCTGAAATGCTCGTCTTTGGCTTGGTATTTTTAATCCCGCCAACGGTTATGTTCTTTGTTGGTAAGAATCTACAGGTCTATGCGCTCGATTCTATTAGGCAGGCAAATAAGCTCGCAGAGGGCGATTTACGTATACAGTTTAGCCAAGATAGCATTTGCTGGTGTTTTAATACTCAGGCAGCTAGTTTAACCAATGCGGTATCAAACCTTCGAGCGTTAGCTGAAACTACATTACAGATCAGTAGTCGTTTAGGTTCTGGTGTTGATGAGATTAGTCATGAGGTCGGTACTGCGGATAATTTAGTTAATGTAACGGCGGGTGAAATTATTCAGGTCGCGAGTGCGGTGAATGAATTGACATCACGCGCGAATGAAATTACGGATAATGTAAATAACAGCGTAGAAATGAGTCAGCGTGCTAGTTCGGTTAGCAATGAAAGCAAAAGTTTACTGCAGTCCAGCAATGTTAATATTAGTGAATTAAAAATCTCCTTAGATAGCGCAACGGAGAACGTACGGTCACTTGAGGAGATGGCAGGTTCAATTGATAAAATTAGTGGTGAGATTCAGGCAATTTCTGAGCAAACTAATTTATTAGCATTAAACGCAGCGATTGAAGCAGCACGTGCTGGTGAGGCTGGCCGTGGTTTTGCCGTGGTTGCAGATGAAGTCCGTACCTTATCCCAAAGAACCGCTGAATCTACTACCAACATTCAAGCAACGATTGGTGATATTCAATCTGCAGTTGCTGGTGCAAATCGAGTTGTGGCCAGCTCACATGAATCTGCCAATCAGGTCGAAGAAAACTCTGCTCATATATTAGCAAGTTTTGATGAGCTTAGTGAGGTGATTGATAGTCTTGATTCTCAAATTCAATTAATTGCTACTTCAGCCAGCCAGCAAATGCATGTGACCTCTGAAATATCGAACAATATAGAGGCTATTCACAATAATTCTGCAAGTGTTACTAGTTCATTAGCTTTGGTTCGTCAAAAGGCAGACTGTACTGCGGGAGGATCTTTGGAATTGAATCAGGCTGTGAGTGGTTTTAATATTTGATCAATAGAGATCGTTATAACCTAAAGCCTCGCTTGTTCTACTTGTGGGGCTTTTTTATTTAGCTAGCAGGGTTATATTCGCAGAGTATTGAGCTAATTGGCTGGCTGTATTACTCTGCAACCCTGTTAATTAAGATTTAAGTCAATATGTTTTCTAAACGTAAAAAAGCTCTTCTCATTATTATTGCATTATCTATTTTATCTTTAGCTTCCATAAGCCTTTATAGCCTAAACTTGGTTGATAAATCATCATCGTTAGTCGATAGTTCTCTAGCATCCGCATTAAATCCAGTACTATCTTCCGAGTATGTCGGCAATCAAACATGTGTGAGCTGCCATGCTAAGGAACACGAACTTTGGCAAGGGTCGCATCATGACAAGGCAATGCAGCATGCCAATAGTAAAACGGTATTGGCGGATTTTAATAATTCCGAGTTTAACTACAACGGCATTACCAGTCGCTTTAGTCAGATAGAGAATGAATACTTCGTAACGACCGATGGCCCTGACGGCCAATTACAGCAATATAAAATTGAATATACCTTTGGCTTTGATCCGCTGCAGCAATATTTAATAGCTCTGCCTGGTGGGCGATTGCAGGCACTCGGAATTGCTTGGGATAGTCGTGATCAGTCATTGGGTGGGCAGCGCTGGTACCACTTATACCCTGATGAGAACATTACTCATGAAAGTCGCTTACATTGGACCAAGCCAGATCAAAACTGGAATTTCATGTGCGCAGATTGCCATACCACCAATCTAGAAAAAAATTATGATCAGAAAACGGCTGAATACGATACTCATTGGTCGGAAATGAACGTTGCTTGTGAGGCATGTCATGGGCCAGCATCTGTTCATGTAGGTTGGGCAAAAAAAGAAGCGGGTTATCAGCAGGTCGATTCCATTAGCAAAGGTTTAACAATCAATCTGGATGAGCGCAAAGGTATTAGTTGGCTTGCTAGTTTAGAGGAATACACTGCTACTCGCAGTGAGCCGAGAGTGAGCCAAAAGGAAATAGAGGTTTGTGCTCGTTGTCATTCTAGGCGCAGTATCTTAAAAGAAAACTTTATCCCAGGTGATGCCTTTATGGATCATTATCAACCGAGTCTATTAACTGAATTTTTATATCATAGTGATGGTCAAATTAAAGATGAAGTCTTTGTTTATGGCTCATTTATTCAAAGTAAGATGTTTCATCAAGGGGTTACTTGTAGCGATTGCCATGAACCTCATAGCTTAAAACTAAGAGCAGAAGGTAATGGTGTTTGTTTGCAGTGTCACCGTGCGGATAAATTTGATCAACCAAGTCATCACTTTCATAAAAATGGCCAGCAAGGTGCCCAATGTGCTGAGTGTCATATGCCACAGACTACCTATATGGGGGTTGATGGCCGTCATGATCATAGTATCCGCATTCCCCGCCCAGATTTATCGCTAACGATTAATACCCCGAATGCGTGTACCAATTGCCATGAAAACGAAACTGCGCAATGGGCAAGCGACAAAGTTGTAGCCTGGTATGGTGAAGATTGGTCACCGGGTTGGCATTTTGGTGAAACCTTGTATGAGCAACAGGCCGGGGTTAGCGGTATCGGGCAAGACCTTGCGGCGATAGCGGCTTCGGATAAATTCCCTGCAATTGCTAGAGCAAGTGCGGCTGCATTATTACCTTCTGCACCGGGTCCTCTAACGTTGGTTGTTGTTAGGAGCTTAGTAAAAGATAAAGAGGCGATGGTGCGTCTAGCGGCTTTGCAAACGATAGCAACTTTAAACGGCCCGCAGCAGTTGCAGTTAGCTATGCCCCTATTAAGAGACCCTATATTAATGGTAAGAATTGAAGCCGCGAGAATCTTGGCCTCTATTCCAAAAGAGCATGTATCAACGAGTCAAACGAAGCAGTTAAATCGAGTATTAGGTGAATACCGAGCGGCGCAAATAGTTAATGCTGATCGACCAGAGGCTCAAGTTAATTTAGGTTTGTTAGCCTTATCCTTAGGGGATTTTGATCAAGCAGAGGCTGCTTATAAACAAGCTCTTATTTTAGATCCTAGTTTCGTTAATGCTTACATTAATTTGGCAGATTTATATCGGTTAATAAGGCAAAGTATGAAAGCAGAGAGGATTTTGCATCAGGCTTTATTGAAAACCATCGATCATGGGGTTATCTATCACTCATTAGGTTTGCACTATATTCGCAATGGACAAAATATTAATGCGTTAACGGCGCTGGAAAAGGCCTACCAATTAGAGCCAGTGAATAATCGCTATGCTTATGTTTACGCCGTGGCTTTAAAAGAAAAAGGTAATATTAACGAGGCGCTAACAATATTGTTAAAAGCACATGAAAGAAATGCAACAGATTTAGATGTTNTATTTGCTTTAGCGACCTATTATTTGATCGGAAATAATTATCAAATAGCGAATGTTTTTGCACAAAAACTGGTAGATATAAATCCGCAGTTCGGTACCCCAGAACAGTTAATTCAGCAGTTAGAGTCAGGGCAATAGCACTGATCAAGATCGTTAGATAAGGACATATACATGAATGAAATACTGAAAAGTATTCATCAGCTTAAGCAGCAAATGCAAAAGTCGGTGCTAGGCCAAGAGCATGTCGTTGAAAGCTTGATCATTGCCCTACTGGCTAATGGCAATGTGCTATTAGAAGGTTTACCAGGCACCGCTAAAACACGTTCAATTAAAACCATGGCTAAAGTAATGGCCGCTGACCTTGGGCGAATTCAGTTTACCGCTGATCTATTACCTTCCGATGTGACGGGCACTGAGATTTTCCAAGAGGTTGAAGGTAAGCAATTACTCACATTTCAGCCAGGTCCTATCTTTAATAACCTCGTTTTGGCCGATGAGATTAACCGTGCACCAGCGAAAGTGCAGGGCGCGCTATTAGAGGCGATGGAAGNACGACAGGTAACTGTTGCTGGGCAAACGCATAAGTTGCCTGAACTTTTTATGGTATTAGCAACGCAGAATCCGATTGAGCAAGAAGGTACTTATCCGTTACCGGAAGCGCAAATGGATCGCTTTCTGATTAAGGTCAATATTGATTACCCTGATGATGAAACTGAACTTTCAATTATTCGTTTGGTGCGTGGAGAAGAGAAGCCAAGTAGTAGTGATGAGGTCATAAAAATATCACAGCAAGTAATTTTCGCTGCCCGCGAAGAAATTCAGCAGATGCATATCGGTGAAAATATAGAGCGTTATATTGTTGCTTTGGTGATGGCGACCCGAAAGCCGGAACGTTATGACAGTGAATTAAAAAATTGGATCAATACCGGTTCTAGTCCACGCGCCTCAATCGCTTTAGATAAAGCCAGCCGAGCTTATGCTTGGTTGCAGGGTAAGGACTTCGTTGATCCTGATGATGTCAGGAAAGTGGTTCATGCGGTACTCCGTCATCGCTTAATGTTAAGTTATGAGGCGTTAGCTGAAGGAATTAATAGTGACCAAGTCATCGATGAAATCATCAAGCAAGTCGCGGTTGCCTAAGCGCAGTGAAGATGGGATTTGCTATACCAGTTTAAAACAGCTGGTCGCATTACAACATCCTGTCTCTGGCTTTAGTTTTTTACCCAAACAGCCTGTGCAGAGTATTTTATCTGGTCGTCATGGCTCACGTTTGCGTGGGCGTGGATTGAATTTCGAAGAGCTTCGCCATTATCGCCCAGGTGATGATATTCGGACATTAGATTGGAAGGTGACTAACCGTACTGGCAAACCTCATGTAAGAGTTTATAGTGAAGAAAAAGAACGTCCGGTATTAATACTGGTTGATCAGCGCATTAATATGTTTTTTGGCAGCCAGATTAAAATGAAATCTGTGCTGGCTGCTGAGCTTGCTGCATTGAGTGCGTGGCGAGTATTAACAGTTGGCGACAGAGTTGGCGCTATAATATTTAATGATACTGAGATTAAACAAATAAGACCTCAACGTAGCCGTAATAATGTGATGCAAATACTGCATCATCTGGTTTCGTTCAATCACCAACTAGATGCCTCTACCAGCCGACAACAAGATGACGGTCAGTTAAATAAAGCCCTTGCTGAAGTGGAGAGAATCAGCGGACATGATTATTTAATTGTACTTATTTCCGATATGAGTGGTTGGGATGATGAGACGTTATTACGCATCAAGCGCTTGCGACAACATAATGATGTTATTGCCTCATTAGTCTTTGATCCTTTAGAACAGACGCTGCCTAAAGCTCAGCAACTTATTTTGAGTGATGGTAATCAGCAAATTCAAGTCGATAGTAATAAAGCTACGGTGAATCAGGAGTTTCAACAGATATTTAGCAATCAAGTCTCCTATCTTAAAAAGATAATGGCGAAATATGATATTCCTGTTATTCCCTTAACGACAAATGAATCCGCACTTGATCAAGTACGCAAGGCCCTTGGCTTTAAAATGGCAGTGAAAAAGTAATGGCCAAAGACAGCTTAATTGAGCAAAGTGATTCATTTGGGAATTATCTGATTCACGGCATTGATGAAGTTATTTTACCCGCGGCTACTTCATGGTGGCCGAGTTCTATTGGTTGGCAAATAATCGCATTTTTCATCAGTGCTTTTACATTACGCTATGCCTATCGAAAAGGTAAGAATTGGTGGCATGATCGTTATCGCCGNCAAGCAATTTCAAAAATATGTGAATTACAAAATGATTCTAGTGTCGATATATTAACAATTGTTGAGCAACTGCCATTTTATTTAAAGGCGACTGCATTACGGACATACTCTAGAGATCAAGTCGCTCAATTGAGTGGGCTTGATTGGTTTGATTTTCTGAATGAAAAATACGGATCAATACATTTTACTGATAACCAGTGCGAGCAATTGATAAGGGTATCTTATCGCCCTAAATCACAGTGGCAGCTTACTGAAAAAGAATGCCTTTTGTTAATTGATATGACAAAATTCTGGATAAAGCGCCATGTTTGAATTTGAAAATATTTGGGCTTTCTTACTACTACCCTTACCCTTTTTAGTTTANTGGCTGGCCCCAGCCTATCAGGAAAGCCAAGACTCTCTGCGAGTTCCATTTTTCAAACGTCTACTTAGCATTACCGGACAGCAGCCTCAGAAGGGCGCCGTGATATTGCAGCGAGTATTTTTCCAGAAAATCTGGGGACCTATATCTTGGTTATTGGTTATAGTAAGTTTGGCAAAACCGATGATGATTGCAGAGCCTATAGAGCAGGTTAAGTCCGCCAGAGATCTGCTGGTTGCTGTTGATCTATCTGGATCAATGGAAGTTGCAGACTTCAAGGCCGATGACGGTACCATTATCTCTCGTCTTGCCGCGGTTAAATTAGTATTGGCAGAGTTCTCTGCCCAGCGAAAGCATGATCGCTTAGGATTAATTGTGTTTGCTGATGCTCCCTACTTGCAGGCTCCTTTTACCGAAGACCATAAAACCTGGCTAACCCTGCTGAACGAAACTGAGATTGGTATGGCAGGGCAGAGTACATTATTTGGTGATGCTATTGGCCTAGGAATTAAGTTGTTTGAGAAAAGCGACAGTAAAAACAAAGTATTAATAATATTAACCGATGGTAATGATACGGGTAGCCGAGTACCGCCGATTGAAGCTGCAAAGGTTGCTGCGAAGAAAGGGTTAACTATTTANACAATTGCCATAGGAGATCCAGAAACGGCAGGGGAAGAGGCTTTAGATCTTAAGGTTTTGGCTTCCATTGCCAAGATAACCTCGGGTGCAGCTTACCAAGCTTTTAACAAACAAGAGTTAGATAATATATATCAGGAAATTGCAAAATTAGAACCGGATGAATATGAAACCTTGAGCTATCGCCCGAAAATCAGTTTGCACCATTACCCTTTAGCCATCGCATTGTTGGGGTATATATTGTTCTTTGTGGTTATGACGGGACTTTCTTTGCGCCGTCAGCCAATAAAGTCACAGCAGGAGGAGCAAATATGATGGATTGGTTTATATTTGATTTCTCTCAGTTAGCAAACTTTCATTTGTTGAGACCGCTATGGTTATTAGCCATGATTCCACTCGCGTGGACTATTTATCATCTGTGGTATGCCCGTAGTCCATTTGCTAAATGGCAAACCGTTATTTCGCCTATCTTAATTAAGGCAATGAGGGTTCGCCATGGCAGTGCGAGAATCATCAACCCGTTAAACGTATTCATGGGTTCAGCCATTTTAGTAGTTATAATTTTATCTGGACCCAGCTGGAAGCAGCAGGCCTCACCTTTCTCAGAGGATCTATCGGCATTGGTCATCGTGCTTGATGCATCTACTTCGATGGAACAAAAAGATGTTCAGCCTAGTCGTTTGGAAAGGGCGAAACAAAAGATCGAAGACTTATTATTATTACGCCCAGGAGGCCGTGTAGGACTTATCGTTTATGCTGGTAGTGCGCACAGTGTTATTCCATTAACCAACGATATTGAAGTGGTAAGGAATTTTCTAAAATCCATTACTAGCAAGATGATGCCAAAAGCGGGAAAGTTTGCTGAGAAGGCGTTACCTATCGCAGATAAAATGCTAAGCGGTAATTCAACGGCGGGGCTGGAAATTAAAGGAACTGTAGCCTTGTTCACTGATGGTATCGGACCTGATACTAATGCGGCTTTCAAAGGTTATTTTTCTCAAAATCAGCATCAACTATTAATTCTGGGTATTGGCCAAGATAGTTCCCATCAAACACAAATTGATGCGGGAATGATTCCACTAGAAACAGCAGCTCTTAAGGCGCTAGCGGATAATTCTGGTGGTTATTATCAAGCCCTGTCTTTGGATAAAGCGGATGTTAAATACTTAAATCGACGTGTCAATAGTCACTTGGTCATTGTTGACGATGGTACTCGCCCTTGGCTTGATGCTGGCTACTACTTAATTTATCCACTTATATTCCTCATGCTATTTTGGTTTAGAAAAGGCTGGACGCTGAACTGGACATTGATAGTGATGCTAGCAGTGCTTTATAGCCCAGCGTCTGAGGTAATGGCGCAGGACTCTATTACCAACAATGGTATGGCTAAAAAAGAGCAGGACTCTGTCATGGCTAGTTTAGAGGATCACTTTCTACGTTTGTGGCTAACCCCAGATCAGCTTGGACAATATTATATGTGGTTAGGAAATTATGCCGCGGCTGCTCGCAGTTTTGACAATATTCCTTGGCGAGCAATCGCACTTTATCGTGGTGAGAACTTTATCGGCGCCGCTGAAATGTTTAGTCGTATCGATAGTATCGAGGGCCATTTTAATTTAGCCAATGCTTGGGCTCATAGCCGTAATTATATTAAGGCCGTCAAGTCGTATAATGACGTTCTAAAGCTAGATAAGAAAAATAAACAAGAACCAAACTCTATCTATAACAGAGCACTAAAAAGTAGTGCACTAAAAAACAGAGACAAAATTCAACAAATCATTGATGAAATTAACCTGCTCAGTGCCAGCCAGCAAGCGGAATCTAGCGACTCTTCTCGTGATCTAACGGATGATCAGCCACAAACCGCTGATGGTGCAGAGCGCAGTGATTTCAATCAACGTGAAGTCGAGCCGTTAACCTCAGAAGTTATATTGTTAGATGAGTCCGTTAGTGATCTGTGGATGCGACAAGTGCAAAAAGATCCTTCTCAGTTTCTGAGTATTAAATTTCATATGCAGTTAGAGCAATAAATTATGCAGGCATTGATGATGAGTCAGGTGGCCTACCGTATATTAGGCTTATGTTTCTTGTTGATTGCTATGCCCATGCAAGCCTCAATAGAACAGCTGCAACAGCAAGGCGAGCTGCAAATCAACAGCTGGTTGAGTCCTGAGAGCGATATTGTAAAAGGCCAGCAAATCAATCTTCAGATTGAAATCGCTAGCCAGCAAAAATGGCAAGGCGGTGTGGTGATTGAGCATATTGAAATAGAAAATGCGATCGTACTACAGCGTGAAAAATTTGCGGTTAATTCTGTACGTAATGAAAATGGTAAGTCTTGGTTAGTGCAGCTTTGGACCTTGGTTATTTATCCTCAAGCTGTGGGTGATTATATCATTCCCGAAATAGCCGTGGATGTTGCTGTTGTTGATAGTGATGGCTATATAACTAAGGGGCCGTTACTAGGAAATAAGCTGACATTTTCAGTGATAGAAAATACGGCCATGCTAAATTCTATTAATGGAACTGATGGTGATAATGTTGAATGGATCGCCAGCCCCAGCTTTTCTATTGATGAAAGCTTTGATCGTTCTTTTGAGGGCTTAAAGGCTGGGGATGCTTTAACTCGAACCTTGCTATTTTCGGCGAAAGATTTACCTGCGATGATGCTGCCATCTTTAGCGTTAGCAGATATAGCCGGGGTCGCGATCTATTCACAGCCTGCACAGCTGGTAGATAAGGTAAATAGAGGCGATTATCTAGCAAAGCGAACGGAAATTCATACCTACATTATTGAGCAAGCAGGGGATTATATTATCCCTAAACAGGTTTATTACTGGTGGAATACCAAAGATCTAAGTTTTCAGAGAATAGTATTGCCCGAATATCGACTAAAGGTTGCTGGATCCAATATGGCGACTATCTTGATGTGGTCGTTAGTCTCTATACTTTGCTTATTGATCATGGTCTTGTTAATCAAAAAAATAACCAGTCATACCGGGTTAGCATCTCGCTGGGCATCTTTAAAAGTATTGTTACACTCTTTCTCTCGGGATCCAAATAGACAACTTGAGAGGCGTTTTCAGAGTGCCTGTAAAAGAGGGAGTGACGAGCTTGCACTCGCTCTTTTATATCAAGGCTTAGATCACTATGAAGAACATTTTAGCGGTGTTATTCGGCAGCTTTTATTTGAACTTGATAATACTGAGCTAAAACAGCAGTTCGAAAGTTTAATACAGTATATTTATGCGGACAATAATACAGAGGTGAAAGAGAGAGGAGAGGCGAAAGAGGTCGATATCAAACTCTTTGCTAAGACCCTGATACAAGAAATGAAAAAGATGAATTCACAGAAGAAAGGCTGGTTTACTAAAGTAGATTTAACCCTTAATTAATGACAACCCTATTCAAGGGAGCGCGCGGCATACTCGCTTGTTCTTGGCCTACTGAGGTAGTCTTGGTAGTATGAATGCTGATGGCACCTATTCTCTCAATCAATAAAGTTATAACTTAATGTTTATGAAACGATCTCTCTTTTCAGTCTTTAATTTACTGCTGTGTTTGTGTTTATACTCAATAAATTTCTATGTTCAAGCGCAAGATCTGACACTAAAAGAACTCTCTGAGGCAGCGATTCGCAGCGAAAATATCAGTGAAGAACTCAGCCCTCAAGCGGGAGATGAACTGAAATTACAAGATACGCCGCTCACAGTTGCTTTAGCTATTCTAAAAACGATGGAGAGAGGTGATTTTGAAGCAGCGGCAACTCACCTAGATTTACGTTACTTGCCACCAGGTATTGAGAAAAATCAAGGAGCCCAGCTCAGCAAGCACTTAGGGATTGTTTGGGCGCAACAGAATATTCTCGATTTATCCACGCTCAGTGATAAGCCCGAAGGCTACCTTGATGATGGTTTACCGAGCTATAGAGATTTATTAGGTACGATTAACTTGAAAGATAGTACCGTGCCTGTTTATTTACAGCGGATTCCAGATGGTGAAGGTAACCAAGTTTGGAAAATTTCAAATGCAACGGTATCAAAAATACCTGAACTATGGAGTGAGCTAGGGTACCACCCTTTAGCAGAATCGATCTCCGCCTATTTACCACAGTTTCAAATTTTTGATATGGAGAACTGGCAATTTGGTAGTTTGATTATCATTGTTCTAGCCAGTTGGTATTTTACCGCGGCCTTACGTTGGTTGATGCAGTATCTAGTCTCTTTCTCTTCACGTTACAAAGAAACGATGCACCAGCTGATTAGTCGGCCATTACGAATGTTTTTGTTTTTCACCATTGTGCAATGGGCAGTTGGTTTTCTAGGTCTTTCGATCAGTGCCCAAGTATGGATTGATTCAGGGACATTGGGTTATCTAGCATCGGTCTTCTTAGTATTAGGGGTTATTGAATTTTTCTTTGCAATGTATATTAGCCGAAAAGCTCAATCAGCAAATGCAATTGCAATTATGCGCCCTTTAGTCACTATCTTGAAAATTATTGCGGTGATCAGTGTGGCGTTAAGTTGGTTTGATAATGCCGGCTATAGTATTAGCACTATCTTAACCGGTTTAGGTATCGGTAGCTTAGCTATTGCTTTGGCTGCACAAAAATCTTTGGAAAATGTATTTGGTGCTTTTACTTTGTTTTTTGCTCGCCCAATTAAACCCGGAGATTTTTGTAAATTTGGTACTATTTCTGGAACGGTAGAGGAAATTGGCTTGCGCTCAACTCGGATTCGTAAATTAGATCGCTCCGTGGTGCACGTACCTAATGCGGTTTTATCATCGGGTAATTTGGAAAATTATGAAGAAATAGATTATCGTCTGTTCTTAAGAGAGCTGCGTTTACGTTTGGATACGACCCCTGATCAACTCCGGGTGGTATTGGATGAGTTACGAAAATTGATCTTTTCTCACCCTCAGACCCTCGATACAGCGGCGAGGATAAGGTTTGAGAATATTGAACGTGATGCCTTTCTAATTGTAATCAATGTTTATGTTGATACTGCTTCACTTATTGAATTTAAAGCGATTGCTGAAGATTTAAATTTAAGAATATTAGAATTGATTTATGATCAGGGGGTTGAACTGGCTATTCCTGAACAACGAGTACATGTCTCATCAGAGCATACCGGGGGATGATTAGCTATTGCTTCATTAGCTGATTATAATAACCAAATAATTACATTTAGAGTGAAAACTTATGCCTAAAGCGAGCGATATCAAAAAGAACGCAGCCGTTGAATATAACGGTAACGTATACATGGTGAGAGACATCGAGCGCTCAGTTCCGCAAGGTCGTTCTGGCGGTAGTATTTATCGCATGCGTATGTACGATGTGGTTACCGGTAATAAAATTGATGAGGCGTTCAAAGATTCTGACATGTTGAACTTGGCTGACTTGGTTCGCCGTCCAATTACCTTCTCTTATTCCGATGGTGATGAATATGTTTTCATGGATAGTGAAGACTATTCATCGTATAGCTTGAACAAAGAAAGCATTGAAGATGAGTTGCTGTTCATCAGCGAATCGACTGAAGGCTTATTGATCGTTATCGTGGATGACGCACCTGTTGGCCTGCAGCTACCTGCGACGGTTGATCTTGAGATTACTGAAACGGATCCTTCGCTAAAGGGTGGATCTGCTACTGCGCGTACTAAGCCAGCCCTTCTTTCTACCGGTTTGACGGTGCAGGTACCTGAGCATATTTCGATGGGTGAAAAGATTAAAGTGAATGTTGAAGAGCGTAAATTTATTAGCCGTGCGTAGGTTGATATAAAGCCTCTTTGTTTTGAGGCGCTGTTGCTTAAAGGCATAGTGCTTGATAAAAAGGATAGCTCACTTAGTGATCTATCCTTTTTTTATACTTGGCTGTTAGCCTTGAGTGAAGTTAGCACTAGAGCGAAAGCGGTAATGCCAAGTGCTGGGAGTATATGAAGTCTCTATGCTGCAATAGAATAGGGTCTAGCGCGGCTTTTGTTTTCTCATCTAATGCTTCAAATACCGTTCGAATGACTGGGGACATGGCACATTGGTCTTCAGGCAAAGGTTTAAAGCAAGCCATAAACGTTGCGCTGTAGATGTCGACTGCGCTGATTGAATCTCCTAAATAATACTTTTTTCCTTTCTTGTGCTGAGATTTTAGCTTCTCTGATAATAGCTTAAGAATGCTTATCGTATGCTCACCATAGTGTGCTCCCTGCTCTTGCTGGTAACCGTATTTTTTAGCCAAATAACCTGCGATAGGTTGAGGGTATGCCCCGTCATTGAAATCTTGGCCGTTGAGCCCTTTATGCACACTGTCTAACCGTCTGCACCAGCCCAAGCCCATTTCAGAGCAAATTTTGTGGCAAAGTTCTAAGGCGTCTTCTCTTTGTTTTGGATCTCTAGGTAATAAAGGTATTTGAGGCTCTAGGCGCTCTGCCAGCATTAGAATACCTAACCAACCTGAAAGTGGTGTTTCGTCATCGAGTATCGCAACAGGGGCGCTTCTAGAGCCTGTCCATGCTGACATCTCACGGCTGCTAGGATCGTGATAGCAGGCAGACCAATTAAGCTGTTTCAGATGGAAGATGCTTTTGGCCGCCTCACTCCAAGGACTAGGTAAACCTTTGACAAGTACCATTCTTAAGCCTGATTGCTGCTTGATCTGGTCAAAGTCGAGATAGTTAATTGCTTGGCTCGTCATGATTTAGCCCTTGGATTAATAATTGGTGAATGTTTATAGGGTATGAGTGTCTAGAAAAAATGGCTTGTTTACAAACGATAATATCTTACTATTAGATTAGAAAATCTAACTCAACCTTTTCTGCTTCGAGTATGCTAAATGAAAAATCGTCAGCGCTTGCCACCGATTCAGTATCTGGTCGCTTTTGTCACCGCGGCTAAACTGTGCAGTTTTAAATTAGCCGCCCGAGAGCTGAATATTACACCTTCGGCCATCAGCCAGCAGATTAAAAATCTAGAAAATCATATAGGACTCGCGTTGTTTAGCCGTGAAAAAAGAGAGTTGCAGCTGACAGGAGCGGGAGAGGCGTTTTATCTGATCGCCAAAAAGACAATGAGTAGTTATGAAAATGGTTATGCACAATTTTCTGATCAGTTCTTTTCTTCAAGCCTAAGGGTGAGCATGATCCCTTTTGTGGCGCACGAAATCGTAATACCTCACTTGCATGAATTTCAAATTAAACACCCTGAAATCAATTTCATTATAGAAACCTCTGCCGAATTAAAAAATTTAGAAACGGGTGATCTTGATGGCGCAGTTCGTTTTGGCTTGCCACCTTGGGGAAATACCAAAGCTGAACGGATATGTTCATTATCTTCTAACTTGGTAGCGAGTAAGGAGTATCTTAAAACACATAGCATAGAAGGAAAAAGTGAGAATAAAGCGGAGATCAATTGGCAAAACCAGACGCTCATTCATAGCCGCAGTAATGTCAACGATTGGCAGCGTTATATGAGTGATGTAGGCGTTCAATTTAAGCCGAAGAATGAATTGTTTTTTGATTCTTACGAGGCGGGATTACGCGCAGCAGAAGAAGGCTTAGGCATTGCTTTGGCGGTATTTCCAATGTCGGCTAATAAAATTAAGACCGAAAAACTGGTGGTCTTGTCTGATCAGTATGTACCCATTAAAGAAGGGGTTTATTGGGTCACAAAAGCGAATGAAAATAAGCAAGATAACTACCAAACTGTATTGGGCTGGCTGCAGGGCATTTTTTGAATCTCGACTACACTTCATATACCTGCATGATTTGTGCAAATGACTCGTTATAGCCTTTAGATATAACCGTTTGGGTATGCTTAGTTTGAAGAATAAACACCTCAATATGTCATCTTTTGACGACTTAAGTGAGACACAGAAACATCACTGTGAGATGCAAATTAGTGAAGACTTAATTGCTCGGTCAATACCTGGGTCAATCATGGTACTTCTTCTGTGGGTATGTGTTGCTTGGCTGATCGATAGCCGCAATGGTGATACTGCAACGACACAATGGTTATTGAATCTTAGTATGATTTTTATAGTGGCAATTGGGCTGCGTTCATACTTTTTTTATATCGGCAGTAAGCATGTCGCCAATACAGTAATTTGTCGTTTTTACATTACTCTAGGGTTATCGATAGGCTGCCTCTCGTGGGGAATCATGGCGGCCTGTTCTTATCTTGAAACCCCTTTATTTACCCATCAGAATCTTATTTTAATTACCACTGTCGGCTTAAGTGCAGGTGGGGCTGTTTCTTTTTCTGCTTCTCGATTTTATACCTATCTTTATGTTCTGTGTATGTTGGTGCCGATTCTATTGGTCGAGTTCTTTATCGCGGAGCAGATAATTGTCGAGCGCGTTACTATCGTTATTATGTATATAATTGGCTTGCTATGGGTGACGGTTAACTCATCAAAAGAATATATGTCGGCGCGGGTTAGTAATATTCGACTGCTAGAAATGAGTAATACGGATGGTTTAACGGAGGTTAAAAATCGGCGCTATTTCGATTTACAATTGGAAGAAGAGATACAGCGTGCAAGGCGTACGAAAGGAAGTATTGCATTATTAATTCTTGATATTGATAATTTTAAAAAAGTGAATGATGAATATGGCCATATTACGGGTGATAAATGTTTAATTGCTGTGGCGAATTGCTTAAAAATTTCAGTGCAGCGCATTAGTGATACGGTGGCACGGTATGGGGGGGAAGAATTTGCGATTATTATAGCGAATACTGATGAAGCTAATTGCTTAAAGATTGCTGAGCATATTCGCACTGCTGTTGAGGATATTCAAGTTATTGAAAATAATATGGCGGTATCGTTAACCATCAGTATTGGCGTGAGTCAGTGTAAATCAGCGGATGTGCAGTGTGACGCGGTGAGCCTATTGGCTGCGGCTGATAAGGCTCTTTATCAGGCTAAAAAACAGGGTCGAAACCAAGTCTGTAGCAATATATTGATCCCTGCCACTTCGTAACGTTATAGGGGTGACTTGACAAAAAGAAGCTACCTGACGTAAGGTAGGTATATGACGATAATTAAAGATACACGCACAGCAATTTTAGATGCCGCCCTTGATATGGTGCAGCGGCAGTCCATTAGTGGAGTCAGCTTTCAAGAGCTGGCTAAGCGTACGGGCATTAAAAAAGGCAGCATGTATTATCACTTTGAAAGCAAAGACGAGCTATCGGTAGCCTTGCTAGAACGTGCGACGAATGAGCTGAAAGAGAGCTTTGCTCGCGGTGAAGGAAAGTCTCCTACACAACGCTTACTTTATTATATTAACATTTATCGTGTACACATTATCCCTAGTGAGATGATGTGCCCGGGTGGTGCTTTTGCGGGTGAATGGGGCAAATTATCAGAATCCGTTCAGGTCAAAGTACAGTACTTAATTAATATGCAGGGTAAATGTTTGCAGCAGATATTGTCTGCGGGTATTGCGAGTGGTGAATTTTTTGACCATGGCCAGACAATTGAAGAATTAAGTCAGTGGTTAGTCGCTTGTATTCAAGGTGGCTTATTGACCAGCCGAGTGGCGGGTAATCAACAGCCTTTTGAAGGGGCGGTTAAGGTTATGACTCAGTATTTAACACAGCAATAACTCAGCGCTATTTTTGGCCTTAATGGGTTAAAAATTTTGACAATTATACCTACCTCTCGTCAGGTAGGTTTGGTTGAGAAATTAAATGAAATATTCACTTGAAGGAAATTGATATGAATTATGCACTGATGGCTTTTCGTTTTAAGACTCAACTGAGTAGTTGGGTTGCACCAACAAAGACCGCACAAAAATTAGCCGAAAATTTTCTGACTCCGAAGCGCTTTGCTATTAAGGATTGGGAGCATAAGGCCGAGCAGCAAGGGCAGCGTTTCCAACTAACTCCTGATATTAGTGCTATTCGCTGGCTAGGGAAGAATGAAGAAAGAGTGAAAGAAAGTGTTGAGAATAGTGTTGTAGGCGACAATAAACAAATACTGTTAGTGCATGGTTGGGAAAGTCGTGGCACTCAGCTCTTTTCTCTAATTGAAGGCTTGATCACTCAAGGTTATTCGGTCGTCGCGATTGATATGCCTGGGCACGGACATTCTAAAGGGGATACTTCGAATGCTTATGTTTTCTCGCAAACAGTGATCCTAGCGCAGCAGGTATTAGGGCATTTTCATACCATTATCGGTCATTCTATGGGAGCGGGTGCGACATCCATTGCGGTGGGAAAGGGCGTTAGCACCGATAAAATGATTCTGATTGCTGGCCCATCATCGATTGAAAACGTATTAAGGCACTTCACTCGGTTTGTTGGTTTGAATGCTAAAACCAGCGATAAATTTATTTCGGCCATTGGTCGTATTGTGGGTATTGCGGCCAGCGAAATGGATTCTACTCGTTTATTGCAGCAGTGTGATGTGCCAACCTTGTTGATTCATGATGAGGCTGATATTGAAGTGCCTTATAGTGAATCGAAGCGTTTAGAGCAGGTGATCAATAATACTCAGATGCTTTCGACACAAGGTTATGGACATCGAAAAATATTAAAATCAGAGCAGGTTATTAAAGCGATTAATGACTTTGTTACCACGGCGCATTAATCCAAGGAATTATTCTAACAGATAGATTATAGCAATCGTTCAATGATATCTTAGCCGTATTATAAATGATGTTTGTAGAGTGTATTTATGGCTGTTCAGGAGATAAAAGGGGAATATCTAAAGCGCATTAATAGCGTATTAGATTATTTAGCACTGCACTATGCAGAGGATGTGAATTTGGAACACCTCGCTAAGGTTGCGAATTTTTCTCCTTTTCATTTTCATCGAATATTCACCAGTATTACCGGTGAGCCATTAAATAAATATGTGCAACGTATTCGCATTGAAAAAGCGGCAGCTTTGCTTAAGTATCAGTTATTAACTCCGGTATCCGATATTGCTTTGGATTGTGGTTTTTCGAGTTCCGCCTCATTTGCTCGTGTTTTTAAACAGCATTACGGTGTCAGTGCGAGTGAGTGGCGTAACGGTGCGAGTGAGAGTTTTAGCAAGAATCGCAAAGCACAAAGCAAAGATAGTGAAGCGCTTGGCAAGGCTTGGCAAACCGAGGATGTTGCGCCTATGTATATTGATCCCACGACAAATTCAATGAGTTGGGAAATTAATATGCTGCATCTAAAAAATATTCAGGTAGAAGTGAAACATGTTTCAGAAGTGAATCTTGCTTACATTCGCCACATCGGGGAATTTAAAGGCGAAAAGAAACGATGGATTGAAATTTTTCAACGCTTAGTTCAGTGGGCATCAAGCCGGGATTTAGTTCGTTGCCCTGGTACTCAGTATTACACGGTATTTCGTGATGATTTAAATATTACGGATTTCAGTAAGTTTAAAACTGATCTTTGTCTCTCTGTCGAAAAGCCGATTACCGGACAAGGAGAGGTGTGTGTTGGAACCATTGCCGGTGGTAAATATGCAGTGGCTTACTTCGAAATTGATGCGGAAGAATACGAACAGGCTTGGAATGTTTTGTTTGATGAGTGGTTACCAAAAAGTGGTTATCAGCCGGATCAACGCTGCTGCTTTGAACGTTATTTAAATGACCCTAAAATGCACCCGGAAAATAAGCACATGGTTGAAATGTGCTTACCTGTGAAACCTTTATAGAAGTACTCGTACTCAATTAGTCAGTCAGGGCACTAGTTGGATAAGTTCAACTAGCTGCTCTGGATATAACCAGACGAATAAGGCCAGCACTGGAAAGACATAGAAATAAGCATTCATGAGGTGGTAGATATAAGGCGAGGCGCCTTTTAATTCCATAAAATAATCGATCACTAAACGCGCTTTTAAAACGATGATTGAGCAGATGATTAGTGTTACCAGAAAGCTAGGTTCTGCTTGCTCGGCAATCGCCGCATTTATAATGGTTAAAATCATTAAACATAACCAGAGAATATCTAAGTGCCGGCTAGATTTTTGAGGCTTTGGTTCACGCGGCGCTTCTGTTTCTAAGATCGCACTTAATTTATTTATTGAATGATTACTATCGATACTAATTGATGGATTTTCGGAGTGGGTCATTGGGTTACCTATCAGTATTATTGAATAACATACAGTAAAGGAAAAATAACAATCCAAGCGAGATCAATCATATGCCAATAGCAAGCGGCGGCAATTAAGCCTGAGTGATTGTCTGCAGTGAAGTTTCCCGATTTAATTTGAGAGATAGACCAGATAATCCCTAAACTTCCCCAGCCGACATGCAGTAAGTGATTAAAGGTAGTGTAGTAATAAACGGCAAAAAATTTGTTGGTATTGATATCGATACCCGCAGCTGTATTCCATTGGTATTCCCATAGCTTTATTGCAAAATAACAAGCTCCGCAAAACAGAGTTAGCGATAACCAGCGTACGGCTATGTTGGGGCGATCATTACGTAGGGAAAAAATTCCTTTCACTAAAAAGTAACTACTACTAATCAGCACTAGGGTATTTAACGTACCTGCTAGGGTATGGAGGTGGAGCGGACCCTCTTCAAATTCTGCGGGGTAATGAGCTCGAGCTAGGAAGTAGATTACAAAAAACAATGCGAACTCAGTCAGTTCAGAAAAAATACCCACCCAAATGGCCGGGTTGCCAGGTATCGTCTTAGAATCAAAAAAGGGTTTCACATTTTCTTCTGCTATCTCATCACTTACTTCGTCAGCGATTACAGTATCTATTACTTGAACATTCATACTTGGCCTGTACTAAGTTATTCATAAATCACTATAGGCCTGAGCAGAATCTGTGCCAATGAAAGAGGGTTGTTGGCTGGCTATTTTCAGGGGTTATAGCCAGCTAACTCAATGCTTTAGTAATTAAACTATATACGGTATTGATATATCGTTAATGGTGAAATATCGAGACTAATAAGGGAGGACCTGGGTTGGACTGATGGTGTCTTGCTAATTCGATACAAGTGGAGGGAAGTTATATTGTCATCGCATGGATGGTATTAAAAATGATAGCTCTATGGACTTAATACTCGAGCCTAGAACGTGCAGAAAGTGAAAGACCTTGGTATGAATTACTAAGGCCTTTTGATTGCAGAAAAATTAAGCATCGACTGTTTCTAGCATGCCTAATAAATCATCTTTTAAATGCACTCGACGCATTTTTAATCCTTCTAAGCGTGCATCAGATGATGCTTCAGCGCCTTCTTCAATTTTTCTTATTTCACGATCAGTATCGTGATATTCCTCAAACAGGCGCACGAAGTGGCGATCGTTCATTTTTAACTGGCGAATTCGATCATTGTGCTGAGGGAATTCGTTATGCAGGCTATGATTTTCAATGCACATGCTTTTTCCTTAATTAAACTGGTTTGTTTTCCGGATGTATTTAGCTTAGTTAAGAAAAAGGAAATTGGTTTGATTTAGATCATTTCTATCGCGGGTAAAAGTAAATACTTTAGCTATTAAGGCATTTTTCTTAGCGTTTGTTGAATCCATTGTTGTAATTGATTCGCTGGTAGGGCGCCAGCAATACGATCGACTTCTTTACCGTTACGAAAAACAGCTAGAGTAGGAATGCTGCGAATATTTAATTGTGCACCAAGCTGTTGGGCATTTTCGGTATTCACCTTGGCGAACAAGGCTTGGTTTTTCATCTGTTCAGCGACTTGGGCATAAGCCGGAGCCATTGCTTTACAAGGACCGCACCAGCTGGCCCAAAAATCGACCACCACTGGCATATCATTCTTGCTGGTATATTTAGCAAACTGGCTTTCGCTTAGGTCGACAGGCTTACCTTGCCAGATCGTTTGCTTGCATTTTCCACATTGACCTTCGCTGGCTTTGCGGCCTTCTGGTATACGATTGGTGGCATGGCAGTGTGAGCAAACGATTAGCATTATACAACTCGACTTAATTTCTTTATTTATAGGCTAGGCGTTATAAGGTCGCTTTGACTTTATTCAAGTGCTGCACAAATTCTTCTTTATGCATTTCCCCTAGAATTCGCAATGTATCCAGTTCGCCATCAGCTGTAAAAAACAATAAGCTAGGGGGGCCAAATAAGTTGAATTCTGTCATTAGGTCAATTTGCTCTTGAGTCTGATCGGTTACGTCGATTTGTAACCATAATAACTCTGGCCAATGAGCTTGAACGTCTGCTTCGTGAAAGACTGCTTTTTCCATCACCTTGCAGGCGATACACCAGTCGGCGTAATAATCTAGCATTACCGCACCATTAGGGTTGGCTACTAGATGATTTTTAATCGCTGCATCTAGTTGCGCTTTATTTTCGATATTTTCAAATGGGCTGGCATTACTATGAGCTTGCGGGTTATTAATACCGCCAGAGGCATAGCTGGAAGTAAGCGGTTTAAGTGGGTCGTCATTACCTTGCAGGGCTCCGATTAATGCGAGCACGCCATAAACAAGTATGACGAAACCGATGCCTTTTACAGTGCGTTTAATTCCTGTTTGAGCGGGCTCAATCGGCTCAATCGCGCCGAGGTAAATAGCATAAACGATCGCCAGTACGCCCCACATGGCGAGAATAAGTGTCGCATCTAAGAAGCGTGATAATAACCAAATCGCCACGCCGATTAATAAAATGCCAAAGAAGGCTTTGATCTGATCCATCCAGCCACCGGCTTTGGGCATGATAGACGCACCCGAAGTACCGAGAATGATGAGCGGTGTGCCCATACCTAAACCTAACGCTAATAATGCGCTACCACCTAACCAAGCATCGCCTGTCGTACTTAAGTAAACCAAGGCGCCGGCAAGAGGCGCTGATACACACGGCGATACAACTAAGGCCGATAAAACACCCATTAGGAAGACGCTAATTAAACTGCCGCCTTTTTGTTTTTGGTTCATATTGTTTAAGCGATTACGTAAGCCGCTAGGCAATTGCAGTTCGTATAGACCAAACATGGAAAGTGAAAGAGCTAAAAACAAAATAGCAAAAATGGTCAATATCCAAGGGGTTTGCATCCAAGCTTGAATATTAGCGCCTGCACCTAATAAACCAACAGCGACACCCGCAGCGGCATAGGTAATGGCCATGCCCATAACGTAGGTAGTAGAAAGTACGAAACCTTTGGCTGGAGTATGCTTCTTTTGACCAATAACGATGCTGGTAAGAATCGGCACCATAGGTAGGACGCAAGGTGTGAAGGTTAGGCCTAGGCCTAAAATAAAGAATAAGCCAACAACGCTGAACCAAGATTTACCTTCAATCCAGCTAGTAGTCTCTGCTTCGATAGTTACTTTAGTCGCTGCTTTAGTAGCTGATTCGGCTTGAGTGAGAGATGGCTTTCTTGCCTGGTCGGCTTGCACTGCAGTCCAGTCGATATCCAATTCAATTTTTTGTGGTGGATAGCAAAGACCGGCATCGGCGCAGCCTTGAAAGCCTAGAATTGTTGGGGTATTAGCCACGAACTGTTTAAGATCAAAGCGGGCTTCTACTTGATGGTAATAAACGATGACTTCGCCAAAAGCTTCATCATGCTTTAGTTCACCTTCTTCGGAGAACTCGATGGCTTTAAATTTCTGCTTACCTTGCTTAAGGTACATCTTCTTTTTATACAGGTAATATTCGTCAACACTGTCCCAGATAACACTCAGTTCACTTCCTTGCTGATCGACTAGAAAGGGGAAGGCTTCGCCGACAGGGAGGAATTTAGGTTCGCTATCAATAAGGCTGTCGAGAAGGCCAGCCTGCGCTGAGCTGATGCTCAGCAGAAGAAGTAAAAATGAAAAACGAGTGACGATCCAGGCCATATTAAGGCTCCTGTTTAGTTTGGCTGCTCAGTTAACAGTAAGTTAGCAGCCTAATCTTAAGAGCCCAGCCATCATTGTCGGATGCTTAGGCTTAAGTATTTCGTTCAATGGCGATACGTGCCAAGCCATGAAGTGCTTGTTTGGCATCGCTATCGGCTAATTGGTTCAAACATTCTTGCGCTAATTCAACGTGCTTGCGCGCAATTTGTTTGGTGTATTCTAATGAGCCACAGGTTTTAACAATTTCCATAATGGCATCGATGTCTTCTAAGCCGCCTTTACGGATGGCTTTACGAATCAATTTCTGCTGTTCTTCTGTGCCTTCACGCATGGCATGAATCAGCGGTAGTGTTGCTTTGCCTTCAGCAAGATCATCACCAACGTTCTTGCCCATTTCTTTAGCGTCGCCTTCATAATCGAGTACGTCATCGACTAATTGAAACGCCATACCTAAATGGTGGCCATAATTTTTTAGCGCTTCTTCTTGCTCAGCATCTGCTTCGCATAAAACGGCGGCGGCATGAGTCGAGGCTTCGAATAGCATCGCGGTTTTACCCTTGATGACCTCCATATATTGTTCTTCGCTAGTATCTGGATTCTTACAGTTAACCAGCTGTAAGACTTCCCCTTCAGCGATTACGCAGGTGGAGTTGGATAAAATATCCATCACTTGTAGGTTTTCCAGCTCAACCATCATCTGAAAAGAGCGAGCATATAAAAAGTCGCCTACCAAGACACTCGGTGCATTGCCCCATTTTTCATTTGCAGTTGGATTGCCACGACGCATGTCAGAAGTATCGACTACATCATCATGTAATAAGGTAGCGGTGTGAAGGAACTCGATCACAGCCGCTAATTTATTCGCTTGAGAACCCGACTTTTCAAGCACTTTTGCCGTCATGATAACTAATAGGGGGCGTAAGCGTTTACCGCCGCTAGAGACGATATAGTCGGCAATTTTTTCAACCAGAGGAACGCGTGAAGAGAGTTGTTCGCGAATCAGTATATCGACGGCAGCAAAGTCCTGCTCGATAAGCGCGTAAATGTCTTTAACCTGCATGGTGAAAATAGTGCCTTTAGGCTGATGGGGTAAGGGATTACATGCTATTGCTAAGGGCGTAACCTGTCAAGTATGGTGGTGAATTGCAAGCTTGCGCCGAGGCTTTTGCTGAGTTATAATTCGCGCCCCGAAATTCCGTTCTCTACTATATTGGAAATCAGAGCATTTCCCGTAGACCTAGAACCAAAGCAGCGGCAGGTTGAGTAAAATCGCTTGAGAGGTTCGGTATTTAGATTTATAAATTCACAACGGAGACAATGCAATGTACGCAGTTGTTGTTACAGGCGGTAAACAGTACCGTGTTGAAGAAGGTCAAACTCTTAAGGTTGAAAAGCTTGAAGTAGCTACTGGCGGTGCCGTAGAGATCGAACGTGTTTTATTAATCGGCAATGGCGATGATGTTAAAATCGGTCAGCCACTTGTTGAAGGCGCTAAAGTAACAGCTGAAGTTGTTGCTCACGGCCGTCATAAGAAAGTTAAGATCATAAAGTTCAAGCGACGTAAGCACCACATGAAGCAAATGGGTCACCGTCAGTGGTTCACAGAGATCAAAATTACCAGCATCGCTGTTTAATTCTGACTTTAAACTTATTTATTAATTACGGCGAACTTGGCGGCAGTGATGCACCAAGGGAACCAAATTTGGAGGCTAGAGCATGGCTCACAAAAAAGCTGGTGGTAGTACTAATAACGGTCGCGATAGTGAAGCTAAACGCTTAGGCGTCAAAATGTTCGGCGGCCAACAGGCAGTTGCTGGTAACATTTTGATTCGTCAGCGTGGCACTCGTTTCCACCCTGGAACTAACGTTCGTATGGGTCGTGACCACACTTTGTTCGCTACTGAAGCGGGCGAAGTTAAGTTTGAAGTTAAAGGCCCACGTAACCGTAAGACTATTAGCATAATTGTTGCTAGCTAAGTTTTACCGTTAAGTGTGTTATCAAAGACGCCCTGGCCTTGCTGGGGCGTTTTTGTTTTAGTAGAACGGCAATTTTTCTGAAGTAAGATAAAGTGCTGAAAAAGAATTTAGCGCCTGAGAAAAGGTGCGAGAAGTTAAGATTATTTGCGTATCGATATTGAGTAAATGATCTTGGCTTTGGATATGACAATGAATACGAGGTTGCCATGAAATTTGTAGATGAAGCCAGTATCAGCGTTGACGCTGGTAAAGGTGGTAATGGTTGCATGAGCTTCCATCGTGAGAAATTCGTTGCCAAAGGCGGCCCTAATGGCGGTGATGGCGGAGATGGTGGTTCGGTGTATATTCTCGCCGATGACGCCGTTAATACTCTAATCGATTATCGCTATACCCGTCGCTACCGTGCAGAAAACGGTAAGAATGGCCAAAGTCGTGATATGACAGGCCATATGGGTAACGACATTATTTTGAAAGTGCCGGTTGGTACTACCATTATTGATGAAGATACCCTTGAAGTATTAGGCGATTTAGCCAAAGACAAGCAAACCTTAATGGTTGCTCAGGGCGGATTCCACGGTTTGGGTAATACCCGTTTTAAATCGTCAGTAAACCGTGCCCCGCGTCAGACAAAGCCTGGACAGCCGGGTGAGTCACGTAATATTAAATTTGAAATGAAAGTACTAGCCGACGTTGGTTTGCTAGGATTGCCCAATGCTGGTAAATCAACTTTCATTCGCTCAGTTTCTGCGGCTAAGCCGAAAGTGGCTGATTATCCGTTCACAACCCTAGTGCCTAACTTGGGTGTGGTATCGGTAAGACAACATAAAAGCTTTGTGATCGCCGATATTCCTGGCTTGATCGAAGGCGCTTCAGACGGTGCTGGTTTAGGTATTCGCTTCTTGAAGCACCTAGTACGTACGCAATTGATGCTGCATATTGTTGATATGGCTCCGCTTGATGAAACTGATCCGGCTGAAAACATGATGTCAATCAGTCGTGAGCTTGAGCGTTTTTCTCCTGCGTTAGCGCAGCGTGATCGTTGGTTAGTATTGAATAAGTTAGACCTTGTTTCAGAAGATGAACATGAAGCCTTGTGTCAGGACTTGTTAGAAAGAACGGGCTGGGAAGGCCCTGTATTCCAAATCTCGGCATTAACGGGTGCAGGAACAAAAGTTCTAACCAATAAAATCATGGATTACATTGAAGAGCGCCGTGAACGTGCTAAAGAAGATCCAGAGTTTGCTGCGCAGATCGTGACTGAACGTGAAACCGTTGAGCAAGAATCTCGTGATCGCATGGAAGAGTTAGCAGAATTCCGCCGTCAACGGTACGAGGCTCGCAAAGCTGCTTTGGATGGTGACGACGATGACGACTACGATGTAGAAGTCGAGTGGGTTAAAGAGTAATTTTTAATAGCATTCTTAGGTGAAAGAGTAATGAAAGCAGCTGTTGATTTAAATACCGCCAGAGACCGCCTTCAGAGTGGTCAGCGCTGGGTTATTAAAATTGGCAGCGCTCTGCTCACCAATGATGGTAAAGGTCTTAATCGCTCAGGTATTCAAGCTTGGGTTGATCAGATTAATGACCTGATGTCGCAAGGCGTCGAAATCGTTTTGGTCTCTTCAGGTGCTGTCGCTGAAGGTATGACTCGTTTAGGATGGACTTCACGGCCAAGTGAGGTTCACCAGCTACAAGCGGCGGCTGCCGTTGGCCAGATGGGCTTAGTTCAAGCTTACGAAACCGCTTTTCAGCAACATAAAAAACATACCGCACAAATTTTATTAACCCACGCTGATTTATCCAATCGCCAACGCTATCTTAATGCGCGCTCTACCTTGCGTACGCTCATCGATATGGGCGTCGTGCCAATTGTGAATGAAAACGATACGGTGATTACCGACGAAATTCGTTTTGGTGATAATGATACGCTGGGCGCCTTGGTTGCTAATCTAGTTGAAGCCGATACTCTGGTTATTCTTACCGATCAAGATGGTTTATTTACTAAAGATCCACGCCATAATGATGATGCGGAGTTAATTACCGAAGGCCGTGCATCGGATGAGTCGTTTGCCGCTATGGCGGGTGATGGTGGTGCGCTAGGCCGTGGTGGTATGATTACCAAGGTACAAGCGGCCAAAGTTGCAGCGCGATCTGGTGCTGATACGGTGATTGTGGGTGGGCGCATAGAGAATGTATTAATACGTCTGCGCGCGAAAGAAAAAATTGGTACGCTTTTGGTTGCTGATACCGAGCCAGAAGTTGCACGCAAGCAGTGGATTGCAGGACATCTTCAGCATGCGGGAGAACTCATTCTTGATGACGGTGCCGTGATGGCATTGAAGAAGGGTGGTAACAGTTTGTTGCCGATTGGCGTTAAAGCTGTAAAAGGTGTTTTTCGTCGCGGTGAAGTGGTAGCTTGCTTGAGCAGCAAGGGCCAAGTGATCGCTAAAGGTTTGATTAATTTCGATCAAAGCGAAGCACAAAAATTATGTGGAAAAACCAGCGATCAACAGCAAGAGTTGTTGGGCTATGTTGGTGATGAAGAATTAATACACATTGATAATTTAGTCGTACTTTAAAATTCCTTGGTTTAGCAGTTGTTGCAGGTTTTTAAAACGCACTTCGCTTACCATCGCTATCAAGTATGTCCTTATGCGACACGCTGCAAGTACTTCCTTGTAAGCTCGCTAAAAGATCCCTCTTTTAGGACGGTCTTTAAGAACACACTCAATACCGATACGCGAAATGCTCTTACAAACTAACTTGAGTGTCGTGCTGTTTTTTCAAAAGAAATAACAGTGTTTGAATATTGAGTTTAGTAAGCTGTGAGCGCTAGAAGTTAATTTTAAAGGCCATCCGATTTCAGGGAGAAATCGTGAGCTTACAGGGATAGCGAAGCGACGTACTTGCAGCGTGCCGCCTAAAATTCAACTTCTAGGGTGAACAACGGCGCACGGTGTAGCAAAGAATAAATAACCGAGTAACGTTAGATTTCATAATCAGCGTATCGGCGTAGTTAATAATAATTTATATTTTCAAACTTTTTGAATAAAAAGGAATGACAGAATGATTAAGTCAGTTCAAGTACAGAACCTTACCATCGATAACGACGTACCGTTTACATTATTCGGTGGTATTAACGTTTTAGAAAGCCGTGATCTTGCCATGCGTACTTGTGAAGAATACGTAAGAGTGACTGAAAAGCTGGGCATTCCTTACGTCTTTAAAGCGTCTTTTGATAAAGCTAATCGCTCTTCTATCAATTCTTACCGTGGTCCTGGTATGGAAGAAGGCTTGAAGATTTTTGAAGAGATTAAAAAGACCTTTAATGTACCGATCATTACCGATGTTCATGAGCCTCATCAAGCAGCTCCTGTTGCCGAAGTGGTTGATATCATCCAATTGCCTGCGTTCTTAGCTCGTCAAACAGATCTTGTCGTAGCGATGGCGAAAACCGGCGCCGCGATTAACATCAAGAAGCCTCAGTTCTTAGCGCCTCACGAAATGCGTCACATCCTGACTAAATTTCAAGATGCGGGTAATGACAAGCTTATGTTATGTGAGCGTGGTTCAAGTTTCGGTTATAACAACCTAGTGGTTGATATGCTGGGTATGGACGATATGAAAGTTCAAGCTCCGGTAATCTTTGATGCGACTCACGCGCTACAGCGCCCAGGTGGTCGTACCGATTCTGCTGGCGGTCGCCGTGCTCAAATTTTCCAACTTGCACGTTCTGGTATGGCACTGGGTATTGCAGGTTTGTTCTTAGAAGCTCACCCAAATCCTGATGAAGCTAAATGTGATGGTCCATGTGCATTGCCTCTAGACAAGCTTGAGCCTTACTTGGCACAGATGAAAGCGGTTGATGATTTGGTTAAATCGTTTACGCCTGTTGTAATCGACTAATAAAAATTAGTGATGCGATATTAAGATAAGCCATGCTTGAGAAATCATGCATGGCTTTTTTATGTCTATTATTTATCCAACAATATTATTTTTTATAGCGGCTGTTTTTCCATAAAAAGCTTAGGGCCATGATGAAAAATAATCCATAAAAGATACTTCCGAAACCTGATGAACTAGAGCTGCTAGTATCACTATCTGTATTCTCATCATTCCCCTGATCATCGCCTTCATTCGTGTCGGTAGTAGAGAAACTTAAATCATCGATGGCTAACATATTACTGCCAAATGCATTAACTAATACCGAGTGAATTGCTGGGCTACCCTCGGTTACCTGAGTTTCAATATGCAGCCAGCTGTCACTAATAATGGTACTTGTAATGTCCTCAATCACCGCATCGCTGGTATCAATGATCTGTACCTGTGCTGTGCTATTGGCATTACTGGTGCGAATATAAAAATCAATTTGTCGAGTATCTGTGGGCAGGGTAATCGTTCCGACTCCTGAGCTGGTCCCTCGACTTGTAGTGCCAGCTGGGTCTATCATCCATGACTTAGTACCTGAGTGATAAAGAGCACCATTGCCGATGGTAAACGAAGTACCGCCAGCAAAGCTTGCGGTTAAAGCGCTGCTAGTGATGGAAAAAGTTTGTATGGTACTGAAATTAGTACTTTCAAAATTTGTGCAGAAGTTAGCGCTATGAGCATAAATACTAAAAATGCTGAGCATCAAAGTGAGGCTTATTTTAATCATGTTATGACTCCTTTTATTGATCAAGAGTGACTTATACTTGGGGCTCATAGAGTGATTATTAGTTTAGTGCTTATTCCTTGTTAAGTTAAAGACTGACAGGAATAGCAGGTATAGGGCTCGCAGATAAAAAAATAGGACTAACAGCGAATGCTCTTAATCCTAAGTTCGAAGTACTTGGATTATCTAGTTGCTTTTAGAAAGTCGTTTAAAGCGAGTATGTACCCACTGATACAGGGTAGGCAAAACCACTAGGGTTAAAAGGGTCGACGAAATAATACCGCCAATGACGACGGTGGCTAGCGGTCGTTGAACTTCAGCCCCCGTGCCGGTATTAAACGCCATCGGAACGAAACCTAAGCTTGCGACCAGTGCGGTCATTAGAACAGGTCGCAATCTTTGACTTGCTCCCTGCCATACCGCTTTCGACAGCTCTAAGCCACTTTCACGCAATTCTTTGATGAAAGACAGCATCACTACACCATTTAATACCGCAACTCCTGACAAAGCGATGAAGCCAACCCCTGCAGAAATTGATAATGGCATATCTCTTAAGGTTAATGCGATGATCCCCCCAGTGAGAGCTAACGGAACCCCAGTAAAGATAATCAGGGTATCGCGCATTGAGCTAAAGGCGCTATACAGCAAGCCTAAAATCAACAGTAAGGTAATCGGCACAACAATACTTAAGCGTTGGCTGGCAGATTGTAGCTGTTCAAAAGTACCACCGTATTCCAGCCAATAGCCTGGGGGTAGCTTTAATTCGTTGCGCATAAGGTCTTGGGTTTCGGCAATGAAGGAACCTAGGTCACGACCTTCGACATTCGCACTGACCACGATGTTGCGCTTGCCGCTGCGACGATTGATTTGGTTGGGACCTTCTATTTCTAGAATATCGGCAATTTCACCCAGCGGCACGTAATCTAACTCTGATTCTTCTTCGCTAGAGTTGTTTGAATTAGGAATTGCTACCGGAATCTGGGCTAAAGCTTTTGGATCTTTGCTTAGGCTTTCATCCATCCGCACCAATAATTTAAAGCGGCGATCGCCTTCATAAATTAATCCGGTTTCAATGCCACTCACAGCGCTGCGTAAGGTTTCTTGCACATCGGCAATACTCAATCCTAATAAAGCCAAGTGATCGCGTTGAGGCTCTACTGAGATCATTGGTAGACCTTTCGCTTGCTCCATTCGAACATCTTGACCGCCGGCTACTTTGGCTAGCAATTGAGCTGCTTTAGTTCCGACTTGGGCAAGAATTTCTAAGTCATCACCATAAATGCGCAAAGCAACATCTGCGCGCACACCTGAAATGAGTTCGTTAAAGCGCATTTCAATGGGCTGAGTGAGTTCATAGTTATTACCAGGAACTTCCTCAATAGCGATGCGAATTTCATCCACTAGCTGCTGTTTAGGTTTATCCGGATTTGGCCATTCATTGATAGGCTTTAAAATTAAGAAGGTATCTGCAACATTGGGTGGCATAGGATCGGTAGCAATTTCGGCGGTGCCGATTTTTGAGAATACCAGTTTCACTTCCGGAAATTCAGCAATGCGTCGTTCTAATAATAACTGCATCTGCGTTGCTTGCTCGATACCTGTGCCAGGAATTCGCATCGCGTGTAAGGCAATATCGTGCTCATCGAGCTGAGGTAAAAATTCACTGCCTAAACGCGTCGATTGATAGCCCGTTGCGATCACTAATATTAGAGCGGTAATAAAAACTACCGGAGTATTATTGAGTGCTAGCTTTAATAGTGGCTGGTAAAGCTGGCGAGCTTTCTTCATTACAAAGTTTTCTTCCTCATTCACCTTACCTTTGACAAAGATAGCGATTGCGGCTGGGACAAAGGTAATGGAGAAAATAAGTGCGCCTAATAATGCTGCCACTACGGTAAACGCCATTGGATGGAACATTTTTCCTTCGACACCGGCTAAAGCGAAAATTGGTAAGTACACCAACATGATAATTAACATACCAAAAACCGCGGGGCGGAAAACTTCTTTGGTGCTTTCAGTCACTTCTAACAAGCGTTCTTGCAGGGTTAATAAACGACCGTATTTTTTCTGCGCTAAACCTAAGCGGCGTAGGGCATTCTCAACCACGATCACTGCACCATCAACGATAATACCAAAATCGATTGCGCCTAAGCTCATTAGGTTGCCGGAAACCCGGTTCATTGTCATGCCTGTAATGGCGAATAACATACTTAATGGAATAACCAGAGCCACGATAAAAGCGGCTCGAATATTACCCAGTAAGGCAAATAAAACCGCCATCACTAAAACCGCGCCTTCGAATAAGTTAGTGCGTACTGTGGCTATGGTTTTATCCACCAAAGTCGTTCTATCGTATAACGGCTCAGCGACAATGCCTGGGGGTAAAGAGTAGTTAATTTCTTCAAGTTTTTGGGCAACGGCTTTTGAAACCGTGCGGCTGTTTTCGCCTAATAACATAAAGGCGGTGCCTAAGACGGTTTCTTCGCCATTGAGACTAGCAGAACCTGTTCGCAGTTCTTTACCGTATTTCACCACGGCTAAATCTTTAATGCGTACCGGCGCATCATCGCGACGAGTCACCACTAACTGAGCGATTTCTTCTAAGTTATTTAACTGCCCTGGGGAGCGGATTAACCACTGCTCGCCATTACGCTCTATATAACCAGCCCCGGAATTTTGGTTATTATTTTTTAGGGTATTGACGATGTCAGCGACGGTCACTTTATAGGCGAATAATTTTCCAGGAATGGGCGCTACTTGATATTCACGAGCAAAGCCACCGATACTATTAATTTCGGTAATGCCGGCAACCTTCACCAGTTGTGGGCGAATAATCCAATCTTGAATAGTACGTAAATCTTCCGCGCTATAAGGTTTGCCATTATCAGTTACTGCGTCATCTTCAGCGCGCACAGCATAGGTGAAAATCTCACCCAAGCCGCTAGCAACAGGACCAAGGCTTGGTTCGATACCTGCAGGTAGTTCTCCTCGAATGCCTTGTAAGCGTTCGCTGATTTGTTGGCGCGCCCAATAAATGTCAGTACCTTCTTCGAAGATAACCGTGACTTGGGAAAGGCCATAGCGAGAAAGTGAGCGGGTATAATCCAGTTTTGGAATTCCCGCCATCGCATTTTCAACGGTATAGCTTATGCGCTGCTCAGCCTCAAGGGGTGAGTAACCTGGTGCGCTGCTATTGATCTGTACCTGAACATTAGTGATATCCGGCACGGCATCAATATTCAGTTGGGTCGTTTTATAAATCCCTAAACCTGCAATCAATAAGGTTGCAGCAATTACTAACCAGCGCCTTTCAATAGCGAAGGTGATTAAATGATTCATCATAATATTTTCCTTAGGCTAGAGTCGGTAGCATTTGTATCGTATGGCAATTAATGGTCATGGCTGGCACCACTCTTTAGAATATCGGCTTTCAGTAAAAAACTATTTTCACTGACATATTCTGCCCCGGACTCTAATCCTGAAACGATTTCGACCCATTGATCGTCTTTTTCCCCAACTTCAATGGCGCGTACAGTGAAGTTATTGCCGTCACGTTCGAAGACGACTGTGTTGTTTTCCATATTCTGTAAGGCGTTTACTTTCACTGCTAATGCGACGGGTTTGTTACCAATTTCAATATCGGCTTTTACGTGCATGCCAGGGCGCCAGTGGCCTGCGCTATTATCGATAATGGCGCGAGCACGCGCGATATGGCCACCCGTCATTTGTGGGGCGATATAACTGATTTCACCCATTGATTTTTCATGATCATGTAGGTCATAAACTTTAGCCCGCTGGCCGACTTTTAAGCGTTCAACATTTTCTGGAAAAGCTGACATGTCGACCCAAACTTTTGATAGATCACTGATCACTAAAATTTCTTCGGCATCGACGCGATCACCGGTATTGACTGAGCGCGAGGTAACTTCACCAGCCGAAGGGCTTTTTAACGTGTAACTTTGCAAGGTTAGAATATTGGTTAGGCGTGCTAAAGATTGTCCTTCTTTCACACGATCACCCACTTGCACAAATACTTTATTTACCATGCTTGGGAAGGATGCATGCAAACTGAAAACCTGATCTTGTACTGGGGTGATTACTCCAAATAAGGTATCAGTTTGAATTAATGTTTGTGGGCCAGCTGTTTCGGACTTAATGCCTGAGGCTTGAATAAAGTAAGCACTTATTGTGGTGCCTTCTTCATGGTCATTTTCATGTTCGCCGTGTTTATGGCCATGAGCGTTTTGCCCGTTTTCTTCTTGCTCATGTATTTCTTCATCGTGGCTTTCGCTGGCATAAGCTGTGCTGAGGCCTGCTGTAAACATTAATGCTAATAATAAACGGCTGATAATAGGTTGTGACTTTTTCATAAATAAATCCTTATTGAGCGCTGACAATTGACTGGCCTAAGATGCGTTCCAGCTCTAATACTTGATTGAAAATACGGACTTGGCTATTGATTAAGTCCTGCTCTAAATTGAATACTTGATTTTGCGCGTCGATCCATTGCAAAACCGTATACTTCCCTTGGCGATAGGCTTTTTGAGTATCGCTTAATAGCTCAATGGCTAGAGGGAGTAGTTGGTTTTTAATCTGCTTGGCTTGGCGCATATCTTTAGCAAGGTTCTGCTGGATACGTATTAGCTCTATGTGTAATTCATTGCGCTTGATCTCAACTTGCTCAAGGCTCAACTGCTGTTGGGCTAAAGCGCTATTGATACGACCGCGATTAGGATTACTAAAGTTCAACGGCATCGCCGCAGTGAATACTAAGGATTGGCCGCCACCGTTTCGATCCTGCGCGATACCAACTCCTAGATTAATATCGGCACTGCCATTGGCTTGCTCCAATTGAACTTGGCTATCGGCTAAGCGCGATAACGCTAGTTGCAGGCGGTAATCGGGTAGCTGTTCTAATGACTCGGTAATCGTCATCGCCAGTAAGTCAGCTTCAGGTATTTTAGGAAGTTTAGATAGCTTGCCTATTACTTGAGTAAAACTAAGCTCTGGGTTTTTATCGCTGGCGAGCCACATGGCACTAAGGCGATTTTTCTCAAGGCCAATACTGAATTGCAATTGTTCTAGAGTATTTTCTGAGCGCGCTAAACGCAGTGCCATATTGGTCACATCAGCTTGTGAAATTGCTCCAGCTTGCGCGCGCTTTTTAATGATCTTAAGTGCGCGCTTCTCTTGGCCAATACGAGTTTTAAGCAAGGTTTTCTGTTTCTGTAACGCTAATAGTTGATAGTAGCGACGACTGGTTTCGGCCAATACATCTAGCCGGGTAATGGCGAATTCAGCTTGTAGTTGTTGCTGCTTAGCACTGCTATAGCCGACTCGGCTTAGGCGCTTATCGCCAAGTTCAAAGCTTTGGCTAAACGTGAGCGTCGCTTCGTCTGTTCGCAGCTCAATATCGGCAACGGCAGCTGGGTTGATATCTGCTTGCTGCATCTCACCATCGATTTGGCGTACGTACAGTGGATAAAGCCCAAGCTCTGGGTTTTTGTTGAGCGTGAGCTGTAGCGCTTGTTTTAGCGATAAGCTGGTTGGCTCTTTTTGTTCAATAGCGAATGCAGCCGCAGGTAAGCTGCAAGCTATTGCCAGCAAGCGCACAGAGGCTTGCCTGAATAAACGATTCATAAATATCCCACACGACACTAGGCCATGACATAAAAAATTTGATTGGATTATTGGCTACGGATTTGTAGCGAGTATTTATGACGCTAGGGTAGGAGGCGGAATCGGAGGGCTGTAAGTTAGGGTGCGATAACAAGGAATAACGCTGCTAATATTTAGGCTGGCCTTGAAGCTATCGCTAGCAGAATATTGAGTGGTTAAATCACTTAATACATGAAAATGGGTTTCTTCAGATTCACCTTGGGTGGTTTCATCCAAGTCTTGGCCAAAATCGAATAGGGTTTTTAAATCGGAAACGATGTGTAGGTGCGGGGTTTCTAAAGTGTCGTGATCACCGGTAATCAGGTGCACGGAAGCCCATACGCTGTTGACTAGCGTATTTGTGATAATAATAAATAGCGCCAAAAGGTGCTTTATTTTCACAATGACTGGACCCAAGAAGAAAAAATATGAGGCTGTATTAATTCATAGTTCATGATTGGGGGCAAGTAAGGTAGTGCAAAGATTAGCGAGATCTTGATCTAGGTAATAGGAATTGCTCCACTAAACCTGTGGATCATTGCAAGTACACTGGCTGAGAAATGGTTAGAGCTTTCTTTTATAACCGTTGGCTAGAGTTAATACTAGTAAAGTAAACAGAAAAATAATGGAAAAAGGCCCTCCACCGTTCTTTGAGTCTCCGTTATTAGTATTCTCGGGGGAAGCAAAGGTTTCTATATTGAAGCTGTTGAGTGTAAGTCCATAGCGACTTACTGGGCCAATGCCTTTTAAATAGACTGTTTCATTGCCATTTTCTATAATCGTGACGGATTCGTAAGTATTTCCATGCCAGCTAAATTCACCTATATTTTTTAAATACCATTGGGTTGAAATCGTATCAAAATTATTACTCCCTTCAATATTCGTTTCACCTAAAAAGGTGGTGATTTTTCCAGGGATGAGTTTACTGGGCATTATAGGAATGTTTTTGAATGAGCGCTTATTGGGGCCGTTGTTGTCAGAGGCCGATATTATATAAATACCATCTGGTGTTCTTTCTATTACCCATACTATTTCATCGTTAAAAACCATCTCAAATTGGTTGTTTTTACCTGATTTTGTTAGCGAGACATGTAGAAGTTGATCATCTGTAACATAGAAGTATTGAATAGTACCCAGCGGAAAGTATTCAGTTAAATCAAAAGCGTTATATTCATCTGCTATCTCTGGATTCAAGCCTTGATGCAATTCATATAAATTTGATGCTCCATCATTATCGAAATCTTGAAGCGCATCTTCAGAATTAAGTGGATTTAAGAAGTCATATTTGTCTTCATCTACATCAAGAATGCCGTCATTATCATCATCCATGTCACAAAGATCTCCGATGCGATCCCAATCAAAATCGTTTTGACTTGTATTCTTTATTAATGGGCAGTTATCTTCCTCATTATCTATACCATCTTGATCCTTATCTCGTGCTAGAGCGACATCATCCACTGAATCGCAAGCATCACCAAGTTCGTCATCGTCAATATTGTATTGATCAGGGTTAAAGATTTCTGGGCAGTTATCGTTAACATTAGTATGTCCATCGCCATCACGATCATCACCATAAGGGTCGATATCACATACATTACCAAGACCATCCTGATCAGAGTCATATTGGTCTCTATTACTATCTTCAGGGCAATTATCAATATTATCGTAAATGTTATCTGAGTCTTTATCTGGACCGAATTTTATTTCATCGATTAGCATAAAATCAGCTGCTGAAGATGCTGTTTTATCAACATCTATACTGAATCTAAATTCAATTGTGTGAATACCCTCAGGTAAAGGAAAATAATTTTCTTTCCACTCACTGTTATCAATACTTATTTGATGTGAATTATTATCAATAAATACTTCGAAATCATAAGTGAATGGATTTGAACCTAGGAATTGGTTTTTAAAAGAAAAAGTGCCGGCACTAAAATCAGCAGTGAAAAATATGCTTGAATGACCACTTCGCATGGTAACTGGAGATGAATGTAATACTTGGTTGTTATTAGACTCTTTGATTTTCCAACTTAATGTATCTGAGAACGAATAAAACTCTTGGGGTATTCCATTGCTAAAGTTATTAGTATAATCATTAATAGTATCGGGCTTAGAATTAGGGTCATCTATTGCAGTTTCTAAAAAAAATTCTGCACGGTTATTGAAACCATCTCCATCTAAATCTTCTTCTGCATCCATTGGATTAAACGCAGATAGTCCATATTTAATTTCGAAAATGTCAGGTATTTGATCATTATCATCATCTAGATCGCAGTCATCACCTTTATTGTCTTGATCAAAATCTTTTTGCGTTGGATTGCTTGTTGTAGTGCAGTTATCTATTAGATCATTAATTCCGTCTTCATCCATATCAGGCAGATTGCTAATATCATATATAGTGAAAATGGGCCCGCTAGATGATTGCTTAATAATGAATAATTTTTTAGAAAAAGAGAGTAGTCTAATGTTTGATGCATCTTCAATATTCGTTTCAGATAAAATCTCATAATTATCTTTCCATAACTGTAAAGTGGTCGTGCCAGATTTTATCGTAGCTAATAAACTACCTATCCAAATAGCATCGTCGATATCATTAGTTAAAGAGTTCATAAGACTAAAATTATCACTATTTAATATCTGACCTTTACCATTAATAAGTAAATTTCCGTCGTTATTGATTCGTAAAGGTGAAAGGTTACTTATATCATCATGTATCAAGTTGGTTATGTTGTTACTGTTATAAATAAAACTTCCTTGTAAGTATTCGAATAATGTAATTCGGCTGCTGCTAACGACATACAAGTAATTTTTTTGTGGGTTCCAAATATACTCAAATAGGTTATTTCTTTCATGTGTTGGAGCGCCATTATCTATTTGTTCTCCTCTGAGGTTGTAGCTGTAATTTGTTATCCCAGAAAATACCCCTCCTGCATCGGCACTAATTAAGTAGCTATCTATGGCGAATAAACCCTCTACAGATTTGGCAAGGCTATTGAAGTGTATTTCTTTTGCATCCTTGCCAAGACTAACGTCGAAATAAGTTATTCTGCCAGATGGGTAGCCTAAATAGAGGCGTTGATGCAGGCTAGAGAGTGTTACCCAAGAAGGAGCTTTCAAGAGTGATAAACTAGGGCCGTACCTTTGCTCGTTGACTTGCCAATTGAAAATACTAAGGGTGTCAGTATCAACAAGATAAATATTATTTTTACCGTCGGTTTCAATGAATTCTGGTTTGTAATTGAAATTTATCGGATTAGGAGCTTCGTCTGGGATAGGGATTCTAAGGCTGTCAATACTCGTTTTGTTAGCTAAAACATCAGCTTCTGAAATAACAAAACTAGTAATAATATTATTGTATGCAGAAATTATTGTTGGGGTATGATCAAGGGTGATTTGTCCTTGATCAATATTATCTTTATTAAATATAAATAATGTTTTATTACGCAATACAATAGGACGATCATCTAAAAATGTCATTGTATTAAAAGGGCCTGCTAGGCTTCCCTCATATCCTAGCTCTGATGTATAAATGATGCCAGAATTATCATATATTTTATTATTGAATGTATTTCTAAATAATTCATTACCACTAGGTTTAGAATTCCTACTGTTGGCACTAGTCACAATAGTAATGCCGCCGTTTTCAGCCAGCGTTGTTTTATAAATAGTGCTGAAATCATTCCTTCGGTAATAATAGGATTGATTGGAGCTTGAACCCAGAATAGATTGCACTGAATATATATGATTAGTATATCGAATAGAAAAATCAGCGCTATTTATTGAAGATATAGTATCACTCTCTTCAATAACTTGAATGAAGGAATTTACGTTGCTCAAGTGCAATATATCAGTAGTAAAATTTCGAACTAGTGTATTCGAACTGCCTGCCTTGTTTATACGTCTAAGTTCTCGATTGTATCCAATATAAATATACTGTTCAGTAGGGTTAAAGGCTGTGGGGGGGTTGTCTAAAGGAATTTCGGCTAAAAATGAAGCGCTAGTTAGGTTGTAACGTATTATCTTGTTTGGGTTGGAAAATAAAAAGTATACGGTATCATTTTGTTGTTTACTGTCGATTATTGCTGCAAAGCTCAACGGCGAGGTAATTATGCTAGCAAAGAAAAAACTGAGGATGGATAGAGCCATCGTTGTAATTTTTGTATTTATCAAGGTGCATCCCTACATAAAACTGATAAATTTATAATTGACGGGATTCTACCTTCAACGCTTGTTCTCGTCTAGGCGATTTAATTACCGGAATCGTAAATATTATCCATCAAAAAAATTTCTAAAAGCACTCATGCTAGGTTTCAGGCTGTCTTTACGCCAAATCATCGCTGTCGTACTACTGCTCCATTTGCTTGCTAGTTTGTGCTGCTGAATACTGCTGGTAAAAGGGTAGTAGTCCAATAACACCTGGCACTATGCCTACTCCCATACCAGCCGCCACACAGCTCAATAGCGTGTGGTAAGAGCTGATTTCGATGATCTGCGCCGCTATGCCAGCATCTTTGGTCCAGTCACGCAGTCGGCCGCGATAGGCGCATAAATGGCTGAAGCTAAGGAGTGTTGGCTCAGGGTCTAAATCATCAGTGCTGGAAATTTTTTTATGCTTTAGGTCTGATACCAGAACTAACTCTTCTTCGAAGATGTTGCTGATCTCTAGTCGAACATCCTTTCTTGGATCTGCGACTAGGGCAAGATCGATCTCTCCTGCTAGAACCTTCTCTATCAATTGCCCTGTTGGGCCAGTTTCTATCTGTAGATTAACTTCTGGGTATTCTTGGTGAAAACGCATTAGCGGTTCGGTCAGTCTGGTTGCTGCAACAGCTTCCATAGCTCCAATGGTTAAGCGCCCCTTAGGTGTTGTTTGCTGCAGTTCGTTGATGGCCTGCTGAGATAGATTGATCATCTGCTTGGCATAAGGCAGAAGCTGCTCCCCTGCGGGAGATATGCGCAGACGATTCTTTTCTCTTAAGAACAGCTGGGTATCCAGCTCTTGTTCAAGCTTTTGAATACGCGCGGTGATATTAGAGGGAACTCGGTGCAACTGTTTTGCCGCGGCGGTAATGCCTCCACAAAGAGCGACCGCTTGAAATACCTTCAAATCTGATAATTCCATAAACACCTCGTCGACTACTTTTAGTTATTCACTATATGAGAATAAGTTATTCATTATTATTCATTTTTAATGAATGATAAAGAGGTCTATTGTAAATCCATGAATAAGATAAAGAGCATTAATGACAAGCAGGGTTAATAACAGAGGCTAGGTAGCGCAATGGAGGCAAGGACTCATACACAGAACAAGTGGCACGTATCAGCAGATATGATTATCTGGTCGGCGATCATTTTTATGGATTGAATGAATTATTACCTTACGATCAAATTGCCTTGCGCTATATGATGTGTGCAGCTGTGATTACCCCTAGTTTTTTCACCCGCAGTCGCTTTCTGTTTTATGTACCGCGCTTGATTATTTGTGCGTTGACTGAGTTTAGCCATCAAGTATTGATGGTAATGATTCGTCGCATAGCGGCGATGATGTTCATGGTAGGTGTTTACTTCTTTATGGCTTTTTTTATTGCAGATGATCAACCAGGGCCACAAGCTGTGCTCTGGGCTAAAGCCGGAAAATACTACTTTGTAAAGAATAGAAGAAAGATCTGTCTTAGGTTTTAATAGAGAAAATCCCATGAAGGAGAGGGTTGTGAGTGAGCAAAGTTTGAATGATCGAAGGCAGGGATATGGATTCGCTTTAGCGGCAGCTCTTATTTGGGCAGGATTTATTATTGTCTCGCGCATGGGAGGTATGAGTGAGCTATTAGCGTTTGATGTGATTGCGATTCGCTATATTACATGTGCGAGTATTTTACTGCCTATCTGGTGGTTTAAGTTTCGCTTTAATTTATTCACCCCGCGTTTGATCATTTGCAGCTTAATTGGCGGTTTGGCTTATGCGCTGTGTGCCTTTAGTGGTTTTCAATTAGCATCGGCATCCCATGCAGCAATCTTGTTACCTGGCATGATGCCGCTGTTTATTATCGTATTATCATTTTTAATTAATAAAGAATCTCATGGCTGGCAGAAATGGTTAGGCATTAGCGTTATTACTTTCGGTGTTCTGGTTCTGTTTATCGGTGAGTTGGGTTTGTTTGGTGGTAATAACAGCTCGGTTGATATAAATCTCATGACTTTAATAGGGGATGGTTGGCTGGTGGCTGCGGCCTTTTTATGGGCCTTATTTTCGGTGCTAATTAAGCGCTGGCAGATAACGCCTTGGCAAGTCACTGTGAGTTTGGCATTACTGACCTGCTTATTCTATCTGCCGGTTTATCTAGCATTTTTGCCGAAGGCTTTTTCTCAGGCCAGCTGGGCGGATATTTTATTACAAGCCTTTTACCAAGGAATCATGGCGACAATTATCCAGATGATTTTTTATGTGAAAGCGGTGCAAAAGATTGGTCCATCTGAAATGGGGGCTATGATGTCGATTGTTCCTGTGATTTCAGGCATTGCTGCTATTGTGATATTTGATGAGCAAATATCTGAAGCACTGATTATCGGCTTGGTATTGGTGAGTTTAGGGGCTTGGCTTGCGCACAGTCGATTATTTAAACGTAAAAACATGTTGAATGAATCTTTAAAAATAAATTAATAAAAGGAAATACTATGCCTTATGTGAATATTAAAATAACCGATGAGCAAGTAACCGCAGAACAAAAGGCGGCCTTGATCGCAGGGGTGACGCAACTTTTGGTCGATGTCTTAAATAAAAACCCAGCCACGACGGTGGTGGTGATTGATGAAGTCAATACCGATAACTGGGGAATTGGTGGGGAGGTTGTTACGGTATTGCGAAAGAAAGGCTAGATACTGGTCGATTTCTCGCAGCAAGCAATACTTGACTGGTTCGACAGAGCATTTATAATTTTGGCATTGATAATACCTTATTGAATAATAAATTAATTAGAACCACGTTGTTTCTTGTGTCTATACTTGACTATATGTTTGCTAAAATTCGATATCTTGTACTTATTCTGTTATCACTGCCGTTGTTAGTGCTCACTATCGAGCCTGCAATGGCTGTAACAGACACTATGGAAGGCGTAACTCTAAGTGATGGGGTTGACCAATATGGCCTTGGTTATGACCTTATCTATCTTGAAGATCCATCGTCCGAGCTGACGATAGGAGAAATTGTCAGCATTCCTGATGATGGCTTTATCCCCGGTCACAGTGAAACTTATAACTTTGGCATGACAGAATCTGCGTATTGGTTAAAAGTTAATATCCACAACCCTCTTGCGAGTCAAAAAAAGCTTTATCTTGAAGTTGCTTATGCGCATCACGATAATGTTGACGTATATGTTACCGATGAAAACCACTCTATTATTTCACAGCATACGACAGGTGATCATTTACCCTTTGAAACGAGGAATATAGAAAATAGACATTTTGTTTTTTCGTTAGACTTTAGGCCAAAATCTGATACCACTCTTTACATCCGTATTAAATCAGAAGGAACTATGGAGATCCCACTAACCTTATGGTCTCCGGAGGGCTTTTCGGAAAAGCAGGAGCATGATAGATTTGGGCTAGGTATTTACTTTGGTATAATGTTGGTATTAATACTCTATAACAGCTTTATTTATTTATCAGTAAGGGATATCAGTTACCTCTATTATATAGGTTATATATCTTCATTTGCCTTGTTTGTATTTTGGTTTAATGGACTTGGCGTTCAATATTTTTGGCAGAATAATCCCCTGCCAGGTATGTATTTAGGGCTTTTTTCAGCACTATTAGCCTGCTATTTTGCTATGTTGTTCACAATTAACTTTCTCGAAGTGAGAAAGAATATACCGCTATTTATACCGTTTTTTTACACTGCATATATTTTTTCATTAATACTTTTTATTGCGGGGCTGACGGTAGCTTATCCATATTTAATTTATTCAGTCGTATTCATTTCGATCCTATCGGCAATTTCCGCCATTGTCATAGGCTTGATTAGTTGGAGGAAAGGAGTTTTTTCTGCTCCTTATTATTTACTGGCATTTATAACATTTGGTTTGGGTGTGCTACTTGTGACACTTAAGTCTGTGGGTGTATTACCCTCGGTCTTTATTACTGAATATGGTTCGCAAGTTGGTTCAGCTGTTGAGGGGATATTATTATCAATTGCGTTGGGCAACCGCATAAACCAATTGAAAAGTCGTGAAATTCAAGCTCAGCAATCATCAATAGAAAATCTTGAGCGCTACGAAAATCTGTATGAAAAGTCTTCTCAGGGTTTATTCCAATATACAATTAATAAAAACTCGTCGAGATACAATGACGCATTCGCTCAAATGTTTGGTCTTGATGATTCCAATAGGGCCGCTTTTGATAGTAATCCGTTAGCCTGTTTATCAGAAGAAGTGCAATGCAGCGTGCGCAAGCTATTGACTGAGGAGGGAATTATCAAAGGTTATGAAACCTTAGTGAATCAGCCTGATTCAAAACAAGAAACTTGGGTGTCGATGACGTTACGCACATTAAAGGATGATGAAGGTAAAGTAATACAAATAGACGGCTCCATGATCGATATCTCCGAAACAAAGCTTAAAGAGCGGGCAGAAAAAGAAAGGCACGACGAAGAAACGAAACGCTTTGAAGCAGAAAAAAAACAAGAGATCAGTGAAGTAAAAAATAAGGCTAAGACGCAGTTCTTTGCCAGTATGAGTCATGAATTTAGAACGCCGTTAACCGCAATTATTGGTTATACTGAAATAGTAGGTCGTGATACCGCCTCGGAAGAACAACGAAAATCTTATGTAAAAACTATTGGTAGTAGTGCTGAGCACATGCTGCAATTAATTAATGACGTATTAGATCTTTCAAAAATAGAAGCTCAGCAACTCGATGTTAAATTGGTCGAGGTAGATTTGATCACGCTAGTACAAGAAATCCATGATTTCATATGGATTCTTGCCGATAAAAAAAATATTACTTTTAACATCGATTACCAGTTTCCATTACCCTCGCTATTTGTCACTGACCCTTTGCGCTTAAAGCAGGCCCTTATTAATTTATGCTCCAACGCTGTTAAGTTTACGGCTGACGGCTGTGTAACAATGCATGTTTCTTGCGACGCAGCTAACGAAAAACTAATCTTTGCGGTTGAAGATACAGGCGTTGGCCTAAAGCCAGAGCAAACGAAGGTCATTTTTGAAGCCTTTGTGCAAGCGGATGCCAGTACCTCTTATAACTACGGCGGCACAGGGTTAGGTTTATACATATCTAAACTAATCGCGCAAAAATTGGGTGGCGATATTACGGTTGAAAGTGAATATCAGCAAGGCAGTATTTTTACGATTAATGTGTCGACAGGTAGCCTTGAAAAAGTTCTTTGGAAAAGTCAGTTAGAGTTTAAATCGCTGGCTTCTGATAATAATAAAGAATTACAAATCGACAATGTACTGAGCACTGATTCGACATTAGTTGATTCAACCGATGATGGATCTACAACGGAAAAACTCAATGTCCTGCTGGCAGAAGATAATGCCGTGAATCAAAAGTTAATGACCTTTCATCTTGCTAAAAATGGGGCTGAGGTAACTATTGCTAATGATGGAATAGAAGCCGTCGCTTATGGTATTACCAAGAAGTTTGATCTAATCCTAATGGATATGGATATGCCTAAGATGGATGGGGTGACCGCAGTACGCTACTTACGTAGCAAGGGTATTAATACCAAAACCTATGCTTTGACAGGGAATACCAGTAGCGGGAGTATAGCGGAATGCATTGACGCTGGCTGTGATGGCCACTTGGCCAAACCTTTTGAGTTAGAGAAAATTGTCGCGGTTTTAGAGTCAGTAGAAAAAAGTTAATAGTTATAGATTGAGTGGTGAAGAAAAAGGTTAAAACTCACATTGAGTTTTAACCTTTTTGTATTTGTAACGTTTACGTCTTTAACTGGGCCGCAGCCCAAATGATGTCGTTCTTATCCGTGGTGTGCTCATCACATAATGCGGTATAGTATTTTTCTACTATGTTGCGTTTGATCTTCATCGTTGGGGTTAATAAACCATTTTCTGGGGTCCAGCTATCTGCAATGATAAACGCGTGATCGAGTCTTTCGTGATGTTCAACTTCTTGATTCACTTGCTTCAGTGTTTCTTTTACGCTGGCTTCGATAGCGAGCTTATCTTCTAGGGCCAATGCTTTTCCAGCTTCCGACAGCTCGATCAGGCACACGGGTTGTGGCGCTCCAGAGCCTAGAACACAAACTTGCTCGATTAGCGGATTGTGCTGCAATAAGCATTCAATTTTATTCGGCTGAATAAACTTACCCTTACTGGTTTTAAAGACGTCTTTAATTCGACCAGTAATGGTTAGATATCCTTCGCTATCGATCTCCCCTATATCGCCAGTATGCAACCAACCGTCACGAATAGTTTCTGCGGTTTTTTCCGGTTCCAAATAATAGCCCGTCATCAAAGTAGGGGCTCGAGTGATGATTTCACCTTGGTCGGTAATCTTGATTTCAGTATTGGGCATGGCCGTGATTGAGCCGACTGTTCCTATTTTTACCGCGCCAGGTAAATTTAACGCTGGGCCGTAGGCTAGGTTTTCCGTCATGCCATAGCCTTCGTTAATCTCGAAACCTATGTCCTTGTACCACTGTAATAAATTCAGTGAGATAGGTGAGGCGCCAGAAATCAACATGCGTGATTTATCTAAGCCCATACCTTTTTGTATTTTCTTGCGAATCAGCTTATTGATTAGCGGAATGCGCAGCAGTTTCTCTAGCTTTTTCTGCGGTAGTTTACTGTTCACTTTTTGCTGGAACTTTTGCCAAATTCTTGGTACAGCAAATAATAACGTTGGCCGCGTGGTTTGTAGATTATCACCAAAGGTATCTAAAGATTCTACGAACGAGACATCGCTACAGCCGTACGTTGAGCAGCCCAGAACCATAAAACGTTCAGCAATATGGGAAAGTGGTAAGAAGGATAAATAGCGATCGTCTTTATTGATCTTTAATACACGAGTCGCGTTTTGCACCCCCGAACTGAAGCTGCGATAGGTGTGCATGACCCCTTTAGGGTTGCCTGTGGTACCTGAGGTATAGATGATGGTCATTAGATCATCCATCGGGTGAATAGGGCTTTCAGTGCTAGGCTCGACACTGCTAAGTAAGCTATCCCAATGATGATCAGTTCGCATATCCATTTCATAAGGCATCGCAATGCGAATGACTTTATCAGGAATGCCAGGTTCCATTGTCTTGGCACCGTCTAGCTTACCGATGATGATCACTTTAGAGTCGCTATGAGTTAATACATACTCTAGCGCGTTGGGGGTTTGCATTGGGTAAAGCGGTACGCTGATAAGACCTGCTAGCTGAATCGCATAATCACTGATAAACCACTCGGCGCAATTCTTGGATAAAATCGCGACGCGATCGCCTTGGCTAAGGCCTTGAGCTAATAGAGCAGAGGCTAAGCGGCGTGCTTGGTCATTTACCTGTGCCCAGGTATAGGTTTTGTATTGGCCGTTAACTGGCTGGCGTAGGAAAATTCGATTGGGAACTTGTTCATTCCACTGGTAGAGCATTTCGAGTGGTGTGGTGCAGATATCTTTATATGGATCCATTATAGGTACCGCTTAATCGCCAATTAATGTTTTATTGGCAGATATTCTACACATAAATTTGGGTAGCAATAATTTAAATTTGATATTCCTTAGGGCGATCTTTGGGCAGGTCTAAGGTAAGGCATGTTTCCTTTCCCTGTTCATATTCGAAATGCTATCAACGATGGTTTGGACTTGTTGCTTACTTAAATTATAGTCGTGAGACTAAATTACAGGCACAAAAAAACCAGCCGAAGCTGGTTTTTTTGTTAAAGACCTAGATGCACTCCGCTGAGTGAGCTGGGTCTTAGCTAAATATTTAGCGATTAGCCTTTAAGAGCTAATACTGAAACATTTAAACGGCTCTTAGTACGAGCAGCTTTGTTCTTATGCAAAATACCTTTAGTAACCATCTTGTCGATGTAAGGCATAGCGTTAGTCAAAGCAGCTTGTGCTTCTTCATAGTTGTTTGCATCGATACCAGCTTGTACTTTCTTGATTGAAGTACGAACCATAGAACGTAGGCTTACGTTACGAGAGCGACGTACTACAGCCTGGCGTGCGCGTTTTTTCGAACCAGCGGAATTTGCCATAGTCGGCTCCTTTGGGAATTATTTAGTAAAATTTAGGGCGTGAATTATCCTGACTAGAGCCTGTAATGTCAATAGGCAATTAAGGAAAATATCTCGCCTTAGATTATTGGTGCTTAAGTTAACAAAAAAACCAAGAATTTCAATGACTTATTTGTATTTTATGAATGACTATTGGGTGATTCGGAGGATTAAACTGGCTTGATCGCTAGGCTAAGTGTCATTTGTGCGAGTTGATCGATGGTCATATCTCCTTCTTGGCGATACCAATTGACTGTCCAGCTCAATGCCCCAGTCAGTAAACGTCGTAAGACGAAAGGATCAATAACGACGCAGCCCGCTTCTTTGGCTTCACTTAACGCACTGATCCATAAGTCCTCATAAATGCCACGTAATTTGAGTATGTACTGTTGGCTTTCATCTTTGAGAGAGCGCCATTCATAAACCAATACCGTCATGGCGGCGCCTGTTTCACCTAATACGGATTCTAGTTCGCATTGAATAAGGGCCAATACTTTGTCTGCAGGCTTATCACTTTGGGCTAAGGCCGCTTTCATTAGTTCTGTATTGAGCAAAATAGTTTCTTCCATAACCGCCCGCAAGATAGCTTCTTTATTCGGGTAGTGATGAAACAAACTGCCCGACTGAATGCCGACTGCCTTACCTAAATCTCTTACTGTCGTGCGCTCGTAGCCCTTTTCTTTAAAAAGCGTGGCCGCCGCCTGTAATAAACGACCTTTAGCGCTATCAGGTGCATTGATGATGCCTTGGTCGATCAATGCTTGATGGCTAGGAGAAGGCTGGGTCATGTTCTGGGGCATAAGATTAGAAATACTCAATATTGGGTCTTGTAAGACTTGTTGTTGCATAGATTACATTGAATTGAATACTTTACAAACCAAGCGCTTGCTTGGTAGTCTTGAGTCATTGATATTTTGCTATGAATTTTGGTATGTGAATTTTAGGGTCGGCTATGACTGAAAAGACAGTGACAGAGAAAAAAGTACGTATTGGTTGTGCATCGGCATTTTGGGGTGATACCTCAATGGCGGCTCAACAACTGGTAAAGCAAGGTCAGATTGATTATTTGGTCTTTGATTACCTTGCGGAAGTGACGATGTCGATTATGGCAGGTGCGCGTATGAAGAATCCTGACGCGGGCTTTGCACCAGATTTCGTCATGACCTTAGAGCGCTTGCTTAAGCCGATTGCTGAGCAAGGTATCAAAGTTGTGAGTAATGCCGGTGGTGTGAACGTACGGGGCTGTGTTGCTGCGTTACAGGCTGCGATTGATAAGGCAGGAATGAATTTAAAGGTTGCCGCCGTCGAAGGGGATAACTTGGTTAAACGTCAGCAAGAGTTTGCGGATGCGGGTGTGGTGGAGATGTTTTCTGGGGAAGAATTTCCTGAGCAGTGCTTAAGTATAAATAGTTATTTGGGTGCGAGTGCTGTGCGTGCTGCGCTGAAGGCCGGTGCGGATATTGTGATCACGGGTCGTGTCGTTGATAGCGCGGTTGTATTGGGGCCATTGATGCATGAGTTTGATTGGTCTGAAACAGATTATGATCAACTAGCTCAAGGTTCTTTAGCAGGGCATGTGATTGAGTGTGGCGCCCAGTGCACCGGTGGTAATTTTACTGACTGGCAGTTGGTTGAAGCGGGCTACGCCAATATGGGTTTTCCGATTGTGGAGTGTGTAGCCGATGGGTCTTTCATCGTTAGCAAGCCAGAAGGTACCGGTGGTTTAGTTTCTGTGGGTACGGTAGGCGAGCAAATACTGTATGAAATTGGTGATCCTTCACAGTATTTATTACCGGATGTAACGTGCGACTTTACTCAAGTGCGATTAGAACAGCTAGATGATGGCCATGTTTTAGTCTCCGGGGCGAAAGGCCGTGCGCCATCTGATCATTATAAAGTCAGCGCGACCTATATGGATGGTTACCGTTGTAATGCTTCCTTCATGATTGGCGGCCGCCAAGCCGTAGCGAAAGGTCAGCGCGTTGCGGAAAGTATTATTGAGCGTGTCGGTTTTATTTTCCAAGCAATGGGTTTAGAAAAATTTACTGCCACCGATATTGAAGTGCTGGGCAGTGAAACAACTTACGGTGAGCATTCGCAATCATTAAATAATCGTGAAGTCGTGGTTAAAATTGCGGTGCATCATCAAGATAAAAAAGCGCTAGGCATGTTTGCTCGCGAGATTGCTCAAGCGGCAACCGCGATGGCACCAGGTTTAACCGGTCTGGTCGGCGGTCGACCTAAGCCTAGCCCGATGATTCGTTTGTTCTCTTTCTTGTGGCCGAAAGATCAAATTGAAGTTTCTTATAATTTAAATAATCAAATTTCTGTGGTTGATATTTATCAAGGTGAGTCGTTAGAACGATTTATACAGGCTTCAACTGCATTGGTGAAAGATGAAACTGCTGTTGATGTTGATATGACCTCTTGCGATGCCACCACTGCGCTAATTAATCTAGCCATGGCTCGCAGTGGTGATAAGGGTGATCATTGCAATGTGGGTATTCTTGCTCGTGATTCAGCGTATCTTCCTTATATTAAAAACGCAGTGCAACCAGAAAAAATCCGTCAGTATTTATCTCACATTATGGGCGAAAAAAGTGATGTGAAATTGTATTCATTACCCGGTTTGGATGCATTTAATTTAATGCTGGAGCAGGCATTGGGTGGTGGTGGTATTGCCAGTTTGCGTATTGACCCTCAGGGTAAAGCGATGGCGCAACAGTTATTAGATATGCCAATTTCACTTCCTGCGGCAATGGCCCGTCAGGCTGAAGAAAATTATCAAGCACTTATTGCCACTGCTATTTCCAGCGCAAGATCTCATAAATCAGAGGGAGCCACCGTCTAATGGCTATTTTAAATTCAGAAATCGAAACTCATAGCGAAGACTTCGCAAATAATTGCGCGGTAATGCAAATTGCTATTGACGAGTTTCGTAACGTAGAAGAAAAAGTCTTAGCGAAAGCGGAGCAAGCGAAAGAAAAATTCCGTAAACGTGGAAAATTATTGCCGCGTGAGCGTTTAAATCTTTTGTTGGATAGCGGCTCTAACTTTTTAGAGTTGTGTTCGCTTGCGGGTTTGAAAATGCATGACGATAAAGACGGCAGCAGCGCTGGTGGCGGTATTATTGCTGGCATCGGTTATGTCGCTGGCGCTCGTTGCATGATTCAAGTAAATAATAGCGCAATCAAAGGCGGAACTATCTCCCCGGCGGGTTTGGATAAAACGTTACGTATTCAAGAAATAGCCCGTGCCAACAAGTTGCCGATCATTACTTTGGCAGAATCTGGTGGTGCAAACTTGCAGTACGCAACGGATATTTTTGTTCCGGGTGCGCAAGCGTTTGCTAACCAAGCGCGTTTATCGGCGGCAGGTATTCCACAAATCACGGTTGTGCATGGTAATGCAACGGCGGGTGGCGCTTATCAGCCAGGCCTTTCAGATTTCATTATTGCGGTACGCAATAAAACAAAGATGTTTTTAGCGGGGCCGCCACTATTAAAAGCGGCAACGGGTGAAATCGCCACGGATGAAGAATTAGGCGGCGCTGAATTACATGTTTATGAAGCAGGTACTGCAGATTATTTGGCCGAAGACGATGCTGATGGTGTACGCATTGCTCGCGAAGTTATGGCAGGCCTACCGTGGAATGATCAGGTTTCACCACGTGCTGAAAAGATTTTCGACGAACCTCTTTATAGCGCGGATGAATTATCAGGTGTGGTGCCGTGTGATTCGAAGAAGCCTTACGATGTTCGTGAAGTAGTTGCGCGCATTGCGGATGGCAGTGAATTCCAAGATTTCAAACCTGATTTTGACGTGCAAACGGTGTGTGGCTTTATCAAAATAGCAGGACATGCGGTTGGTATCATTGGTAACAATGGTCCGATCACTGCGAAGGGTGCAAACAAGGCCGCGCAGTTTATTCAGCTGTGTGATCAGAACCAAGTTTCACTTTTGTTCTTGCACAATACTACGGGCTTCATGGTGGGTACCGAATCTGAAAAGAGCGGCATCATTAAGCACGGCTCGAAAATGTTGCAGTCAGTTGCCAATGCGCGAGTTCCTAAAATCTCTATTGTGATAGGTGGTTCTTACGGTGCCGGTAACTATGCAATGTGCGGTCGTGGTTTAGATCCAAGATTCATTTTTTCTTGGCCGAACAGTAAGACCGCAGTTATGGGTGGCGCTCAAGCGGGTAAAGTTTTACGCATTGTGACCGAAGAGAAGCAGTTGAAGATGGGTCAAGTACCTGACGAAAAGATGCTTGATCAGATTGAGCAAATGACGGCGGCAAAACTAGAGGCCGGTTCAACCGCTTTGTTTGGTACCGCCCGCATTTGGGATGACGGTTTAATCGATCCACGCGATACCCGCAAGCTAATGGTAATGCTATTAGACATGTGTGATGAAGAAAAGCATCGCTCTCTTCAAGGTAACAGTTTTGGTGTTAGTCGCTTCTGATTTTGAAGATTTAAGAGAGGAACGGTTTTGGTTTCTTAATCGCTTTCGCTTGCTATCGATATTGGGTATGTCGTTAGGCGGCACGCCGTGAATACGTCCATGTAGGCTCTCTTCGGGATTCATCCCTCAGAAGGCCTTAAACAACATGCCCAATACCGGTACGCGAAAGCTGACAGTAATAAAGTTTGCTATAGCAGAGCTTGCAAAGAACTGAATTACGGTGTTGTAGAATTAAAACAACGTGTACGAAATTATAAAATTAAAGATTAAAAGAATAGGAATAACAAAATGATCCTGACTCAAGAACATAACGAAATTAAAAGAACCGTTCGTAACTTTGTCGAGAACGAAATTAACCCTAATGTAGAACAGTGGGAAAAAGACGGTATTTTTCCGGCAAAAGAATTGTTCAAGAAAATGGGTGATTTAGGTTTGTTAGGTATTTCTAAACCTGAATCTGTTGGTGGTATGGGATTAGACTTTTCTTATGAAATGGCGGCGGCAGAAGAGTTTGGTGGCATCATCTGTGGTGGTGTGCCAATGGCGATTGGTGTGCAGACTTCAATGGCAACCCCTGCGCTTGCACGTTTTGGTAGTGATTATATTAAAGAAACTTTTTTGGCACCTGCGGTTGCCGGTGACATGATTGCTTGTATCGGTGTGAGTGAGCCGGGTGCGGGTTCTGATGTTGCAGCGATTAAAACCAATGCCGTAAAAGATGGCGATGATTACATCATTAATGGTACAAAAATGTGGATCACCAGCTCCACTCAAGCTGATTTTATCTGTTTATTGGTGAATACCTCAGACGATAAAGCGCATAAAAATAAATCATTGATCGTCGTGCCTATGGATACTGCTGGCATTAGCCTTTCAGAAAAACTCGACAAGTTAGGCATGCGTTCGTCGGATACTGCGCAAGTATTTTTTGACAATGTTCGTGTACCGCAGAAGAATCTAATCGGTACCGAAGGCGCTGGTTTCATGATGCAGATGATGCAGTTCCAAGAAGAGCGTATGTACGTTGCTGCTATGTCTTTAAAGTCGATGGAAATCTGTGTTGATACTACGATTGCATATTGTCGTGAGCGTGAAACATTTGGTCAGCCGTTGATTAATAATCAGGTAATTCATTTCCGTATGGCAGAGCTGCAAACTGAAATTGAAGCCCTGCGCTGTATGGTGTATCAAGCCTGTGAAGGTTATTTAAATAAGCAAGATATGACTCGTCTAGCGTCTATGGCTAAGTTGAAGTCTGGTCGTCTAGTACGTGAAGTAGCCGATAGCTGCTTACAGTATTGGGGTGGTATGGGCTTCATGTGGGATAACGTGGTATCGCGTTTTTATCGTGATAATCGTTTGGCCTCCATCGGTGGTGGAGCGGATGAAATTATGATCGGCATTATTTGTAAGTACATGGATATCTTGCCTAAGAAGCGTAAGTAGAAGCGCAAATAGCTTTTGATAAAATAATTTAGTCGACATATTTAAGCTGAGAAAGATTGAGATTTTAATATGAGCCAACAAGAATTTGAAACGCTAGTAATACAAGACCAAAAGCCTGTACTACGCGTGATGCTAAACCGCCCTAAACTGGCTAATGCCATGAACCTTACGATGGTGAATGAGCTAATGTCGGTGATGGAAAAAGTTGAACAGGAAAATTACCGCGTATTGATTATCAGCGGTGGTAATGGCAACTTTTGCGCGGGTGGTGATATTAAAGATATGCAATCGGCGGGTGCTGACAAGCAAGCTTTAATCGAACTAAACCGTGCATTTGGTCATCTGATTACTAAAGCGGATCATCTGCCATGTGCAGTTATCTGTGCATTAGAAGGTGCGGTGCTTGGTGGTGGTTTTGGTTTAGCCTGTGTTTCTGATTTGGCCATAGCGCTTGAGAAAACTCAGTTTGGTCTGCCAGAAACTTCGTTAGGAATTATTCCTGCGCAAATAGCGCCGTTTGTTGTTAAGCGAATTGGTTTGACTCAAACCCGCCGTTTAGCTTTATTTGGTAATCGTATTAAAGCTCAAGAAGCGATGAATCTTGGTTTGATTCATCAGGTTGTGGAAAATAATGAGCAACTTGAAGAAGCCGTCAGCAAAGCAGTGAAGCTTGCACTTAAATGTGCACCACAAGCATCTCAGGTTACTAAAACCTTGATTCATAGTGTTGATAAACAAGACCTTGAATCGTTATTAGATCAAGCTGCTATAGACTTTGCCGATGCAGTTATGGGCGAAGGTCGTGAGGGCGGTGCTGCCTTTATGCAGAAGCGTTTACCAGCTTGGGCTGATGTTGCAGCAAAATCAGAAAAAACTGCAAAGGAAACAACATCATGAGTTCTGCTCTTAATAAAGTAAATAAAGGCTTTAACAAGGTATTGGTTGCTAACCGTGGCGAAATTGCAGTACGAGTCATTCGCTCTGCACAATCTTTAGGTTACCGCACTGTTGCGGTATTTTCTGAAGCTGATGCGAATGCACCTCATGTCAGTATTGCAGATGAAGCGATTTGTATTGGTGCTGCGGCGGTTGGCGAAAGTTACTTAGTTGCTGAAAAGTTAATTGCCGCAGCTAAAAAAACCGGCGCGGATGCGATTCACCCGGGTTATGGTTTTTTATCTGAAAATTCAGCCTTCGCCAAAGCCTGTATTGATGCCAACATCGTTTTTATTGGCCCCCGTCCTGAAGCCATTGATTTGATGGGCAGTAAACGTCATTCAAAAATCGCTATGATCGCTGCCGGTGTTCCTTGCATTCCAGGTTATGAAGGCGCTGATCAAGACGATGATGTCTTGAAAAATGCCGCGATTGATATTGGTATGCCGGTAATGTTAAAAGCCAGCGCCGGTGGTGGTGGTCGTGGTATGCGTTTGGTGACGGATGCAAATGATCTTGATGAATTGATTAAATCTGCCCGCTCGGAAGCGCTGAATGCGTTTGGTAGTGGTGAACTGATTATTGAAAAAGCTGTGATGCAGCCGCGTCATATTGAGATTCAAGTCTTTGCCGATAGTTATGGTAATACGGTATATCTTGGCGAGCGAGATTGTTCGGTACAGCGTCGTCATCAAAAAGTCGTTGAAGAAGCGCCATCACCCTTTGTTAATCCGGCAATGCGTAAAGCAATGGGTGAAGCAGCCGTTAATGCGGCCAAGTCTTGTAATTATGTCGGCGCCGGTACGGTAGAGTTTTTAGCTGATAGCGAAGGTAACTTCTACTTTCTAGAAATGAATACTCGCTTGCAAGTTGAGCATCCGGTAACTGAGTTAATTACCGGCTTGGATTTGGTGGCGATGCAGTTACGGGTTGCCGCGGGAGATAAATTATCGATCAGCCAAGAAGATGTGACATTAACAGGTCATGCGATGGAAGTGCGTTTATACGCTGAAGATCCTGGTGCTAATTTTATTCCGCAAACCGGTTTGTTAAACTTATGGCAACCAGCGACCGGTGATGGCATTCGTATCGACTCTGGCATTCAGCAAGGCCAAGCGGTTAGTCCGTTTTATGATCCTATGCTGGCAAAAATTATTGCTTATGGTGAAAACCGCGAAGAAGCGCGTCGCCGTTTAGTGCTAGCAGTGGAAGACAGTAAGCTATTAGGTATTAAAGATAACCGTGCATTTTTAGCGTCTATTTTACGTGATGAGACCTTCATTCAAGGTGAAGCAACGACAGCGTTTATTGCTGAGGATTTTAGCCAAGACCCGAGTTTACAGCCATTAAAAGCTAAAGAAACTGAAGTTGCTCTGGCTGCCTCTATTTTATGTGCACTAAGCTCTAATGTAGGTTCTGATTTAAGCTCTAGTTTAAGAGCAGGAACGGGTTGGCAGAATAATAGAACGGGTAGCCGTGTTATTAAATTGTCTTGTGAAGATCAAGTCTTTGAACTCGCTTTAAGTACCGTTGAAAATACCATTACGGTTGACTTCGCTTCTACTGAATTGGCATCTACAAATACAGCTGAAGAGCAAGATTTAAAGACAACACAAACGATTAAGATAATCGAGCAATCTGAGAATACCTTAAAGTATTTACATGATGATATCGTTCGCAGTATTACTTATAGCCAAACAAAGGGTACCGGTGAAGTATTAGGCTGTGATCAAGTTCACTTAGCAGCCAGTTATGGCAATTTAACTTTTACTGATATTAGTTTGCAGTCTGCGAAGAAAAATAAAGGTGGATCAGATCAGGTATTAGCATCGATGGATGGTGGCATGGTTGATGTGATGGTGCAGGTTGGTGATGTAGTAAAAGTTGGCCAAACCTTAGCCGTACTGGAAGCGATGAAGATGGAGCACCCATTGAAAGCAGGTATTGCAGGTACGATCGCAGAAGTATTAGTACAAGCGGGTGATCAAGTAAAAGGTCGTCAGAAATTGATTCAGATCTTGGCTACTGAAACTGAAGGCTAGGTTTCACTCTTTTGCATAAACATAGGCATAGTATGCGATGAGCGCTGAATGTTAATTTTTCAGGCCATCCGATTGCAGGGATGCAATCGTTGAGCTTACAGGGAGAGCGAAGTGACGTATTCACAGCGTCCCGTAAAAATTCAATATTCCGCGTGAATACAAGCATGCGGGATTTAGTATAAATACAAGTTAAGGAATTTATTATGAGTTCATTGAAAAATAAAACCATCATCATCACGGGCGCTAGTCGTGGTATCGGTCGAGAAGTCGCTTTAGCGTGTGCGGCTGAAGGCGCCAATATTGTGATCGCGGCTAAGTCTGATCAGCCGCATCCAAAACTGGAAGGCACCATTCATTCAGTGGTTAAAGAAGTTGAAGAAGCGGGTGGCCAAGGCTTAGCGGTTAAAGTTGATGTACGTAGTGAAGAAGACATTGATAACCTAATTGCTAAAACCGTAGAGAAATTTGGCGGTATCGATGCCATCATTAATAACGCCGGTGCAATTGCTTTATCCGGTGTTGAATCGACGCCATTGAAGAAACTTGATTTGATGATGCAGGTGAACTTTCGTGCTGTTTTCTTATTGAGTCAGAAAGCATTACCGTATTTGAAAAAATCAGAAAATGGTCACATCTTAAGTTTCTCGCCGCCATTGGATTTAGATCGCCGTTGGATGCGAAATCACTCACCGTATACGTTAACTAAATACGGCATGTCTATGTTAACCATGGGAATGTCGGATGAGTTTAAGCGTTATGGAATTGCGGTAAATGCGCTTTGGCCGCGTACTGTTATTCATACTGCAGCGACTTCTTTTGGTGGCAAGCAATCATTCGATCGCGCTCGTGCTCCTAAGATTATGGCGGATGCAGCTTTTGCACTATTGAAAACTGAAAAACGTGAAATTACAGGTCAGTTATTGATTGATGAAGATTTCTTGCGTACTCAGGGTGTGGAAGACTTTGAACAATACCGTGCCAATCCAGAAAGTGATAAGAAAGACTTGATGCCTGATTTGTTTGTACAAGAAGCCGATGCTTATGTACGTGGAGCTGTAGCACCGTTTGCAGGTTTGACTGAAGAATAAAAGCGAAATTGATTGTTTAAAGAGTAACTGAATATGTCTTTAATGAGTTTACGCAACGAAGGTAAGGTTGCGATTATTTCCATGGATAATGGCAAGAATACCAATAACCTTGAATTCGCCCAGCAACTTTTAGGCTTGTTAAAACAAGTCGAAGAAGAGAAGAGCAATAAAGCGCTGATCATTACCTCAAATGATGAAAAGAACTGGAGCCAAGGTATTGATGTACCTTGGATGATGGGCAGTATTCAAAGTGGCAAGCATGATGATGTAAAAGAATTTTTACATACCATGGATGCTTGTTACACCTTGATGATGCAATACCCAATGCCCATTATTGCAGCAATTAATGGTCATGCTTTTGGTAATGGTTGTGTTATAGCCTGCGCTTGCGATTTTCGATTTATGCGTTCAGATCGTGGATTTTTCTGCTTCCCAGAAGTGGACATGAGTGTTCCATTTCTTCCAGGCTTAATGGATGTGATTTTAAAAGCGATGCCGATGTACCGTTTTAATGAAATGATCCTTTCAGGACGTCGGTTATCGGCAGAAGAGCTACAAGAAGATAAAGTGATTGATCAGGTATTTGAGGGTGCTGATGCTTTGTTTGAAGGCGCTTTAGCGTATGCAAAAACGTTTACCAAAGGACGAGCAATTTTTGCTGAACACAAGCGTCGCTTACATAAACCTGCGATCGATGCTCTGGCAGAAAAGAATCCTCCGCTGATTGATGCGATGAAAGTATTGTTGTAATAGTATTTTCAATATGGAGCAGGTATACCTGCTTTCTTATTTATTTAAGAAAGTGGGAATCTTATTTCGTATCGTGCCCCTACTGGTGAATCAACTAAGCGTATTTGGCCGTGATACGTATTGGTAACGGTATTGTTGATTATGTTTAACCCTAAGCCTACCTTGCCACTGCTTCTCTGAGTTGAGAAGAACGGTTCGAATACAGAAATTCTTTCTTCCTCTGATATTCCTATGCCATTATCTTGATAATTAATGATTAGCTCTTTTTTATTTTGACTGACATGTATACCAATAGAGCCTGATTTTGAGTTCTTAAATCCATGCTCGATGGAGTTGTCGACTAATTGAGATAGTACCTGCCAGAGCGCACTTTTAGAATGACAGTACGCTTCTGATTTTGCTTCGAACTCTAATGAATACGGTCCAAGTTTCGGCTGCATGCTCTCTTTGAAATCTTTTAGAAATTCACTGATTAAAAATTGACTTTTGCTGCTGTCGCCAAAACAAATGTCTATTTCTTTAAATTTTACTATTAAATCAGCCGTTTTTTTCAAATTCCTTTCTGTTAGCTGTACTGAATCATTCATCTCTCGAAAATTATGTAAGGCATCTTTTTTATTTAGTCGATTATTTTCTATATCAGAAATAAATTGATTGATCATATCTTGGGTAAATGTAATCGCGGTGGTTGCAATGCCTACTGGAGTATTTATTTCATGGGCAAATCCCGAAAGCAGTTTTTTAGTCATACTTAATTTTTCTGCTTTTAAAGAATGGCTATTATCCAATGCTTGTTGCACTAAAACGTTGGATAGTTCTTCATTAGTTTGCATTAGCTGTTGATTACGTTGATCAATGGTTTGATTGAGCAATTCATTGGCGGTGATGAGCTTTTTACGGGCTAGATCATTCTCAAAGACAATAGCGGCGAGGTTTGCATGGGTCTCTATGAATTGAATATCTTCATCTAAAGGACTTCTAGGCAAGGCGTAATACATAGCGAAGGTGCCAAATACTTTACCTGCCTTACCTATAATGGGCTCTGACCAACAGGCTTGTAATCCAGCCCCTAGAGCAAGCGCTTTATATTGGGCCCAGTAAGGGTGCGTATTTATGTCTTCCACAACGACCCGCTGTTTTTGAAAGGCTGCTGTACCGCAAGAACCTACCCCCAGTCCTATGGTTACTCCGTCTAGAGCGGCACAATAATCTTTTGGCAAGGACACTGAGGCAATAGGGTGAAGTGTTGAGTCTTCTTCGTTTAATGATAAAACGGAACACATCATATCGGGGTTATAGTCTTCTGCCTTTGCACATAATAGATTCAATATGTCGGAGAGAGGGTCCCCGTGGGCGACTCGGCGTAATATTTCAGCTCGACCTGATTCTAAGCTACTAGCCCGTTGCCAGTAGCTAATGTCTTGATCTGAGGATTTATCAGGAATTAAAGAGGGTTTAAGCGCCATGATTACGGATTAGCCAGTAGCAGTGGTTAGTATGTAATTGTAGTTGATAGTCGTGCTATGAGTGGAAAATGGAGGGTAAAGTTGTGCCTGTAGTTGTACGAATAGTGAGTTAAATCAAGTTACCAACAAGATCTGTGGGTAAATGCGGGGATAAAATATTTATAACCCTCTGTAAGCCCTATAGAACCGGCCCTTGAGTTAGATTGTTGCTTTTTCGAACAATTGTTTGAATTGATTTAAAGCCAGCAAAGTCAATGGTTTAGACGGTTTTTTTGGAGAAATGTTAGCTGTGGAAAAAGTGCTAAATATTTTTGATTTTTATTCAATACAAGACTTGTTTTTTTAAAAAATAAGCGCTATTTAGGAACTATGGCGCGACTTATCATATTTATATCCACAGATGCTGTGGGTAACTGTGAGGATAACTAATAGCATAACTTTATTGCTCTAACTTTTATCCTAGTCCTGCGCAGTTATTTCTTTATGCCTGTTAGATTGTGTTTTTTTTGATCAGCTAAAGAGTTTGACTTTCGGCTAAAGAGTTAATGCATTATCTGCTAAGATAGCTGTCATATTACTTCTAGCTTTACCAAGCTTTATTCGTCGCACTCTTATTTAGGCCGTCCCATGAAAATATTAATTCGTAACCTTGCCCGTACTCTGACTGAATCAGATCTAGAGGCTTTGTTCGCACCTTTTGGTGAAGTGGCAGAATGTAATCTAGTGATGGATGCCAAGACAGGGGAATCTAAGGGTTTTGGCTTTGTTGAGATGCCTGGGCCGGGTAACGGTAAGGCGGCGATGAAGTCACTTAATGCCACAGAAATCGCTGGTCAGGTTATTCGTGTAAAGCGCGCTACCGAAAAATAGTTCTAAATTAGTAAGACTCTCTTTTATACCCGCACGGAAGCTCCATGCCTGAATCTAAGCAACCACGCCCAGCAGAAAAGGACTCGTTAGTTAAGTCTTCCAGTATCGTTAGTATCATGACGTTACTGAGCCGGGTTCTTGGGCTGGTGCGTGATGTGGTAGTGGCACAATATTTTGGTGCCCGCGCCGATGCCTTTTTGGTTGCGTTTAAAATTCCCAACTTCTTACGCCGTTTATTTGCCGAAGGGGCGTTTTCCGTAGCTTTCGTGCCGGTTCTGTCCGAATACAAGACTCAGCGCAGTGTCGCCGAAGTTAAGATGCTGATCGCGAGTGTTTCTGGCGTCTTGGGCTTAATACTCTTCCTAGTGACAGTCGTTGCTATGCTATTAGCCCCTTGGCTGCCCTACGTGTTTGCTCCTGGTTTCAGTGGTGATCCTGAAAAGTTTGCCTTAACCGGTGATTTGATCCGTATTACCTTCCCGTATCTACTATTCATCTCTCTTACTGCTTTTGCGGGCAGTATCTTAAATGCTTATGGCCGCTTTGCTGTGCCGGCATTTACCCCTGTGCTGTTAAATATCTGCTTAATCTTCTCTACCTTAGTGATGACGAGCTGGTTTGTTGAACCGTTATACGCTCTAGCTTGGGGAGTGTTTATGGCGGGTGTATTTCAGCTGTTATTTCAATTGCCGTTTATTGCGCGCCTTGGTTTGCTAGTACGGCCTACTTATCAGCCTAAGCAAGAAGGGGTTGGTAGAATTCTAAAGCTGATGGGGCCTGCGTTGTTTGGGGTGTCTGTCAGCCAGATCAACCTTTTATTAGATACGTTACTCGCCTCTTTTTTAGAGCCGGGTAGTGTTAGTTGGCTGTATTACTCAGATCGTCTAAATAACTTACCCCTAGGTATCTTTGCCATCGCTATTGGCGTGGTGATTTTACCGGCACTGTCGAAAAAGCATGCTGAAAATAATTCGGAGCATTTTGCGCAAACCTTAGATTGGGCGACGCGGATGATTTTCTTGCTAGCCTTGCCTGCGGCTTTGGCTTTGGTTGTTTTAGCAACGCCGTTAATGGCGACTATCTTTTTTCATGGTGAAATTACCCCTTATGACATTGGTAAGATGACATTGAGCCTTCAGGCTTATGGAACAGGGCTGTTCGCCTTTATGCTGATTAAGGTTTTGGCACCTGGATATTACGCCCGTCAAGATACTAGAACGCCGGTGAAAATTGGTATTCAAGCCATGGTTGTGAATATGGTCTTGAACCTTGCACTAGTCGGCCCGTTTCAACATGCGGGCTTGGCTTTGGCGACGTCTCTATCGGCGTTCTTTAATGCGTATATGCTTTATCGTGGTCTTAAGGCGACGGGGCATTACAAGGCGCAGCCGGGTTGGCTCGCTTTTGCTGCGAAAGTACTCGTTGCTAATGTCGCGTTATTTGCAGTGATTTACTTCATGATGGGTGATGCTCAGCAATGGTTAGAATGGGGCACTTGGCAGCGTATTGGCTGGATGGCAACGATTGTTGGGGCAGGAGTGGGCACTTACTTATTGACCTTGGTGATATTTGGCTTGAGGCCTCGACACCTTAAAGGCGCACGTTTTTAACTTTCTAGTAACTCATTTACTGAGTTCTCTATCCCATAGCGGTCAAAATACCTGTTCACTTGCTGGTCAAGTCGCTATAATCCCGCAGTTATTTTAGGCGAGGTTTATCGGCGGTATGCGCCTTATTCGTGGGTTATACAACATTCCATCCGACTTTTCGGGCTGCGTTGCGACCATTGGCAACTTCGACGGTGTTCATTTAGGGCATCAGGCGATTCTACAGCAGTTGAAAAAACAGGGTGAGCAACATCAATTACCAACAGTCGTTATGATGTTTGAGCCGCAGCCGCGTGAGTTTTTTGCACCGGACCAAGCCCCTGCACGCCTAGCAAACATGAGCGAGAAGCTACAAGATCTCGCCAGTTTCGGCATTGATTACATTTTATGCCTGCCATTTAACCAAAAATTACGCTCGATGAGTGCGGATCAGTTTATTCAGACCATCTTGCTAGATGGCCTACAAATTCGCCACTTGATTATCGGTGATGATTTTCGCTTTGGTTGCGATCGTACCGGTGATTATCAGCTATTGCAGCAAGCGGGTAACAAAGCTGGCTTTAGCGTTGAAGATACTAAAACCTTCGAGCTAGACGGTGAGCGTGTAAGCAGTACTCGAGTTAGGGAATATTTAAGTGCAAATGATTTAGCGGCGGCGAATACCTTATTAGGTCGGCCTTATCGTATGAGTGGCCGTATTGGTTATGGTCGCCAGCTAGGCCGCACGATTGGTATACCAACGGCGAATGTTATTTTACAACGCAATAAGCTTCCTATGACGGGAGTTTATGCGGTGAAAGCGATTGAGATCACAGTCGATGCTTGTCATGAAAGCCAGGCGCTTGATCAAGCAGGAAACGTTAAAGAATGGCAAGGTGTAGCCAATATTGGGGTGAAACCTACGGTTGCCGGTACGCCTGAACCTTCGTTAGAAGTCCATATTTTTGACTTTCCTAGTTCAGCAGAGCAAGGCGAACTTTATGGCAAGCGCCTAACGATTGAGTTTTGTCAGAAAATTCGCGAAGAGAAAAAGTTTAATGGCTTGGATGAGCTTAAAGCTGCCATTGCCAATGATATGAAGGTTGCGCGGGAATTCTTTCTTAGCGGCCTCATTTAGAAAAAATTAAGATACAAATGATTTAGCGCATCAGATGATGCTAAAAGCCATTATTGAGTGTTTAAGTAGCTAGTGTGTGAGGCAGGAAGCCGAGCTCAAGCCTATAGGGATATATTTACGGCGTCTGGCGGAAGTAAATACTCAGTCATGGCTTTGATTAGACTGAATTGATTTGGATTACAAAATTATTTTAAAAACATAAGTGCTTAACCGCAGATTATAGTTGGAAGAAAAAATGAGCAAAAAAGACCAAGCACCAGAGAGCCAGTACAAGGTTACATTGAACTTGCCAGAAACCGATTTCCCAATGCGTGGAAACTTGGCAAAGCGTGAGCCTGAATTATTAGCCCAGTGGCAAGAAATGGGTTTGTATCAGCAAATTCGTAAAGCCCGCTCTGGTCGCAAACAGTTTATTTTGCATGATGGCCCTCCGTACGCCAATGGTGATATTCACATCGGCCACGCGGTGAATAAGGTATTAAAAGACATCATCATCAAGTCTAAGACTATGTCTGGCTTTGATGCGCCGTACGTTCCTGGTTGGGATTGCCACGGTTTACCGATTGAATTAAAAGTTGAAGAACTGGTGGGTAAAGCAGGGGATAAAGTAACCCCTGCTGAGTTCCGCCAGCATTGCCGTGAATACGCAGCCAAGCAAGTAGATGGTCAGCGTGAAGGTTTTAAGCGTTTGATGGTTTTAGGTGATTGGGAAAACCCTTACCTAACCATGGACTTCAAATTTGAAGCCAACATCATTCGTACGCTCGGTAAAATAGCCGATAACGGCCATCTAGAAAAAGGCTTTAAGCCAGTTAACTGGTGTATGGATTGTGGTTCTGCCTTGGCGGAAGCTGAAGTTGAATACCAAGATAAAAAGTCTATCTCTATCGATGTGAAATTTGCCTTTACTGATACGGCTGCGTTGTTGACTGCCTTTGGTGCAGATAGTGCACTATCTGATAAGACAGCAAATATCGTTATCTGGACAACAACCCCTTGGACGTTACCTGCTAACGAAGCAGTTTCAGTTCACCCTGAGCTTGAGTACTCTTTAGTACACCTAACAGAACAAGATGAAATTCTAGTATTGGCAACCGCACTGGTTGAAGATGCAATGGGTCGTTATGGCATCACAGATTTTAACGTGATCGCTAATGCTAAAGGCTCGGCCTTTGGCCAGTTACCTGAGCAAGATTCAGCGCCTTTCGCTGTGACTCATCCGTTTATGACCGTTGACGCAATTGCCAAGACAGTGCCAGTAATCACTGGCAATCACGTAACTGCAGATGCCGGTACCGGTTCTGTACATACCGCACCGATGCACGGTGCAGACGATTATGTGGTTTGTAATCAATACGGCATTGCTTCTGAGTCAATGTTAGTCAGTGCTGAAGGAAACTTCATCAGTACCCCAGCATTAGAACGCTTAGAACTTACCGGTTTGTCGGTTGCCGATAAAGGTAACTTCCGCGTATTGGGTATTCTGGGTGATCCTCTAATCGGTGCTGTGGGTTCTTTAATTAAGAAATTAAAAATCGAGCACAGCTACCCACATTGCTGGCGCCATAAAACGCCGATCATTTTCCGTGCGACGCCACAGTGGTTTATCGCCATGGAAGCTGAAAAAGCAGAAACATCATTATTATCACAAGCGATGCATGCGGTTGAGAACGATATCGAGTGGCGTCCAACGTGGGGTAAGGCTCGTATTGAAGGCATGATGACGGGCCGTCCTGACTGGTGTATTTCTCGTCAGCGTACTTGGGGTGTGCCCATTGCCTTATTCGTTCATAAAGAAACCTCTGCACTGCATCCAGATAGCAAAGCCTTGATCGAAAAAGTTGCACTGAAAGTTGAAGAAAAAGGTATCGAGGCCTGGTTCGATCTGGAAGTGGAAGATCTGCTTAGCGCTGCAGACACTGAAAATTATGTAAAAGTGACTGATACCTTAGACGTATGGTTTGATTCCGGTGTTACTCACGTTGCGGTGCTAGATGAACGTGATGGTTTGCAATCTCCTGCTGATTTGTATCTTGAAGGTTCAGATCAACACCGTGGTTGGTTCCAGTCGTCATTATTGACGTCAGTTGCTGCTAAAGGCCAAGCCCCTTATAAAACAGCTTTGACCCACGGTTTTGCCGTTGATTCTAAAGGCCGTAAAATGTCGAAGTCGATCGGTAATACGGTATCGCCAATCGATGTGATGGATAAATTAGGCGCTGATATTTTACGCTGGTGGGTAGCCGATACCGACTACAGCACTGAGATGACAGTTTCCGATGAAATCTTAAAGCGTAATGCTGATTCTTATCGTCGTATTCGTAATACCTGTCGTTTCTTATTGGCCAACATTTCTGGCTTTAATCCTAAAACGGATTTAGTTGCGGTTGAAGATATGTTGCCACTGGATGCGTGGATCTTGGATCACGCTGGGACTATCGATAAGCAAGTGAAAGAGCTTTATACCGACTATAACTTCAGTGGTTTAACCAAGCTGTTGATGAACTTCAGTGTGGGTGAGTTGGGTTCTTTCTATCTAGACATCATCAAAGATCGCCAGTACACCTGTAAGACCGATGGTCTTGCTCGTCGAAGCGCGCAGACTGCCTTGTATCATATTGCGGAAGCAATGGTGCGTTGGGTTGCTCCGATATTAAGTTTCACCGCTGAAGAAATTTGGGATGTATTACCGGTTGCAGTCGATGGCCAGGGTAATGATATTGAGCGTGAAAAGTCAGTGCTGCTTGCAGAATGGTATGAGCTGCCTGAGGTTAATAATCTTACTTTAGATGATGCTTACTGGCGTGAAATTATGGCGGTTAAAACTGCTGTAAATAAAGTATTAGAAGAAGCTCGCGCTGAAAAAACAGTGGGTTCTAGTTTAGCGGCTGATGTGACTTTATATGCTGATGATGCATTAAAAACTCAGTTAGAAAAACTCGGTGAAGAGCTGCGTTTTGTAATGATTACTTCGAAAGCAGATGTTGAGACTTTAGCATCAGCGGATGAAGCGGCTGCTGCTTCCAATATTCAGAAAACAGATATCAGTGGTCTACGTTTATCCCTAACGGCTTCAACCGCTGACAAGTGCGAGCGCTGCTGGCACCACAATGTGACGGTAGGTTTGCATCCTGAGTATGCAACTTTATGCAGCCGTTGTGTGACGAATATTGCGGGGGATGGCGAAGTACGCCATTTCGCATAAGCTAGATATATTGAAAAAATAGAGAAATATTAAAATGAATCAAGAACGCAAGGCTGGGGAACCCTCCGCCCTTATTTGGTTGTGGTTGACGGTCTTCGTGATTGCGTTCGATCTCATTACCAAGCAGTTAGCAGAAAACTTTTTAAGCTATGGTCAGCCAGTACCTATCTTACCGGTATTTGATTTGACCTTGCTTTATAACCCAGGTGCCGCTTTTAGCTTTTTGGCTGGAGAAGATGGTTGGCAGCGTTGGTTTTTTACTGCGATTGCTGTGGGTGTGAGCATTATGCTCATTAGCTGGTTGTATAAATTACCGCGTGAAAATAAATGGTTGGCGGTAGCGTTAACACTTATTTTAGGGGGTGCACTAGGCAATTTATTTGATCGCTTAGTCTATGGCCATGTGATTGATTTCATTTCAGTGCATTGGGAAGGCTCTTACTTTCCTGCATTTAATATTGCGGATAGTGCCATTACCATTGGTGCCATCATGTTAGGTTTAGACGTGGTTTTTGAAGCCCGTCGTGAAAAAGCGGCTGCTAAAATTGAGCAAGAGTCGTCCACACCGGTTAAGAATGAAGGTAAAAAATAATGTCTAATTCTATTCAAACGATTGCGGCTGATTCTAAAATATCTATGCACTTCGCATTACGTATAGACGGTATTGCAACAGATGGCACACCTACAAAAGACGAAGTTGATTCAACCTTTAATACCAAACCTGCTGAGTTCGTCTTAGGTGATGGCAATTTATTGCCGGGCTTCGAAGAGTTTTTAATCGGCCTAACAACAGGTGATCATAAAACTTTTACAGTGCCGGCAGAAAAAGCATTCGGGCAAACAAATCCGCAGAACATTCAAGAAATGAAGCGCTCTAGCTTTGCTGTTGATATGCCTATTTCTCCTGGTTTAGTGGTTTCTTTTGCCGACGCCGCGAAAGCTGAATTACCCGGTGTGATTAAGTCAATTGAAGGCGATTATGTGATGGTTGATTTCAATCACCCGCTAGCAGGTAAAGATTTAGAATTTGAAGTTCAGATTCTGTCTGTCGATAGCATAAGCCCTGTGGAAGCTTAAACATGAAGATAAGAATGGCTAATCCGCGTGGTTTTTGCGCAGGTGTTGATCGTGCAATTGATATCGTAAATCGTGCCCTAGATTTATTTGAGCCTCCCATTTATGTACGCCATGAAGTCGTTCATAACAAGTTTGTGGTCAATAACTTGCGTGAGCGAGGTGCTGTTTTTATTGATGAGCTGGACGAAGTGCCTGACGATAGTATTGTGATTTTCTCTGCTCATGGTGTTTCGCAAGCAGTGCGTCATGAAGCCGCTAAGCGTGGGCTAAAAGTATTTGATGCGACTTGTCCGCTGGTAACCAAGGTACACTTAGAAGTTAGTCGTTATAGCGCGGCGGGCAGTGAATGCATTTTGATTGGTCACAAAGGCCACCCCGAAGTTGAAGGCACTATGGGTCAGTACGACCATTCTAATGGTGGTGATATCTATCTGGTTGAAGATGAAAAGGATGTTGCTGCTTTAGAAGTTAAAA
>JAESQF010000124.1 GCA_016765295.1 Oleispira sp.
GGGCCGTACATCCTTACCTGCCAAGTTTCGTTCAATATCCTCAAATACATTAGCGGCCTTGTGCGCATACCCCAGCAATTCCTCTCCCATTGGGGTCAATACATAACGGTTATCCAACTTATCAAATAAACGCCCACCCAATTCCTGCTCAAACGCCTGTAAGCGACGGAACATCGTTGAATGGTTCACCCCAAGACTGGCCGCTGCTCCAGACAGGGAGCCCTGCTCAGCAATGGCATAAAAGCTCTTTAACGCATTCCAATCCATATCATCCCCTAGTTTTTCTAATGCCACAGACTTGCACTACTGCAAGCAGCCCTTGCACAGTTTGCCAATTAACTTGCACCACTGCAAATAGCATACTGAACAAATAGCCCAAACTAACAGAAACCTTCAATAATATACGGAGCAACAAAATGACTCAGGCCAGCACACCACACCTAATTGCCTACAAACTCTGCCCTTATGTGCAGCGCTCGGTAATCACCCTAGAAGAAAAAGGCATCGACTATCAACGCACCGACATCGACCTAGCCAACAAGCCCGACTGGTTTAAAGCACTTTCCCCCACAGGCAAAGTGCCGCTACTGATCTTAAGTGAGAAAGAGAGTGGAAAAGGGAGCAATAAAGAAGTGCTATTTGAATCCGCAGTGATCTGCGAATACCTAGATGAGACTACCCCAGGTAGCCTACTCCCCAACGATGCAAAACAGCGTGCCCAAGCTCGCGCTTGGATAGAGTTCAGCACTACCATGCTCAACCAAATTGGCAAACTGTATAACGCAAAAAGCAAAGAAGAATTTGAACAAGTACAAGACATACTAGCGCAGCAATTTAAACGCTTGAATCTTGAACTAAAAAATAAAGAGCTAAAGAAACCAGCAGCTTATTTCAACGGCGAAAAATTTAGCCTAGTCGATGCAGCCTTCGCCCCAGTATTTAGATACTTCGAAGTCTTTGAACAGTATGTTGAAATAACCTGCATGCAAGGCTTAGAAGCCGTGCAGTACTGGAGAAATAATCTAGCCCAAAGACCGTCGGTGCAGAAAGCTGTGAGCGAAGATTATCATCAGGCTTTGCTAGAATTTGTGAAAAAGAGAGAGGGGTATCTAGCTAAAAAAATACGGTTTCAAAAATAGTAATTATCCTCGGGGATATTAGTCGATATGGCGACTTCTTTTGTCACCGACATCGCCCTTCTCCCAGTTGATTTAATTGTCGAAGAGCCTAATTCACCAAGTTGTGTATTAAGCCCACATACTCATCAAAATCTGTCTCCACCAAGCCCGCAGTATGAGTATCCGACTTCTGCCAAATCTTATAGCCCTTCAGCTTCCAAGTTTCTGGCACCTTAGGCTGCTCATTGCCCGAATACTCGGCTAGCCATAATTCATACTCAGCAAACTTAGGGTCCAATAAATACTTCTGGGCAAAATGATAATCGGTATAAATCATCGGCTTGCGTTTCAGCTTCAACTCTAGCGCAGTAAGAAAAATTAAAAAATCACGTTGCAGCACCTCATCACTAAAATCACTGTTAGCAAGGCTCATCTTTTCAATATCAACAATAGGGGCAATATCATTTTTATCGAGATCAGCAATCGCCGCAGAAAAATTATCAACTTGGCCAGCAGCATCATCACTCGCCATATAAAAATGATAAGCCCCACGAATAAAGCCCCGTTTTTTGCTTTCCTTCCAGTTGTCATCAAAATCAGCATCTAAATAAGTATCACCCTGGGTCGCTTTACTAATAATAAAACGCAACTTGCTACTGCTATCTAACGTGAGAATTAAATCATCCTGATAATGCGAAATATCAATACCATAATGAGCTGATACCAACGGGGAAGACTCTTTTTTATCAATACCCGTACTGCAGCCCGCGAGTATTATTAAAACTATTAGCACACAAGAAGATAGAATGTTTTTCATACAATAATTACCTTTTTATTAGTTATATTTATTTAAAAGCGATTCCTAAGAATGAGAATACTAGATCAATACCCGAATATAAATTAATCGAATTACTGAGTTTTATTGGCCCAATTACGCCACTTAAAAAGTACTGATTCACAGTTTTAGCGATTGCTAATGCCAAAATTGATAATACAGGCACACTTCATATTTAATTTGAACTTTATCCTTTAGTATTAGTCCCGCTCATTAAGCGCACAATAATTAAAACCCAGGAAATAAAACATGTTAAAGCAAGTCGCCATCATATTAGCCGCCGTTGCCATCACTGCCTGTGTAGAAGACACCGTTACTTCTTCAGACGTTACTAAAACTGCAGTAGAAGTAGCAGCTGCACCTGTTGTAGAAACTACTGAAGTAAAAGCAGAAATTGAAACTGCTCCTACTGNAGAAACNACTGAAGCCGCTGCNNAAGCNGNANNTGNNNNTGCNCCNACTGCAGAAACAACTGAAGCCGCTGCTGAAGCTGCACCTGTTGTTGCACCGACTGCAGAAACGACTGAAGCCGTTGCTACTGGCTCAGTAGAAGGATAATTCCTTTTATTCGCAGCATAAAAAGGCCCCTAATAGTAATATTCGGGGCCTTTTTTATATTTAGCTACGCAAACCCCCTACCTTATTCCCATCACAGGAATATCAGCCCAACGCGTGGTATACGCCGGCGATTTATACTGCTGACGCATCGACCATTTTTGCACCACACCTTCCGAGCCAATAAACAACGCNTTACGCCCATGCTCTAAATTGACTTTATCCAATACCCTCATCACTTTATCGGAACAATTCGACTGCCCGCGATGAAATAAATCATACTGATTAAATTGGCGATCACTCACATCTAACAAGCCCACCCCCGCTTTCAAATACCGATGGCCAGGCTTATAAATCGACTCTAACCCCTGCAATACCACGCTCACAATTTCACGACTATCATTGGTCGGAAAAGCCGTTTGGCAAACAATACTGCGGCTGAAATATCCCGACTCAAACGGCGAGGTATTTAAAAATACCTGAATTGATTGCACCAATGAGTTTTGCGCTCTAAGTTTCTCCGCCGCACGACTGGCGTAAACTGCAACCGCTTGTTTAATGGGTTCAAGTTCAGTCAGTTTCTGGCCGAACGAGCGCGTACAGTAAATTTGTTTTTTCGCTGGGGGTTGTTCTTCTAAGGGATAACACGCAATGCCATTAAGCTCGTTAATCGTGCGCTCTAAATTCACACTGACATCACGGCGCAAGGTTTTGGGGTCCGCTTGGGCAAGGTCATAAACCGTATGAATTTTATAGTGTTCCAAGCGCTTGGCCAAACGAGAGCCTACACCCCACACTTTTATTACTGGCAAACGCTTTTGCAGCCACTGCCATTTATGCGGCTCGTCTAATACACAAACGCCATTACATTTAGCAATTATTTTGGCCGCTCGATTCGCTAACTTACTCAAAGTTTTACTCGGCGCAACCCCCACCGCCACGGGCATACGAATGTCTTGCCACAACTTATTTTTAATTTGCTGGCCGTAGTCATTTAAATCCCACGTCATGCCATCAAAATTTAAAAACATTTCATCAATAGAATACACCTCCACCTCAGGTGAAAATGCTTTCAGCGTCGTCATCACACGATGGCTAATATCACCATACAACGGATAGTTACTGCTNAAAATCGCCACATTATTCTGTTTTAAAATATGCTCAACTTTAAAGAAAGGCTGCAAGTCTTCCAAGCCCAATAACTTAGCTTCCTTAGAACGCGCAACAATAAAGCCATCGTTATTCGACAGCACAACCACCGCTTTACCGCGCAGCTCTGGNCGAAAAATCTGTTCACAACTGGCATAACAACTGTTGCAATCAACAATGGCAAACATCAACCCTGCCAGTGATAGCGGATAGAGGCTTTCACCACCCCCTCTATCACCATATCTTGCTCATCNGAGATTGAAATCGGCGGATAATTCTCATTNGCCGAAAGCANCTGCCTACCCTCAAGNTCAATCTGCTTACAACACAACTCACCGTCCACCGCAGCCACGACGACACTGCCACTACGAGGGGTTAACGACCNATCGACAATCAGCAAGTCTTGATCAAAAATACCCAGCCCCTGCATAGANTCNCCCGCAGCCTTCGCCAGATACGTCGCCGCAGGATGGGTAATCAAATGCTCATCAAGACTGAGCGCATCTTCCTTATAGTCATCCGCTGGGCTAGGAAAACCCGCCGCCACCGAATCGCTATAGAGGGTAAGTTTCATAACCATCTCAAATACTCCGAATACTGTACATCCAACCAGNATAGGAAACTTTTAAGAAAAAGAACACACTATTAAAAAACCAAGGAGAATTATGAATGTGCGGACGCTTTAATCTTGCCATCACCCCCAAGCAAGTTCGCTACCTAGATGCGCTAGGCAGCCCCTTCCCGTTTNGCGAGCAGCCGCAGCTCNACATAGCGCCGACTGAAACCGTCCCCATGCTAATCAACCAACAGCAAGATCGGCAAAGCGCTCCAGAACCCGTGTGGACAAAAGGCCGGTGGTGGTTGGTACCCAGCTGGTCGGACGGCCCAAACTCAAAATTCTCAATGTTTAATGCCCGTTCAGAAACCTTAAATAGCAGCCGCGCGTTTAAAAAACCGTATCAAGCGCAGCGCTGTATTATTCCCGCCAGCTCGTATATCGAATGGAAGAAAGTCACTGGCGGTAAACGACCCATAGAGCTATCGTATCCGCAGCAGCCNATGTTCTTTGCCGGAATNTGGGATATTTGGCAGGGGGCTCTAGGAAATGAGAATCTGGGAAATGAGAGTCTAGTCTCTTGCGCCATCGTTACNGCAGACGCTCACCCATCTATCGCAGACATACACGACCGCATGCCCGTCATGCTCGATTCGGCCGATGCTAAAACGTGGCTATCACACCACTCAAGGGAGGCAGAACTGCAGAGATTTTTTACTAAACTGCCTCAGGGAATAGAGTCTCGTAATGTAGAGCCAGAGTCGAATAGTACAAGCTCTGAAAACTCTCTGTTTTAAAACTCCAGTCCTTTATCTATTAAATTATCTAATACAATAAATACTACTACGCCTGCTGAGCACCTTTTATAGAAGAGCCACTAAGGATTGACCTTTCGACAAGAATACATTTTAATAGAATTACATGAAAATGATTATCATTAAGATTTGAGCGTAATAGGAGTAAATCATGTTTGATCAATGGAAGCAAAAAATTCGTTATGCTCATGAGCCAAATAACCCAGGGCTGCTATCACTCTGGCTGTCTTTCGAAGAGAGCCAATGCCAAGACTTCAAGCACGAAGAACAATGGCAGCACTACCTAAACATGGTGCGATTTTTACTTGATACCTACAGCGATACCATGAATCCAGACCACTGGCGCAGCACCTGTTTAGATCATATCAGCCGCCCTCTGTGTGGCCTGCAAAGACTCGCTAAAACGGATCATCAACAAAAACAGTTAAAAGAGTTGATGCTCGAAATAAAGATTTTATCGCACTATTTTGCCCCCTCTTTTATTAAGGAAAAACTATGAAAACTCGCACCGAAAAAGACAGTATGGGCGAACTAGAAGTAGCAGAAGACGCGCTATACGCCGCCCAAACTCAGCGCGCCATCAACAACTTCCCGATCAGTGGCCAAGGCCTGCCAGAGCCTTTTATTCGCGCGTTATTATTAGCAAAAAAAGCCGCGGCTAAAGCAAACTTGTCCCTACAGCTGTTAGAGCCCACCACAGCCAACGCCATCATCAAGGCGGTGGATAATTTACTCACCGATGAAAACTTTATCCGTCATTTTCCGGTGGATGTTTTTCAAACCGGTTCTGGCACCAGTTCCAATATGAATGCCAATGAAGTGATCGCCACCCTA
>JAESQF010000047.1 GCA_016765295.1 Oleispira sp.
ATTACAACCTGGGAATTATGCAATAAAGGTAAAAGCACTCAACCACACGCACAATCCTTTAAATATGAATCATGGTTTTTATGTTAACTATTCTTGGGAAGAAGAATCGGTAAGTGTAGACGAATCGCTTTATGCTGGAGGAAAGAGAATAAAAAGAATAGAGAATTACGATGAGAATAATGTATTGAGTACTAAAAAAGAATATCAGTATTTAAATAATTTAAATGAAAGTTCAGGGAGAATTTTTGGATTGCCAAATTTTTATGGAGTAAATAGAATCCTTTCAGCAGTTACTGGGCTAACTATTTTACAGCCTATAGGTGCCGTTGGAGGAAGTCCACTAAGTACTTATGAAGGAAATAGTGTAGGGTATACCCAAGTAACAGAGTTTAATGGGGGCGAAAATGATAGCAAAGGAAAAATAGTGTATGAATTTACTACAGAAGCAGCACATGCTTTTCAGTACGACCCAAACTCAAACATTGCAGACCCTGGTTATTATTATGATTTTCCATACCATATGCCTACTGATAAAGAGTGGTTGCGAGGAAAAAATTTAAAAACCACCTATTTCAAAAGCAGTAACAATGTATATACAAAGGTTAGAGAAATAGAAAATAAATACCTTTATGCAGATGAAGATGCTGGAGGGGTATCTAGTTCTATTTCTTTTAGCCCCGTTTCTACGATAAAATTACTAAGTGAAAACTTAACCACTTCAAATTTACTTCGCATTAACACAGACAGAAAATTTAGACTGCCATTGATTACTTTTAAACCAAGTATAGACCCAAATACAGGAATTATTGATCCTTATGGACCCACCTATTATAAAACCTTTTACATAACAGGAGGTACATTAGATTTGGAGTCAAGTACGGTTACCGATTATTATGACAATGGAAACGCAGTGGTAAGTACCAGCAATTATTTTTACAATTATGACAAACATTACCAAATTAAACGAACAAAGACGGTAGATAGTTTTGGCGAAACTATTTTGAGTAACATGGTGTATCCACAAGATAAAACCAGTTTAACAACCGCAGAAGGGCTATTAAAAGCAGCTCATATTTTTACTCCATTGCAAACCTACAGTTATCAAGATGATGATAAAAACGGAATAGGAAGCACATCAGAATTACTTTCTTCTCAGTATACACTTTATAAAGACTGGGGAAACAATAACATTCTTCCAGAAAAAGTGCAAACTGCCAAAGGAGAAGCTTCTTTTGAAGACCGTATTGTTTTTCATAGGTATTATGCCAACGGAAAGGTAAAAGAGGTGTCTAAAAAAGATGGGACACCTATTGTATACATCTGGGGCTATAAACAGACCTTGCCCATTGCAAAAATAGAAAATGCCACCTATGCCGATGTTTCTAGTTATGTTGCTACCCTACAAACCCTTTCTGATGCAGATGTTGACAGAACAATTGGAAATACTGGAACTGAAGGCGATCTGAGAGCAATGCTTGAAACAATGAGAGTTGCCTTGTCTAATGCACAAGTCACCTATTTTACCTACGATCCTTTAATAGGTACAACAAGTATTACAGGTCCACGAGGTAGAACAATTTACTATCAGTATGATTCTTTTAACCGTTTAGAATTTGTAAAAGACCATGATGGAAATATTTTAAGTAAGAACGAATACAATTATAAAAACTAAACAGCTATGAAAAAGTGTTTTATAAAAAAAATAGTATTGCTATTGATTGTTGTATTTTCTATACAACAAACGGCAGCTCAAAAAGGATTTCCACCAGCATTGTCTATTATTGGAGATGCTACAGCAAATCAAAACGATGTAAAATCCTATGCAGCTTTTACAGGTCTTACCACTATTTATGCGGCCAATTGGTCCGTAACTGGAGGTGTGATCCAAAGTCAAACTTCAACCAATGTTACCATTCAATGGACCGCTTCTGGAAGTGGTCAAATTACGTATACTGTAACAAGTTCATCTAGCGGTAGCATGATGGCTATTAAATTTGTTACCGTAGCAGCAGCGGCAACACCTGCCACACCAAGTTCGCCAACTATTAGTAGTCAAACTTGTACCACAGCAACCTTGCAAAGAAGTGGAAACCCACCTGCTGGCATTACTTGGTACTGGCAAGGCACCAATAGTGCAGGTACAAGTACAGGCAGCAATGCAACAAGCAGCTATACCGCAACAAGTTCTGTAAAGCACTATATCAGAGCTAGAAATGCATCTGGAACCTGGAGTGCGAGTTCTGCTTCAATAAATGTGGCGCTGGGAACCGTTGGAGGTACTACCTGGTATCAAGATAGCGATGGAGATGGATATGGAGATCCAGCAGTAAGTACCGTAAGTTGTACTGCACCAAATGGTTATGTCTCAAACAACACAGATCAATGCCCAATAGCTAATGGAGGAGGATCTGCAACAGGTTGCCCAATTACAAGCACATTGAGTAATGAAAACTATGTGTACAACATTGTTCCACAAACAGCAGTGACAAGCATTCCTTTGAATACCAATACTGTTGCTTATATAAAGAGTGTCACCTATTTTGATGGTTTGGGAAGAGCAAAACAACGCATTGCCATTCGGCAAAGTGCCTCTCAAAAAGACATCATTACCCATATAGAATACAATGATTTAGGGCAGGTAGAAAAAGAGTATTTACCCTATGTACCAACAGTTTCTGGAAGCGAAGGATTGTATAGAGGTCAGACTACCGCATTATCTGATACCAATTCTTATTATGCCACTAACTATGCAACTTCAAACCCGTATTCACAAAAAACAATAGAAACGTCTCCATTAAACAGAATATTAGAACAGGCAGCACCAGGAAATGATTGGAAAAAAACGACAACCCTATTAAGCAAAGGCTATTCTGATGGACATACCATTAAGTTTGAATATGATACCAATATTGCTGATGAAGTATGCGAATTTAAAGCGACTACGGATACCTCTTTTACACCTACATTGGTGTTAAGCACCAATAATAATAATAATAATAATAATGGGTTTTATAGTGCAAATGTTTTAAGTAAAACGAGTACTAAAGATGAAAACTGGACTTTTTCAGATGGTGTGAACCACACCACAGAAGAGTTTAAAAATAATAGAGGACAAGTAGTATTAAAAAGAACTTATACTGCCAGCAATCCACACGACACCTATTATGTCTATGATAAGTTTGGGAATCTAACCTATGTAATTCCTCCCAAAGTAGTGACTACAGATGGTGTTAGTACAACAGAATTGTCAGAACTGTGTTATCAATACCAATATGATTATAGAAATAGATTGGTAAGGAAAAAGATACCAGGCAAAGGTTGGGAGTCTATTGTCTATGATACTTTAGACAGGCCTGTACTAACACAAGATACTATTCAAAAAGGTCAAAACAAATGGTTGTTTACCAAATATGATGCCTTGGGAAGAGTTGCTTATACTGGGATATATATTGATAGTGACCCTCGTATTAGTTTACAAAATACAGTAAATGGATTTAGTGGTGCTAACTTGTATGAAGATAGGACAGGTCAAATTTTAATGAGTACTATTCCTGTTTTTTATACGTACAAATCATTTCCTAACACATCAACAGTAGAAATACATATTATAAATTATTATGATACCTATAATAGTAATTTTTTACCCTCAGGATTAGGAGCTGTAATTACAAACGCTTATGGAACCACTTCAACAATCCATACCAAAGGCTTAACTACAGTAAGTAAAACGCGCGTACTTGACACCAATTATTGGATTACCACAGTGTTGTACTATGATGAAAAAGGAAGAGTGATTCGTGCATATTCTCAAAATGATTTTTTAGGAACCACAGATGTTGTAGATAGCAACTTAGATGGTTTTACAGGTAGGTTAGAAGAAACAACCACTACCCATACAAAAATAGGAAGCGGACTGTCTACTTTTAACACCTATGATAAGTTTTACTACGACCATTCAGGGCGTTTAACCAAACAAACCCAATGGGGGGATAACATTTCTGGAATAGAAGTACTTGTAGAAAACACCTATGATGAATTGGGGCAATTAAAAAGCAAAGGAGTTGGAGGGAAAACAACACAAAGTAGATTGCAAACAGTAGATTATACTTATAATGTTAGAGGTTGGTTAACTGATATTAACGATGTAAATAATTTTGGGACTGACTTATTTGCTTTTAGATTAAATTATAACGAAATTGACCCTGCTTATGGAGGAGAACAATTGTATAATGGAAATATTGGGCAAACAATTTGGAAAACGAGTAATGATAACAAATTAAGATCTTACGGATATACCTACGATGCGTTGAATAGAATAAAAGGAGCGGTTTACAAGGCAACATCAGAAAATGATCGATACAACCTAAGCAATATTATCTACGATAAAAATGGAAATATAGAATCTTTACAAAGACAAGGAAATACAAATGTTGATGGAAATGGAAATATTATAGGGTATGGTCTTATGGATAATTTAAGCTACTCTTATGGCACTGGAAATGATACTGGAAATAAGTTGTTGTCAGTTACTGATGCCGTAACTACGCCTGCATTAATAAAAGGTGAGTTTAAGGATGGTAATAAATCTGGGAATGACTATACTTATGATGAAAACGGTAATATGCTTACAGACAAAAACAAAGGCATTACAAGTATTTTATACAACCATTTAAACTTACCAACTGTAGTTACCATAAACAATCAAAACATTAATTACACCTATGATGCCGCCGGAACCAAACTGCGTAAAGTTGTAAATAATATTACCACAGACTATGCAGGTAATTATATCTATAAAAACAATGCCTTGCAATTCTTTAATACTGCAGAAGGGTATTTTAATGTCACTAATACCAGTGGTAATGTTTCTGGTAATTATGTATACCAGTACAAAGATCATTTAGGAAATGTGCGATTGTCTTATACTGATAAAAACCAAAATAACTCACAAGCTGTTGATCTTGAGATTGTAGAGGAGTCAAACTACTATCCTTTTGGTTTAAAACATAAAGGGTATAATAACGTAACTAATGGAGGGAATGGGACTGCACAGAAATGGGGTTATTTAGATCAGGAAATACAAGAAGATTTAGGTCTTAATTGGGTTACATTTAGACATCGTAGCACTGACCCAGCTCTAGGTAGGTTTTTTGGTATAGACCCAGTAAGTGAAGATTATTTCTCTATTTCTACTTATCAATTTGCACATAACAACCCTGTTTGGAAAATTGAATTAGAGGGTTTAGAAGGGTATGCTTTGTCAGGTTTCGACAACTCTAACCATGAGCCAGTTGTAGGACATACTATGTTGTCAACCTTGCCATCCATAGGTGCAACAGCTAGTGCAAATACTGGTTCAAGAAAAACAAAAATTGCAAATTCACATTCGAGTAAGCCAGGTTCTTATACTACAATGCAGGCAAAAAAAGGGGAAGCTTATGTTGCTAAGGGATCTATGAAAGGATCCTATGGGCCAATTAATGCCGAAGGAAAGGGTAGGTTATTAGGGGCTAGTGCACGAAATACTACAGGAGATGGAGCGCTCTACGCAGCAGTTTCACTTGGAGTTGAAACGTCTGTTGCTCAAGGAGAAATAAAATCAGCTGTTGGTACAGAAGATTATAATGTGTTTGGAGGCGGAAAAGGTAGCCTAGGTAAGGCACATGCAGATGTAGATGCAGGTTTTTTTACTGGAGAAGGAGGAGATGTTGGTGTAAAAGGGAAGTTTAATTTAGGAGTTTATACGGCTGAAGGTTCATTGTTTGCCGGATTTGATTTTCCGGGCGTAAAAGGTACAGCTAGTGTTGGGGGATCAGTTCTTTCTGCTCATATTGGAGGAGGTTTTGATGGAACGATTAATGATAAAACAGGTGTTCTAACAATTTCTGGTTTTGAACATCTTGGATTTGGAGTAGGTGAAAAGACATCATTTAAGGTTGAAATTGATCTAGTTAAAATGGCTGATGCTGTTTATAATTTATTTAAATAACTTTGTAATAATATAAAATATAATTAAAAATGCTTATAAAAATTATTTTAACAGTTTTGTTTACTCTTTTAAATCTTTTCTTGTATGAGAAACTACAATGTAAAAAAATATTTAAATTTCAGAAAAACAAATTTTTAATGCCTCTTTCTATTATGTTGTTGTTTATTCTTTACTTCGTTTTTAATTTTAATACCCTTATAAATTCTAAGGTTTTGATAGTGAATTTAATATATAGTGGCACATTGATAGTCTTTTACTTTATTTTTAAAATGATTAGATTAAAAATGGATAAAAGGTATGAGAAGCATGATAGTAATTTTATTGAAAATTATATTAAAATTTTAGATTTTTCCGAAAAAAAACTAATTTTTATATTAATAACTATTTTTCAAATTTTCGTTATTTGGGACCCGACAATAATCAAGGGGATGAACTTTTAGCCTGATGGCGCGGATTTGTAACAATGCTACCCGATGACGCGGATTTGTAATCCCGATGGCCCCCTGCTCCCGCACGATTGTATCGTGTGTGTAGTATGTAAGACTTGATAGCGCGGATTTTTAAACCCGATGGCGCGGAAATGTTTTCACCCGATCGCTCGGATATGCTAGCGCGGATTTGTAATCCGTGCAACACTAAAAGGAAAGGAAATTATACAGATTATTATATAAACCACAAACGTTAACATGTTTGTGGTTTTTTTATGTTTTACCAGTTTTTCAGGTTTTGAATAAATATCACACTTAATACTAGAAAGTATTGTAGCCCCCATGTTATTCGCAAGTGAAGTAGTAGGTGTAAAGTCTTTCCAAGTAATTTTTTCACTTTCAGACCATATAATTTTATTAGGAGTAAAGAATAATCTTTTTACTTCAATGAAAAGAAAAATTATAAAGATAACAGCTATTAAATAAAAGTATTTATTTTTCATTATAGATAGTTATAAGCAGCTAATGATCTTTTACGAATATGCTTTTTTAGCATTGTAATCACGTAGTAAGGCGTCAATTACATTAAAGAGTTGGTTTTGTTCATTAGTTGGCATATTAGCAATAGCTTCTACGCGTTCCAATATTTTTTTATCCTTTACAATAATAGAATTGTTACCAACTAAATAGTCTAAAGATACATCAAGAGCTTGTGCAATTTTATTAGCAATCTCAACAGATGGCGTAATCTCGTCACGTTCATATCTTCCAATTACAGCACCAGAAGTTCCTGCGTTAGTTCCTAAATCTTCCCGAGATAGACCTCTTTCTTTACGTAAACGTGTTATTGTGCTTCCAATTTTCATAATCAATAAGTGATAAAACTCCTTTAAAAATAAGTAATACACAAATATACGTTACTTAAGAGTTAAGAAACAAACGGATTAATTTGGTTATAATGTTATTTATTGATTAAGTTTGTAACTGATAAGTGAAGTTTTATTAGTTATGAACATTTTAGACACGACCAACACAAACAACTACGAATACATCACCAAACATTTAGAGATACATATTTTGGGAGGTATTAAAACGAACAAGTTAGAAAGCTTACGAGTAACGATAAGCGTTCAGAAACCAAAACAACACAACATTTTAAGACAGAGTATAGATTTATACAACGACAATCAAGTAGAAAAGTTTGTTAGAAAAGTAGCAGAACGTTTAGAGATAGGAACGAGTGTAGCAAGAAGAACATTACAGGATTTAACCAAAGAGTTAGAGAATTACCGTTTTTTACTGCTTAACAAACAAGAAGAAGCACACAAACCATATTACAAAGAAATATCAGCATTAGAAGAAAAAGAAGCCATCGACTTTTTAAAACAGGGAAATTTGCTAGAGAGAACGAATGAGTACATCGGGAGTAGCGGAGTTATTGGCGAAGACGTCAACCGTCTCTTGATGTATCTCATTTTTACAAGTAGAAAAACAAATAATCCGTTGCATTGTATCAGCTTGGGAAGCTCTGGAGTTGGTAAAACGCACTTACAATCTAAAGTTGCAGAGTTAATGCCGCAAGAAGATAGAATAGAAATCACAGTATTAAGTGCGAATGCTTTTTATTACTTCAACAGAACAGAGCTTCAAAACAAATTGATCCTTATTGAAGATTTGGACGGAGCGGAATCTGTCCTCTATCCACTTCGAGAATTACAAACTAAAAAACGCATTACAAAAACGGTTGTTCATAAAGACTCGCGTGGCGAGAGCAAGACCATACATTTGGTTGTAGAAGGACCGGTGGCCATTGCAGGTTGTACCACACAAGAAAGTATTTACGAAGATAATAGCAACAGGAGTTTCCTGCTTTATATAGATGAAAGCGAAGAGCAAGACAAAAAGATTATGGATTACCAGCGGAGAGCCTCCGCAGGCAAATTAAATGAGAAAGAAGAAATACAATCAAAGGAATTACTAAAAAACGTACAACGATTATTGAAGACAATAAGAGTAATTAATCCTTTTGCAGAATTTTTAGAATTACCTAAATCAGTTTTTAAGCCAAGAAGAACCAACTCACATTATTTACAGTTTATAAGTGCAATTACATTTTACAAACAATATCAAAGAGAATCGAAGGTCGATACCCAAACAGGAGAAATCTATATCGAGACAACGATTGAAGACATACAAGAAGCAAACAAATTAATAACAGAAGTGTTACTTAGGAAATCAGATACACTTACTGGAGCAACACGAAATCATTTAGAAATCCTAAAAAACTATTTAAAAGCAAACAATCAAACGACTTTTACAAATGCTGAAATCAGAAGAAATTTACGCATAAAGGAAAGTACATTAAGAAACTACAACAATCAATTATTATTAGAAAATTATATACGTAGAATTAAGAAATCAAAGACTAAAAGCTACTGTTTTGAAATTGTTGATGTAGACGAATACAGCAATCTTAAAGAGCAAATAGATAACGCATTAAATAGCTGCCTGTCGAGACTCTCGACCTCGCAAACCGCAAGTAAGTCGCAAGTAGTATAGTTGCGAAGTTAAAAATAAGGCAATCAGTTAATTACAACAACTCGCAACAAAACCCTAAAAAATACATACCCATGAAAAAAGTCGAGAAGCTCGACACCTAAATTATGAAGAAGCTGAAACTAAATAACGAGGTTTTTAAAATGTTCGTTGCTAATTATAAAGAATGGCTAGATATACTCGGTTATGCAGAAAGTACAGTCTATTACTTACCCAACCATTTACAAGAGTTCTTCTATTATTTAGAGTGTCACGGACACAGCGATTTAAAAGCAATCACAACTCAAACCATTAAAAACTATTACCAAGAATTACAACAACGTGCTAACCAAAGACAAAGCGGAAGTTTAAGTAAAAGCTATCTCAACAAACATCAACAGGCTTTAAAGAAATTTAGGGAGTATTTACAGAACCACAATTATAAAGACTTCAATGTTCATTTAAAAAGTGAGACGAATCCAACCGAAGAAAAGCTAAACATATTAACTCAAAGTGAAATAAAGCAGTTGTTTAATGCAACAGAAATAAGTCATAACGAACAACGATTTAGATTAAGAGATAAAGCGATTTTAACCGTTTTGTACAGTTGTGGATTACGAAGAAATGAAGCAGTACACTTGGATGTAAGCGACATTTATTTTGATAAGGAAAGAGTGTTTGTTAGAAAAGGAAAGAATTACAAAGAACGATTTGTACCAATAAATAGAAAGAATGCAGAAATATTAGAAGACTATATTTTTGAGTCTCGACCAGAATTTAATACTAAAAATAATACTGAAGCTTTATTTATTAGCAAACAAGGAAAGCGAATGCAAGGCATGAGTTTAGCGAACCGATTAAAAGCAATTGTACAAGCAACCAATAATAAAAACATTGAAGAGAAGAAGATTACACTTCACATTTTAAGACACTCCATCGCAACACATCTACTACAGCAAGAAGTGTCTTTAGAAAGTATTAAAACATTTTTAGGACATAGTTCTTTAGAGTCAACTCAAATCTACACACACTTAGTCGAGAGCCTCGACAGGTAAACAAAAACAAATAGATATGAATAAGCAAATTATTGTCTGTGGCGACTCGCCACTGAAAATGTATAAAGACTATTTAGAAAAGCAAGGTTATGCAATTACAACAATAGAAAGTAACGAAAGACAAGTGCAATTATTTAAGAAATGGTGTTCTGAAAATAATACAACAACAATTGAAGTAGATTATAAAACAAGTTTAAAATACATCAAGTATTTAACTCGAAAAGGGAACAGTAAAAAGACCATCAATCATAAGTTAACAAGTTTAAAAAGTTACTTTAAATACTTAATAAGTGAAGCGTATAGAAGTGATAACCCAATCGAGAACACCACTATAAAAGGCGTAATAAGAACCATCAATTATAACTTGTTAGAAGCAGACGAATTAGAAGATTTATATTATAGTTACGAAAGCGACAATGTCGCAGATGCCTATCATAGGTTAACAGCAAAGAGAAACAAACTAATCGTTGGATTGATTGTCTACCAAGGATTAAATACCACAGATTTAAGCAAACTAAAAATAGAACACTTACAACTCTCAAAAGGAAAGATTTACATACCAAGTACAAAAAGAAGCAATGCCAGGTCTTTAGAATTGAAACCTTGGCAGATCATGGAGTTTGTAAATTACACAAATGAAGTAAGACCAATATTACAAAAACGATTGGGAAATTATAGTGAACAACTCTTTCCGATAAACACACGATTTACAACCATTACTTCTCAAATCATAAAGAAACTAAGGAAATATAACAACAAAGTAAAAGACGTAAAACAACTAAGAGCAAGTGTTATTACAAACTGGTTAAAGCAATACAACTTGCGACAAGTTCAGGTATTAGCAGGACATCGTTACATCAGTTCAACCGAAAGATACTTGCAAGACGACTTGGAGAATCTACATGAAATAGTAAACAACTTCCATCCGATAAGTTAAATAACTAATAAAAAGTACTTAATTAAGTACTTTTTATTATCTTTGTAATATGGAAACAGTAAATTATACAGACTTTCGTTCAAATCTAAAGCATTGGTTTGATAAGGTAGTCAATGATGTAAGCGATATAGTTATCAAGCGTAAAAGCGGTAAAGATCTTGTATTAATATCATTGGATGAATACAACTCATTAAAGGAAACAACCTATTTGCTAACAGGAAAAAATAGAGATATTTTATTAAACTCTATAAAAGAATTGGAAGCAGGTAAAGGTGTGCAAAAAGACTTAATAGAATAATGAAATTAACTTGGTCTACTTCTTCTTGGGAAGATTATTTGTATTGGCAGAAAGTCGATAAGAAAATAGTAAAACGAATTAATGGACTTATTAAAAGTTGTATGCGAACACCTTTTGAAAGCATTGGAAAACCCGAAGCTTTGAAAGGAGATTTACAAGGTTATTGGTCAAGACGAATCACATCAGAACATCGATTGGTTTACAAATACGAGAATGAAGAAATCTTGATAGCAGCTTGTCGTTATCATTACGGAAAGTAAATCCCCACAAAACAAAATCCAGTTTTTTCGTTCCTCAAAATCCTCTATTTTTTGTTTTGTTCCGCTCGCAGCCGCCATGTAGTTTTTTATGCGCCAACGCTCAAAGCAGCACATTGTAAGCCTAGCATTTTAGATAAATAAGAACAGACTTTTATAAATATATTTCCCCTTTGTGCTGAACTCGATTCAGTATCGGGATAAATATATTTACAAAACCAATCCATAAAAAGTGTGCTAAACAAAGGCTTACAAAGAGCTACTTCCCTGCAAAAAGCAATTGCATAAAAACCTACCCCAAGCAAAGTAACATAATTGGCATTATAAGTGCGCTTCGCACAGTTTTAGACCTTATTATTTTAGGGGTTTAAAACGGTCGTTATAATGTAAATTATGTAAAATTGCCAGCATCGCCCACGCTCCTCACTCGAATGCGACATTCAATCGCCATTTAGGCTCTCATTTTATTATTGGTGGAAAACCCTCGCTTCTGCTGCCTCTTTTCCACAAACAATAAAACGTTTTAAAGCTTGACGATTTAGAGGTTGTTGGAGCGAGGGAAATCGGCAAGGTTTAAAATGAATACTTCTTTATAGTTCTAACGAATAGAAACGAAAACACAATCCAAGTTATAGAAGTGTGTGGCTATTTACACATAATGTGCTTATAATACAGGAATTAAAGGAATGCGATTATAAGACAACATTATGTTAATATAGCTTTGGAAAAAGAACGGCTTGTTACTATTTAGGAGATATTATTTTTATACATTTACAAGGATGATGTAGAAAGGACGTTCTTAAAAAAAAAATGAAGTTTTTGGAGGTAACCGCTGAAAAAACATGCCCGTTGTAAAAAAAAACGTGTTAATTACTATCCTTTTGGACTGAAACATAAGGGGTATAATAACGTAACTAGTGGTGGGAATGCAACTGCGCAGAAGTTTGGATATAATGGAAAAGAACTTGAGGAGAGCTTAGGTTATGATGTTTATGATTATGAAGCTCGACACTACGACCCTGCTATAGCTAAATGGTTACAAATTGATCCATTGGCAGGTAAAATGAGAAGGCACTCTCCTTACAATTTTGCTTTTGACAATCCTATACGTTTTATTGATCCAGACGGGATGGCTCCTCAAGATATTATTTTAAGAGGTAGTAATAATTCAAGTATTACAATAAAAACAAATTTAGTTGATGTTGATTTAAATGCTGGTTGGTTATTGGGTGATTTAGGAGGCAATCACTCTTTTGAAGGTTCTGATATTTTAGAAGCTGGTTTAGATATTGCGGGAACTATTGACCCAACAGGTATTGTAGATGCTGTTTCTGCTGGTTATTATGCTGATAAAGGAGATTGGGGAAGTGCAATAATTTCAGGTTTATCCGTATTGCCAGGTGGTGATATAGCTAAAATTGCTAAGGTAAATAAACATGTAAAAACTATTAAAAAAGTAGTCAATACAGTTAAAGGTAAAATATATAAAGTTCCAGGAAGTAGAACAAGTTCAGGATTACCTTATATTGGACGAACCAAAACAACACCTGCTAAAAGAGGTAAAAATGCTAAAGATGGTAGGGTAAGGAAGAATGAAGATGTTATTGGTGAATATGATCCTAATGCTCCAGGCGCAGGTGCTTATAAAGAACAAAAAGCAATAGATAAAGAAGGAGGAATTGGTAAGCTTGATAATAAACGAAATGAAAGAACTCCTAAAAAAATGAAGGAGTTAGAGAAGAAATATGGTAAAAAGAAAGAAGGTGGTAGTTAACAACGATAAAATTAAAAATTTTTGGAATTGGTTTGAACAAAATAGTCAGCAGATTAATCCCGAAATAATTACTCAAAATATGATTAGTTCTCTAGACTCTAAAATTTTAGAGTTAGGGGACTTTGCATGGGAAATTAGAGAAGGTAAAACTAAACCTTATATGTTAGTTATATCACCAGGAGGAGATGCACATCTACTTGGAAAAACAAAAACAGTAATTGAAAGTTCGATAAGTATTTCCGATTGGGAATTTGAATATTATAAACCAGCTAAAGATTGGGACTATACTTTTTTTATAAATGAAACCACAGAGATTAATGCTTCTAATTGGGAATATGTCCTTTTAAAGTTTTCAGATGGGACTTTCGATATACTTATTAAAGTAGATAATCTTAATAAATTAGATGGTGACGATCAAGATATCGCTATAAATATTGTTTTGGAGTCTACCATAGGAGAAAAAATTTATATTGAACGAATTGTTAATTATGAAATAGTTACTGATTTTGAGAATAAGTATGATGGGAAACAAAATAAAATTACAGTACTCTCAGATCATTTAACTCAAATGTTGGAATAAACAAATTTTTAATATTATCAAATGAATCACTGCTCCCGCACGAATTCATTCGTGTGGTTAGAATAATTAAAGCACTCCAATTGGAGTGCTTTTTCATTTAGTTATTTCAGCCAAACTTCTTTGGCTATATCAAAACCACACCATTTGTGGTTTTTATCATATCCACGACAAGCAAGTTCATAACGAATCAATTTATCAATCGGAATATTCTTTTCAAGAATAAAACGCAAGATTTCTCCTTCGATAACTGTTACCATTCCACGAATTTCTTCCCAATGTTTTAATGGGTCTTCACCCGCTAGCGCGGGGCAACCGCTACTTTAAACCACGACAAAAGGGTTCCAACATTGGAACTTCTGGGTAACAATAAGGATTTTAAGTAAGTAGTAAATTTCAGTCTATAGATAAGCACAGGGATATCCATCAGTTGGGTATTCCTCTGTTCCTTTTTACATACAAGGTAAATTTCTATATGGATTGTACTGTCGTTAAATAAAAGCCATGTCATTTCCCATGTTTTAGGAATTACACGACATAAGAATTTTACAATCATTGAATTTTTGATTGATTTCTACTCTATTTTTTCTTGCAGTTTGTATTTGCTCTTTGAAGTGATGTTTGTCAGGAATCTTTCCATTTACTACTTCCATAGGAGTCAATCCATATAATTCTGTTGGATATCTATGATGATTATAATATTCCACAAAACGCTCTAAATCTTTTAAATGTGTTTTCTCATTGAGAGAATATTTTCCATGTAGAAATTCTGTTTTATAAATACTGTGGGTACTCTCAGACATGGAATTTGAAAAAGGGAAGTCTTTGGTCTGTGCTGTTATTTTCGTAACCGCAGGTGGAGCCTGTATCTTTTCAATCCAAGTCAACAATTCTCCTTTATTTTCACTTCCACCATCAGATAAAATGTTGATGGGTTTTGTTTTATTAAACAGGTGATACCTATCAAAAGTTTCTTGAAAGAGGTTTTTAATAAATTTACTTCCAGCTTTTCCACTAGTAGAACTATAATGTAAAATAGCTTTAGATTTATTGTCTTTTACAAAGGCTACCTTTTGCATTCCATCTTCTACCGTATTTACATTGGTAATATCCACATGCAACCATTCAAATACGCTACTAGCTTTTAATCCTTTTTTTCTCTCTCTAGCAAAACGTTTTGGTTTTCTATATCCCAAAGCAGAAGCATATTTGTTAAAAGTAGACTTACCACAGAATATCAATTTGTTTCTAAGCGCATGATAATACAAGGTCGTCTTTGTTTTTCCATAACTAACAGGATTAGTTACCAGATTCTCAATAGTAACAACTTCACTCGTTGTTAATTGATTGGGACGTTGTCTATAACATTTTTGAAACGGACTGATTCCACAAATTATTTTTGATTTCTCTTTGTAATACCAATCTTTAGAAACACCATAATACTTGCAAGCAGTAACCACATTTACTTTTGCTAAAGACTTCATATACTCAATAGAAGAAATAATCTTACTAGCATGTAATTTCAACAATTGTTTGTTGTGAGAAAATTCACCAAGCATGGCGAGATATCCTTTTCTGGTCTCCACTAAAAACCGAAGCGATTTATATAGAAAAGCAGAAGCAAAAACCTCTTTGATATCATCAAATTGTTTGATATAAGATGCTGCCCACTGATTGCCATAATAGTTTTGATGTTTAAACTGATTCCAATTGTGTTTGGTTGTTTTGGGCAATTGCCTAATTTGGACAGCGTCCAACATACCACTGGTATATAGCAAGATAACCAGCGGATGATAATTCCGTTTGTACATTTTTCATAGCATTTGAAAGATGTAAATGTAGAAAAAACCTAGCTGCCGCACGAATCCTTTCGTGTGGATGTATAAAGTATAAGCAGCAATGTTTATGGTTTTTTAATATAGAGAATTACATACATAAGAATCATGTAGAAGAAGTATTGGTTTCTAAAGCAGAAGATTATATTTATAGTAGCGCTGTAGATTATGCTGGAAATAATGGTTTCCTAGATAATATTACTGTTTTTAGAGAGTTAGTTTGAAGTGTTATTACCACACGAAAGGATTCGTGCGGTAGCTGGGACATCGGGTTGCCACCCTACGATACAATTATACGGTAGTGGGAGAAGTATGCTAGGTAAGCAGATAGGGCCTTACAACAAGAGCCGTAATTCTAGTCAAACACATGTTGGTAATGTTCTAAGAACTGGAAGTATACCCCTTTCGAATAGTACTCGTATACAATATCAATATATCGTTATATAAAAAATAGGTAAGAAAATGGGGAGAATAATATGTGAAAATCATGGAGAAAACTCTATTGTGCAAATGAGTAAAGTATTACATAATAAATTTTTAAAAAAAGAAAATTCGAGTATTATAAAATTAGTTTTTCGATTAAATGGATTCCCTGATTTTATACATTACTTTTCTTCTGATGAGAATATTAAAAATTTGCTTAGTCTATCAAATGAGAATGAATTTGAATTAGCATTCTCAGGTTTTTCAGGAGATCCTGGAGCTTGTGAAAATTGTTTTAAAGATTATTTGAATGACTCAAATAATGAAACACAAGAAAGAATCATTGAGATAGGTAATGAATAAATGTAGGTTAATGACCCAGAAATATTTTCCATACAAACCTATAAGTAAATAATATAGAGTCCAGTTGTCAATGACAACAATTCTATCTTAGTGGTTAATCTTTTACTACCTCTTTTAAATTCTGGTCTTGATCTATTTCCCAAACATTAAATTTCCCATCGCCATTAAAATCTTTAATTGCAGTTGCTCTGGCTTTAAATGCTGTGTTAGAGGCTTCTATAATTTCGTACACATAATTTGCGTTACCGCCTTCTATTACTGTTTTTGGAGCTAAAAAATCGATGGTATTTACATCATTGCTATAGGTAGAATGCATAAAGAAATGTGTACGTTGCAAACCATGTAAAGAAGTTAATTGAGCTTTAGCCTCAATAGCTTTTGCCCTAGCAACCATTGGCATTAATGTGGGCATGGCAATAAGTATTAAAATACCAATAATAACCAATACAACCATTAATTCTTGTAGATTAAAGGCAGGTATTTTTTTATTTAAAACTTTTTGAAATCTTTTCATAACTAGCAATTTAGAATTCGTTCTCTCAAATGTATTAAAAATCAAATAATTTTTTAACATTATGAAAAAATAATTGCCTGTTTATGAAAAAGAAATTTTTATTGCTATTAGCAATAGGAGTGTTGTGTAGCTGTGAAGCTATTTTTGTTGAAAACATTTCTAATGCTTCAGTTACTATTTTAGCTCCAACAGAAGGAACTACAGTTGCCAAAGGTGCTGTTAACTTTAATTGGAATGTTGTTGAAGATGCTGAATCGTATCAAATTCAGATTGCAACACCAACATTTACCAATGCTTCTCANATAGTACTCGATACTANAATTACCAAAACNTCTTTTTCTAAAANCTTAANNNTTGGNNCNTANCAATGGAGNGTGAANGCNNNGAATANNGANNATCAAACTAAATATACCAGCACTTCGTTTGAAGTTCAATAATATTAAAATTATAAATTGTGATAAAAAGATATATAATTCCGTTCCTATTTCTATTGTGTTTTTCTTTTATGAATGCGCAAANCATAACGGTAAAAGAAATNAACAGCCTTAAGCAACGGCTAGATAGTTTAGAAAAANTAATGCCAGCATTGTCTAAAAATGTTGAATCTATAATGAACAATGCTACTTTTCCTAGTTTTATTAAGGCAATAGCAGATGTAAATAANTTAAACATAAGTGTAANCCCAGAGCTTAATAGCATTTTNGTAAACCATAACTTTCCGAAATCTACTATAAAAAATGTATTGATATTTAGTGCTCAAAAATACAATNTAGACATNAACGTTATAGGNTCCATCATTACCATTAATAAAAAGAAGGCACCTGCTCCAAAACCAAAGGANGTTTTAATTNCTTATGANANNGCNAAAAANCNAATCTCTTTAGATTTAAAAAAGAATCGTTTAGATGTAGTTTTTAAAAAAATCACACAAGAAACAGGNNANAANATTTTTTATGAGCCCATATTGGCTGAAAGAGAGNTNACTATTTACCTAGAAAACTTACCATTAAAAACAGCATTANATCANCTTGCATTAACCANCAAATTGCGTGTTGTCAAAACAAAAAAAGGATTCTATCAATTTTCTGACAATGNAGNCAATAGCACTTCNAATTCAAGAAANAGACNATCTTTTAAAAGNAAGAANTTTTATTTTAAAGTAGTAGANACATTAAACAAAATAATNGATGTAAANTTAAACAACGTTTCTATTGCAACGGTTGTAAACGAAATAGGTTTAGATTTAAAAGCAAATATATTTACGACCTCTGCCTTACCAACAGCAGAAACTACTTCNTTTAAGGCATCAAACATCCATTTTGANACGCTATTAAATTACATTTTTGAAACAGCNACANNTTATTCNTATAAAAAGGAGAATAATATTTATTTTTTTGGTAAAAACAGTCANGCTTCAGTTAGAAATACAGTAGTCATNCCNNTAATNCATAGAACCATTCAAATAATGGATGAACCTAAAGAGGATNTAAATAGCAATAATATTTCAAATCGAAATAATTACACCAATCCAACTAGATCATTAAGTAATGGATCAAGGTTNNCTTCTAGGCAATATTCAAATCCAAACCCTAGNACTATNGGTAAAATNGGCGCTGTCAATTCAGAAACNGAACATCAAGATTTATTAAATATCATTCCTGANGAAATAAGAGATTCATTACAAATAAANAGTGACGTAGAACATAATAGTTTTATTGTAAGCGGCACATCACAGCGAATAGANAANTTTAGAAAATTNATCAAATTAATAGACAAACCAGTNCCNGTTATTACCATTGATGTAATGATTTTAGAAGTTAGTAATAGNGCATCAGTTTCTACAGGTATCTCTCTAGGAATTGGAGATGGCCCAACCACAACAAAAGGAGGTATTTACCCTAGCACAAGCTTAACGCTAGGAGCAAACTCTATAAATAAAATCATTGGAGGTTTTAAAGGGTTTGAGTCTCTTAATTTAGGNANAGTNACTCCTAATTTTTANGCTANAATTGAAGCNTTAGAAACCAATGGAGATTTGGANATAAAATCTACACCTCAATTAACAGCATTAAATGGACATGAAGCNAGACTTTCAAATGGAGAACGTTCTTATTATGTAGAAACNATNACAGATATTATTGGGTCTCAAAACCCACAAACAAGAGAAATTAAAAATTACATACCTGTAGATGCTAATTTNGCAATAAAAATTAGGCCAATTGTTTCTGGNGATGGTCAGATTACCTTAAGTATAAAGGTNATTCAGTCTAGTTTTAATGGNAAGAAAATTGATCCAGAAGCGCCTCCTGGTATTAATACNAGAGANTTTACNTCTACTATAAGAGTTAAAGATCAAGAAGTAATNATTCTCGGTGGTTTAGAAGAAAATTTAAAAAANGATTCAGGTTCTGGAATTCCATTTCTTGCAAGAATTCCTATTATTAAATACCTGTTTAGNAAAAGAACAAGAACAAANTCTAAAATGAAATTGTCNGTATTAATTAAGCCAACAATCATTAATAAATGATTNGACNANTTTTAACATATGGAAACACNTTTTGNGCAGTAGAACACACTGTTGATGCTAAGTCTTTGGAANTTTTTTATGCCTTACAGCTAAAAAAAGTAAAAAAAGAATTAACNANTAGNAACAAAGATCAGTATTCCTCNAAANCTGANCTATTTGAAAANTTAAAANCNCAGAANCATCTTTTTTTAATNGTCAACAATCAACATGTTCTTTTAAAAAAGGTTNATGCANCAGTTTTNGATAAAGAAAATGCTGTAAAAGCGGTTTTTCCAAGTGTAAAAATGGCTGAATTTTACTATGANTTTTCNCAAAANAAGGAAGGNGATTTTGTGGCAATTTGTAGAAAAACATACNTTGATAATTTAATNGCTGAATACCAAACAAAAGGAATNTCNGTTATTGGNTTTTCNNTACAAAATTTAGNGATTACNTCATTAATGCCATTTTTAAAACAATCAGAAATTGAAACNTCTAATAGCACAGTTTCTTTTTCAGAGCATAAGATTGATGGAATTGAAAAAAGTAATTTTGATACTACCGAATACGATATTAATGAGTTNNAAATTTCGAATAANCATATATTGTGCTTAAGTGGNATTTTATCCTATTTCTATAANACNGTACGNAACGCATCAAATTTTGATNNTATTGAGANNGGATTAAAAANCCGATACNATANTCATAGATTTNACAGNGTTGGNTTTAAAACAGCATTGGGGATNGTTTTTTCTATTTTATTANTTAATTTCATGATTTTTAGTAGNGCACANTCAGAAATGACAAGNNTAAATAACGATGTGNTGATTAATAGCAGCTCAAAACACAAACTATTACAACTACAAAACAGCGTGATACAAAAAGTTGAACTTACCAAAAGCATTAACTCTTTAGCTTCATCAAAAACAACATGGTACTTAAATGAATTAGGAAAATCGATCCCTAAAAAAATACAATTAAGTGTCATTTATTTTCAGCCACTATCAAAATCAATAAAAAAAAATAAAGAAAT
>JAESQF010000125.1 GCA_016765295.1 Oleispira sp.
TTAGTTCATAAACCGCTACAACCGCTTAAAAAGCGTACAGAATCAGACTAGGAACTAGAGAATAGATCAGATTTTCACGGATACAAGCAGGTTTAGGCTAGATTGAGAAAGATCCAAAGAAACAGAATAGTAATACCTATATAGACGCATACATTTTGGGCTATGAGAAAACGCCGTAATTCAACATCGTTGCCGCACTGCATCAGGTAGTTCCTTTCAGGGGACGTCGTGAATACGCCGCTTCGCTCTCCCTGTAGGCTCGTATTTCGCCAGCCACTCCAAGTATTCATGGCGCTTACGCTCCTCTGCGAAATGACGCCACCAAAAACGAACCACCCGATACATCGCCACGAATATGTGAGTAGATTGAGAAGTGTTTTATTATTCTAAATAATGACGGCTTATGATTTGCCGATAAGCTGCGTATACCTCAGTGAAAAGCTTTATTTGGTTTCAAAGGCAGAGTGATTGGCGGAGAACGATGGAGATTAATTTTGTAGGACGTCTAAAAGAGGGATCTTTTAGCGAGCCCCCACGGATGGGTTCACGGCACTCCGTAAAAAATTCAATCTCCATCGTGAACGCAAGCTAATCACGGTTAAAAAACCAACAATCCAGAATCAACCCAATAGCGGCGCCTCACTTAAAACCAATACGCCCCAATCGCAGCGCGCGATACTCACGAGGCGTCACATCCATCCACTGTTTATAGGCACGAGTAAAAGCACGCGGCTCACTGAATCCTAATTGCTTAGCAATCGCAGCAATAGTAATACTGCGATCACGCAAAAGCTTGTTCGCCATATCATTGCGTAAGTTATCTTTAATCTGCTGATAGCTAGTCCCCTCCGCCGTAAGTTTACGCCTAAGAGTTTGCTCACTCATAGATAGCTCTTTTGATAACTCAACAGAACCAGGCACTACGACACCACGATTCAGCTTAGGCTCTAGTAACTGATAGATACGCGCACTTAAACTACTGTCTTCACCCGGAATGGTTAATAGATCAATCGGCGCGCGGCGTAAAAATACTTGCAGCTCACGCTGACTCTTTATAAGTGGCTCGTGTAGATAGTTACGATGAAAAACCAAGCGATTGTATTTACTCTTTAAATAGGTAGGACAACGAAAGAGTAAATCGTATTCTGCTTTATCCAGAGGAGTGTAATTAATGTAGGAACCTAGCAGCTTAATTGGCTTACCAATGTACCAACTCGCAAAGCGATGCCAGATGACATGCCAGTACTCTATATAGAAATGCTCGAAATCTAGCTCAGGGCGACGAAAGACCGTGGTGAAATAGACATGATCTCCTTCGTACTCTAACGAGATCTGCACTTCATCGGTTATCTGATTATAAAAACGAATGCCTTTTAGCAGTAACTCTTCCAAATTGGACGAATAACTCACCCAATCAGCCATTAAAGCAAAAGTTCCCACTTTTAATGACTTCTCAGTAAAGCCCATAAATTCATCATTGAGTTCTTCAACAATAGAAGAATATAGCTTTGCCACTAAGTCCACGTGCACGCGGGCATTAGGATCATTCATTTGCTTATCAGAGATGCGCGCTTTTCTTAACAAAGCTCGAGTATCAATACCTTTCGCTTTTGCACCACCAAGTGCGGTCTTAATATAGTGAGAACCAACCGTTGCCATGCTTTATTACTCTATCCTTAATAGATGTCTACATCGTGCTGCAGCAGAAGCTTAGGCAGCACATCATCTAATTGATTAAGGTCGTTTTCATTGAGCTCGATTAGCTTCAGATTTGCCGCATGATAAATTTCTTTACGGGCCAGCTTAGCCTGAATATCCGCAGGGCTTTTTTCTTGCCCCCAGTACTCGATGTAAATATGACCAATAGGAAGGTAGAAATCACAACTGATGCTCTCTTTGATTTTCTCAGTACCATGATCTAATTCGGTTGGTATCTCTCGGCGATAAGCATGACTAATACCCGCGACGTATAACCAATTATCTATCTCAGCCAAAGCAGCCGATTCAACCTGATGGCCATCTAAGCATTCGCACAAACGACCGCTAGTAATGAAGAAATCGGCTTCTTTCGATAAGTGTTCATTATGTTGAGACAGTTTTTCTAATGTCGCTTTATATTGTAAGTTGTGGCGCACCTGCTCAGGCCATTGAGCATAGGGCATGCCAGTACTTTCATGCTCGACCTGCTGTCCTCCAACCGCCTGACCTAATGCGGTCAACTTCCAACCATGATGGAAACGCTCTATCCAGCCGAGTTCCGACAAGATCAGATTCATACGCTTTGCCGGTATTTTGTGCGATTTACCTAATTGAGAAGCCGTCAGAAAATTAAATGTTTCACTATTAAATAGACGATGTCCTTTAATATCCTCAGGCCATACTATGTATTCACCAAATTTTTCATGCTGGGTATAGCGACCACCTTCAAATTCTCCTTTAGCGGATAAGCGCCACACTTTTCCTTCGCGCTTAATCCAGCCACGATCAGATAATAAAGAAAAAACATCCTTAGCATCTCGATTTAGCTTTTTTGCTAGCTGGGTTGTTGAAAAAAAGTTTACTGGTGTCGACGCCATGGTGGAATACATGCCCTAAATTGATTGCTTGGTTAAATACTCAATTAACGGTTATTTGAGATCTGTCTCTATTATGCCGTGCAGTTAAGCCTCTGTATATTTACAATAATAGTATCCATCATCTCCTTGCCGTTCTAATTATAGATCCAACCAGCTTCATAGAGTGTTAAATGACCCATCTTAGTGATCGCAATTTTGATAATTTAAGCAAGCGCTTTAAAAACAACATCTATGGTACGCCCAAAGGAATGCTGCGTTTGATACCCTTTATCAGCAAGTGAAACCGGACGGCGGGCAAAAGAAGAATCTCACCGCGCAGCCATCAGAACCAATATAGGAATAATTCTCATTTAAATACTTGCAAACAGTAATGATTCTCACTATCTTTAATTAACCATTAAAGTGAACTAGCCCTTTCTACTCAAAGATAAGTATAGGATGAGGTTAATAGGAGTTTTCATGTCGGAAAGTAATATTCAACTTACCCAAGCTGAGCAACTAGATCGATTTCACCAGTTAGAAAATTCTATCCGACACTGCTCCTGCGAAATACAGCAAGTCGCCGCACAAGAGGCCAATTTAAACGAATACATCGATCTGGGTTTGGATATGGCCACTAAAGCAGGCCTAGCCAACCGCACTCAATTACAAGAAAGCTGGCTTAAGCGCGTCTATAAAACCTTATTCGAGACAACTCTCGATTTAGTAGAACCTGAACATTGGCGGAACCTCTGTTGTGAATACCTATACCAACCCCTATTTGCCTTGAAACACTTATATCGAAATCATCCCCAAGGTAAACATAGAATTCAAACCCTCTACCGGGAACTTTCGGTTACCACTCGTTATCTATATTAATTCGAGTCTATATTGAGTTTCAGAGCTGATTTAAGGCCTATAGTTAAAAACTAATACGCTAATTAAATTAATTAATTTCACCTAAACTTTATTATTGTCCATACTGAACTCAATCAAACAACACTACGAATTGATAACCTTAACAGAGGCAAGAAAATGACGACATTAACAGACCGCACTGGCTTAAACGTTCCACAAGTTACTTGGCCAACTCGCCAAGGCGATGAATGGGTAAACGTTACTAGCGACGAAGTATTTAAAGGTAAGACTGTTGCGGTATTTTCATTACCTGGGGCTTTTACCCCAACGTGCTCATCAACACACTTACCTCGCTATAACGAACTTGCCAGTGTATTTAAAGACAATGGTGTTGATGAAATCGTCTGCATCAGTGTTAACGATACCTTTGTAATGAATGCTTGGTTAGCGGACCAAGAAGCGGGCAATATTCGTGTAATCCCTGATGGTACGGGTATTTTCACAGAAGGCATGGGCATGCTAGTCGATAAATCTGACATCGGGTTTGGCAAACGCAGCTGGCGCTATAGTATGCTAGTAAAAGATGGTGTGATCGATCAGATGTTTATCGAGCCACAGAAGCCAGGCGACCCATTTGAAGTATCTGATGCGGATACTATGCTGAACTACATCAATGCCGATGCAAAACCACCGGTTTCAGTTAGCATTATCAGCAAGCCAGGTTGCCCTTTCTGCGCGAAAGCAAAAGAAGAGTTAACGGCTGCGGGATTAGCCTATGAAGAAATCCTATTAGGTAAAGATGCAAGTATTACCTCTTTACGAGCGATGTCTGGCAAAGAAACCGCACCGCAAATCTTTATTGCTGGCCAGTACATTGGTGGTAGTGAAGAACTAAGCGCTTATTTAGCTAAGTAAATTACTGCTTTCATCTAAAAACCGCTATAGATCTATTCTATAGCGGTTTTTTATTAGCGTCGTAGATTAGCGCGCTGCCAGATCTTTTTTAGCTTCACCTAATTGGTAATTTGTATCTGCTAGTTTCTGCTTAAGTTCTTTATTTTGCTGCTGCTCTTCTTGATGTTTATCAGCAAGCTCAGTTAACGCTTCTTTCACCTGCGCTACCTGTTGCTGCCAACGGCTAGAGAGAATCCAGCCCGCTAAACCACCACCTAAAACAACACCTCCTAATGCCGCTAAAATAAATGCCATATCTGAACCCTTCTCTTTAAAATATTTAGTCTTGTAGTAAATCATCAAGTTGGCGAATCAAGAGCATAATAGCTCGATCACCGTCTGTGCTTTTATAAAACTCGCTGGCCATCGGCTCTAGGCCCTGGCCTTTCGCTAAGCGAGGCAATACCTGCTCAGCATCAATCAATATCTGCATCCGGGAAATAAAAACAAATTGCAGCCACTGACTAAAATTCATCGTATCTAAACAAAATGGCTGCTGACTAGCCAATGCCTTAGTACTAATACCCGTATCAGACCAATGATCTGCTGCTAACATTGTTTTCTGCAAGGTCTGTAGGACCAGCCTTACTTGCTTATGGTTTGCCATGGTAATTCTCTTATATACCGCTGCATTGTACGATATCTAGCACGATATAAACATTCTACTCTCGATACCCTAGAGCCAATCCGCTAGAATGGCGCCTAATATTTTAATCCTGTATATAACCACCTTGGGGTTCGCTCGTGAGTATCAGTACATTCGTTGAAGAAACCGGCGCGCAAATGCGTATTTTTGATCTAGGCCGCCGCATACAAAAAATTTCGAAAGCGGACTTTGCAGATATTGAAGACCTTAATAAGCCTTACCCTTCGCCTTATTTACAACATGCCTGGATTGGTATTTTAACCTGGAATCCTAAAAAAGCGGGCAACCACAACATTTGGTTCTTAAAACTGCCATTAGATGAGCAAAACTTTATTCTTCCAGGTGACCGTGATGCATTCTTAAACCATTGGTTAAGATGCTTACAATATCCCGATAAAGAACATGGTGAAGCTCCGTGTTATTACAAGCCAGATCAAAATCGCATGGCTTATTTCCACTCTTTGGCATTGGCAACACTTGGCCAATCTCATACTGACTTTTACAATACCACTCGCGCTTATTTAAGCGGGGATATGGGTTGGCAGAATTGGCAGCAACTAGGTCTTCAAGGTATTGCAGAAGTTGTAGTGAGTATCGACAAAGACAAAAACGCTAAACTCGTTGCCCAAGGCATCGCCAATATGCCTGCGATTCCGCTGAATACGCTATTGGGATTTTTAGAAAATATCGAACCCGACTTCCCTCTTACTGTTGCCATCAATGATCGTTTGGCCACCGTAATTCAACAGGGTGCTGAACCTGCTGACTTAGCCGCTTTTGTACGCGCACTGTCCCATAGCCAAAATATTGAACAGCGCCAGATGCTGATTGAAGTCATTCTGCTGCACCCTAAATCCACCAGTATTGAAGTGCTTGCGTCTATTGCAAGTCGTTGTTGGCAGGATCTAGAAGGAGATTTGTTATTATCCTTCTTAAATATCCTTGCCAGTAATGAGCAAGGCCAAGGAGCGTTCAATGCATTAGTCGCTGATTTAATGCCTCTACCGAACAAGCGCGAACATATTATGCAAGCCTTCCGCAGTGAGAATCGCTGTGAGGCTTTGATGGTAGCGATTGGTAATATGATGAAAAGCGTCCAGCAAGCCAGTTCATCGTGATAACTAAACGATGAATTCTCAAAGCCCTTGCCCTTGTGGCTCAAATACAATCTATGCGGATTGCTGCGAGCCTTTACACAAAGGGCAACCAGCCGCTAGTGCAGAAGCATTGATGCGCTCACGTTTTAGCGCTTTTGCCCTTCAGCTCGATGATTATTTACTCGCCAGCTGGCATTCCAGCACGCGACCAGATCAGCTTAAATTAGATAAAAGTACGCAGTGGAAACGTCTTCAAATAATCAGTGCCAGCAATGATACACAGCAAGGAAGCGTTCATTTCAAAGCCTATTATCACGAGCTAAATGAATGGCACATGTTAGAAGAAACGTCTAAATTTCTTTTTGAAAATGATCATTGGTTTTATCACAGCGGCAATTATCAACCACAAANATTAAAGCCAAACCGTAATGATNCTTGNCCTTGTGGCAGTGGCNNAAAATTCAAAAAGTGTTGTCTCTAANCAATTANTAAATTGAACTATTTCTCTTGCTGNCTTCTAATCATTATTNAGTGAATTAATTATGCAAGGCGTAAAATAATGAAAACNCAGCAGGAAGTTCAAGATTATTATGGCAAGCAGCTACAAGGAAGTAGTGATTTAAAAACCAATGCCTGCTGTGATCCTGCCTTAATGCCAGACTACATTAAACCGATATTGGCAAAAATACACCCTGAAGTAGATAGCCGCTATTACGGTTGTGGCTTAGTTATTCCACCGCTACTCNAAGGGCTAAAAATTCTAGATTTAGGCTCNGGGGCNGGGCGGGACGTGTATTTNTTGTCAGCTCTGGTCGGAGAAACAGGTCAGGTAGTNGGNATTGACATGACCCCAGAGCAACTGGCCATTGCTAATNAATACAAGACATTTCATGCCGAACAATTTCAATTNCCAAAGACAAATGTNCAATTNATTCAAGGTTATTTAGAAACATTAGACGAATTAGGTTTAGCAGAAGCCAGTTTCGATATTATTGTTTCTAACTGTGTCTTAANTTTATCCACNGACAAATTNGCCGTNCTGAAAAGTGCNTATAAATTANTAAAACNGGGNGGTGANTTTTACTTCTCAGATGTGTATGCCGACCGTCGNATTCCACAAGAATTGCAAAATNANCCTGTGCTNTATGGTGAATGTTTAAGTGGCGCTTTGTATTGGAATGATTTTCTTAATCTGAGCAANCAAGCAGGATTTTTAGACCCTAGACTCGTCACCAATCGTCCACTGACCATTGAAAATTCCAAATTAGAAAATAAAGTCAAACCCATCAAATTTTACTCTGCGACTTATCGTTTATTCAAAATTGCAGANCTTGAATCTGATTGTGAAGATTATGGTCACGCAGTGAAGTACTTGGGTGGNATNCCAGANCATGAAGCTTTTTTCGATCTAGATGGCCACCATCGCTTCCACAAGGGCAAANTAGAAGCTGTATGCGGTAATTCTCTAAGAATGCTTAGCGATACTCGCTTTCAAGGTTATTTCGAGTTCTATGGCGATTGGCAGCAGCANTTCGGTTTATTTGAGGGCTGTGGTAAAGAAATCCCTTTTAAGCAAGATGATNACGANTTGAGCTGCTGCTAAGCNATNCAAACTTAGCTGCTCAATTCTGACCTGCTTAAATCTAACNTGCTAAAANGAANCGCNAGAATTAATCGCGCTTCATTCCACGCTGAATCATNTCCACTGTCATCAAGACTGAACCAAGTACTGATAACAGCAACATGCCATTCACAAATAGTGTATGGCGTGCGTAAAACGGAGATCGAATGTCTTGTTTTCCTTCCAAGCACTTCTCAAGCTCAAAACTATAGCTTAACNCCTGATCGATACAGTCATTTACGCCGGAAAGCTCCCAACCGTATAGGCTCAGTAACAAAATCACTGGTAACGAAAAGATAATTGAACCCCAACGCATCATAACTTTTTACCTCTTTTCTCGTACTTTAACTTGACATTAAGCGCTATTTTTTTCATCTTAGGCTAACTCCAAAGTCCCTTTTACAATAATAACCCAGGCACTTTTAGCTATATGAAGCACATACTTATCGCCGCAGCCCTTGTTCTTAGCATGAATAGTCATGCCGCTACACAAGACTTGGATCAACTGTTGAGTAAGATCGAAGCCGATATCAAGGCCCAAAGATTAGCCAAACCTACTGGTAATAATGCCCTAGAAGGTATTGATGCGTTTAGAGCGCAAGCACCCTTNGATTTCCGCATCACACCGTTGATCTATAAGTTCGGCGAATCGTACGTGTCTTTAGCGAATAAAGCTATTGCTAAAAAGAAGTATGGCCAAGCACAAGGTTACCTCGATATTGCATGGCAAGTTGCTTCATTAGCACCTGGGCTGGAAGAAGCTCAGGCCAAGAACGACAAGCTCAGCGCAGGCAAAGCGAAACCTAAAGCCANGAAAAAAGGCCCTAGCGCTGCCCAGCTTAANCAACAAAAAGCGTTAGCCGCTGCCGCAGTCGCTGAAAAGAAGCGTTTAGATAATGATCGTAGAAANAAAGCCCAGNCAGATAAAAATGCTAAAGCTTCAGCGGCCAAGAAAGCTGAGGCAGANAAGAGAGCTAAGCAAAAAGCAGAGAAAAATCGTCGCCTAGCNGCCAATAAGGCTCAAAAAGATAAACAANAAGCCGCNTCANATTTAGCTAAGAAACAAANNCTAAATAAACAACTTGCCGCTGCAGAAGCTGAAAAAGCACGTTTAGTCGCTTTATCAACGAAATCAAAAGCAAGTNTTGTTGTATCTGCTCCGAAAGCAACGACTACCATTATCATAACCGGAGCTAAAGAAACTTCNTCTCCCATTGCCAGCTATCCATTAGCAGCAGATAAAATCGCTAATCGTAATCGCGCTATTAGTGAAGACCTTTCTCCAATCTGCAAAGCAATTCTCGATAATGATGCTTCGATCGTACTGCATACAAGCAGTAAAGCCGATTACCGCTGGTTAACCGTGCGCTTAACGCTTTGTACGCGCCGTTTAGACTCTAGCTTCCGCCTACGACATAGTTTTCAGTCAGTTACCGATGAAAGGCCGTTCATGACCTTACACCCTGCACGTAATACCGCATTAATTGGTAGTACCTTAAATTGATTCTTTGTTAACANTTAGATTTTCTAAACTGACCTAGCCATTTCTCATGCGCTGGGTCAGCATCCACTTTACTCTTCAGAATAATCAGAAAACATTCCTAATAACGCTTCCTTCTCGTCAGTACTTACCTTGGTTTCTATTCTTTTTTCAAGAGTATTGAAGCGCACCTGATTCCTGCCGGCGCTTTTAGCTTGATATAAACATTCGTCAGCTTGTTTAATTAGACANGATGCATCNNTCTGCTCATTCGCTAGNCGTACNGATAAGCCAATACTTGCAGTTANTTGTAAGACCTCGCCATCGACATCAATTTCTGCTTTCTCAATCAACTTACGTAAGCGCTCAGCCACCTGACTTGCCAGTAATAAGCTTGTCGATGGCAGAATAACNACGAATTCCTCACCACCATATCGACATTGAATATCCAGCTGACGTGTCGCTTGGCNGATTAATCGAGATGTGTTTTTCAAAACACTGTTACCGACTTCATGACCCCACTTGTCATTAACCTGTTTGAAATGATCCAGATCTATCATCATCAAGGCCGTAGGCACGCCTGTACGCGNAGTTCGTTCNAATTCGATACTAAGGGCAGCGCGGAAGTGACGAACATTAAATAAGCCGGTTAACGGATCTGTAATAACTTGTGCGCGCAAAGTCAGTAACTCATCCGCTAATGGGCTATATAAACCACACTTAGGACACTCAAGTTGCTGGATGTTAGAGGCTTTTTGTAACGAGGATGAATTTTGTGGCATCGAACCCATGTTCTCCAGATCAAACTAAACATAATTTATTTAAGTTTAGTGGAATCTAGAAAAAACAAAGGCCTTTTTCAATAGATGGAGTCTAAGCGCTGTATTCTAAGAATTTAGTGCGTTGCCAAACCCTCACTCTTAATCGCCTGCTGCCAATTTTCATCATTATTAAGCATGCTATAAACCTGATAATCAATCCACTGGCCTTCAAATTCAAACATACTATTTAACNGCCCTTCATGCTGAAAACCAAAGGTTGTTGCCAATTCAATACTACGCAAATCAGTNTCTTGCAAATGCCACTCAACTCGGTGCAAAGAAAGGTCTTCGTAAGCGAGGGTGAGTACGGCATAAACGATTTCTGCAACCTGAGCAGAGGTTTTNTAATCAGGGAAAATGTCTAATACCAATTGGCCACTGGCATTAATCCAATTAAATTTTTGNAANCGAATACGTGCAATAACNTTACCNGTCGNTTTCTCTTCAACCAACCANAANGCAGCTTCTTTTGCTTCAAACTGCATCACCATNCGGCGCGCTTCATCCATGGCCTGAGCTTCTACTACCATTGGGCTTTTAGGATGATGCTTAACCACACCNTTACTGCCTAATAAAGCATAGATGTTTTGAATGTCTTCTTCGTGAGCGAAACGGACATAATANTGTTCAGTATTAAGATTCCAATTCATTATTGTTCACCTTCTACAGACTGAGTAAGAATCAAGTTGAAAACTAAAATATCGCAATACTCCGTTTGGCTAATACGACGAAANTCNCGCAGACGAGCTTGNTGTTCNAAGCCGACACGTTTAATAACCTCAATCACNGCNTCNTCGCCTNCTGGNAANCACTGAAATGAGAAGTTTCGTANGTGATATTTTTGTGCGAGATACTCAATACCTGAGCGCAANGCCTCAATTTNNAGCGGCTGTGCTAAGCCCGGCAATACATCTAAACGCATTAAGGTTTTTAACGACGTTGGCTGCCAGTCATATAAGCTCANCATNCCCACCATNGCACCNTCAACTTCGATTGCCCACATCAGGCCNCGCTGGGTTGCTGCCATCTGTACCGAAAGCTGAACCATACGCTCAGCATGCTCTTTACTAGCCGCTTCACTTTGNCCCGCTAAGGTTTGTTTTTGATAAAGCTTAATGATGGTATCNACATCNGANTTATCTAACGGGCGCAGTTGNCCACCGTTAAAATCGACATTAGCAACAAATTTCATGAGGGGTAATACCTAGAATGTGCNTTTTAAGGCGCACATTCTAGCATTGAGTTTAACTAGCTCACAGTAGCGAAATCATTTTTATGGATTAGAACTGCAAGTTGCTACGTTCTCAGCAGTAATATTACAAGTTTCAGAATAAATTATTTGCAAACTCGCATCTGAATGCTTTGCTAATAGAACGTTCATAACATGCTGNTGCNCGATACCGAGCTGGAAGCATCCCTCAGAACANCTTAATTCGATAAATACTGAATAATCACCATACTGANCATCGTTAAATAATAGATCTACTTNCCGNTCAATCAGAGGANANAAGTGNTCNCTGCCATTCATTTGAATAATTTTTAACTGCAGTTGATCACTTGCGAGCATAGAATAATCGAGCNNAAAAACANNATCNGNTTGAGTATCNACANCCGATGCCGTTTTAATGAATGNCCAAATATCAGANGTTGCTTTAGGAGCTGTATTCGGCGCTAATGTGTAATCTTTTAAATNCTCATTCAACTCAGGAAAATATAAACCATTATATTTATTCAGTTTCACATAAAGCTTGTTNGCTACTGAATAGAAAGTACTTTTAATATTAGAGCCTACTATCTCATGATCTAATACTGCCGTTNAGTCAAAGNTNTTTGTCGTTAAATCCCAGCGGCTAAATCGNCTATTATTCTTTAAGGTATTTTNTTCANTGGTTTGAAAGCGNGTTTCTAACCACAGTGANTGCTGGTCAATAAGCCAATGATTAAACTTCAAATAGGTCTTTTNATCATCAANGCCTGCNACAAATACNTGACTGTATTTTCTNANAGTTTNTTTGTAGCGATATCATAAATACTTAATTCAGCCGANAAGCCCTCTACATTATAAAAGNAAATGTAATCATTATTCTGTAAAAGTCTTATCTCAGCTGTTTTAGAAGNCAGAGTAAACAGCCCAACTGTAGGCAGTACAAAATCNTNACTGGCACTAATAAACTGCTGTNCNTCACTGCTATTCAATAGATAAACTTGATCTTCTAAGCGTAACAATAACNCTCCATTATTGGCTTGCTTTGCATACCACGCNGCATTAGTCTCTGANAANGAAANNACGTCTTTTTCAGAGCAATAATCTGGCTGGCTAAATACTAGCCGAGAAGAANNTCCATGAGTTTTCTTATGCAATTGTCCCTGCCAACTNCCCGCTGTATTATATAAAGAGACACCTTGAGCAACGGCTTGATTTGGNAATTGAATNGCACTGGCATTGATATCCATAGCNAAATGGACTTTAGAACTAGTATCACAAGAATCACCATAGTTAATGTAAAGCTCTGGTTCACGTGAANAACTNGGGTTAATCTGNTTTATAGAACATATATTCTGATCATTGATATCTAAATTAGAAANNTGTTCAATTTCACCGGTGACAGTATTAGTNAAATGTAANCTATTAGNCCCTACAAACCACTGGCNATTATTATCNGCTAATTGAGTCGCTAATGTNTTCCCAACAACTCTTTGATAGTGNCTNGNNTGAGCATNAACACTCTCATTACCNGCAACAATCTCACCCGTCGCTATNNTATACGAAGATANAAAATCACNACTTAAACTCGAGAAAAANACGTAATTGGTTTCATGATTGCTGACAGATGTTGNNATGTCAGNACTATGCTCCGTAANACAAGAGACTTCCGGCTCTGGAGTTTCANTACCTGGAGTTTCAATACCTGGAGTCTCAACATCTGGAGNCTCAACATCTGGAGTTTCAATACCTGGAGTTTCAATACCNGGNGTCTCAACATCTGGAGTTTCAGTGCGNGGAATCTTAGCTTGTTCCGAATTATCATTACAAGCCAATAGNAATAGNGCAAAAAATAANGNTNNAATTTTNAAAAACATNTNGTGCTNAATTTATANACTTATTATTAGTTATATTGAAATCATATCCGTTNCTAAGTGACTATTCTGTAAAGAANAAGAAAAGTTACTNGNGCTATACATATTGAGCNGCTGCCCAGCCGCTAGCCCAGGCCCATTGAAAGTTAAATCCACCAAGATGNCCTGTCACATCCANCACCTCACCGATAAAATANAGCCCTTGCTGGTTCTTGGCCATCATCGTTTTAGAACTAACTTCATCGGTATCGATACCACCAAGAGTCACTTCTGCCGTACGATAACCTTCTGTGCCCGAAGGAACCAGCTGCCAAGCATTAAATTGACTNGCGATAGCATCCATCTGCTCCGCATTCAATTCCGCCAAGGNTTGCGGCATTCCTGCCTTAAATAAATCCTTAGTTTTAATCAAGTCGCTTAAAAAGAGCTCGACCAGNTGTTCAGACATTTTTTGCGTTAGCCATTGAGCGATAAACTTCTTTAAAGATAGCTTAGGTCGCTCATGTTGAGTTTTTCGTAGGACTTGTGCCAGATCGATATCCGGTAACAAATTNATGGNTAANGTTTTACCGGCATTCCAATAAGAAGATATTTGCAATACCACAGGGCCACTCAAGCCTCTGTGCGTGAATAACATATTGCCACGGAAGCTTTGACCATCACATTCCATAGTCACTTCACAAGAACTACCCGANAGTGCGATACACACATCTTTCAATTGATTGGTAATAGTAAAAGGCACTAGCCCTGCTCGAGTGCTATAAGTTTTCAAATTGAACTGTTCGGCGATTTGATAGCCAAAACCACTCGCTCCTAAAGTAGGAATTGAAAGTCCGCCNGTCGCAATAACCAGTGATTCNCAAGTATACTCACCTTCATTAGTCGTCAANTTATAACNACTGGTTTCNNCTGCTAAAGATTGGATCNCATCGACTGACGTTTTAAGCTGAACCTTAACCCCAGCNTGATCACACTCANTTAATAACATTNCNAGAATATCGCTGGCTTTATTATCACANAATAACTCNCCTANCTGCTTCTCGTGATAAGGAATAGCNTNNTTATCCACAAGNCCAATAAAATCCCATTGGCTATANCGGCTTAGCGCNCTTTTGCANAAGTGNGGNTTTTGNCAAAGNTANCGATCNGGTTCGACATAATANTTNGTNAAATTNCAGCGNCCNCCNCCNGACATAAGAATTTTCTTGCCNGCTTTATTAGCATGATCCAANACTAAAACAGATCGNCCACGCTGNCCTGCAANCGCTGCACACATAAGACCCGCNGCACCAGCGCCAATTATAATNACATCGTATTGCACAGGGTTCACCANTTTGNATTTNAAGCAGATNNTATTAATAGTGAATTCTAANNTTGAATTANNAATAAGANAGAGNGANNGGCTATTTAGCCGCTAACAGTCTTTTNACNGGNCCAAAGGTTTTNCGATANATTTCGCAGGGNCCTAATTTTTCCANNGCTTCNATATGCGCTTTGGTAGGNTAGCCTTTATGNTTAGCCAAACCATAACCAGGNTATTGCTTATCCAGTGCCACCATTTCATGGTCACGCTGAACCTTAGCTAAAATAGACGCGGCACTNATNGCNGCGACAAGGGCATCCCCTTTAACAATNGCAGCTCCTGGCATATCCAGCTCAGGTAAACGATTNCCATCGATAAGAGCATATTCAGGCAGTTCTTTTAAACCATTAAGCTTTAGACCACGAACNGCACGGGTCATCGCTAACATCCGCGCTTGAAGAATATTAATGTTATCAATTTCTTCTGCGCTTGCGCGAGCAATACAATAGCTNAAGGCTTTTTCTTTAATCTCAGGAAATAGCGCTTCGCGCTTCTTTTCGCTCAGTTTTTTCGAATCATTTAACGCTGCAATTGGATTATTCGGATCAAGAATAACCGCAGCAGCAACAACATCGCCGCACAAAGGCCCTGCCCCTGCCTCGTCAACACCGCAATAAACAATACGCTGTTCGATTAACTGAGCTTCAATTTCGGTAGCAACNTTAAANNTTTCAGCNAAATCAGNTGCNGTAATATTTNTNTCAGTCATTAANCATCATCCNNNCGAGAAGATTCGATGGCAGNTGNTTGANNNGNTTTATCATNTTGCAATAAATTAAACACTGCATTTGCAGCTTGTTCATTGGCATNNCGTTTNAGCTGNTTGTGAATAAATAAGAAAGTTTCTTGTAGTTGATGAATTANATTTTCATCCTCTAGNCGCTCATTCACTGCTTTGGCTAGATTCTCAGCNGTTGCNTGCTCTTGCAATATCTCAGGAACGACTTCNCGNCCNGCNAATANATTCGGTANCGAGATAAAGTCTTGNTTTAATAACCNGCGCATAATCATCGCGGTAATNGGCGATACAATATAACTAACAATCATCGGTTTTTTAAGCAGCATACCTTCAAGCGTCGCNGTNCCTGAAGCAAGNAANATAACATCCGCCGCTTGCATGCAGGTCTTTGAGNTACCATCGATAATATCGATTCTAACCGCAGGTTTTAATTCATCTATTAGTTGCTCAATTTGCTGNTTACGTGCGCTATTNGCTGCGGGTAAGATAAAACGAGCTTTAGNGTTGTGNTTAAAAACCAATTCGGCCGCTTGAATAAATACNGGGCAAAGTTTTTCTACTTCNCTGCCNCGACTGCCAGGCATGAGACATACTACTTTTTCNTCTTTNTCTAGATGAAAAATTTGACGAGCNTCTTCGGCATGNTTATCAAAAGGAATACTATCTGCCAAGTTGTGACCAACAAAACTTACCGGCACATCGTGCTGCTGATAAAATTTGGCNTCAAAAGGAAACAAGGTCANCATCAAATCAACGGATTTTTTAATTTTATGNATACGTTTAGAGCGCCANGCCCATACNGANGGGCTGACATAATGNACAGTTTTTATACCNGATTTNTTTAANTTATATTCAAGCTGAGTATTGAATTCAGGTGCATCNATGCCGATAAAAACATCNGGTGGATTTTTTTGCCAGTATTGAACCAGCTTTTTCCGCACTTTTAATAATTCAAATAATCGACCTAATATCTCTACTAGCCCCATTACTGCAAGGCGCTCCATGGCAACAAAAGACTTAAAGCCTTCTGCCTCCATTAACGGGCCTCCAATACCTTCAAACGTTGCATCTGGGTATTTTTTTTTCAAGGCTTTCATTAAGCCAATACCCAGCATATCACCGGAGGTTTCACCTACAACGATTGCAATACGCATTAGCGAATAATACCGCGTGTTGCTTGCTCAATAGACTCCAATAATACTTTAACGGCATCATCTTGCTCAGCTAGCACTCTAATTTCCACTAAAGCTTCCTCTAAGGTCAAAGCTTGACGATAAAGGGCTTTATAAGCTTTACGCAATAACTGGATAGAAGCCTTTTCAAAACCGCGGCGCTTTAGCCCTTCAATATTAATACCATGAGGTTCAACTGGGTAACCATTACAAATGATATAAGCAGGAATATCTTTTAATACAACTGAGCCCGCCCCCGTCATTGCATGACTACCAATTTTACAAAANTGATGTACNTGNGTTGCACCGCCTAANATAACGTAATCACCAATATGNACGTGGCCCGCTACGTTGGTATCGTTAGCCANAATACAGTTATCNCCCATCATCACATCATGAGCAATATGGGTATTTACCATAAACAAATTATTACTGCCTACTTTGGTTAGGCCTTTATCTTGCGTTGTACCACGATGGAAAGTGCAGGATTCACGAATAATATTATTATCACCAATAATCAGCTCTGTTGGCTCATCAGCATACTTTTTATCTTGGCAATCTTCGCCAATCGATGAAAATTGAAAAATCTTATTATTTTTACCAATTTTTGTTGGTCCTTTAACAATGACATGCGGACCAATTACCGTTCCTTCGCCGATTTCTACACCTGCTCCAACCATGGACCAAGGACCAATCTCTACCCCTTCGGCAATAATTGCACTGGGATCGATTACGGCTCTGGGATCAATCATTTTTATATATCCTTCTCAGCACAAGTAATATCGGCACAACAAACAATATCACCATCAACGCGGGCACGGCATGAGAACTTCCAAATGCCACGTTTATTATTAACATACTCAGCTTCTAAATGTAGCTGATCACCAGGCACCACTGGCTTTTTAAAGCGCACATGATCAGCACCGGCAAAATAATAGCTGGTTTTCGCTGTACGCTTGTCACCCAGCATGTGTAAACCAAGAATGCCGGCAACTTGCGCCATAGATTCTACAATTAATACTCCCGGCATAATCGGGTGCTGCGGAAAGTGACCATTAAAAAATTCTTCATTGATCGTGACATTTTTAATTGCTTTAATACTTCCAGCATCAGGGCCTTCAATATCAATACTATTCACACGATCAACCATTAGAAATGGATAGCGATGAGGGAGTAGCTCTTTTATACCTTGAATATCCAAAACGGGCATCAGGATCACCTATTGATTCTTTCTAATTTTTTTAATCGTCTAGCCATATCATCTAGCTGACGGAAACGAGTCGCACTTTTACGCCACTCTTTTAATGGCATCATAGCGGTACCAGACGAGTATGTTCCAGCTTCAGTGACGGACTTGGTAATCATCGTCATACCCGTTACATGAACATCATCTGTTAGGTTCAAGTGACCCGCAATACCAACCCCACCGGCTAAAGTACAGCGTTTGCCCAGCGTCGAGCTGCCTGCAATACCGACAGTTCCAGCAAGCGCACAGTCATCACCGATAATCACGTTATGCGCAATCATGATTTGATTGTCGAGCTTCACGCCATTACCAATTTCAGTATTACCTAAAGCACCACGATCAATTGTCGTATTAGCACCAATTTCAACATTATTGCCAATACGCACGCCGCCAAGCTGGGCGATTTTCACCCAACTACCGGCATCCGGAGCAAAACCAAAACCATCCGCACCGATAATACAGCCCGCATGCACAATGCAATTTTCACCAATAATGACATCGTGATAGATCACGATATTGGCATGCAATAACGTATTCTTACCGATAATCGAATGCTCATTAATTATGCAACCAGCACCGATTCGAGTACCCGCCGCGATCTGAACATGATCACCGATAACCACATTTNCGGCAATCGATACACCCTCAGCGATCTCAGCGCTATCNGCAATAATCNCAGTANGATGAATACCAACAACTTGCGGCGGNAGATTATCAAAAAGTTGTGACAGCTTAGCAAAACCCATATAAGGATTATTCATCACTAGCGCTGCCACAGGGCATTCATCAACCATGTCAGGATGAANAATNACCGCGGCTGCGCTNCTATCCACCAACTGCTTTCGATAGCTCGGATTTGCTAANAAAGAGACTTGTGTTGCAGTGGCATTATCCAAAGATCCAATGCCCGTAATAATAGACTGACCATTACTTGCGACCAACTCTGCCCCAATTTTTTCTGCTATATCAGCCAAAGAAATCGCAAAACTTGTCATACTATTATCAATCCTTATTTTGTAGTATTTAAACGTTCAAGCAGCAACTTAGTAATATCAGTTCCNGGGGCGTTATAAATCACCATGTCAGGGCGTACGACTAGATCAAATTTCTTTTCATCGATGATAGCTTTTAAAGCGACTTGCATTTTCGGCTCCATCGCTTTAGCAAGTGCTTGTAGCTCTTGCTGCTCAGCTTTCTGCATATTTTGACGATGGAANTTATAAGTCGTCGCTTTTTCTTCAAANCTNTTNTTNANCTTACGACGTTCATTTTCACTCATGATGTCGCCGTCTTTAGCGATNTTNTCCTGAATNCTTTTTAGTTCTAGCTCTAANGTAGTGATGGTATTAATTTCGCTTTGCTTCTCAGCACGGAACTTNTCTACCGCAACTTTAGCTTCATCTGATGCCAATACAGCACGCTGCATATCAACCACNGCGATNTTCATTTCTGCTTGAGCAAACGAAGTTGCCATTGTTAATAAAGCTATATTTAAAAAGCGCATAATTAATCTTCCTAATTGTTATTACTATTTATATTAAAGTTTAAAAAACTTGCCCAAGTGAGAACTCAAACCCTTCGGTTTCATCGCCCTCTTGCTCGTTAAGNGGGAAAGAATACGTGAAGGTAAGCGGGCCAATGGCCGTCACCCAAGTTAGACCCACACCCGTGCTAATACGAAGCTCTGCTAAATCAATACCTTCATTACAATAAGGGTGACTATTAAAGTTAGGAATTTCATTATCTTCAGGCGTATAACATTGACTGGTGAATACGTTACCGACATCTAAGAAAATGACACTNCGCACAGAGCTTTGGTCTTCAATGAAAGGTAATGGGAAAATCAATTCTGTACTGCCCTCGATTAGAATATTACCACCAAGAGCTTGAGGCTCTTCAACGTACGCAGGCGCTTTATAAATAGAACCATTATTCTCATTTAATTTATAAACAGGAGCATAGCCCGCCGTATTTTCGGCCCGCACTATATTCTCATCAGCATCATAATAATAAATATTCGAAGGCGCACTGCCATCAACAACCGGGCGACCTAAATTATCGGTTTCGAAAATAGGGTTACCACTGCTATCTGTTTCGACCACATCAACTAGATTATATTCAGGTAGCCCTTGTGGCCCCAGTGAACTNGTACGATAGCCACGTACAGAACCGATACCACCGGCGCGGAAGTTTTTATAGAACGGNAGCTGATCTAATTCACCATAGCCATCACCATANCCGAGCTCCGTACGGAANCGAAGTGACCAGTCTGTCTTTATCGGGAAATAATAATCGGCCTTATAACCTATTTTATAATACGTTAGATCACTACCCGGAATTGCTAGATCAAAAGAAATACTCTGCTGAGCACCTGCGGTTGGAAACAGGCCTCTGTTTAAGTTTGACCACTTCCAACTTGAACCTAAGGAGTACTCGCGATAGTCATTACCATGTTTATCAACAAAATCTGTNATTTCGGCAGGAACCGTTCCACCTTCAAACATTTCCGTATCTGATATNCCCAAGGTAAAAGAGAGACGTTCACGATTACTAATAGGATAACCAAAAGCGACGTTACCGCCTAAGCTATTGGTTTGATAGTCACTGGTAAAAGATTGATTGGAGAAATCTGTTTTACGATGATAGAAGTTAAAGCCACGACTAACTCCGTCAATCGTATAATAAGGATCCATAAATGAGAAATTATACGACTGNACAGTATCATTTTTCTGTAGCGACAATGACATGCGATTACCCGTACCAAGAAAGTTATTTTGACTGATACTCGTGCCAATAATGAAACCACTATCTCCGGCATAACCGACGTTAAAGTTCAAACTACCACTAAGCTGCTCTTCAACACTGTAATTCACATCGATTAAATCATCTGTCCCACCCACAGCAGGCGTTTCTACATTAACCCCTTTAAAGAAGCCCAACTGATTCAAACGTTTTTTACCCGCTTCAATCTTTTCTGTCGAAGCCCAGCCGCCTTCCATCTGTAACATTTCTCGACGTAATACTTCATCTAAGGTTGATTCATTACCNGCAAAATTAACGCGACGAACGTAGGTTCTTTTACCGGGCTCAATAAAGAAAGTNACATCNACTTGCTTGCTTTCATCATCGATTTTAGGAATTCCATCTACTTTCGCAAAAGTATAACCGTCATTGCCTAAACGCTTAATCATTAGNTCGCTGGTTAAGGTTACTTTCTGGCGAGAGAAGTCTTCATTTTTNCGCAGTATATANAAACGCTCNAGNTCTTCTTCAGNAACNACTAANTTACCTGCAAGCTTAATATCTCGAATNGTATAGATATCACCTTCACTTACGTTAATAGTGATATAGACGCCTTTCTTATTCGGTGATACCGATACTTGAGTTGATTCTATGTTGAAACGTATGTAACCCCGGTTTAAATAATAAGAACGCAGAGTTTCCAAATCACCAGAGAGTTTTTCACGGGCGTATTTATCATCACTCGCATACCAGGACCAGAAGTTACTGGTTTGCAGTTGGAATGTTTTTAATANCTCGTCATCAGAAAATACACTGTTGCCAATAATATTTACATGCTGAATAGAAGCAATGGTACCTTCATCAACAGTAATTACTAAGCCAACGCGGTTACGCGGTAATGCNGTNACTTCCGTTTTAATATTCGCATCATANCGCCCTTGAGCAACATATTGTCGCTCAAGCTCTAATGAGATTCGCTCTAAAGTTGAACGCTTAAATACTAAGCCTTCGGCTAGCCCTGATTGCTTTAAACCATCGGTTAAAGCTTCGCTGGTAATTGCTTGGTTACCCTTTATCTCTAACTGGGTAATCGTCGGNAGCTCAACAACATGAATAATTAATACAGAACCATCACGTTTGAGGGTAATGTCATTAAATAACGCCGTTTTAAACAATCGCTTTGANGCTGATGTTAAACGCTGGCTATCAATCTCCTCACCTACNTTGATAGAGAAGGCCTCAAATACGCTACCCGCGGATACACGCTGTAAACCTTCGACGCGAATATCGCTAACCACAAATGTTTCAGCAAGAGTTACGCTGCTAAAAAATGCCAATAAGAGTGTTAAATACAAAGCTCGCATATGCGATTCAATTCCAAAATAAGGCCGTTTACCTACAAAGTGCGCAAAACGCAAAACTATAAGCGGCTGATGTCATTATAAAAAGCGATAACCATAAGACCCAGTAACAGCGTCATGCCTACCTGAACAGCCATTATCTGAATCTTTTCAGACAATGCTTTTCCTCTAACTGCTTCGATGGCATAAAATAGAATATGACCACCATCCAAAACCGGTATCGGTAATAAATTTAAAACCCCTAACGACACACTCAGCAAGGCTAAAAANCCAATAAATGATTGAATACCGTTGCTCACTGAAGAGTCCGCTACTTTAGCAATGGTAATCGGTCCACTCAAGTTTTTGACCGAGACATCGCCTAAAATCATTTTCCATAACGAATCTAGGGTAAANATTATTAGCTGCTGGGTTTTAGCGATACCTTGAACCAAAGCATCCAGCGGACCTANTTTAATCTCGGTCAACCACTCTTTCGGCACTTCAGGAATGGCACTTTGATGTAAGCCGACCCCAACAAAACCTATCGTTTTATTTTCTTCNATTTCTTTAGCCGCAGGTATTAGTTCTAANTCTAACGGCTGACCATNACGCTCGATAAATAATACGATGGGTTCTAAAGGTCTTGCGCGNACCAACTCAACCCACTGATACCAATCTTTAACGACCTCTGCATTAGCCGATAAAATTATATCACCACTCATCAAGCCAGCTTTAGCCGCGGCNCCGCCAGCAACCACCTCGCCAACAATAGGNTTTAGAGCTAAGCGCTGAGGCTGTATTCCTAAAGCTTTCATTGGGTTTGGAGCTTCTTGCGTCGTCAACCACTTCTCGACAGGGATGATAACATCACGGGACCGTTCATTTGAATCAACAACTGTTAATTCTATGTCGACTGTTTCACCAATATACGAAATCAGCTGCCACGATACTTCTTGAAAGCTACTGACTTCAANCCCAGCAATCGATTGTATNCGATCCCCTGGCTGTAAGCCTTGTTCNTAAGCNGGGCTNCCTTCGACAACGTGACCAATTACCGGTACCAGTCCGGATATCCCCATCATGAAAAGGGACCAGTAGGCAACAATAGCAAAGATGAAATTCGCAATAGGTCCCGCACTGGCTATTGCAATTCGCTGCCAAACATTTTTTTGATTAAACGCCTGATGAAGCTCTTCCGGATTAACCTCACCTTCACGCTCATCCAGCATTTTCACATAGCCGCCNAGNGGAATAGGCGCAACTGAATATTCTGTGCCTAATTTATCGGTATACGACCAAAGCGGCTTACCAAAGCCCACGGAAAAGCGGAGAACTTTTACGCCACAACGGCGCGCTACCCAAAAATGGCCAAATTCATGGATCACCACAAGAATACTAATGGCTAAAATAAATGACAGTACTGTACTCATTCTTGACCTGCTAGTTGCTTATTATTTTTAAACTCAGCCAATATACTATTCGCTTGCTCTCTTGCCCATTTATCAGCCGCTAAGATATCGTCTAAGCAGTGCACGAGTTTTTCAGGGCAAAGACTCATAACTTTTTGGATTAATTCTGGGATGGCTAAAAAGCTAATTTGTTCCGCTAAAAAAGCCGCCACTGCAATTTCATTAGCCGCGTTCAATACCGCAGGACAAATACCACCGCGCTCAAAAGCATCTTTGGCAAGGTTTAAACATGGAAATGTTTCGTGGTCAGGCTCGGTAAAATCTAAGCGGGCAATATCAAATAAATCGAGATGTTTAACCCCTGCATCAATACGTTCTGGCCACGCCATACCGTAAGCAATCGGGGTACGCATATCTGGCTGACCGAGTTCTGCGATAACCGAACCGTCACGGTATTGCACCATTGAATGAATAACACTCTGTGGATGCACGACGACCTGTACTTGGTCAGCCCGACAATTGAATAAAAAGCACGCTTCAATCAATTCCAAACCTTTATTCATCAAGGTTGCAGAGTCTACTGAAATTTTCGCCCCCATTGACCAATTTGGATGCGCGACCGCTTGTGCAGGAGTAACTTGCGATAATTCAGCTTTGGTTTTATTGCGGAAAGGCCCACCGGAAGCCGTTAATAGAATTTTCTCAATACCATGCTGAGAAAAATCACCGCGGTAGTTAGCAGGCAGGCTTTGGAAAATTGCATTATGTTCACTATCGATAGGAAGGAGCTCAGCACCATTATCGCGAATGGCTTGCATAAATAATGGCCCCGCCATCACTAAAGCTTCTTTATTGGCCAATAAAACACGCTTACCGGCCTTCGCTGCCGCAAGTGTCGGCAGTAGACCCGCCGCACCCACAATAGAAGCCATGACCATATCCACGTCTTTAGCAGACGCGACATCGACCAAGGCATCTGCACCGACCAATATTTCACATTCATGCTGACTACTAGCCAACAATGCTTGAGCTTTATTAGCGGCCGCGAGCGTTGGCACAACAATAAACTTAGGGGAAAATTCGACCGCGATAGAAACAAGCTGATCAATACGAGAAAAACCCGTTAGCGCATAAACGCGATAACGAGTCGGGTGACGACGAATGACATCTAAGGTACTGCTACCGATCGAGCCTGTCGCCCCTAATACGGTAATCCATTGACTCATTTTTGTGCGCTCATAGTAAAAATCAAAGCATTTAGCAAAGGCAGCTTAAGCCGCCAATTGCCAACCGAATAACAACATACAAAAAGCAAACACAGGGACTGCTGAAGCCATACTATCGATACGGTCTAAAACACCACCATGCCCTGGTAGTAACTGTGAGCTATCTTTAATCCCGCGATGGCGCTTCATCATACTTTCAAGCAAATCGCCCATTACCGAAATAATTGCGGTAATAAAAGTAATAACGGCTAATAAAGCAAAGTCAGCCATCGACATTGGGCGTAAGTACAGATGGACAGACAAAGAGAAAACAATGGAGATTAAGCCGGTCGTTGCCAACCCGCCCCAGAATCCGGCCCAAGATTTCCCTGGACTCACATTCGGTGCAAGCTTTGCTTTACCCCAAGTTTTACCAGCAAAATAAGCACCGGTATCTGCACCCCAGATAAGCAACATGACATAGACAATGATCAATGAACTGTGCTCTTGACTCTTAAGAGTCATAAAGCCGACCCACATAGGAATTAAAACAAAGAAGCCTAGTACTGCGCGTACTGGTTTAGCCTGCCAAAGTGCTACTTTCTTGGGATATTGTATAATCAAAAAGCAAGCAATCAACCACCAAAAAGCCCCAACGGCGAGAATCACCGCATTAACTTCTGGATTTGAGCTAATAAGATAAGCCACAGCAAAAGTACTTGCGGCAACAAGACCAGCATAAGCAATACGCACTACCGGTGAACTGTAGCCCGATAAATTGGCCCACTCCCAAGCTGCGACGGTAACGATAAAACCAATAAAATAGGCAAATTGCTCAATTGGTAAAAAGAAAATTCCACCCACCATCAATGGTGCCAAAATTAATGCTGTAATAAGACGTTGCTTAAACAAACTACTACCCTTTTGTTAACTGATCATCAGTCCGGCCAAAACGTCTAACTCGGTTAGCGAAGGCGGCTAATGCTTTTTTATATTCTTGTTGCTTAAAATCTGGCCAAAGTGCATCTGAGAAATAAAATTCAGAATACGCAGTTTGCCACAGCATAAAATTACTAATGCGCTCTTCACCACCGGTGCGAATCATCAAATCCGGGGCCGGTAATTCATTGAGCCAAGTATATTTATGAAATACTTGTTCCGTAATATCTTCGGCTTTCAGCTTACCAGCTTCAACATCCTGAGCAATACGTTTCGCTGCATTAGCAATATCCCACTGACCACCGTAATTTGCCGCAATCACCAGCGTCATACGATCATTATCAGCGGTTAGTTGCTCAGCCTTAGAGATAAGATCTTGAATCTTCTGTTGAAAGGCAGTTTTATCTCCCATAATCATCAGACGGATATTATTTTTATGCAGCTTTTTTACTTCACGCTCTAGGGCAACTATAAACAGCTGCATTAAAGCATTTACTTCTTGCTCTGGACGACGCCAATTTTCACTACTGAAAGCGAACAGTGTCAGTACTTCAACCCCTTGCTCTACAGATGTTTCAACCACAGCTCGCACCGCATCAACACCCGCTTTATGCCCAGCAACACCTGGCATAAAACGTTTTTTAGCCCAACGGTTATTACCATCCATGATCACAGCAACGTGGCGAGGAATCCCCCCCTCCACGGCTTCTTTATCCGAAATACTTGTCGACATCACATTGCCCTAACGTTTCAATACAGGTTAAACCTGCATCAAGTCCTTTTCTTTTCCAGCTAAGATACTTTCAATTTCAGCAACGTATTGGTTAGTCAGTTTTTGAACCTGATCTTGACCCCCACGCTCTTCATCTTCAGAAATCTCTTTTTCTTTCAAAAGATCTTTGATCATAGCATTCGCATCGCGACGAATATTTCGGATCGATATACGACCTTTCTCTGCTTCTGCACGGGCTTGCTTAATAAACTGCTTACGTGTCTCTTCCGTCAAAGCCGGCATAGGCACACGAATTTTATCGCCCGTCGTCGATGGGTTAAGACCCAGATCAGACTTCATGATGGCTTTCTCAATCGCCGGGATCAAAGGCTTTTCCCAAGGTACAATTGCTAAACAACGGCCATCTTCAACATTGATATTGGCAAGCTGTGACAACTGTGTCGGTGAGCCGTAATAATCAACCATGACGCCTTCTAAAATAGAGGGGTGTGCACGACCGGTACGAATCTTTTTGAAGGCATCAACCATTGCGCTGACGCTTTTTTCCATGCGCTCTTGCGCATCCGTTTTAATATCATTAATCATTACTAGCTTTCCTCATTGACGATTAGGGTGCCTAGCTCGCTACCCATGATGATCTTAGCTAGATTGCCTGTTTCATGCATATCATAAACACGCAATGGCATATTATGGTCTTGAGCTAAACAAATAGCCGTCAAATCCATCACACCTAGTTGCTTATCTAATACTTCGGTATAAGTCAGTGTATCGTACTTAACCGCATCTGGATCTTTCTTAGGGTCAGCTGTATAGACCCCATCGACGTTAGTGCCCTTAAGCACAATCTCAGCGCCTATTTCAATACCGCGTAAACAAGCGGCTGAATCGGTGGTAAAGAAAGGATTACCCGTTCCTGCAGCAAAAATAACCACCTGACCATTATTCAAACCACGAATGGCTTTACGACGGTCGTAATGCTCTACCACACCGCTCATAGGGATTGCGGACATAACACGGGTGGTAATATTTGAGCGCTCAAAGGCATCGCGCAAGGCCAAAGCATTCATTACCGTTGCCAACATACCCATATGGTCACCGGCGACACGATCTAGGCCCGCTTCGCTCAAGGATTTACCACGAAAAAGGTTACCACCACCAATAACCAGTCCAACCTGCACACCAATACCGACCAATTGACCAATTTCTAACGCAATTTGATCTAGAACCTTGGGATCGATACCAAAATCCATATTACCCATTAGCGCTTCACCGCTTAATTTAAGAAGAATACGCTTATATTTTGGGGTGCTTAATTCAGCCATGGCCAACTCCAGTGGTGTCATATTTATGTTTGGGGGTGACAAAAACCATTTCAGGCTTTCAAAAAAATGCCGGGTCACCCCGGCATTTTAAGAATCTTATTCTAATTTAATACAAGATCCTTAGTTAATCCAATAAGAATTAACCTTTCAGTTGAGCTGCAACTTCAGCTGCAAAATCAACTACTTCAACTTCAACGCCTTCACCAACTGCAATTCGCTGGAAAGAGATGATTTCAGCGCCAGCTTCTTTCGCTAGCTGACCTACAGTGATATCAGGATTCTTAACGAAAGGCTGCTCAGTCAAGCTAGACTCTTTCAGGAACTTCTTAATACGACCACCCATCATTTTTTCAATGATGTTATCTGGCTTACCCGCCATATCTGGCTGAGCTTTAATAATTTCTTCTTCTTTAGCAACTAGATCTGCTGGCATATCTGAAGCATTAACCACTACCGGGCTCAATGCAGTGATGTGCATAGCAATTTCTTTCGCTACTTCTTCGTTGCCGCCTTTAAGGCCAACGATTGCCGCTAGCTTACCATTAGAATGAACATAGCTACCTACTACATCAGATTCTAAAGTGAAGATACGACGAACTTCAATTTTTTCGCCAATTTTCTGTACCAAAGCTTCACGAGCTGACTCAAGCTCACCTTCCATTACAGCAGCAATGTCAGTTACTTTAGTTTCAGCAACTTTAGCAACAACCTTGTCAGAGAAACCTAGGAAGTTAGCATCGCCCGCAGCGAAATCTGTTTCAGAGTTAACTTCAACAGCGAAGATAGAATTGCCGTTTGTAGCAACAAACACTTTACCTTCAGCAGCCGTGCGATCCGCTTTCTTAGCCGCTTTAAGACCAGAATTCTTACGTAGGTCTTCGATAGATTTATCGATATCACCGTCGTTAGCAGCCAAAGCCTTTTTACATTCCATCATACCCAAGCCAGTGCGCTCGCGTAGTTCTTTAACAAGTAGTGCAGAGATACGTGCCATGAGAAAGTCCTCAAATATTTAAAAAATTAAATGAATGATCAAAAAAAAAGGGGCAAGCCCCTTTTTTCATGAGATAGCGTAGTGATTACTCAGCCGCTGGCTCAGCTTTCTCTTCAGCAACTTCGCCTTTATCAGCAGCAGTCGCTTTCTTACCATCAAGAACCGCATCAGCAACAGCCGTTGCGTAGATCTCGATTGCACGGATTGCATCATCGTTACCAGGAATAACGTAGTCGATGCCATCTGGGTTAGAGTTAGTATCAACGATACCAACAACTGGGATACCCAACTTGTTTGCTTCCTGAATCGCGATGCGCTCGTGGTCAACGTCGATTACGAAAACAACATCAGGCAAACCGCCCATATCTTTGATTCCGCCGATAGAACGTTCTAGCTTGTCCATTTCACGCGTACGCATCAAAGCTTCTTTCTTAGTCAACTGCTCAAAAGTACCGTCAGCTTTTTGAGCTTCTAAAACGCGAAAACGCTTAATAGATTGACGAATAGTCTTGTAGTTAGTCAACATACCACCCAACCAGCGGTGAGCAACGTATGGCTGGCCAGCACGCTCTGCTTGCTGCTGAATGATCTTGCTAGCGGCACGCTTAGTACCAACAAACAATACTTTATTGTTGCCAGAAGTGCGGTTTTCAATCAACTTCAATGCATTGTTTAATGCAGGAACAGTATGCTCCAAGTTGATGATATGAATCTTGTTGCGAGCACCAAAGATGTATTTACCCATCTTAGGGTTCCAGTAACGAGTCTGGTGTCCAAAGTGAACGCCTGCTTTAAGCAGGTCACGCATGCTAACTTGCGCCATAATAAAATACCTTAATATAAGTTTGGGTTGAGCCTCCACACATCCAATATCGCGACCTTTCGGCACCCCGCAACATCGTTATGATGTGTGTGTGTATTATTTCCTAATCGAGCTATTAAACAGAGCATTTATGAAGTCATATCAGAAACACTCATGCAAAACAGGCAAGATTAGCGGCGCTTTATACCATTTATACAAGGAGAAATAAAGACAAACCTCATTAAAGTGCTATTTTTAATAGCAAACCTGCCCCATTTATAAAAACTTCAGATAAGCGTACAATGACCCCATTCACTGGCCTCACGTCTATATTGAGGCTAACCAATCGTACAAGCGAAAGTACAAGCGAAAAAATATGTCTAAATTTGTAAAAACAGCTGAAGAAATCGAGAAGATGCGCATTGCCGGTCGATTGGCTGCAGAAGTACTAGAGATGATCGAAGAGCATGTTGTCGCGGGTATCAGCACGGATGACCTCAATACTATCTGCCATGACTACATGGTCGATGTGCAAGGGACTATTCCCGCACCGTTAGACTACCATGGCTTCCCTAAGTCTATTTGCACGTCGGTGAATCACGTGATCTGCCACGGCATCCCAAACGATAAAGTGCTAAAGAAAGGCGATATCATCAATATCGACATTACTGTCATTAAAGATGGTTATCACGGCGATACCAGCAAAATGTTCTTTATCGGTGAAGCCAGCGCACCATTACAGCGCTTAGTCGACATCACTCAGGAAAGCATGTACAAAGCCATCGCACTGGTTAAGCCAGGTTGTCGCCTTGGAGATATTGGTGCCATTATTCAGCAGCATGCTGAAAGCAACCACTACTCTATTGTGCGTGAATATTGCGGTCACGGTATCGGTAGCGACTTTCACGAAGATGGTTTCCAGGTTTTACACTACGGCAAAGCTGGCACGGGTATGGAATTATTACCGGGTATGACCTTTACCATTGAGCCAATGGTGAATCAGGGTAAGCGCTTTAACAAGCAATTGTCTGACGGCTGGACGGTAGTCACCAAAGATCGTAAGCCTAGTGCTCAATTTGAGCATACTTGCTTGGTCACCGAAGATGGTGTTGATGTTTTAACTCGACGCAAAGAAGAGACCCAATTTTGGTAGGCGAAACGACACAGTCCGATCACTGATACATTCTGATCACTAATAAAGTCACAGTAACTCGCAAGGTATACATTTTGACAAGCATGGCTGCAGATAAGACAAACGCTGAACTTGCTAGCACTAAGCTAAAAGGTATCGATCTTCCTAGTATTGATAACGACGTTCTTCTTGCGCAATTAAGCGCGGCCATCTCGCCCCTCCCTATTATCAAACCTCTACTCGCCGAAATAAAACAGCAGTGCCACGCGTACTTTCGCCAAACTCTCGATGCGACAACACTGGTTGCTCACCGCAGCAAGCTAATAGACCAAATTCTATTTTGCTTATGGCAAAATTCGGGTTTTAACTCGGACATTAACAGCGACCCTGATACTAAGGGTGATAGCGACGGCAACATTGCGCTGCTCGCAGTTGGTGGTTATGGTCGTGGCGAACTGCAGCCTCATTCTGATATCGATTTATTAATCGTATTAGAAAACGAAGCCGCATTTGACAAGCACAAAGAAGCATTACAAAGTTTCATTACCCTGCTATGGGATTTGAAGCTCGATATCGGCCACAGCGTACGGACTCTCGACGAATGTGTCAGCGAAGCAGAAAAAGATTTAACCATCATTACCAACATGATGGAGGTCAGGACTCTAGCGGGGGATGAAACTCTACTAAAACAACTGCAAAAGAAAATTGACCCTCGCACTATCTGGTCAGGCCCTGAGTTTTTCGAAGCTAAATGGGATGAATTAAAAAAGCGCCATGCCAAGCATGAAGATACTGAATACAACCTAGAGCCTAACGTAAAAAACTCCCCCGGCACTTTGCGCGACATTCAAACCATTAACTGGATGGCCATGCGCCACTTCGGCCATGATAATTTAGAAGAACTAAAACAGTATAAATTCCTCACCGAATTTGAACTGCATCTTTATCAGCGCAGCACAGAGTTCCTTTGGCAATTGCGCTATGCGCTACACATGATAAGTGACCGCGAAGAAGACCGCCTATTATTTAACCTGCAAATCGACATTGCAAAAATTCTAGGTTTTTGTGACGACGAAGAAATGCTCGGTGTTGAGCGCATGATGTTGCAGTTTTATCGCAACCAGCTAGCGCTAACAGAGTTAACCGATATTTTATTAGTACATATTAAAGATGATATTTTTGGTGACTGCGGCGAAGATAGTATTGAAAAAATTGATGACGATATCTATATCTGCAATGGCTACCTACGCTTAACTAATCCTCAGCAATTACCCGAAAAGCCTGAATTATTACTGCGTATTTTTGTTGAGTTTGCCAAGCGTAACCACGCCCAAGGAATGCATTCAAGTACAATTCGAGCCTTACACGATCACAGAGATTTAATCGATCAAGAGTTTCGCGAAAAGCCTTTGCACAATCAACTATTTATGCAATTACTGAAAAACGACTTACAAGTTTCAAGTACTTTAAGACGCATGATGCATTACGGAATTCTAGGTCGCTACATCCCAGAATTTGGCAGCATCATTGGCCATATGCAATACGATCTTTTTCATATCTATACCGTCGATGAGCATAGCTTGCGCATGGTGCAAATGCTGCGTCGTTATCGCTACCTCGATGAGCAAGAACTTTTCCCAATCGCGTCAAATTTAATTCATAAAGTTAAGCGCAAAGATGTTTTATACATAACCGCACTGCTTCATGATACCGGCAAAATGTGCCGCGGAGAACATGAGGTTGCTGGCGCTGAGATTGCAAAAGTATTTTGCAAGCAGCACAAGCTAACTCAATACGATGCCGACATGGTTGAATGGCTGGTACGCAACCACCTACTAATGTCACAAGCGTCTCAGCGTATTGACATTAACAACCCTGAAGACATCCATCAGTTTGCTTTAGAAGTCGGTGATATGGATCACCTACAACATCTATTCTTAGTGTCTGTCGCTGATATTTATAGCACCAACCCCAAGCTTTGGACTGGCTGGCGGGCAGAACAGATGCGCACTCTTTATTACAATACCAAGCAAGCATTCCGCCGTGGCCTGAACAACTCCATGGGTAAAGATCAACTTATTAGCGCTATTCAAAATGAAGCGCTTTATGAGCTAGAACAATTAGGTATTGATGAAAAACATGCGTGTTCAATTTGGGATGAACCAGGTGATGATTATTTTCTTCGTGAGGGCGCTGATAATATTATATGGCATACGCAAATCATTACCGATCACGGTTTTAGCGAATCGCCACTTGTTGCTATTCGTGAAACCAGCGATATAGAATTTGATGGCGCGACTCAGATCTTTATTTTCATGAAGGATCAGCCCAATCTTTTTGCCGTGACTACCGCCACACTCGATCAATTAAACCTAAGTATTCAAGATGCCCGCATCATGACATCCAATAACCGTAACGCGGTTGATACCTATATTGTATTGGATGAAAACGGCGATTCAATCGGCAATGATCCGGCACGCGTCGAGCAGATTAAAAATACACTGACCAATGCACTTTCGACACCGGAAGAATACAGCTCTGTAATTCAGCGCCGAACGCCACGAATGCTTAAACTGTTTAAGATCCCAACCCAAGTCACCATCAGTAATGATCCGGTAATGAAGCGTACGGTATTAGAAGTGATCGCTGCGGACAGACCGGGTTTATTAGCCCGCATGGGAGAGTTTTTCATGCAGCATAATCTTTTAATGCATGGCGCTAAGATTATGACGGAAGGTGAAAAAATTTCGGATATATTCTTTATTTCTGATAGTGATGACAATCCAATTAGCGATCCTGACTTATGCCTCCGTATTCAAGAAGGCATCTGCCAGGCATTGGATCAGCAAGTCGAAGCTCAATCCCAGGTTTAATAAGATTTAGACCAGCGCTTTCTACTGGCTAGCGATATCTAATAATTTGGCGATATGCTTTTCTTTTTGATCCGCCAACATAAAGCTACCGGTAATACTGTTGAGTGCTAGCTTTACCCCTTGCAAGCGCGTCATATCCAGATGTTCAATTAAGGCATCAAAATTCTGCATAAGGTAACCACCAAAAAAAGCAGGATCATCCGCATTTACCATTACTGCAATATCCTGATCCAAAAGTTCCAAAATATTATGCTCGCTCATATGAGAAAAGACTTTTAATCGGGTATTACTTAAAGGACAAACAGTTAAGGTAATTTGCTCCTTCGCTAAGCGCTGCATGAGCGCCTCATCTTCAATACAACGCACGCCATGATCAATACGATCAACTTTAAGGGCATCTAACGCAGAGACAATATAAGCGGCCGGACCTTCTTCACCGGCATGAGCCACCGCATACAAGCCGAGTTCTCGTGCTTGAGAAAATACTCGAGTAAATTTCTCCGGCGGGTGGCCGAGCTCGGAGGAGTCTAAACCTACACCGATAAAATGCTCAAGATAAGGCTTAGCTTGCTGTAAGCACTCCATCGCCTGCTCTTCTGATAAGTGCCGCAAGAAACATAGAATTAAGCCGCTAGTAATATTTAGCTCTTGCTCAGCCTGCAGCAATGCACGGTTGATTCCTTGGAATACAATACCAATATCAATGCCACGCTCGGTATGGGTTTGAGGATCAAAGAAAGGCTCAATATGAACAATACCATCTTCATGGCAACGTAATAGGTACGCCCAAGTTAAATCATAAAAGTCCTGCTCAGTGCGCAAAACATCGGCACACTGATAATAGATATCAAGAAATGACTGCAGATTATGAAAGTCATAAGCCGCTTTCACTTCTTCGATGCTGGCATAAGGTAGATCAAGATTATTACGTTCCGCCAACTCAAACATCAGCTCAGGCTCAAGAGAACCTTCCAAATGAAGGTGCAACTCTGTTTTCGGCAGCTGCCGCACAAATTCGCTACTTGCAACCTGTTCATGACAACTGACCCGCTCTACGAGGTTAATTTTTTTCATACTTCGATACCTATATCTTCAATCTACTATTTTCTTATGGTCGGCAATATTCCTGACCATGCCGCCAACAATTATCTAGTTGCTAATAATAGATGATTAAGGGTAGTAAAGTGAAGTTACAGAAAGTAAGTCACTGGGTATTTATACCTCGATGGACTCACAGGTGAAGTAAAAGGATGCACCACTAGCCGACGAATCAAATTTAATCTGACTACCAAGTCGCTTCAAAGCGACATCAACAAACCTTAGACCCAAACCAATACCTTGCGCCTGCTGCGTATTGCTATCACTCCCCCGCTGATAAGGTTTGAATAAACCATCCAATAGTTCAGTAGGAATACCAGGCCCTTGGTCTGTTATGCGAATTTCTAAAAGCTGGGTCGAGCTAAGCGATTCTTGGTTATCTATAGAGACTAGAACCTCACTCCCCAAAGGACTGTATTTAATTGCGTTACTGACTAGGTTTAAGATAATTCGCTCTAATAAATCACCATTCGCCATAACCCAACAATCATCGACTACCGATAAACTGAGTTTTATCGATTTTTCTTGAGCTTGAAGATACAAGCTATCTAACGCATTTTGTGAAATAGAATAAAGATCGACTTCATACAGCTGAATGACCTCCTCACTTTCAACCTTTGCCAGATTCAAAAATTGCTCAGCAAAGTCTAGCCCTCGCTGACTGTATTGATCTACTTTATTAATAATTTCGATATTGGCCGCAGAGCTCGACTCTGGTGAATTTCTTACCTGCTGCACCAGTGCCTGTAAAGAAGCCATAGGAGAGCGTAAATCATGAGATAAAAAGTCAATCATTTCATTACGACTGCGATAAGCTTGTTTAATCGCACTAACATCCGTGAGATTAAATACCAATATAGGCGCGAGGTTTTCTTGGCTCTCGATACAACGAATACTAACCGACAAATCTACCTCCACAGATTTAGCCTCTACCATCATAGGCTGCTGTAATAAAATAGCCTCCCTCAAGACAGTAACCCAGTCATTCTCTAATAATGAAATAGAGGTAAATAAATCGTTTAAATTAGCAATTTTATTATTAGTAATTTCCTTTACTACTTGATTACTGAACAATACCTTACCGGCTAAATCAGTAACCAAAATACCCGCAGCGATCCCGCCAATACTGGCTTCAAACATTGAATGACTCATCGCCACTTGCTGTTGATAAGAATTTACTAATAAAAGCTGCTGAGAGAACATATCTGAGCGAACTTGACCTTTATCAGCGACTATAGAATTTTTTGAACCGAGTAATTGGCTTAACAACTTCAGTTTTCGTTTCTCTAAATCTGTAAATTCATCAAAATGCATAACAAGTAATTTATCTTGCTCGCCGATTCGAATAACTAAAGATTTTAAAATTGATAACATTGGGCCCTGGTCTATCTCAACTGTGGATTTTAGTTGATAGCTTTCTACTTGCAGCAATAACAATATTGATTCTAAGTCGGCTTCACTATTAAGTTGAATAAATTCAGGCAAACGAAATACTTCTGAGACTTGCTGTTGTTTGAGACGCTTCACCTGCATTCGTAGATAATTAAACAATCGACTTAGGCGTAATAAATTCCAGATAAAAGGTATTACCAATAATGCCATCATCAGGCCTGAACTAGCATACCAATAGCCCAACATCAGCAAACCATATGTTATAAACCAAACAGTAATAAAACAAACCGCCGTCATAACAATTTGCTGCATTCCAGATAAACGAGGAATTAAATATAATGCGAGCAATATAACGAAAGAATTAATCACAGCACAAGCAATCACTGGCAGTGGTAAAATCAAAGAATCATTTTTTAAAGCCTGATATACGTTTGCGTTGATATCTACTGCAGGACTTTGACGACCGTTATCATCTACTGGGGTTAATAATGGGTCCCCCATAGACGTTGCCGTCATTCCAACAAATATCGTACGTTGCGCTAATACTTCAATCGGCACTATACCCGTCAAAACATCAACAAAAGAAACTCTGTCAAAATCACCCTGAGTTACAAATGGAATAAAAACATCTTTTTCAGTTCCCTCAACATCAGTCGAGCTAGGTTGATTAAACAAGAGCGTCGCCAATGAAAAATGTAGCCAATGACGATCAGAAAATCGATCGATTAAACGAATTGAACGCAGAGTTCCGTCTGAATCTAAATAGCTATTCACATGCCCTAAGCTGGCATAATTACGAAAGGAATTTGCTGGCAAGACCTCACTCACCTCTCCCGTTTTTGTTAAACGATCAAAGTATAGTGGCAAAATTGTTCGACCATTTTTTTCAATTGCCTGAGACAAGGCAATATCATTTCTATCTTCTGAATTCGAATGCGAGAAAACTACATTATAAGCAATAACGCCTACCTCAGCCTGAGTTAACAACTCAATTAACTGGCCATGATAACTACGAGGCCAAGGCCACTCCCCTATCAAGGATAGACTTTGCTCATCAATTTCTATTATTAAAATTTTCTTATCTGCAGGTATTGATAAGTTTTTCAGCTGGGTATCATATAAAGAAAAATTCGCAGTCTGAGTCCAGTTTTCTAATTGATTTAAATTAACGAATAGTAAGATAACCAATCCAAATATAATCAACTGCCAATCGAAAAAAACTCGTGCTCTTTTAGGGTTTCTTGCGGTACTTAATAATTCACTGACATTGGCCATTAGGCAGAACTCTTTATGGCTTATGGCGTAGGAGCGGGAGTAGGCTCAGAAAACTCTATATTTAAACGACGGTTTCGACCTTCAAATCCCTTGCTATCAACCCCCCTAATCAATAACTGATATTGACCAGAGTTAATATCTTCAATTAGTAGTTCAGAATTCTCTGTTGTTCTTTCCCATATTTGAGAATCTTTGGATATTAAAGTGACTTTATAAGATTGCGCTTGTTCAATTGCTTGCCATTTTAGTAACAAGGGTAGAGCAATAGACTGACTTTCATTTAAAGCCATTAAAGGCCTTGGTAATAATTTGATAGGCTCTGATACCCCAACTCCCTCAATAGCTAATACTCCTTGTCCAGATTTAACTTTCTTTTGATTAATATCTGAACTCACTAATAAAGCACCTGTTAATAACTCTGTTCTCATTTCAACAGCATTTGTTACAGAATTTTTAGAGCGAGAGACTCTAAACTCAGTCCCTCTTACTGCTGCTACTGCGGCAGGTGTAAAAATATAATAATGACTATTTTTATTACTAAGCCTTTCAACTTGAGACTTCACCCTACCCTTTAATAGCTCAACTCGAGTATCAATCAATCGAGTCAGATCATTAAACTGCAAGCTATCCATACGAATAATACTATTCGCCTTTAATAATAAACGAGAATTATCGGCAAATTTAATCATGGCCGTTCCATCCATCGACTTTACTATATCTTCCTGACTTAGCAGGTCTCCGGTATTTAAACGCCGTTCTTGCTGAGAATTTTTACGTACAAGCAAAACATCCCCTTCAACTGCAATTACAAGTGCGGTTGTTGAATGGTCAATTAACCAACTTTTCGGAATTTTGATGATGGATTTAGGAGGCAAGTACTTAGGGTTTTTTAATTGATTGTATTCAACTAATTTCAACCAACATAAAGGATCGGTCACGTAGATTTTACAAACCCCCCAGACTGTATCATTTTCCTGTACCGTGTAGATCAAATCGTCTTCAGAGAGTACTTTTTCAGAAACCGAGCTTTCTGCAACTAAATAACGGGAAACCAAAGATAATAAAATGACGAAACTGATATAGATGAGCTGCTTTAATGTCTTCATAATATTCCTTTATTGGCAATGAGTTAAAGTTAAATTGATTCAACTTTCTCTAATCGATATCCATGTTGATAAATTGTTTTCACTCTAAAGCCACTTTCTGGAGTAATTCCTAGGGCCTTACGCACGCGACTCACATGAACATCCACCGTTCGAGTATTAAGATCTGATGAAATACCCCAAACAGACTCTAATAAAAAACTGCGTGATAGAATTCGCCCTATATTATCAAACAAACAACTCGCGACTTCAAAATCTTTATCCGTCATATCAACAGATACACCATTAACCAGCGCAATTTTATTCTTCAAATCAAAACGATATGGACCGTGTTCGATCATTACATCTGTCTGAGCGCCTTTAGTCCTCCTTAAAAGTGCCTGTAAACGTGCTTTTAATTCAACTCTTAATAGCGGCTTACGCATATAGTCATCAGCTCCTAATTCTAAAGCTTGCACGACATCTGTTTCGCTATCTCTCATGGAACAAAATAAGATGGGTAAGTTTTGGTGAAACTTACTGCGAATTTGCTTAAGAGCATCAAGCCCAGACATTTCAGGAAGCTCCCAATCAAGCACAGCAATATCAAAACTTTGGTCTTTCAATCTACTGAGCAGAGCTTGAGCTCGAGTAAAATGCTCATAGTCATAGCCAAATTCTTCAAACCAGCCAATAACCATTTTCGCTTGCTCAAGGTCATCTTCTAAATAAGCAATTCTTAGTAAGTTATCCATCATAACTGTCCTTACGATTAACCGCAGAAATACTGCTAATCATTAAATATTGTATTAATGAGCTTTTAAAATAAACTCAACTCGACGGTTTTCAGCGCGACCCGCTTCTGTTTCATTCTCTGCTACCGGCTTTTCTTCACCGTAGCCTAATGCTGACATACGACCTGGATCAATCCCTTCAGCCGTTAAATAGGCAACCACTGACTCTGCTCGCTGCTGCGACAAAAATTTATTATATTTATCACTGCCGATATTATCACTGTGTGCTTGCACTTCAACTTTAACGGCTGAGTATACTCCGAGTACTCGCACTACATCATCCAACTCAACTTTACTCGCTTCCGTTAAAGAGGCCGATCGAGACTCAAATTGAATTTTGGCAATCAAATCACCTATTTTCCCTGCAAATGAAGCACAGCCTAACCCATCAATCGTGACTCCTTTTGCAGTATTAGGACACTGATCTTCATCGTCCAATAAACCATCTAGATCGCTATCAAGTACAACCGGAGCAAGCAACACAATTTTTGGACCCGCGGCAGTCTCAGGCAATTCTTCCACCATCGCGACAAATTCATATTGGCTAGGTTTTGAAACAATCGATTTCTTTGATTTAAAGCCAAAGCGCTTAACTAAATTCAAAGAAAATAATGAAGCGTCAGTATCATAAGATTCAATTTCAAAGCGCACACTGAACTTCTGCGGTAAGTACCATTCTGCACCAATACCACCAAATAGCTGGCCTTGATTGTTAGATTCATAACTCACGCCATTACCATTATTGGTCATATGATTTAGACCGGCCTTGGCGTAGACAGCAATACTACCTTCCATACGCTCTGCCCCATAAGCCCAATAATGCAACATAGCATCGCCACCTACCATTCGATAACCCAGGTCAGCATCAGGATCCAGATCGACACTGCCTAAATCGGCATAATAGGCTTCAAAAGATATATGATCGTTCCAATCCCAACCACCCGTTAATTTCCAAGCATTCTGTGTGTGGTTATCTATTGTATAGCCCGTGCCATCAATACTTGGATCCAAATAACTTTGGCCAATACCGGCACCAACATAAAGATCCATTTCATCCCACCATTCTGCGCTACTAGCCCAAGAGGCTAATAACATCGGCAGAGCAATAACGATGGCAGATTTACGACGCAACGCTACTAACAATGAAAGCATCAAAGCAAAAACCCAATGAATACTACCCGCACCATGTACACCGGTTTTAATCGTACCAAGCTCTTCTTTTTCAGGAGCAGGAGCTGGAGTCACTACCACTGGTGAAGAATCTGGATCTAAGTAATCGGCAATACCGTCATTATCGGTATCCACACAGTTCGGCCAGCTATTACATTCATCTGCATCAGCTACGCCATCACCGTCACTATCACCGCCTTTTTCACCTTCACCACCATTGGTTGGATCAGCAACATCTGGAATGCCATCGCCATCAGTATCCTTTGGCTTAGTAGGATCTTCTCCTGCTTCGTCTTCATCTAGTACGCCATCATTATCCGAATCGATATCGGTATAATCTGGAATACCATCATTATCGGTATCACGACAAGGGGCAGTACCACACTCAACATCATCTGGAATGCCATCGTTATCAGAATCACCAGCGCCTGAGCCTTCATTGTCAGAACCCTCAGTACCATCATCAACATCAATCACATCAGGAATACCATCGTTATCGGTATCACGAGGGTTTGATGCGTCATAAGGCTCATCGCGCTCATCAACGTCTAATTTTCCATCATTATCTGAATCCGTATCTAGATAATCTGCAGTGCCATCACCATCGGTATCACGAGGGTTCGTTGCTGGATTATTATCTCCGTCTAGATTCGAATCTTCATCATTATCTGAAATGCCATCATCGTCAGTATCATTATTATTATCCAAATAATCGGGCTTACCATCGCCATCTGAATCAGGACAATTGCTTGGATAATTTGGACATTCCTCTTCATCGGTTAGGCCATCGTTATCACTATCGCCACCACCGGTTTGACCACCCGTTTCACCAGCACCGTCGTCATGATCGATCACATCTGGAATACCATCATCATCTGAGTCTTTTGGATTTGCCGGATCATGCGGAGTATTTACCTCATCACGATCTAGAGTGCCATCGTTATCAGAATCTTCATCACGGTAATCTGGAGTGCCATCACCATCAGAATCTTTGGGTGTATTTGTACCTTCATCACCATTACCTGCAATACCATCCGCTTCTTCATCATCGCTAATACCATCGTTATCAGAGTCAGTATCTAGATAATCATAGATGCCATCTTTATCACTATCGCGACACGGTAATGCTGGACCACACTCTTCTTTATCATTGATACCGTCTTTATCGCTATCGCCATAATCTGGAGCAGGGCCATCACCATCAGGGTCTAAATAATCAGGAATTAGGTCACCATCAGAATCAGTAGAACCTTCTACATCATCATTTACACCATCACCATCTGTATCCGTTCCCGGTTTTTCATTAGGCATACAGCCTTTGAAGCCATCTTTAGCAGGTACTGCATTACTGCCATCACAAATACCATCGCCATCACTGTCTGGATCGTTTGGATTTGTCGCAGGCGTTCCGTTGATTTCTTCGTCATTGGTTTCGCCATCTTTATCCGCGTCACAAGCACCAACTGTCGTTGAAGGAATACAGGCATCTGTTGGATTCTCATCAGGACCTGGAGTACACGTTGTTCCAATTGCATTCACACCATCACAAA
>JAESQF010000126.1 GCA_016765295.1 Oleispira sp.
GGAAGCCCACTGAAACGAACTACCTAATACATCGCCACGAACTGGTGAGCACACTCAAGACTAATTTATTATTCTATATAAAGACGACTTATCACTTACCGATAAGCTGCGTATATATCTGAGACTAACCTTTATGAGCTTATGAAGACGGGAGTGATTTGCGGAGAACGATGGAGATTAATTTTGCAGGACGTCTAAAAGAGGGATCTTTTAGCGAGCCCCCATGGATGGGTTCACGGCGCGCCGTAAAAAATTCAATCTCCATCGTGAACGCAAGCTAATCACGGTCAGAAAACCAACAATCCAGAATCAGCCAACAAACAGCGTTATCAAAAAACAAACTCCGTCTATATATAAGGTACACAAGCTAGCCACTGACAATTGTTAAATCTAGCCAGCTACTACTTTCGTAAATGTCTGCTTTCTATATAATGGCGGCAATTCTTAATTAGTTAGTCATATTTTTACAAGAGAGCAAGTGATGTCTGATAGTGCAGCCAATCCGAAAGCCGTTGTCATCTATTCCGGTGGTATGGATTCTTATACCATTTTGAACAAAGCGAAAGGGGAAGGTTATGACCTTTACGCCCTCACCTTTGATTATGGCCAAAAGCACGATAAAGAAATTGTGTTTGCAAGTGATGCCTGTAAAGAGCTTGATATCAAACATAAGATCATTGATATCACAGCGATTAACCAGCTGCTGCAGAGCTCTTCTTTAACTTCAGATATTGAAATTCCTGAAGGCCATTATGAATCAGCCAGTATGAAATCTACTGTTGTGCCGAACCGCAATATGATTTTATTATCTTTAGCGATTGGTTATGCCGTAGATATAGGCGCAAATAAAGTATTCTATGGCGCTCACGCTGGTGATCATGCAATCTACCCTGATTGCCGCCCTGACTTTGTTCACGCAATGAACAAGGTTGCCAAACTAGCTAACTATGAACCTGTTGATATTGTTACTCCTTATTTAAACAGCGCCAAATCAGAAATTTTAGCTGATGGTCTTAAAATGGGTTTAGATTACGGAAAATCCTGGACCTGTTACAATGGCCGCGCAAAGGCTTGTGGCAAATGCGGTTCTTGTGTCGAACGTTTAGAAGCGTTTGAATTAAACAAGGCAACCGATCCCCTTGCTTATGAAGTTCAATAGCTTCGAAAATTCTTACAAAAGTAACTAAAAAGTTAATAAGCAGTAATGACTAAGACCTATCGCGTAAAAGAGATTTTTTATACCTTACAAGGTGAGGGCGCTCAAGCTGGCCGCCCTTCTGTTTTTTGCCGTTTCAGTAAATGTAATTTATGGAACGGTAAAGAAGAGTCTCGTGCCCAATCGGTCTGTGACTTCTGTGATACCGACTTTATTGGTACTGACGGTGAAAATGGCGGGATTTATTCCGCCAAAGAACTCGTCCAACTGATTTCATCTTTATGGCCGGGTAACCCTAGCCCTCAAACTAAAGAAAAGAATCAAGGCACTCCTTATATAGTATGTACTGGTGGTGAACCTCTATTACAGCTCGATGAGCCATTAATAGAAACCATGCACGATTATGGTTTTGAGGTTGCTGTAGAAACCAATGGTACATTGCCTGCCCCTGAAGGACTCGATTGGATCTGTTTAAGCCCTAAAGCCGACGCCGAGCTATCTTTAATAGAGTGTGATGAATTAAAACTGGTTTACCCACAACTTCTGGCTATGCCTGAATCTTTCGATCATGTCCAAGCAACTCATCGCTACATACAACCAATGGCCGATGCATCTCTGGATTATATTGTCTCTGATGCTCATCAGGGTTTGTCACAAAGCAATACTCAAAAAGCCACCAACTACTGCTTGAAACATCCGCAGTGGAAGTTAAGCCTACAAACCCATAAGATGCTTGGCATAGAATAATTTCCTACAAGGAAGTGACATGCCAACGACAGAAATACTCAAGTTCACTGTGGATAACCACATTGCAACTATTACCTTAAATCAGCCTGAAACTCGCAACTCTATTTCTGAATATGAAATGATAGACGCCATCGTTTCTGCCTGTAATGAACTTAATCAAAATTCCGATATTCGCGTCGCTATATTGACCGGAGCTGGCAGTGCTTTTTGCTCTGGTGGCAATGTTAAAGATATGCGCGATAAAAAAGGCATGTTCTCCGGCTCAAGTGATGAACTCGCCGATAACTATCGTAATGGAATTCAAAGGATTCCTTTAGCCTTAAGCCAAGTTGAAATCCCCTTAATTGCCGCCGTGAATGGTCCAGCCGTCGGCGCAGGTTGCGACCTTACCTGTATGTGCGATATTCGAATTGCCTCAGTTAAAGCAAAGTTTGCTGAAAGCTTTATTAAAGTAGGAATTATTCCAGGTGATGGCGGTGCTTGGTTCTTACCGCGTATTATCGGTATTAGTCGCGCTTCCCAAATGGCATTAACCGGACAAATGATTGATGCCCAGACCGCCTTACAATGGAACTTAGTATCTGAAGTCGTTGAACATGATGCATTACTAGTACGCGCAAATGAATTGGCCAATCAAATAGCTAGCAACCCTCCTCAAGTGATTCGCGCGACTAAGCGTTTATTAAAGTTGGGCCAAACAATGGAGTTGCCAGAACTGCTTGATGAATCTGCTCGAGTACAAGCACAAATGCATGCAACAGAAGACCACATCGAAGCGGTAAATGCTTTCTTAGAAAAACGCCCTGCTAACTTTAAAGGGCAATAGACAATATGAATATCGTATTTCGCTGCTTGCTAACGTCAGGCTTGATGTTTAGCTCACTATCGTCATTTTCAGAAGCTATATTAACGGAAGCCAAAGCGGCTAAAGTAGTACCTTCCCATCATATTAACGGTAAATTTCGTAACCCTTATCTACCTGCAGATTTCCAACCAAGCACAATTGCCTTTCTCAAAGCGCGCTTTTTTGATGATATGCAATGGCCTGATGAGCCTGAGAATTATAGAGAGTATTGGCAAGCTGCTGACTTAGNGAAAATACACAACCCAGATTTTAATAAAGCCCAAGCCACACTCATCGGACACTCAACCGTTTTATTGCAGTATCAAGGAATCAATATTCTTACTGATCCAGTATTTTCCGAACGCCCATCCTTTTCNCAATATATCGGACCAAAGCGCTATACACCACCGGCTCTAAAAATAGACCAATTNCCTAACATTGATATNATTGTGATTTCTCANAATCATTATGATCACCTCGATGTCGATTCTGTAAAAGCNCTCACCAGTNCAAGTTTTGTAAAAAACACCAATGGAGCGCAACCTTTGTGGTTAGTCCCTCTGGGATTAAAGAAATGGTTTGCACAGTTTGAAATTACCAACATAAAAGAAATGGACTGGTGGCAAAAAATTAAGCTAGGCGACCTAACCGTCCAAGCNCAGCCGAGCCAGCANTGGTCACGTAGAAGCATCTTTGATACTAACGAAAGTCTGTGGGCATCNTGGGCATTTATTTGGCCCGAGTCAGAAACTACTGAAAAGTTTACNGCTTGGTTTGGTGGTGATACTGCNTANAACCCTTACCAATTCAAAGAAATCGGTGAGACTCTAGGCGAGATTGATTTAGCCATGATACCGATTGGTGCTTATGAACCTCGATGGTTTATGAAAACTCAGCATGTAAATCCACTAGATGCCGTTGAAATATTTAAAGATATAAATGCAAANTCAGCATTCGGCATTCATTGGAATACCTTTGTATTGACCGCCGAAGCCGTTNATGAACCACCAAAAGCTTTAGAGCGAGCCCTGCAAAAAAATGGCATTAATGCAGAGCTATTTCAAGCAATGGATATTGGCAAGACCTGGGCTAACTAATGAAAAGAGTTAGAACAGGGTAACGTAAGAGTTATGCCTGCGCTGACTCGCGCGCACTCACCAATTTATACCAACGTGCAAGGTGAGGATGCTTCTCCTCATCAATACGACGTTTAATCACTTTAGCAAAATCGATCGCACATAAAGCCGTGATATCCGCTACCGAAAAANAATCCCCTGCAACATACTCNGATTCGCTTAAACGCTTATCCAGTTTATGAATTTGCTTATCCGCATTTTCAGCACTCACTTCGGCAAATTCTTCCACCTGATTGGTAACCGATTTCCACATCGGATTACCATGACTAAATGAAAGCGCAATCGAGGTATATAACCCCAATTCAATACGACGATTCCACATTTCAATCATAGCTTTTGATTTTGCATCCGTGCCCATTAATGGGTTTTCAGGATAAAGCTCTTCAAAATAACGNCTAATCGCCATCGACTCCGAAATTAATTCNCCATCNTCTAANTCTAAAACAGGAAGACCACCATAAGGACTTATCTGCTTGAACTCTTTACTAAAGGTTTCCCCCTTAGCAATATCCACATTCACGACCTCGATCCCCGCCTCAGCATAAGAAATACCCTTCTCTGCTATAAACATGCGAACACGCCTAGGATTTGGAGCCATTTTATAGTCGTATAANTTCATNATTACTTCCTTTTTGTAATCTTCAATTATTATTTTTTACCGATAGGTCAAAAACTATCTTTTTCAAACTGATTGGTCAACAACTAATTCAAATAGTGCTAACATCNGATCACTATATTTCGNTGCAACATTTTTTATAAAAGGTAGGTATTACCGTGGGCAGACCCAAAAGCTATGACCAAGATCAAATACTGAAAAAGGTCATGATGAAATTTTGGCAATTGGGCTTCGCGGAAACCTCTATTTCTGATTTAGAAGCGGCAACGTCNCTAAATCGTTATAGTTTATATAAAGGTTTTGGCGATAAGGAAGTACTGTTTGAAAAAGCCTTGAATTATTACCAAGAACACACAATTACGCTGTTGCTAGCACCGTTNATAGACAATACACCCTCATTAGAATCACTTAATAAATTCTTCCAACAACTGAATGGCATGCTGAAAAGCCGTTACGGAGCATATGGCTGTCTTATTCAAAACAGTCAAAAAGAAGGCATCAGCAAAAATAAAGTAGTAAAGCAGCAAGGGATAAAGCTCTGGCAGCAACAATACAAACTCTTTTCCGCNTGTCTAGAAGATAAGTCCTGCCAGCTGCCATTTGATAAAGAAGACGCGGTTCAACTGCTATTAGCCCAGGCTCAGGCGCAAATTAGTCTTGCCCGAGCAAAAGCGCCACATGCAGTACTCGATAAACAGCACCAAGCCATCAAGTCACTCATTGCTACATGGCAGGTCTAAAAGATGTTTTATAGCATCATTTAATTAGTACGACTTCAATACNATGTTAAATACACCNTAATCCGCTGCACACTCGACTACATAAGCCGTCATAAACTTNCGATCCAAGCCAAACCCTTCAACCTGATTCAAGCAAAAGTGTGNTACATGTTGGGAGAACGCTTTGCTTTTTAAAGGTTCTANCGGATTTATATAGCCNCTATCATCCTTATCCATTTTCGTCGCATTCATATTATGCAGATTTGCTTGCCCACTCGAAGCCGCTATCAATATAGCGCAAGAAATAATTATTTTGAGCATGCCTAGACTCACCGTATATTAAACAATCGATAAACTTATTTTAGATCCCTCTTTTCTAACCCGCTTGATCAATNAACAAATATTCTTTGAAAAGATACGTTTGATACAAATGCTAGTTATTTTGTTCAGCTACCTCTAGCAATANCCTTGTCTATTTAATGAGCACTAGACCTATTGATAGCTTTACGTTAACGTAAAGGTAATGAGCAATATTCACCTAGCATAAGCAGTAATCAAAATGACGGTTAAGACATATACCATTGGTGAACTCGCACAAGAGTTTGATACCACCACTCGTGCCATTCGCTTCTATGAAGACCAAGGGCTCATCACTCCNATGCGTGAAGGCCAAAAACGCATCTATAACCCAAGCGATCGCATTACAATTAAATTGATCATGCGCGGAAAACGTCTTGGCTTTTCATTGGCGGAAAGCAANGAGCTGATTGAGCTGTATAACAGTGGCAATAATAATCAGGAGCAACATTCTAGAGTTCTTGAGCAGGTCAGAATCAGTCGTGAGCGTTTATTACAACAACAAGCGGATATTGAAATGATGNTGCTTGAGCTTGATGAGCACGAAGCCAGAGTTAGGGCAGATATAAAAANAACAACAAAACAAGTTTGAATATTAATTCAACACATTAAGGCACTCACCATGAATCCAAGCTCCATTAACCAAAGCTACAATAGCACTCCAAACAAATCNACATACCATGAGCTCAATTTTGGCCATGGTGAAACTATCGATATGTTGCGTGAAAGCGTTAATGCTTTTTGCGCTCAAGAGATCGTNCCAATCGCCGACCAAACCGATAAAGAGAATGCTTTTCCGAATCAACTTTGGAAAAAGTTCGGGGATATGGGTTTATTAGGCATGACGGTGAGTGAAGAGTTTGGTGGTACNGATATGGGCTATTTGGCTCATACCATTGCGATGGAAGAAATTAGCCGGGCTTCTGCATCTATTGGTTTAAGTTATGGNGCAGGTTCTAATTTATGTGTAAACCAAATTTATCGTAATGGNAACCAAGCNCAAAAAGAAAAATACCTNCCAAAACTGGTTTCNGGAGAACACATTGGCGCTTTAGCAATGAGNGAACCCAATGCGGGCTCTGATGTTGTNAGCATGAAACTCTCCGCTAAAAAANTTGCAGGTAAAAAAGGCGCCAGCAGCAATGACGATAGATACATTTTAAATGGCAATAAAATGTGGATCACCAACGGCCCTGATGCCGATACCTATGTAATTTATGCAAAAACAGATATGGAAAAAGGCGCTCACGGTATTACCGCATTTATTGTTGAGCGCAATTCNGCGGGCTTCACTCAAGGTGAGAAGCTGGATAAGTTAGGCATGCGGGGATCGAATACTTGTGAGCTNATTTTTCAAGATGTTGAAGTACCNGCAGAAAANATCCTCGGCGGATTAAACCAAGGCGTGAAAGTGCTAATGAGCGGTTTGGACTATGAACGTGTTGTTTTATCTGGCGGCCCTACCGGCATCATGAGGGCCTGTATGGATATCGTTGTNCCCTACATTCACGATCGNGAGCAGTTTGGTAAAAGCATTGGTGAGTTCCAGCTGGTACAAGGNAAAATTGCCGATATGTATACTCGCATGAATGCCTCCCGNTCCTATTTATATGCAGTGGCAAGTGCCTGTGATCGCGGTGAGGCTGCTCGTAAAGATGCCGCAGGCGTTATTTTATATTGTGCCGAATCGGCAACTCAATTAGCGNTAGATGCTATTCAATTATTAGGCGGCAATGGTTACATCAACGACTTTGCGACGGGCAGACTTTTACGCGATGCCAAGTTATATGAAATCGGCGCGGGNACTAGTGANATTCGCCGTATGTTAATTGGTCGTGAAATNTTCGCGGAAACTAAATAAGNACTGAATAAACAGGAGNTATCTAACTCATGGCCATATTAAAAACTTGCGCAAATGTTAATAGCGAAGAGTTTAAACACAANAAAAAGCACAANCTTGATCTTGTNGATGATCTTTACCAACACATCGANGTGATTAAACAAGGCGGTGGTGAAAAGTCTTTAGCGCGTCACATTAGTCGCGGTAAATTACCCCCCCGTGAACGCATTAATAAACTTTTGGATGCCGGTGCACCTTTTTTAGAAATTGGTCAGCTAGCCGCACTNGGCGTCTATGATGAAACTATTCCAGCAGCGGGGATCATCGCAGGAATCGGCCGAGTATCCGGTGTTGAATGTATGATAGTCGCCAACGATGCGACGGTTAANGGGGGTACCTATTATCCTTTGACGGTGAAAAAGCATTTACGAGCGCAAGAAATCGCAGCAAAGAATCGCTTACCCTGCATCTATNTAGTGGATTCCGGCGGCGCCAATTTACCGCAACAAGCAGAAGTTTTTCCTGATAAAGAACACTTTGGTCGCATCTTTTTTAATCAAGCGAATATGTCTGCTCGTGGCATTCCACANATTGCCGCAGTAATGGGCTCTTGTACCGCTGGCGGTNCTTACGTACCGGCTATGAGTGACGAATCTATTATCGTGAAAGAGCAAGGCACCATCTTTCTTGCGGGCCCGCCGTTAGTGAAAGCGGCGACGGGGGAAGAAGTCAGCTCGGAAGATTTAGGCGGTGGTGATATGCATACCCGATTATCCGGTGTGGTCGATCACCTAGCGGAAGATGACGAACATGCACTGATGCTAGTGCGCCAATCAGTCAAAAATTTAAACTGGCAAAAAGCCATTGAGATGAATCTATCACTCACCATAGAAGAACCTCTTTACCCTGCCGAAGATTTATATGGCTTAGTGCCTACCGATCTTAAAAAATCCTTCGATGCCCGAGAGTTAATTGCCCGCTTATTAGACGGCTCCGAATTTGATGAATATAAAGCGCGCTTTGGCACAACCCTAGTCTGTGGTTTTGGCAAGCTGTATGGATATCCTGTCGGTATCGTCGCCAATAATGGCATTTTGTTTTCAGAATCCGCACAAAAAGGAGCCAACTTCATTGAACTCTGCTGCCAACGAAAAATCCCGTTATTATTTTTACAAAATATCACCGGCTTTATGGTCGGCAAAAAATACGAGCAAGAAGGTATAGCGAAACACGGTGCCAAAATGGTGAATGCCGTTGCTTGTGCCAAAGTACCCAAGCTTACACTCGTTTTTGGTGGCAGTTTTGGCGCCGGTAATTATGGTATGTGTGGCCGTGCTTATGATCCAAACTTTATGTTTATGTGGCCGAATGCCCGTATCTCCGTTATGGGGGGGGAGCAAGCCGCCAGCGTGATGGCACAGGTCACGCGCGATGCAAAAGAAAAACGGGGAGAAACATGGTCTAGCGAAGAAGAAGCTAAATTCAAACAGCCGTTATTAAAGAAGTACGAAAACGAGGGCCATCCTTATTATGCCAGCGCTCGCCTATGGGATGACGGTATTATTGATCCGGCCCAAAGTCGCGACGTATTAGGCTTAGCCTTATCCGCTTGTTTAAATGCCCCGATTGAGGAAACTCAATTTGGCATATTTAGAATGTAACTGACGAATAAGGAAATACTCATGAGCACGAATCATCCCTCTCCTTTATTGGTCGAACATAAAAACGGAGTAGCCATACTCACGTTAAATAAACCTGAAATTAGTAACGCCTTCGATGATGAAATCATTTCATTACTGATTATGGCATTAGACGATTGCAGTTCGAATGATGCTGTCAAAGTGGTTCAGTTACGCGGAGCAGGCAAACACTTTTCTGCCGGAGCTGATTTGAACTGGATGCGTCGTATGGCAAGCTTAGACTATAGCGCCAACCGTGAAGATGCCGGTCAGCTAGCGAGATTAATGAACACCTTATATCAGTTAAATAAACCAACAATTGCGGTTGTCCAAGGTGCTTCATATGGTGGCGCTGTCGGTTTAGTTGCTTGTTGTGATATTGCCATTGCTAGCGAGAACAGCTCATTTTGTTTGAGCGAAGTAAAAATAGGCTTGGCGCCAGCGGTTATTAGCCCCTATGTGGTAAAAGCCATTGGAGAGCGTCAAGCGCGTCGTTATTTTATCAGTGGTGAAGTGATCGATAGCCAAAAAGCAGAAGCGATAGGCCTTATTCATGAAGCCCTTCCTGCGAGTGAAATCGAAGATTATGCTACTAAACTGTCGCGACAATTATTGAACAATGCCCCTAATGCGATGGGCATCTGCAAATCACTGGTGCAAAAAGTATCGAATGAAAAGCTAGAACAAAATATTCAGCATTATACCCGAGACCTTATTGCAAAAGTGCGGGTATCAGATGAAGGCCAAGAAGGCTTATCAGCCTTTCTAGAAAAGCGTAAACCCAGCTGGCAGACCGAGGGTTTAAAAGGAAATAGCTCAAAAGGCAATAGTCTAGAAGGAAGTAGTAATAATGAATAAAGTGCCTATTAATACACCGATATCAAAAATACTTATCGCCAATCGCGGTGAGATTGCCTGCCGTATTATTCACAGTGCCAAAAAATTAGGCATAAAAACGGTCGCGGTTTATTCCAGTGCAGATACCAAAGCAAAGCATGTTGGACTCGCCGATGAAGCGTTTTACATCGGCGAAGCGCCTGCTAAAGACAGCTATTTACAAAGCCAGCGTATTATAGACGTAGCCTTGCAAACGAATGCGCAGGCTATACACCCTGGTTATGGTTTTTTATCAGAGAACGCCGCCTTTTCTCAACTGTGTAGTGATAACAATCTCATTTTTATCGGCCCTCCCGCTCAAGCAATTAATGCCATGGGATTAAAGTCCGAAGCCAAGGTTCGTATGGAAGCGGCTAAGGTACCTTTGGTACCTGGTTATCATGGTGATGATCAATCCATAGAGCGATTGAAACAAGCCTGTATTGATATCGGTTTTCCCGTTCTGTTAAAAGCTTCCGCTGGCGGCGGTGGTAAAGGCATGCGCGTCGTTGAATCATTGGATGGAATTGAAGAAGCTATTGCCGCAGCACAGCGTGAAAGTTTAAATTCATTTTCTGATAGCCATTTATTAGCAGAGAAATATTTAAAAAATCCACGCCATATAGAAATCCAATTGTTCTGTGATCAATACGGCAACGGGGTGTATTTATTCGAACGAGACTGCTCAATACAACGACGCCATCAAAAAATAGTTGAAGAAGCCCCCGCGCCGAATTTTCCTGATCATATTCGTAAAGCCATGGGCGAGGCCGCACTGCAAGCAGCGAGCGCCATCGACTATGTCGGCGCAGGGACCGTTGAGTTTTTATATGAGAATGGCGAATTCTATTTCATGGAAATGAATACACGCCTGCAAGTTGAGCACCCTGTTTCTGAATATATAACCGGCCAAGACTTAGTCGCTTGGCAAATAAAAATCGCCTCAGGAGAACCCTTGCCAGTATGCCAAGAAGATCTAGCCATTAATGGCCACGCGATTGAAGTACGTTTATACGCAGAAGATCCTAATAATAATTTCTTACCCACCGCCGGTAAAATAGATCAGTTTATTTATCCGACCGAAAGCACTCACTTTTCATTAGATTATGACAAGGGAATTCGTATGGATACTGGGGTTGCTGATGGTGATGAAGTTTCGCCCTTCTACGACCCTATGATTGCAAAATTGATTGTCTGGGCAGAAGACAGACAAGGGGCAATCAATAAACTGAAACAAGCTTTACAGCAAACACACATCACTGGCTTAACCACGAATGTGCGTTATTTAGAGCAGCTTATTTCATTACCTAGCTTTGCCGATGCGGGTATCGAGACGGATGTTAAGCACTCTAGCTTAAAACAAGAAGGTTTCGATACCGGCTTTATCGAGAAAAATGCTAAAGCGATTGCAGAGGCCAGCATTCTATCTGAACATGATCAGCGTCTTCATCAAATTTTCTGTGCTTATTACCTTTTCCAACAAAGACAATACACAAACAGCGATCCAAGCACCGACAATAGGATTCAGAGCAATGATCACCACTCTCCTTGGAACTCTGCTTTAGGTTGGCGATTAAATGCGGGTTATGAGGACCCACTAAAATTTCACCTAGCAGAGAGTGACCCTTCTGTGGAACTGACTTTGACAGCGCAGTTTCAACCATTGCCCTCTGGTAAACAGTTGCTATTAATGGATGGGCAACAATATCAGATTGAAGATCTTACCGACTCAACTAGCGATAATGAGACTCAGACACTAAGCCTGCATATTAAAAGCATCCATATTAAAGGCATTAATATAGAAACAAAGGCGCTCGATTGCCATATTAAAGCCCAAGTTCTTAAGCATAATAAACACATTCAGGTTCATAATAATGCCGGTACTAGTTTATTTATTCCTCTTCCGCGTTTAAGCCATCATCACACCGAAGAAGAAAATGAACAGGGTTTGCATGCACCGATGAATGGTTGCTTAACCGAGGTAAAAGTCTCCGCAGGGGATACCGTTAATAGCGGTGATATTTTAGTCATTATGGAAGCGATGAAGATGGAGCATATTATCAAAGCTCCTCATAATGGCATTATCGATCAGGTATTTTTTGTACAAGGAGATCTCGTTGACGAAGGTAGCGAGTTGCTAAGCTATGAGTAATAAAAGCACTGTTCGTATAGTAGAGGTCGGTCCCCGCGACGGCCTGCAAAACGAAAAAGAAATGTTAAGCTGCAATGATAAAGTCCAGCTAATCGAGGCATTAGCCAAAACCGGAATACAGCATATTGAAGCAGGCAGTTTTGTATCCCCTAAATGGGTTCCGCAAATGGCAGACTCATTACAAGTGATGCAAGGGATCCAACGCTTAGATAATGTTCGCTACGCCGCACTGACTCCCAATATGAAGGGCTTTCAACAAGCTCTAGAAGCAGGCGCGAGTGAAATTGCTATTTTTGCGGCTGCATCTGAAAGTTTTAGCCAAAAGAATATCAATTGCTCTATTGAAGAAAGTTTACAGCGATTCATTCCTATAATGGATCAGGCAAAAAAATTGAATTTGCCGGTACGTGGATATGTCTCCTGCATCTTAGGCTGTCCCTATGAAGGAGCCATTACTCAAGACAATGCGCAGCTATATTTTACCCAGGTAAAATACGTCAGCCAAAGATTACTCGATATGGGCTGCTATGAAGTCTCTCTAGGGGATACCATAGGCACAGGTACTCCAGGCTTTACTGAGCAACTGTTGCAGGTTTTATTAAGCGATATTCCCGCCGCACAATTGGCCGTCCACTTTCATGATACCTACGGCCAAGCTTTAGCCAATATTTTAATCGCATTGCAAAATGGAATTTTCACTATTGATTCATCCATCGCAGGCTTAGGAGGCTGCCCTTATGCAAAAGGTGCATCCGGCAACGTGGCCACAGAAGACGTGTTATATATGCTACAAGGCATGGGGATTGAAACCGGTATTCATTTAACAGAAGTGATTAAAATAGGCAATTGGATCAGCCAAAAACTAAATCGTGTAAACGGCTCAAAAGTAGGATTAGCCTTACAACAATAAACCACAACTATACGAGATCATTCAAACATGGTACAAACGTACAACTAAAATAAAAAATATCGTAATAATAATGATCTCAAAGAATTCACTTTCGACTGAATACTTCTCGCAGATAAGCCGAGCCCTCATACAAGCTGGCGCTCATAGACCCACTTTAGTCATTGATAAGCAGCGCCTAGACGAAAACTTAGCGGCACTGCTTGCAGTAATCCAAAGCGGCTTAAATTATCGTATTGTGGCTAAATCACTTCCGTCCGTGCCATTACTGAAATATATAATGGAGCGCAGCGGAAGTAATCGCTTAATGAGTTTTCACCTGCCTTTTCTATTACATGTGGTTGAACACCTGCCACAAGCAGATATTTTATTAGGCAAACCGATGCCAGTGGCCAGCGCACACCAGTTTTATCAGTGGCATCAATCACTCGATAGCTCAAGTTTCAATCCAAAAAAACAATTGCATTGGTTAGTGGATAGCTTAGAACGTTTACAGCAATATCAAGCTTTAGCGAAAGCGCTTAATTGCTCATTGAACATCAATTTAGAAATTGATGTTGGCTTGCATAGAGGCGGCTTTAATACCGATAGCCAAAAGAGCAGTACTGAATTAAAGCAGGCTCTAGAAATATTAAACGCTGATAAACGATTAATACTGACTGGCCTTATGGGCTATGAAGCTCACGTAAGTAAAATACCCAAGTTCATCGGTGGCATGAATAAAGCGTTCAAACTTGCGATGCAATCCTATCAGGCTTGCCTTCAGCATGTGATCAACCTATTTGGCCAAGATTTCTGCGACGGCTTAATTTTGAATGCTGGTGGCAGCAGCACCTACCCGCTTTATAATAAATCCAATAGCCAAATTAATAGTCAGTCCCACTTCGTTAATGAAATTGCCACAGCCTCGGCCTTAGTGAAACCTAGCGATTTTGATGTACATACATTAGAGCATCACCAGCCTGCGTGCTTTATTGCAGCACCAGTTCTAAAGCTAGTGAGTAAACCTGAAATTCCGATGCTAAAAAATCTTTCTAAGTTTTTACAAATCGTTGGTTTATTACCGAAGCAAGCCTGCTTTATTTATGGCGGTAATTGGCTAGCAACTCCTTGTTTTCCTGCGAAAACTAAACTTTCGAATATTTTTGGTCACTCCAGTAATCAAGAAATGTATCAACTTAAAGATGATCATTGTATAAAAATGGATGACTACCTGTTTTTTCGTCCGACTCAAAGTGAAGCTGTATTCTTACAGTTTGGTGAAATTGCTGTTTATGAAGAAGGCAGCATCATCGATTGGTGGCCAATATTTCATCCCGAATCTATCACTTGCGAAGAAAAAAAAGTTAATCATAAGGAAACTGCATGATGCTCGCTCTCGCTTATTTATTAATTCCAGCAGTGATCATCATTGCCTGTCAAAAATCCTCCTTACTTGATAAAGCCGGTGTGGTGGTTTTATCTTTTGCTTTAGGCATCGCCATTGCGGCGGGCATAGACCTATCCGTATTTTTTGATAGCGCAACCATTAGCGCAGTACAAAAAGATATTTCTGAAATCAGCATTGCCATTGCTCTGCCATTATTGCTCTTTTCTATCAATGTTAAGAGCGCATTGAATATGGCAGGAGATACCTTAAAAGGCATGGGGCTGGCGTTATTATCGGTGATTGTTATCAGCACCCTAGGCGCTATCATTTTTAACGACCAAGTAGCCGATGTATGGCAAGTCGCGGGAATGTCAGTGGGTGCTTATACGGGTGGAGGCCCTAATATGGCTGCGATTAAAACCGCCATTGATGGTAAAGAGTCAATTTTCATAACCATGGTCACTTACGATATTATATTCTCTGCGATGTATCTTATTTTTGTTATGTCCATTGGCCAAAAAGTATTTGGTTTGTTCCTAAATAAATACCAACCTAAAAATGACAGTGGTGACATTGACTATGCCGGCATGGAACACATGGCGGATGAAACAGCTCATGGTTATAAAAAACTGGTGCATATTAAGCAACTACCTCAAACACTAGCGGCCTTATTAACATCAGGTATCATTGTAGGTTTAGCGCTTTTCATTGCCAGTCTAGTGCCTGAAACCTATCAATCAACTACCACGATTATTGGTATCACTACTCTAGGTTTAGTGGCTTCGTTTATTCCTAAAGTTCGTGATTTAGCCAATAGCTTTCAACTGGGTATGTATTTGATTCTGGTCTTCTGTTTCACTATGGGTACGATGACTGATACCCATGTCTTTACCAATATTGATTTAGGCTTAGCTGGCTATATCAGCTTCATTTTAATCGGCTCTCTCATCATGCAAGCACTTCTGTGTAAGATATTTAAAATAGATACCGATACCTTTTTGATCACCTCATCCGCAGCGATTATGTCGGTACCCTTTATTCCCGTTATCGCTGGGGCCTTGAAAAATCGTGAAATTCTTTTACCCGGTTTTGCCGCCGCAATTTTAGGTTATGCCGTGGGGAATTATCTTGGCATCATAGTCGCTAATATTAGTCGCATACTGGTCGGTGCCTGAATTAATATGATTAGTAATAAAACGATTCTTATTGCCGGAGCCTCTTCTGGTATTGGTCGCCAAGTCGCATTATTATTAAGCCATCACAATAATCGAATTATTGTTAGTGCTCGCCGCCAATTTGAACTTGATACGTTATGCAAAGAAATCATAACTAATGGCTCACAAGCAATGGCAATTCCATGTGATGCACTATCGTCAGAACAAGCTGAAGATTGTGTGAAGCAATCGATAGGTGAATTTAAAACAATTGATATCGCCTTATTAAATATTGGCGATGGCCCAGTTTTTAATATGAGCAAGACAAGCGTTGATGAAATTCATCACAATACACAACTAAATTATGGCACCCTGGTAAATTTTCTGGTGCCGTTAATTGCTCAAATGAAATGGCAGGGTCATGGCTTAATTGCCCATACAAACTCCTTAGCAGGTTTTCTGGGATTACCCATGCAAGGCCCCTATTCTGCAGCTAATGCGGCGGGTCGTATTTTAATGGACAGCTGCCGCATAGAATTGAAGCCTTTTGGTATTAAATTTGTCTCTATCTATCCAGGTTTTATCGCTACAAAACGCGTAAAGACTGATGGCATTCCCTCTCCTTTTGAGATCAGTGAACTTGATGCAGCGAAACATATAATACGGGCTTTAGAAAAAGAAGCAGCAGACTACCTATTCCCTTTTATAACCGCTAATTTAGTTCGTCTAGCCAAAATCCTCCCCAAGTCCCTCACTAATAAACTGCTTACCAAATTGAGACCTGCCCATTATTAACCAGAAAGTATAACTATCTCTGACAAAAGCAGTGTTTATTATAATAATTAGAATATTATTCTAGATTTATCCTTGTATACGTTATACAACTGGTCGAGGTTCACAACTTATAGCATGAGCAAAATTCATAATATTCAGCATACCTAGGGTGATTAGATGAACATTCAAGATTTAACCATCACCACAGCAGATGGTTATCAAGTTGCAGCAAGTTTATTTATTCCAAAAGATAAGCCTAAAACTACCGTAATTATTAATAGTGCTACTGGGGTATTGCGTCAATATTACAATGCTTTTGCCCTATTCCTAGCGGAACAAGGACTGCAGGTTATTAGTTACGACTACCGCGGGATTGGTGGCAGCAAAACGAATAGCACCACAGACAAAGCCCTCAGTATGATCAACTGGGGTCGAGAGGATTATCACGCTATCGTAGACTGGGTTGAGAGCCAATACCCAGAACATAAGATTTTAGGTGTGGGACACTCAGTAGGAGGGCAGCTATTAGGTTTGTTACCCAATAACCACCGAATATCAGCCTATTTAAATGTCGCCTCACAACATGCTTACTGGCGTAATTGGCGCGGAAAATTCAAAGTTCAAAGCTTCATATTTTTTCATGGCCTATTGCCTATTTTTGGCTTTGCCGCAAAACAGTTTCCTAAATGGGTACTAGGCTCTGAATCCTTACCTAAACAAGCAACCAAAGACTGGTCACGCTTCGGTCGAAAAGCCTTTTATAGCGATGTCGATGGTAGCGAATTAAAAGAAAATTACTTCAAGTACCAAGGTAAAATTCGCTTTTTAGCGATTGCCGATGATCATGCTTTTGCCCCACTAAGCGCGGTTAAATCTTTGCAAGAAAATGTGTATAAAAACGCCGACAGTGATTTTATTTTAATAGAACCTAAACATTATGGTATGAAGCGTATTGATCACTTTGGGTTTTTCAAGAAGACCATGAACCAACAAGCATGGCATGAGTGTGCCGTCTGGCTGAATCAACAAAGCAGTGCCTAGCTAATTCAAATAACGGTGTCAAAACCGTTATTACCCCCTCTTAAAGTCGAATCGATACAAAAATTTAATCACTAAAGACAATATAATGATCATTTGTAACAATTAGAATAATATTCTAGATTTTATAATTGATACGTTATACAACAGAGCTAGGTTCTCGGTTCAATAAAATTCAGCACATAAGGTGATTACATGCCGATACAAGATTTGACCATCACCACAGCAGATGGTTATCAGTTACACGCTAGCGAATTCGTACCCACCAACAGTAACGGTATTGGGCTGATCATTAATGGCGCCACAGGTGTGGTACGAAAATACTACCAAGCCTTTGCCGGCTTTTTGGCCGAGCAAGGTTTCACTGTTTTAACCTATGAATTTAGAGGTATCGGGGAAAGCACTCAAGCCTCTGACGATGCGCTAGTCCCCTCGATGATCCATTGGGGCCAACATGATATGGACGCCGTACTGAGTTACTTTATTGATCGTCATCCCGAGCTGACCATCAAGGGCATCGGCCATTCTATTGGCGGCCAACTATTGGGCATAATGCCGGATAATAACCGTTACGAAAGCTTCTTAAATATTGCCTCTCAGCATATTTATTGGAAAAACTGGCCATTAAAAGATAGACCTTTAAGTATTGTTTTCTTTTTCGCTATCCTACCTCTATTTTATAAACTTACTGGTGGCTTACCGTCTTGGGTATTAGGGGCTGAGTATTTACCAAAACAGGTGGCCCGTGATTGGAGTCGCTTTGGTCGTAAAAGAGCTTATATTGCCGATGCCAATGGCCAGCCATTACGAGAAGGTTTCAGTGCTTATAAAGGCAAGATGCGCCTGTACAGCATGGCTGATGATAAACGCTTTGCACCACCTAACTGTGTACGTGAACTAGAAAAGCTATATCACAATGCTGAAACAGACATTAAAACCCTCCACCCGAAAGATTATGGAATGAAAGCCATTGATCATTTTGGTTTCTTTAAAAAGAATATGAATAAAAAAGCTTGGCTTGAAAGTGCTGAGTGGCTTGCAAACTAAACAACTAAAATTTTCGTCTCCAATAAGTACATAAAATAAATCAATAGACATAAAAAAACCCACAATAAATATAATTTATTGTGGGTTTTAATGCATCGGTGAGAATGCAGCTTATTTATATAAGCTTCTTTTTAATTCTTTCTACACTGCAACTATTTAGCTTTTTCTACTTAGCTTCCAAGATGGCAACAACACCTTGCCCACCCGCCGCACAGATTGAGATAAGACCACGGCCTGATCCCTTCTCTTCTAGCATTTTAGCCAAAGAAGAAACAAGACGACCACCGGTTGCGGCAAATGGGTGACCCGTAGCAATAGAAGAACCATTAACGTTCAACTTGCTGCGATCGATAGATCCCATCGCGCCATCACGGCCTAGTTTCTCTTTACAGAAGGTCTCGTCTTCCCATGCTTTTAGCGTTGAAGAAACTACACCGGCGAAGGCTTCGTGAATTTCGTAGAAGTCGAAATCCTGCAAGGTTAAACCTGCACGATCCAACATATTTGATACCGCATAAGCTGGCGCCATCAATAGACCTTCAGCATCTTTACTGACGAAATCAACCGCGGCAGTCTCATAAAAAGAAAGATAAGCTCGTACTGGCAAGTTATTTTCTTTTGCCCATTCTTCTGATGCTAGTAATACACAAGAAGCACCATCGGTTAATGCAGAAGAGTTCGCTGCTGTTAATGTACCTTTGCCTGACTTTTTATCGAACGCTGGCTTTAACGACGCCATTTTTTCTAAGTTAGGTTCGCGCGCAAGGTTATCTTTTTCTAAACCTTGGAAAGGTGTTACCAAGTCATCAAAGAAACCACGCTCGTAAGCAGCTAAAAGATTCTTATGGCTGTTAAAACCAATCTCGTCCTGCTCTTCGCGAGTAATGCCCCACTCTTTTACCGTAATTTCAGTATGCTCACCCATCGACATATTCGTGCGTGGCTCGCCGTTACGAGGCAATGAAGGTGCTAAGTGCTTAGGACGAATTTTAGAAAGCAACTTCAAGCGCTGACCCGTCGTTTTAGCACGGTTCACATCTAACAGAATTTTACGCAGTCCTTCAGAAACACCAATCGGTGCATCAGAAGTTGTATCGGAACCACCAGCAATACCACAATCAATATGACCTAGAGCAATTTTGTTAGCAACCTGCATACATGCCTGAAGGCCAGTACCGCACGCTTGCTGAATATCAGTCGCTGGGGTCATTGGGTGCAATGACGTGCTCAATACACATTCACGCGCTAGGTTGAAATCACGGCTGTGCTTAATAACAGCGCCGGCAACGACTTCGCCAATTTTTTTACCTTGTAGGTCATAACGGTTGATTAAACCATTCAATGCCGCCGTCAGCATGTCTTGGTTAGACGCGTATGAGTAAACAGTATTCGAACGCGCGAAAGGGATACGGTTACCACCAATGATGGCTACTCGACGAATTTGCTGAGTCATGTTTTGTTCCTATTTAATTTGGGCTATCTAATGCTAACCAAAGGCTAACTAAAGCTAATAACATCTAACGACCATTAGCGACTACAAACACTGGGCTTGGGCCTAGG
>JAESQF010000048.1 GCA_016765295.1 Oleispira sp.
AACACCGATAATTAGATCAGGGTTTTTCTCTTTTAGGTGCTTCCAGCGACCTAGCTGGTGGAATACCTTTTCTTGCGCTTTTTCACGGATAGAGCAGGTATTAAGCAAGATCACATCCGCTTCTGACTCTTTATCGGTGATTTCCATGTCATGGCTTTCACCCAGCATATCGGCCATACGAGACGAATCGTATTCGTTCATCTGACAACCGTGGGTTTTTATAAACAGCTTTTTAGCCATGATTCAGCGACCTTGTTTTAATCTGGGCGTACGTATTCGAAGATACAATTGCGCGGCATTATACTGCTCAATGGCTGAACAATCTAATCTTAGTGGCTACGCTATAATGAAATGGCAGGCTCTGCGAATGATTAAGGGCGAAGAGTGATCTAACGAGGTGAAAGATGCACAGATGTATACGCTTGATATTGCTAGTTTTTACAGGTTGCAGTTGTTACGTCTGTGCGGAAACTTTAACCTTGTCGGTAGGGGAATATCCGCCTTTGGATTCTCCCGACTTACCTCATAACGGCCTGATCCCCCGTATTGTAACGGCAGCCTTTCGCTTAGAAGGTGTGGAAGTTGAATATAAATTCATGCCTTGGCCTAGAGCCTATGAAGAATCTAAAGAGGGTAGGGTACATGGCACCGTGCAATGGTTGTATTCCGCGCAGAGGGAGGAAGAGCATTATTTCAGTGATCCGATAATGGAAGAAAGTTATGTCTGGTTTTATCTGAAGACGAATACCTTCGAATGGCAGGGCTTTGAGGACTTAAAAGGTATGACGGTTGGGGCGCGGCAAGGGTTTACTTATAATACTGAATTTTATCAGGCGTGGGATAATGGAACTATCGATGTCAACATGCTCGGTAGTAATAAACAAAATTTGGATATGCTGTTTAACGATAGAATTGATGTCTTTATTGAGCAGTTGGATGTTGGTTATTTCGGCATATTAGACAATTATTATGGTAAAGGCTCGCAGCAGTTCACCCATCACCCTAAACCCATTTTTATTAAAAATAATCATTTGCTGTTATCAAGACAATTTGAAGATAACCTAACTTATATCGATAAGTTTAATAAAGGTTTAAAACGCTTAAAAGCGAATGGTAAATTTCAGCAATATGTAAACGAGTCTCGTCAACTAATACCTGTTAATCATTTAGTCGAATAGAATCGTCTAATAGTACCCACAGCGATGTATGGTAAAAACGATGTATGGTAAAATAGTTTTTTTTCTTTGAGAGTTTGAGCCTAATGGCCGAGAAACCAACTGCTGAGCCGATTTATCGCGTTATTTTCAATAACCTAGGTGAAGTGTACGAGCTGTATACCCGTTATATCTTTCAAAGTGAGATGTATGGCTTTGTTGAAGTCGAAGAGCTGCTATTTGATGACAGTCAGCATAGTAAGACCAGTGATGAGACGAGTACTGAAGCAAGTGTCGATACGGACGCTAAGAAAAAGTATGAAAAACTGAAGTTGGAGTTTACTGGGGTAAAACGCAGTTTTATTCCACTAACTTCGATAATTCGTATCGATGAAATGGAACAGCCTGGAGTAGTGAAAGTTACTTCATCAAAGGACGATCCTAAGGGTAACGTCCGTCACTTCCCAAGCACCGCTTTTAAGCGTCCCCCTGTAGAGCCTACTGAACCGTCTTCTGACGATTAAACGGAGCTTACATTAAGTAAGTCCTGTTTCAAGTTGTTGGGGGTGCGACCACTCCAACGCTTGAAGGCCCTGCGGTAGTTAGGCATATCATTGAAATTCAAATAATTGGCCACTTGAGTATTATTAAAGCCATTGCATTGATAAAGATACAACGCAGTGGATAAGCGCGCTTGATCTTGTAGTTGTTGGAAGCGACTATTATGTTTTTTCAACTTACGCTTAAATGTTGCGCTGCTCATTTGAAAGTGGCTAGCGACATCTTCTAAGGTTAACGATTGGCGAATGTAAGTCAGAATGTAGTCAAAGACCTGTTCAATGAAACTGACAGTATGGGTCGAAACCTGTTGGCATTGGCGTAAAGCGATGTTGTAGGCAGTGCTCGTTTCATATTGCCAGTTCTGGTGTAAATACGCTTTATCGATGGCCATTACATCGATCCCTAGGTCAAAATATACCTGCTCTCCTAGATTTACCTGATACTGCTCTTGGTACTTGGGCTGGGCATGACTGAAACCAAAATGCCAAGGAAGCTTCTGCTGTGAACGAAAACGACACAGTGCTGAAAATCCTGTCATCCATGATTCAATTACAAATTTCTTCTGTTCCCCTAGACCGATGGCATCACGCCATTGGATGTAACAATAGCGACTATCTTGAGTAATTATCGGAGTAATAAGCGGGGAAAGTTGTAACCGATACTTGCTCATTACTTGCAGCGTTTGCTGAAGGTTTTGACAGTTGCCTAATAGTTGACTAAAGCAGTCATAATGCCCCGGCCAAAGTGTATGACCCCAACGAAAGCTTAAATCATTGGTTTTATACAGGTTTTGAGCATTCTGAATTAAGCGTAAATACTGTTGCCCAGTAATGAGTTTGTTACCACTGACGATATCCTGGTAAAATAGACCGGTACCAGATAGCAGCTTATGGCTATTAATGTTTTTTATTTTTACAAGATCGATTAATAATGCGGCATGGTGATGGGCGGCATAAATAACTTCATCGTTCTCATAGCAAATAAGAGCTGTAGATTTCATAATAATCGACTCATATTAAGTCAACTTAATCGGTTTGTCTTTTAGTAGCGCCAAGTTTACACGTTCTAATAATTGCTCAATCGATTCTAATTGTCGATCGTGCATCTGCTCAGTTTTCCACTGAACACAACCAATACTTAGGCTTTGAAATTGAGATGTCGAAGATTGTGGAACTTTAAAGGCAAAATGTTTCACAGCTTGCTTAAGCTCTGCCGCTATCTGTCGGCCGAGAGTAAATGAGGTGTCGGGTAGGATAACGGCAAAGCGATCTCCCGCATAACGACAAATTAAATCTTGCTGGCGCAAGTTTAATAAAATAATTTCACAAACCTCTAGTAATAAACGATCACCTTCGGTATTGCCAAACTGACGATTAAACTGCGAGAAATTATTGAGATCCAGCATTAAAAATACTAGAGATTGTTTGTGACGGGTATTTTTCTGAGTAATTAATTGCTGTGAAAGATATTCAGCTTGTCCGGTAAGGGTTAGTTGGTCAAATGCTCGGTGTTCTCGGAAAACTAGTTCTCGTTTTCTTAGCTGCTGATTCAAAGCAAGCTGTTCTTGATGCCAGTGATATAAACCATAGGTTAACAATAGTATGCCAATGGGCATGGTTATGGATTCCATTTGGTTCCACAATACCGTATTCGGTAACTGAATAAATTCATCTAGGACATCTTGCCAAAAAGCGAAAAACATAAAAACCAATCCTAACGCTAATAAATTGGTGACACGTCCCCGTAGGCGACTGCCTAGAATAAAGACTATCCAAATAGCGAGTGCAATTGCACTGCCTCCTTCGCCGGCAACATCTAACCAATCTATTTGTGCCCAATACTTTATTTCACCAATTGATAGGCTCACTAGAACCGAGAATATGAGTAAACAGGAAATTAGCAAGAATTTATTTAAATGTAATTTCAGCAGGCTGAACATATTGCTAATTCTCGCATAATTAAAAAGTATGGATACGGAATAACAAAACTATGTGTCAGTTATATTACAGAGAGAGGGTTAAGTTAAATATTTGTTAAGGGTCAAATCGGCTCAGGTCAAAGGTATAAATAAATGGTTAATAATCGAGAATCCCTCTAAGCCCCACTTATATTACCTATCGAAGGGGGTCGAATCAGATCATAAACCTTAAAATCATCCGCTATTTAAAGGTATTTNNCATNTCAGCTTAGAGTATNGGTTTTATTGTAATATTACTGTCATTTAATTTTCTTATGGTCNCNCCAGATCAAATAAATAACTGGATGTGAATCAATCATGAACTCTGTTTTAAAACCATTAGTCGTGGCTATGGCATTGGCATCTGCCACGGTATCAGCAGAAGGTATTCTTGANGGTCGTATTAGCGATGCTAGCAGTAGTGCTAATGTATCGGGTGCGGTATTAGAAATTNAAGCTCAAGATAATCAGAAAATTAAACGCAAGGTNTTGGTAGCAGACGGTCGCTTCCGCTTACCTAATTTACCNGCNGGAAAATATAACTTAAGNGTCTCGTTGAGCAATGAAATATTGTACCANCAGGTTATTGAAATTAAAGATGATCAAAGCTTAGAAAATAACATCGAANTTAATACCGATAATCAGCCCATAGAAGAAGTATTAGTTGTGGGTCAGGCTGCACAGATTCAGCGGGCNCTCGATCGCCAGCGTTATGCGGATAATATGATCAGTGCAATTAATGCCGANGCCATCGGTCAATTACCTGATAGCAATGCGGCTGAAGCGTTACAGCGTATTCCTGGTATCTCTATTGAGCGTGATCAAGGGGAAGGCCNCTTTGTTCGTGTGCGAGGTATTAGCCCAGANTTAAACAGTGTATCGGTTAATGGTGTGCAGATTCCGGCTCCNGAATCAGGTAGTCGTGCAGTAGCGTTAGATGTAGTACCNGCGGATTTATTAAGCAGTCTAGTAGTNACTAAAACTTTAACCCCAGATATGGATGCCAATTCGATTGGTGGCAGTATCGATGTAAGAAGCTTATCGGCATTTGAACGTGATGGCGCTTTTTATACCGTCCGCGCTGAAGGTTCGTATGATCAGCACACAGCTCAAGGCAGCCCNGCNTTAGCGGTTACGGCCGGTAATACATTTCAGTTCTCAGAAGATAATCGNTTAGGNGTTGCGAGTGCATTAACTTGGGAAAATCGTAAGTTTGGTTCTGATAATGTAGAAACAGGTGGNGCCTGGGATTTCGACGATGGTGCAGCGCTAGAAGAAGTGGAGCAGCGTGATTATACCATTGAGCGTGAGCGCATAGGTGCGGTACTGAATCTTGATTTAGAACTGGGTATGGATACGTCGTTATATTTACGNACTTTGTACAGNAAATACAGTGATGACGAACAGCGTCAAGCGAATGTGGTTGAGTTTGGTGAAGAAGAGCTCAATGANGAAAATGAATTAGANTTTTCGGGNAAGGGNCGAGAAGAAGGAGAGNNAGGGTTAGCAGAAGTAACGCGCGAATTAAAAGATAGAACGAAAACCCAACGTATTTTTTCGTCAACTTTTGGTGGTCAACATTTTGTTAATAATTGGACTATCGATTTTGCTGCAAGTTATAGCAAGGCGAGTGAAGAAGAGCCAGGTAGTATTGGCGGGGCAAGCTTTAAAGCCGATCCGTTTNCTNATATGGGTTTTACCGATACCAAAAAACCTAATGTGATTGCTTCTGCGGCGTCATTAGATGCTAGTAATTATACATTGGATGAAATTGAGTATGAGGTAGCAGAGAGTTATGACATTCAAAATAGTTTNAAATTTGATTTNACTCATGATCTTTATATTGCGGATAACCCNGCTTTAATTAAATTTGGTATTAAAGCGAGNCAGCGCNAAAAGAAACAAGATGTCGATGAGTATATATTTGAAAANNTNACCGATTATGGTTATAGCGAAGAAGATCTTTCGCTGANTAACTTTACTGATGGGCAAGTTGATTATNGCTTAGGTTCATTTGGTCCAAGTATTTCAGNAGATGCAGTGAATAACATCGTCGATAGTTTAAATCATGATGAATTTATTGATGAAGAAAAATCTCGNATCGCTGACTATACCATTGACGAAGATATTCAGGCCGCCTATATGATGGGNCGCATTGATTTAGATGAATTACGTATTTTAGCCGGTGTGCGCTATGAAGGTACTGAACATAAATTTAAAGGGGTTAGNTTTGATGGTGACGCTACCTATCAGGATGTGAATAGTAAAAATAATTATTCACATGTATTGCCGTCATTGCATGCTCGCTATCAAATAAATTCTGATACGCAAGTTCGCGCNGCCTGGACTAACTCNGTNGTACGTCCAAATTTTGAGCAGATGGCACCCAATTTTGTTGATGATGGTGAAGAAGCACAGTTTGGTAATACTCAGCTAAAAGCGCTNGAGTCGGCAAACTATGATTTAGGCATTGAGTACTTCNCNGGTACCGCAGGCACGCTATCAGCGTTTGTATTCTATAAAGACATTGATAACTTTGTTTATGAAACAGATCTAGCAGGTTCACCTGGCTGGGAAGATTATGACGAAGTGAAAACCTTTGANAATGGTGANAGTGCTGATTTAANNGGTTTAGAACTGTCTTATTCACAAAAAATGACCATGTTACCTTCACCTTTTAACGGATTNTTGATNAGTACTAATGCGACGATGAGTGCCAGTGATGCTCGTATTAGTAGTTATGATGANGGTGAGCAGATTAGTCGTGATATCAGTATGCCNAATCAATCAGATTTAACCGGNAATTTTATTCTTGGTTACGAATACGATGCCTTAATGTTACGCCTAGCGGCCAACTATAANTCGGATTATTTANTAGAAGTCAGCGATATTAGTGANAAACGAGCCGATGTTTACCAAGCGGCTCAAACACAACTNGATTTCAGTGCCAGTTATAAAATNCAAGNNAATTTGAAAGTGAATTTTGANATCTCTAATNTTACTGATGAACCTTATTATACCTACAGTAATAACGAAAATTATAATAATCAATATGAAGATTATGGCCCAACCTATCGTCTAGGTTTGAGCTTTAGTAACTTTTAATAATCGACATGATCTTTATGAAATAAATAGTTATGAACAGTTTAGTAATAGGTGGACTAGTGAAAAATCGTAGTATTATAATCTTAAGTCTTTTAATGACAAACTTGCTAGCTTGCAGTGCATTAAATGTAAATAGTGAATTGAACCATGAACAGGTCTCGTATATTAGCTCTGATGATGCACTAGCAAAATATGAGGCTAAAGTTGATTACCCTTTAGAAGGTTATTGTTTATATCAACCAGAAGGTGGTGAACCTCAAGTTTTTCTATTGGATGATTCAGCAATAGCGCATCAGATGTTGATTCAACCGCAAGGTTCTGATTTTAGCTTGCGCGAGATTCGTCATTTTCCGTTACCACCGAATGCAGAATATTGCGCGGTTGATCCAGTAACTGAGCAGTTATTTATCAGTGAGGAGAGTATTGGTATATGGGCTTATTCTGCCCGCGCGGAGAGTGAAATAAGCCGCACTGTGGTGGATTTGATACAACCGTACGGCAATCTTGTTCTGGGTAGTGGCCCCTTGGTTGTGATAGATCAGCAATTATTGGCTGCAGAAAAAGACGGTAATCAAATTCATCACTACGCTATCGGTGACGAAGGGACTCGTTTAAATGCCAGTTATACCTTGTCTGATAACGTTAAATTGGATGGGTTTAATGCTGAAATTCAAGGGGGGGAACTGTTCATAAACTATTTAGATGATGTGAGTGAACAGGGGTATTCTTTTAAAGTTGAATCATTATCTTCAGGTGAGACTAATAACGTAGCGTCTATAAATAATACTTTTCCTATGATTAATCTCACCGCAGATGCAGAGACTCAGCCAGTTAAAACTCAAGGTGATGCTGCGGATGATCCCGCTATTTGGTTGCACCCGAGTATTGCCGAAAAAAGTTTGATCTTAGGCACTAATAAAAAACGAGGTTTATTAGTTTATGATCTTGAGGGTAAGCAAGTTCAGCAACTACTCGTTGGTCGGGTTAATAATGTCGATGTACGCCAAGGCTTTACCCATAAAGGCATACCTGCAGATATTGCGGCGGCTAGTCAGCGTGATAATCGCAGTATTGCTTTGTTTCATATCGCCCCTGAGAGTGGAGAGGTTTCTGCAGTAAATGAAATAACCACCGGCTTAGACGATGTCTATGGTCTGTGCATGTATCGTGGCTTAGAAGATAAGATATATGTGTTTATTAATGATCAAGATGGTCGTTATGAGCAATATGAAATTAGTGACTCAGAAGCAGGCTGGACAGGAATTCGTGTGCGTGATTTTCGCGTTGCTTCTCAACCTGAAGGCTGCACTGCAGATGATAAAAATCAGCGCTTATTTATCGGTGAAGAAAATCTTGCAGTATGGACTCTTGGAGCCGAACCAAGTGACAGTATTGAGATGGTACAGGTTACTGCCATAGGGGATGTATTAAAAGCGGATATTGAAGGTATGGAGCTGTATCAAAGCGCAACTGAAAACTATTTACTGGTTTCTAGTCAGGGCAATGATAGTTATGTGCTCTTTCAGGCACAGGCACCTTATGAATACTTAGGTCGCTTCCGTATTGTACTCAATGCTGAGGCCGGTATAGATGGTGCATCTGAAACTGATGGCTTAACGGTATCGAGTGCCTATCTGGGTGAGAAATATCCGCAAGGTTTAGTGGTTGTGCAGGATGGTCGTAATTTATTACCGAATAATAATCAGAACTTTAAAATACTTTCTTGGAAGAAAATTAGTGATGCTATTCTATTTGTAGATGGCAAAGTAACTGCAAATGAGGTGAGTGAATGAACTCACCATTGAAAAATTATCCAGCTGATAAAATGGTGGGCTTAGCATTGACAATCTTCGCCGCGATGAATTTGAGCGCTTGTATTACAGAAGAAAAAATTAGTACTTCGTTAGCGTATCATCAATCTTTACCTTCACATCAAATCAATAACCCTTGGTTTCAGGATGCCCAAGCAGACTTACAGAAGAAAATGCAGAATCCAATATTAAAAAATTCTGCTAGCAAAGCTAAGAATGTCATATTGTTTGTGGGTGACGGCATGGGGGTGAGCACGGTTTCTGCTGCGCGTATTTTACAAGGACAAATTGCCGGTAATAGTGGAGAAGAGAATTTATTAAGCTTTGAACACTTTCCATTTTCTGGCTTTTCAAAAACCTATAACGTCAATCAGCAGACTCCTGACTCAGCGGGTACTATGACCGCGATGATGACAGGTATTAAAACCGATGCGGGTATCTTATCGCTGGATGAGGGGGCCAATCGAGGAGACTGTAGTTCGGCCCTGGGTCGTGATCTGGTTTCAATATTAGAGTTAGCTAAACAAGCAGGTAAAGCAACTGGGGTTGTGACCACCGCAAGAATCACTCATGCAACTCCTGCCGCGAGTTATGCTAAGTCAGCGGAACGTGACTGGGAAGATGATTTTGAATTGTCCTCAGAGGCTAAAGCGAGTGGCTGTATTGATATTGCGCAGCAGTTCATTAGCGCGAGTGCTGGCATAGATGTCGCACTAGGAGGAGGACGTAAGCACTTTTTATCTAGGTCGTCAGGAGGAGCTCGCTTAGATGGACAAAACTTAATTGAGCAATGGCAATTAGAAAATCCTTACGGCCAATATGTGTCTTCAAGAAAGGCGCTATTGGCAGTTGATCCGAATAAACAGACTCACTTGTTTGGATTATTTAATGATTCCCATATGGATTATTCTGCTGAGAAAACGACGAAGGACAGTTCAGAACCTAGCTTGGCAGAAATGACGAAGTCAGCATTAGCAGTATTAAAAAATCAAGAAGAAGGTTTTTTCTTAATCGTTGAAGCTGGGCGTATTGATCATGGTCATCATGCGGGTAATGCCTATAACGCGTTGCATGAAACCATAGGTTTATCCGATGCGGTTGCTGTGGCTTTAGCTCAAGTCGATCTGTCGGAAACGTTAGTGATAGTCACTGCAGACCATAGCCATGTAATGACCTTTGCGGGTTATCAAAAGCGAGGCAATCCTATCTTGGGTAAAGTAATTGCTGTAGGAGAAGATAGCCCTACACTGGCTGGAGATGGACTGCCGTATACGACGTTGTCATACATGAATGGGCGTGGCATGCATGACTTAGGTGATGAGGGAGATGCCGACGTGGTTAAAAAATTAGCGATCAATGTGGGGCGTAAAAACATTTCGAATATTGATACTGAAAAACCTGGTTATCATCAAGAGGCATTAATTCCGCGCCATTCAGAAACTCACGGCGGTGAAGATGTAGGTATTTATGCCACAGGTCCAGGGGCGCAATGGTTAACGGGAGTGAATGAGCAGAATTTGATTTTTCATGTGATAGCCCAGAGCCTGTTAGGGGGCTATTAACGGATATAAAAAAGCAGCGATTAGTTTAACTAATCCCTGCTATTATTTTTGCTATTAATATTAAAACTTAACGACTTTGACGCATGATTTTTTCAACTTCAGTTGAAAGTGTTGCCGCTTGCTCATCGAATGGGCGGTGACGAATATCGTCATGCTTTAGAGCAACGGATACGCGATATAACCAGCGCTCGACCCTTAAGGCAATTGCTTCGGCGTTATCGCTATTGGCATCGTTAATTTCGTTAGCGAAATCGGTAATGATATTTGCGTGGTCTGCTGCTCGCTGAGCATCATGAGTTGCTTGTAGAATCTGCTTTTTCGCGCGCGGCGTTTTACCGATGAGTGCTTGTGCTTGCTTCAAACTCTTTTTAGCAACTTTCCAGCTACTTGGCGCGATGCTATCGCCGCCTTTCTTTTTGATCTTTGCTAGCTGATCTTTGATTGGCTGTAATTGAATGAACTCAATAGTATTCACTTCATTTGCATGCATGCGGGGCAGTAAGGCTTTTTGTCCACGCTGCGCTTCAGATACGTTACCGTCTTCGATTAGATCAATCAACTTAACGATAGTGGCGGTGATTTTTTTGTAATCTTCAGGGTAGTATTTATCCGCTTTAATTTCTAATAGCTTCTCTTTATGCTTTAACGCAGGACGTAGAGTAGAAATTACGGTCTTTTTGGTTTGCAAACCTGCCTCGATGGCTTTTTTTGACATGATCGCAACGGGCTTAACTTCACCATCAGGATCGCCAGAAGTATGCATGCTACGGGATTCGATTAGTTTATCTTGGGCTATCTTAAGGTGGCGTGGAGCGTAATAGGCAAGCTCTTCGGTTTTACCCAACTCTATGTTCATCTGTGCCCGCTGAATGCTTTTAGCGGCAGATTCATCGGCCATAGCAGCATCTCTTTGAGATTCCAGCTCCATATAGTCCATATTAGCGACTTTAGTTGCACAGCCTGTCATTAAACTTGCCGTTAAAAGGGCGGTTAGAGGTAGTAAACGCAAGGTTTGCATAAGGAGTCCTTAATGATTTTTCCTGAATAATATCACTTTTAGCAAACAAGTGAACTTTTTGCTCTTTCTTGACTAAAGGAACATTGCCTACGATATTTAACTAAGGTAATGGCTTATTAACGAGTATGAGTTGTGATTAACCGCTAAAGCCTATTGAAGAATGAACGATAACTAGTATAGAAGAGCCTAAAAATTAAGCTGATTTAACTTGCGGAGGCTTTTTAGCCCTGTTATTAATAAATTAGCTCTGCTAATAATAAGTAAGAAGAGAGTGATACCAGAGGAGTGAACGACATGAATGCCGGATTACAACCCTTGTATTGGCGCTTAGCCAATGAAATGAACTCTGAGTTAGATGTAGTAAGTGTTCTTATGCCTCGCGGTGAAGAAGTAGACAAGGTTGCAGTTGAATATGCAATTGATGTCTCTTTTAAGCCTTCTACTCATCATCAAAACCCCATTGATTTACGCTGGTCTGAAGATGACAGTGAATTGTTCCTAAGCCTGTTGCATAAGGTGATGCACGTTTCTGAGAAAGATATTGAACTCGATATCGAAGACAGTATGGTGCAAGGACTTATTCATTTAGTTGCCACAGCTCGCTTCCATACACCTTGGCCTGGAGATGCGTTAGAGGGTGAAGATTTCATGACCTATCGCAGTGAAATCGAAGTCGGTGACCTAATTGCTATCAATACGATTCATGGTTTTTTTAGTGGGGTGATAGTCGCGCTTGATTCGATTGATGCGACGGTTGTTTTGCTGGATGACATTATTACTTTAGAGTCTGCGGCTAAGCCTGAGGAGGAGCAGGAAGTGGTTATGCCAAGCCATAGCTTATTAATGCTGAATCGGGTTTGCGTATTAGCCCCGGAATTTGCCGACGATGTTGATGCGACAGTACTTCATTAGCGCTAACATTTCTGAGATAGATTTATTATAGAATGCTGGGTAAGCCAGCTTTCGCGTATCGATATAGGGTGTTAATGAAACACCCTATATCGATAATGAGCGAAGGCTTTTTAAAACCAACGCTCTATCATTTTCTAGCTATTTTAGTCTTTAGTCATCACTAGGCGTATGCGGTGCTGGACTTTTCTTTTTCTTGATCGGTGCGAAACCTTTAGAGTCCATCAAGTTACTTGGCTTAGGCTTAGGGCGACTAGGGCGTGGGCCATTCGCTTTCTTCGCACTTACCTTCTTCGGACCAGGAGCAGCACCTTTACCAGGGCGCTTATCGCGACCAGGACCGGCTTTCTTCTTCTTGACACCTGCAGCTTTACCAGACGCTTTTAAGCGCTTAGGGCCACTGTAGGCACCTTTTAATTCTTTAATCGCGCGATGCTCAAAATCTTGCTTAATGTAACGCTCGATTGCCGCTTTTAAATTCCACTCAGTATGATTGATCAAAGAGATCGCAGTACCGGTTTCGCCCGCACGGCCAGTACGGCCAATACGATGCACATAGTCATCGCCTTTGCGCGCCATGTCGTAGTTCACTACCAGATCGATGCCTTTAACATCCAAGCCACGAGAAGCCACGTCGGTAGCAACCAATACGTTGATCTTACCTTCGCGGAATAACTGCATAGTTGCGTTACGCTGATCTTGGCTTAGCTCACCGTGTAATACCGCACAACGACAGCTGTGTTGACGCAAGAACACGTTTAAGCGCTCGGATTCAGTACGGGTATTGGTGAAAATGATGGCTTTTTCATACTCATCATTCGCGAGTAACCAGCTTAAAAGACGGTCTTTATGAGGACCATCATCGGCTAGAATGACTTGCTGCTTAATATTGTCATGCTTGTCTTGAACCGTCGCCGTGGTAATTTCCATCGGGTTATCAAGTACTTTTGCTGCAACGCGAGCGATGCCTTTGTGGTGCAACGTAGCAGAGAATAATAACGTCTGGCGATGGCCTTCGTTACATTCCCCTGAGATGATTTCCATGTCTTCCGCGAAGCCCATGTCTAACATGCGGTCAGCTTCATCCAAAACTAGAATTTCTAGGCCAACCATGTCGGTTGAGCGACGCTTAATATGGTCAACTAAACGACCTGGGGTCGAAACGATGATTTCTGGATTCTTACGCAACATAGCAGCTTGGAATTTAAAGTCATCACCACCGGTTAATAGACCTACGTTCATGCCGGTCACGTCAGTGAACTGCTTAGTCGCCTTGAATACTTGGCGGGCTAGCTCACGAGTTGGGCATAGAATCAGACCACGAGTCCCTTGGATCACTGACTTAGATTGTAAGAATTTTTGCATCATTGGCAGTATGTACGCCAATGTTTTACCACTGCCCGTTTCTGCACAAACCTGAAGATCTTTGCCATCTAAAGCGTGAGGGATCGAAGCTTTCTGCACGTCAGTAGGAATACGAAGCCTAAGATTATCAAGGGCCTTTTCGATACGATCGTGAATAAAGAAATCAGAGAAAGAAGTTATTTCAGCGGACAAGGGAAAGCCTCGGTGGAGTGTTCTAAAAGAAAAGAAACAGGGTATGGATAAAAGTCTAGCCGCATTCTACCAGACTGGTTGTTTTTTGCTGCTTCTATGCAAAAAAATATTGCTCGCTATTACGATGAGGCTAAAGGTTAGGCATAAGATTAGACATAGTCCAATATGTTAATATCTGTTCAAAATCACGTTAGAGGAAGGCATTGTGCTATGGCCCTTGCATTAACACAATATGCATATTTGGAGCAGTCTCAAAACCATGTTCATATTGAATTTAGTATCCCTCATCATGTGATGAGTTCTGCTGTGCTAAATGGGGGTCTGGTTTACGCGAATCATCTTCTCAATATGAAGGTGCCCAAAGTGGATTCCGCCACTGAGCTACCTGCAGTGACACTGGCGAAGTATTGTTCGAGTTTTGATTGGCAAGGAACCGCTGTCGGCATGATGACGGCGGCTTCTATGAGTTCATTGCGCATGGCTAAAGTGACTGAGCAAGGAGTTGAACTTGTTGTTTTGGTTACTTCAGGCTTATCAAACGCCAGACGAGTCGGCGATTATGCTGAATATCGAACGATGGCTACGGATCCTGATGAAGTAGGAACCATTAATATCATTGTTCTGACCTCGGCAAAATTGACAGACGCTGCCAGTATCGAGGCCATACTCATTATTACCGAAGCTAAAGCGGCGGCCTTGCAAGATGCTAAAATAATGAGCCCTATTTCAAATAAAATTGCGACAGGCACCGGCACGGATTCCGTCGCGGTGGTGAGTGGCCACGGCCCAGAATCAATAAGCTATTGTGGAAAACATGTTTTGTTTGGCGAGATTCTTGGGCGCTTGGTGATGGAGACCGTCACCTCTTCTATTGCTTGGGAAAACATGTCTTCAGAAGATAAAAAAATTTATCTTAGAGAGAAGCCTTAGCGGCTTCTTTAAGCAATTTAGCCAATAACAAAGCCGCAGGACCGGTATTGGCCTTGTCGGCAAAGATGAGATTCATATTCGAACTCATGCGGCCGCCACCATCGATGTCCAATTCTTTTAGCTCGCCCGCATCAAGGGCAGGTTGTGCAATGCTTCTGGCTAATACTCCTGAACCAAATCCTAGTCGTAGAAGTTCAAAGGCTTCCCGCATATTAGGCACCGTCCAGCGTTGGTCTGAGCCTAAGAAACCGCGGTTCTCACGACGATAGCTACCGGAATCTCGGATTACGATTTGACGATGCAGCTTCATATCGCTGTGGTGAATAGCCCGGCCAATATGATGCAGTGGATGGTCTGGGTGGGCGACACGCACAAACTCCATTTCAATGATGGGTTCGCCGACCATGCCGCTAGGGATCATATGATTGACCGCGATCTGTGCTTCGCCATTACGTAATTTGTCATCGACCCCCGAAAGGACTTCAACGTATATTTCTAAGCGTGTCTGTGGGCACTGTTCACCAAATGCTTTTAATGCGACATGCACGATATGCTCAGGAAACATGTCATTGAGCACTAAGCCTATTTGCGGTTCCCAGCCTACGGAGAAATCTGCGGCGACTTTTTCGGCGGCGCTGGCGGCATGAATTAGATCTTTCGCTCGTTGCAGCATGAGCTGGCCAGCGTCAGTAAGTACGGCTTTTCGGCCCTTATGCTCGAACACATTTATCCCTAAACCTTGCTGCATCTTTTGCATGGCGTAGCTGATGCTGCTTTGGCTCTTTAATAGTTTATCAGCGGCGGCTTGGAAGCTGCCTTCTTCAACCACAGTGATAAACATGGACCATTGCTCTAGAGATACTTTGGGAATTGAGGTTTTGGCGGCCTGAATGGGAGTGATGCTGGCTGTGGACATAGAACCTGCCTTGGCATTCATAAATGAATGATTCATCTAAAAAGTCGATTGATTAGATCGGATTTTGCCGGTACCTAATCAGATTTATAGATATATACTAATCTCATCAACTCGAAACAACAACTCGAACCAGTAATGAGAGAAACAGATTATGAAAATCGTACATATTGATTCCAGCATTGCTGGTCGTGAAGCCACTTCTTCTATTTTAGCTAAGTCAGTCGTCGACCGCTTAGTAAGTGGTCAAGATGCTCAAGTTCATTACCGTGATCTAAATCAAGAAGGTTTGGGACATTTAACCGATGAAGTCTTTGCCGGTTTTAGACTCGATGCTGCAGAGCGCAATGAAACTCAGCAAATAGCAGCAAAGCGTTCAGAGAGCTACATTGAAGAATTACGTGATGCTGATGCTCTCGTGCTGGCAGTGCCTATGTATAACTTCAGCACACCTTCAACTGTAAAAGCATGGATCGATTATATTGCGCGCGCTGGGCTAAGTTTTAGCTACGGTGAAAATGGCCCAGTGGGTTTGCTGAATATTAAAAAAGCGTATGTGGTTTCTACTCGCGGCGGTCAATATGCGAATACTGCATTTGATCACCAGTCCCCCTGGCTTGAGCAAGTATTGAAATTTGTCGGTGTCCGGGACGTTGAATTTATTTATGTTGAAGGCCAAGCTGGTGGTGCTGCAGAGCAAGCGGTGCAAACAGCGAACAAGAAAATTGCAGAGCTAGTTTAGCTCGGTCTCAATTTTGTTAGAAAATAGACAGCAAAAAATAGAACGCCAGAAATAGAATAAGCAGGAGTGAGCATTAGATTCGCCCTGCATAAAAATATAATTTAAGGATAAGATCATGAGCACATTAGACTTACAACATGCAATCGGCGATACCTTGTTACAAGTAGTATTACAGCAACAAGCCCAAGCTAAAAAATTCCGTGAGCAGCGTGAAGAGCAAGCCGCTATGAGTTCTGCTGTTATCGGGTCAAGCATCTCATCCAAGGTTTATGCTAAAGCGGCGTAGCAGGTTGCTTGGTTCGGGCTAAAACTTTCAAGCCGATTAAGCCAATCAATGCGCAAGCGGTCATTACCCAGGCCATTGGGCTGAGAGTATGCTGCTGCGTGGCGATAAATTGCAGATCGTGTAAATAAGACCAAAGCAGCCCGACTAAAGCACCCAGAGTAAATTCGGTGACGCCGATAACCGCGGTAGCAGTACCACTGATATCCGGAAAGAAGTTGAGGGTGCCAGCGGTTGCATTAGCAGCAATTAGGCCTAAAGAACCGACGAATAACATATTCAAAGGCACTATAAGATAGAGATCTGCTTGGGCATAACTAGCAATCACCAATCCGATACCACAGCTTAACTGCATGAGTAATCCCGTAGTGAGTATGCTCTTTGATGAGTAGTGATTCAGCGCCCAAACATTAATACGGTTCATCAGCATCATTACCAAAACGTTGGCGCCGAATAAAAACGGAAACAGTTGCACGCTGACAGAAAAGTATTCCATATAGGTAAATGCTGAAGAAGTAATAAAGACAAACATACCGCTGAAAGCAAAACTAATAGCGACGATGTAGCCCATTGCTTGACGATGCATTAATACCCGTTTGTAAGATTGCCATAGTGAGGGTCTTTTTAGTTCACTTCGTTTCGATCTAGGATTTGTTTCAGGTAAGCGCCATAGCAGCAGTAGCATCACCAATAGTGAATAAATTGCCAAACTAAGGAAGATGGTTTGCCAATCAAAAAACTTAACGACAAGGGCCCCGAGCATCGGAGCGACTAATGGTGCTGACATCATGACAATCGCGACCATGGATAACACCTTAGCCATATCATCACCGGCAAATAAGTCGCGAATCATTGCGGAAGAATTAACCGTCGCTATGCCACCACCGATGGCCTGTAATGCACGCAGAACGAGTAACTGATTGATGGATTCAGTTTGCGTCAGCATTAAACTGGTAATAGAAAATAGAATCAGGCCTAGGGCGATCATCGGCTTACGGCCAAGACGATCAGAAAGTGGCCCACCAATTAATTGACCAAGAGCAAAACCAAATAGAAAGGTGCTAATACTAATTTCGACATAATGAATAGGCACTGATAGATCTTTAGCCATCGTCTGCATAGCAGGTAAGTACATATCTACCGCAAAAGGGGCGACGGCGGTGAGCATCGCCAATAAAACGGCTAATGAGCGAATAGAAGGCGCTGACATAATAGAACCTATTCAATAATTTAGAGATACGAATAACAGCATCTTAGGTATGAGGAAATCCTTGTTAATTATACGCTGATTAAAACGCTAGTCTGTTTAAACTTTGTTTAATTCATTGAAAAATGCATAACAACACTCCATCTAATTAGTCACGGTTAAAGTTATTACTGGTAATAAGAAAAGGAATTGAAAATGTTACTTTGGTTATGGCAGTTTGTGCGTCCTTATCGATTACGCTTAGTCATTGCGATTATCGCGCTTATATTTACGGCTACGTTAACCTTGTCTTTAGGGCAGGGCATTAAGCTGATGATTGATGAAGGTTTCTCGAGCCAATCAACATTGGGTTTAGAAAATGCACTCACCTTCGTCGGTTTTATCATTGTTGCTATGTCGATTGGTGCATATTTTCGTTTCTATATGGTTTCTTGGTTAGGCGAGCGAGTTGTCGCTGATATTCGTAAGAAGCTTTATTCACACCTTGTCAGTTTACCTCCTAGTTTTTTCGAAGATAATTTAGCCGGTGAGATACAAAGCCGGGTGACTACTGATACTACTTTATTACAAACTGTTATCGGATCTTCTTTCTCGTTTGCCTTGCGTAATACATTGACCTTTATCGGTGGCTTGACCTTGATGTTTATTAGCAATATTAAACTGACGATGATTGTTTTGCTGGTGGTGCCTTTTATTATTTTTCCATTGATCTATTTTGGTCGTAAGGTGAAGAAATTATCCCGTGATAGCCAAGATAAAATTGCCTCAGTAGGCGCTTGGGCGGGAGAAAGCCTACAGCATATTAAAGTGGTACAAGCTTTTACCCGCGAAGACATGGTTACAGAACAATTTAACCAAGCGGCAGAAGGCGCCTTTGATGTTGCTTTAAAACGCATTCGCCAACGAGCTGCGCTAATTGCCATGGTGATGATGCTCGTCATGGGCGCTGTTGCGGGCATGTTATTTGTTGGGGGTAGTGATGTGATTGCCGGTGAATTATCCGCAGGGGATCTTGCCGCCTTTGTTTTTTATGCAATTATGGTTGCAGGTTCTTTGGCAGCAGTGACCGAAGTTTATGGTGAAGTACAAAGAGCAGCGGGGGCGGCAGAACGAATTCGCGAACTATTGGCGACGGAAGCTGAAATTAAGTCACCTGAAGCTGGAGTTTTAGAAACCGAACCTTTAGAAGCTGATGATAAGCCACTGATTGAGTTTGAGAATATGACGTATGCTTACCCCTCGCGCCCAAATACCAATGCTTTAACGAAATTGAATTTAGCCGTGCAGGCCGGTGAAAGTATTGCTTTAGTCGGCCCATCCGGTGCAGGTAAATCAACGCTGTTTGATTTGCTATTACGTTTTCGTGATCCTAAAGGTGGCGATATTAAAATATCAGGGCAATCGTTATCGAAGTGGAACTTACAAGATCTACGCAGTCAGTTTGCCTTAGTACCACAGCAACCGGTTTTATTTAGTGCCAATGTTTGGGATAACTTAAAGTATGGCCGCCCTGATGCGACGGAAGCAGAGGTACTAGCCGCGGTAAAGGCCGCGCATGCGGAGGAGTTTATTGAGCAGTTACCTGATGGTTACCAATCTTTTTTAGGCGAGCAAGGGGTTAAACTTTCCGGTGGCCAAAAGCAAAGGCTTGCCATTGCGCGAGCGATATTACGAGATCCGAAAATTCTATTGTTAGATGAGGCAACCAGTGCCTTAGATGCCCAAAGCGAACACTATGTGCAGCAAGCTCTGAATGAATTAATGAAGGGGAGGACGACCTTTATTATTGCTCATAGATTAGCAACGGTTAGGCATGTAGACCGTATTGCAGTATTTGATCAGGGTCAGCTGGTGGATGTGGGGAGCCATGATGAATTGATTGAAAGCTCTGAACTTTATCGTCGCTTGGCAGAATTGCAATTTCAGCTAGAGAAAAAGGCTTAAATTGACAGTTGGATAAATGTCTTTATGATTTAGGATTCTTGTATGGGCGAGTGGTGCTTTTGCGTCATGCTCTATAATCATAATAATATTAAATGGATGTGCCATGCTTCGTTCTCTCTCAAAAGCCACTGTCTTAATGCTACTTGCATCTTCGATGAATACTTATGCCCGAACTGAAGCAGGGACGTATGTTGGTCTCGATTTAACCGCAAGTATGTTCGGCGAAGCTAATACTGATTCTAGTAGGGGTAACGACCAGTCGGGAGATCTTGGTGCATCTTCGGGTTCTTTATCGATTGGTTATCGATCCGAATCAAATAATCGAATTCAGCTATCACTAGCAAAACTAAGATTAGAGCATGAGTCTGGTCTTGAAAATGATGTGTCGGGAATCGATTTAGATTGGCATATTGCTTATGGTGATGATGCTATTCAGCCATATTGGGGATTTGGTTTTGGTTTTTATAATATGGATGACTCTTCCGATTATTTTATTAACGATAATGATTTGCAGGGAACATCTTTTCAGGTTATGGCGGGTATGAAGTATGATTTAAATAGACGCTTTGAATTGGATTTGTCCTACAGAATAAAGAGTATTATATGGCAAGAAATGCTGGTTAGTAACGGTACTAGTATTGATAATGTTCAGCTATCGCATACCTTGTCTTCATTAAATCTAGGCATGGCGGTAAAGTTCTAGTCAGCGGCTAATAATACTTAAATTGACTGTTTAATTAATATCTATATGATGCTGCGAGTTAGCATGGACGCTAGTTTACATGACCATGTTACGCAGTATTAATTAATTAAACGGATGTAGCATGATCAAACCTACCTATAATCTTTCTGCCTATAAGTTTTCTGCTTTTTTACTCTTTACCCTTTCTGCCAACTGCTATGCTGAAACTCAGCTGGATTTAGATTTAGCTGAGAACTCAAACTCAAGTTCAAATTCAGGGTTTTATTTAGGACTAGATTTAGCGGCTAGTCTATCGGGAGAGATTACTGCGAAAAATGATAATTCTGGCAATGACGAGTCTGCAGATATCGATGTATCATCTACTGCTATTTTTGTTGGTTATAGAACCGAATCAAATAATCGTGTTCAGTTATCTCGATCAGTTATCAGTGTCGACTATGATCTTGGGGGATCTGATGATATTACGGGCATAGAGCTTGATTTTCATTATGTTTATGGTCAGGGCCTTGTACAACCTTATGTCGGCTTTGGCTTTGGTTATTATACTTTAGAAGATTCAGCTGATGCATTTGAAGACGATAATGATTTGAATGGTATTTCATTTCAATTGTTAGGAGGAGTTAAGTTTAATCTACATCAGCATTTTGAGCTGGATGCTTCTTTTCATGTAAAGAGTATCGCTTGGGAAGAGCTTGTTTATGATGACGGTTTTGATATAGAAACTGTTCAGTTAGCACATAATTATAATTCGTTAAATTTTGGTGCCGCGTATAAGTTTTAATTAGCACTGAAAAACAAAAGAGAGACGCACTTTCGGTCTCTCTTTAAAATATCTAGATACTAACTTCCTATAACTAAATCAAACCCTTAATTAAAACCGCTACGATAGCAATCGGTGCTAAGAAGCGTAAAGTGAATAACCAAAGTTTGTATAGCAGAGGATAATCAATTCCTACCTCATTCTTGATCTTAGTTTGAGACATTGTCCAACCAGTAAATAGAGCAATACATAAACCGCCTAATGGTAATATAATATTGGTGGTTAAAAAGTCTAAAAAATCAAATGGCGTTTTATCGAACAATTTAACATCTGACCAAATATTGAAAGAAAAGACTGTCGCCATACCGAGTGTCCATGCGCTGATACCAATAATGGCAGCTGCTTTATTACGACTCATGTTAAAACGCTCTACCATCCAGGCAACAATTGGCTCGGCGAGTGAAATGGCGGAGCTCAAAGCCGCAAATGAGACTAAAACAAAGAACATAGTGCCGAATATAATACCGCCGCTCATTTGACCAAAGGCAATGGGCAGCGTTTGGAATAATAAACCAGGACCTGCGCTGGGCTCTAAACCATTAGCGAATACGATAGGGAAGATCGCTAAGCCTGCCATAATAGCTACCGCAGTATCTAGGAACGCAACGATAACAACGGTTTTAGCAATAGAGGTATTCTCTGGCATGTAGGCGCCATAAGCCATAATTGCACCTAAGCCTAAGCTTAAGGTGAAAAAGGCATGACCCATTGCGACCATAATGCTTTCAGTGGTTAGCTTGTTGAAATCAAAACTAAACATAAAGTTGAAGCCCTGAGTAAAACCGTCAGAGCTCAATGCGTAGCCAAATAAAATAAATAATAAAATGAACAATACCGGCATTAAAAACTTAATTGCTTTTTCTAAGCCCGCGTTAACACCGCGAGCAACAATAGCAATGGTTAGTACCATGAAAACAGTATGCCAGATGGTGAGTTGTATTGGGTTCGCTAATAGAGATGTAAATATACTGCCTGAGTCTTCTACAGAAATTTTAACAAAATCCCCATTCGCCATATCGACAGTATATGACAGTGCCCAACCCGCGATAACAGAATAAAAAGAGAGTATTAAAAAACCTGCTAGTGCACCCATCCAGCCGATGATGGCCCAATTGGGGCTAGCATTAGAAGCTTTTGCTAAAGCCTTCATGGTATTAATAGGGCTTTGACGCCCCATGCGACCTAAGGAAACTTCAGCGATCATTACCGGAATACCGATAATAGAAATACACAATAGATACACGAGTACAAAGGCACCACCACCATTTTCTCCGGTGATATAAGGGAATTTCCAGATATTTCCTAAACCAACAGCAGATCCTGTTGCGGCTAAAATAAATAACCAGCGACTTTTCCAATGGCCATGCATGCTTGTATTAGAAGACATTAAGCAACCTTTTTATTTGATTTAACAGTTTGTTACAAAAAACCTAACTATTTGGTTAGGCTGTTAAGAGGGCGCGCAAGATAGCATAGAAAAAATTAAATTTAATTATTAAGGTGATAAACCCTATTTTATTTAATAATTTGTTCAAAAATATATGACATAACTGACTATTTTTATAATGTATTTATGTCTTTCGGTTTTTTGAAGTTCTAGCCACTTCAATTCTCGTAAGTCCCAGTACAAAGATTTACATAATTGCTTACTACTGTTACTAATTGATCTTGTCTAGTAAGTCAGCTTTATGTATCTTGACGTAACTTGCTCATTGGTTGGTTAAATAATGATCAAAATTGAAAACTTCAAGGTAGTAAAATATGCATTATAAATTTCTATTCGCTATTGCAGTGGCTAGCGTTGTTTTTTCAAATACTTCAATTGCGGCTCCAAGCACTGACTTCTATGGCTTTGTTGATATCGGTCTTGAGACTTATAACGAAGTAGGGATTATTAATGGCTCTGATATTTATCCCGGTCTTGAAACACCTAACGGCAATACTGATCAGCAAGCATTTGCTTTAAATAACAATGTTCAATCCCGTCTTGGTCTTAAAGGTGAAGAAGATATTAGCGATGGCTGGAAGGGAACCTACCGTATGGAGTTTCAAGTCAACGTTTTAGAAAGCGGTGGCGATGCAATGCAAACTCGCCTGGGTTGGTTGGGTTTAGAAAATGGCGATCACAGTTTTAAAGTGGGTACTCAGTGGACGCCTTATATGGCATACAGCGGTTGGAATACAAACCGTAGTGAAGCTCAAGGCGTAGCGTCTTACTTCTATGTAACGGATGAGCTTGAAGGTTCTATTGCTTATGGCTTTCGTAGTTCGAGTACCGCGAGTTATACCTATGGTAGTGGTGGTTGGGGAACAGCTTCACCAATAACCGCAACGATTGCTTTACATATTGCTGATGATGGCCGTAAAACTGAACTTGCTGGAGAAGAAGAGCTAACCAATATTTCAGGTATTACCGGTGTTACTCTTGCCGGTGCGACTACCTTTGGCATTGTGACTATTAACGGGGCTTATGTACAAAATATTGTAGAGCAAAGTGATATAGCAAAAGCCAATATAAAATCAGCAGAACTTGGCGGTGATGCTGACGAAATTAAAGCAGCTTATGCTTTAGTTACCGAGCCTTCAATTTATAGTATCGGCGCGAAAGTACAAGCGACACCTGAGTTAGAGTTTGGCTTTGCTTATCGAGGTGCAGATCGTGATTTACACGAAAATAATTCAACAGTACAGTCCACTACTATCTCAACTCAATATCAAATCACTGAAGCTGTAAATATCCATTTAGGTTATGCTCAGGGTAAAGATTCAGATAAAACTCAACGCCAATTAAACAATAATTTCTTTGGTCAAATTTGGTATCAGGTTACCGAGAGTCGTTCTATGCGCTTAGAGTTTGAGCAAGTGGATTACGGTAGTGATGGTGAAGCCAATGTTGTGCTCGTCAGTATGCGTCAGAGTTTCTAATTATTGGTCGAGAAATTAATCTAAATTATTCTATTAATTAGATTAACGAATAGGCGCATTACTTTTTAAGTGATGCGCCTTTTTTATACTTTCGGGAGTATCCATATCGATTAGTATATTTTCTTCAATAATGTGGCCATCGAATTGAGTAATGAGTTTTTGCTGTTTGATAATGGTTTTTGCTCCATTATCGCCAGTGAGTCGGCTGAGTGAGTAACCATATTGACGAGGAAAATAAACAGGGTGTGCGGGCTTTATCTTTTTATTACGCGTAAACGCAGGTCGAATAATTTCGCTTGGGTTATGTCTGATTTTTTCTAATAAGGCAGTTAATAATGCTATGTTGATATTTGGCATATCTGCTAATGCAACCATCCAACCCTGCCATAATTGATGGCTTCTTACGCCATAAGCAATGCTATGCCCCATGCCTAAATGTGCATCAGAGCAAAGACTGTAGTTAATGTCTTCAAATTTTAAGAAATTAATTAATGGCTGGTTATCAGCTCGAGTAATAACACAAAGCTCTAAATTATTATCTTTCGCTAGGGTTAATAGTGGTGCCAAACTATGGGCTATCATAGGTCGATTATCGGCCATTTCAGCCATCAGTTTATCGCTACCAAAACGACTTGATTGCCCAGCGGCTAAGACTAAAATACCAAATGAATGCATAAGATTTTTAGCCTCCGTTACCTTTCTGCGCGAGCAGAAACTAAATGAGCAGCAATAGAAACTGCAATTTCGTAGGGCGTTCGACTGTGAATATCTAAGCCTATGGGGGCGTGCAGTTTTTCAATCTGTTGTTTATTGAGCTCTAACTCTGCTAATCGTGCGCGGCGTTGATTAGAGGTTTGTAATGATCCCATAGCGCCTACATAAAAAGCCTCAGTTTTGAGCGCTTGCATCATCGCCATATCATCAACTCGTGGATCGTGGGCAAGGGCCACAATTGCACAATGGTTATCGTGGAAAGCTTCAGTAATTAAATCATCGGGCATGGTTTTGATTACTTGCACGCCATCAACCTGCCAGCCTTGTAAAAACTCATCACGAAAATCACAAAGGGTGACTTCGAATTCTAAATTTTTGCAGATCTCGGCTAAGCAACGAGACACTTCACCAGCACCAATTAATAGCAGCTTGTCGTGAGGTTTTAGCGCATGAATAATCTTATTGGCTTTACGCTGAATATCAAACTGGCTGATTTCATTAACCGTTTGTATATTGTATTGCTTAAGATCAATATGGCGGCTGATCCATTGGCGTGAGTGCAAGGCATTTTCTAAGGTTTTAAAATGCTGGAAATCTTGCTGATTAATTTTCTCTAATAAAACATCCATATGCCCACCGCAGGGTAGAGCAAGTCGAGATCTTTGCTCTGGACTATCTCCATAGCGAATGATGATGGGATTAGCTTTTTTATCACTATTTTCTTTAGCGAGCTGTGCAATTAACTCTTGTTCGATGCAACCCCCAGATAAAGAACCAATGATGCCTTTAGCGGGATGATAAATCATCATCGAACCTTCCGGCCGAGGAGAAGAGCCATAGGTTTCAATCACGGTGGCTAGCCAAGGTTGAATGCCTTGGGCTAACCACAGGTTGAGCTGTTGTATTACAAACCAGTTGCTGCCGTTCATAATAGCTATGCGTCTAGTTTTAACGGTAATTTATTAAAATACTGACCGGTTTTAGCAGTGATCGCATTGGCCACCGCAGAAGCCAGTGGAGGCACGCCTGGCTCGCCAACACCAGTAGGATTTTCATCACTATCAACAATATGCACATTGATTATCGGCGCTTCATTCATGCGTAATAGTTGATAGTCATGGAAGTTGCTTTGCTGTGGAATACCTTCTTTAATATTGATCTCGCCATATAACGCAGCGGTAAGAGCGAAAATAATTCCCCCTTCCATTTGCGCCACGACGGTATCTGGATTCACTACTTGTCCACAATCAACCGCGCAGACCACACGTTTTACTTTGATCTGGTTATTTTCTACGATCACGTCAGCGACTTCGGCGACCCAAGTACCAAACGATTTATGAATAGAAATACCCTGAGTACAACCCGGCAGCGGTGATCCCCAATTAGCTTTATCCGCCGCGAGTTTTAATACCGCCTGCGCACGTGGGTGTTTATTCAATAAGTCATAACGGAATTGATAGGAGTCTTTCTGTGCTTTCATAAGTGGCAGTTGGGCTAGCTTCTCAATAAAGGTCTCCACAATAAAACCATTGTGCGAATAGCCGACACTGCGCCAGTTACCGACTAAAATACCACTATCGGATTTTTTATAATCGACATTAATATTGGCAAAATCATAAGGAATGGCATCAGCCCCTTCGAAGATCGAGCCATCAGCAGGGGCGATAATACCTTCACCCATCTTGCCTGCGCTTTCTAGCATGCCAAACATAAATTTCGGCAGAAAAGGATATTGTGCTGGCGCGGCATCACCCACAAAATAATCAAAAACACCAGACCCCGCCATTTGATGATTCCAGCCAGAAATTTCTCCGGCTTTATTAATGCTGGCGCTAAGCTTGTGATAACTGGAAGGGCGGTACCAATCTCTTTGGGTATCCTCTTCTCGTGACCAGATTAATTTAATAGGCTGTTTCGAAATTTCACTGATGGCTGCAGCTTCAGCAACAAAATCTTGATTAATGCGACGACCAAAGCCACCGCCTAAAAAGGTGGTATTAACTTTGATATCGCTTAATGAATAGTCCGTCGCTTTTGCCGCAGCGACTTGGGCCATATCAGGGGATTGGGTAGGGGCCCAAATTTCTAGACTATCTTTTTTTGCCCAGGCGACACAGTTTTGTGGCTCTAAGGTTGAGTGCGCAAGAAAAGGCATTTCATATTCTGCGCTGATCGTTTGCTCTGCATTTTCTAAAGCGTCATTAATATCCCCTTCACTGCGAACATTTTTACCACTGTCGTTGGCGAGGTCTTTTTTATACTGAGCAAAGATACTGGCATCGTCAACCTGAGTTAATTCACTTTCATGCCATTCAACGTGTAAAACTTGCTGCGCTTTACGCGCTTGCCAATAACTCTTTGCCACAATGGCAACTCCAATCGCGCTAGGCTTATGCACAGCAAAAACCTGTTCAATGCCGGGCATATTTTCTATCTTGCTTGCATCAAAGTGTTTGATCTGGCTATCCCAGCGAGGGGCACGAGTAAAGACTGCATACTTCATTCCCGGAAGGTCGGTATCAATACCGTAATCTGCAGTGCCTGTTGCTTTTTTGATCGCATCAAGACGTTTATTGTATTTACCAATAATTTTAAAATCAGCTTTATCTTTTAAAGGAATATCGCTGGGTACGGAGTAGGTTGCGGCGATGGCGGCAAGCTGGCCAAAGGCAATCTGGTGGCCATTATTTTTATTACCTGTGGCTTTATTTATAACAACGCCATTTTCTGCAATACAATCTTGTTCACCAATCCCCCAAGTATTGGCTGCGGCTTTTATTAGCATCATACGAGTCGCAGCTCCGGCTTCTCGGACTATTTGCCAGCTGCTAGCGATACTGGTACTGCCACCGGTAATTTGAATGCCATAAATAGTATTGCGATAAACAGAATCAACTCCGGCAAAGCTGACATTTATTTTTTCTGGATCAACTTCGAGCTCTTCGCAGAGCAGAGAGGTCATGCCGGTATAAGTGCCTTGGCCCATTTCTACGCGATCAAGAACAAAGTGAATGCTGTTATCACTATCGATGCGTAACCAAGCATTGGAATTCCACTGTTCAATATTACCGGCTTGGCTCATCCCGTCATTTTTCAAGCTGGCGCAGCTAGGTAAGGCAATGGAGATTATTAAACCGCCGCTACCCATAGCAGTGGCTTTTAAAAAGTTACGGCGGGTTGGATTAAGGGAGGGTATTGAAGTGGTCATTATTTAACCTCCATAATGTTGGTAAATAAGTCGTTATTCGATGTCGCGTTATTATTGGCAACAGAATGGATGGCGGCTTTAATTCTGGGGTAGGTACCACAGCGGCAGATATTCCCGCTCATCGCATTATCAATATCTTGATCGTTCGGTTTAGCATTACTCGCCAATAAGGCGGTTGCCGACATGATCTGTCCAGATTGGCAGTAGCCGCATTGAGGTACGTTATGTTCAATCCAAGCCTCTTGCACGGTACTGAGTTTGTCGACAGTACCTATGCCTTCGATGGTGGTAATCGCTTGGCCAGCAACCGCTGAAATAGGCATGATGCAGGTTCTAATTGGGCTACCGTTTAAATGCATAGTACAGGCGCCACAGAGCCCCGCGCCGCAGCCAAATTTGCTGCCTTTTAAATCCAAATAATCACGCACAACCCACAATAACGGGGTATCGGCTGCAACATCTAGGGAGTGTTCTATGCCATTTACGGTTAACTTAATCATTTTTATTATCCACTTAATCTCTGACAGATTTTTATGCTGATTTTTATAGTTATTTGGTACGGTCTGGTTAGCAAGTCGAATCGCTTGGAACCAATAAAATTTAAATTAGGATACTTGAAAGAATTAGCAGGGGGAAAGGTTAATTTCTGCTAATATCCCGCATTTATTATTGAAGGTTAGGCTGTGTAATGGCGAAAAAGTTTTATGTTATTTGGGCTGGGCGTGTACCGGGTATTTATACCGATTGGCCAACTGCGCAAAAACAAGTGATGAAATTTGCGGGGGCTAAATATAAGTCCTTTACGTCTAAAGCCGAAGCCGAAGCCGCATTTTTAGATGGCAAGGTAGAACCGGCTTCTTCTGGTTCAGCTTCAAAAACGAGTGGTACGAGTAGCAAGACAAGCCGTGGTAATAATTTATCGGCGCCACCGATTAAAACCGATGTGGTGATTTATTGTGATGGCGGCTGTGATCCTAATCCGGGTAAAGCGGGTTCTGGGGTTGCAGTTTATCAAAATGATCAGTTGATTCAGCTTTGGTACGGGGTATTTAATCCTAATGGCACTAATAATACCGCTGAGTTGAGTGCGCTGTTCTACTCTTTGCAACTGGCTCAGCACGCAACAGAGCAAGGCTTAAGTGCGCAAATACTGTGCGATTCTATGTATTCAATTCAGTGCATTCGTGATTGGGCTACTGGCTGGGAGAAGAATGGCTGGAAGAAGAAAACCGGAGAAATTAAAAATCTTGATATTATTAAGCCGGCTTATGCCTTGTATAATGAAATTAAGGACAAGGTTTTACTCTCACATGTGAAAGCTCACGCAGGCACTGAAGGTAATGAACTGGCTGATCGTATGACGATGGTCGCGGTTGCGCGTAAAGATATTGCTTGGGTGCAGTATGAAAAAGACCCAGACGACACATTTAATATTCCTGCACTCTTGAAGATGCGCGCAGGTTAAAATGCGAGCAGGTTAAAAAACACGCAGTTTCAACTGATATTTGCATTTTACTTAGAGTATTTAATAGATGAGAACAACTCCCTTAACTCTTGATTTGAAAGCCTTTGGAGATGATATTGATAATCTTCGAGCCGAGCTGAAGCAAGATATTGGTGACAAAGATTTAGATCAATTTAGAAAAATCGAAATGTTGGTATGGGCTCTGTCCTTTTTAGGTATAGCGACGGCTGGTTTTGGCGTAAACCCTATTGCGATTATGGCGCTGGCTGCGGCTAGTTTTGCTCGCTGGACGATTATTTCTCATCACATAAGCCATCGCGGTTATGAAAATATCCCCGGTGCTCCTGCTCGTTACAACAGTAAGGCCTATGGTCGAGGCTGGCGTCGTATCATTCATTGGTTAGATTGGATGCAGCCGGAAGCTTGGCATCATGAGCACGATGTATTGCATCACTATAATTTAGGTGAGAATGCTGATCCGGATGTACCACAATATAAATCTGAGTGGATGAAGGAATCAGGGATTCCGGTGCCTTTGCGTTTTGTATTGGTCGCCATTATCGCGATGGTTTGGAAACCTTTCTACTACGCACCGAATACGCTAAATGCATTACTGAACAAAGAAGAAAAAACGTCAATTGAATTCACATCAGCGGGGCTTTGGTCACCATTTGGCAAACGTTTTTGGCAAATAGTCTGGCGCTGTTGGTTACCGTATATTAGTTTTCGTTTTGTTGCTCTTCCCGCTGTGTTTTTATTGATCAGTCCTGAAGCTTGGGCAAGTGCTTTGATCAATATATTGATTGCTGAGGTGGTGATTAACCTTTGGACTTATATTGTGATTGCTCCTAATCATGCAGGGTCTGATATTTATGTATTTGATGAACACCACAAAGGTCGTGCGACTTTTTACTTACATCAAATTGTGGGTTCAGTGGATTATAACTGTGGCGGCAATACTAAGGACTTTATGCAGGGTTGGTTAAATTATCAAATTGAGCATCACCTGTTTCCGGAATTAACCGTTAGGCAGTATCAAAAAGCACATTCTCGTGTACGAGAGATTTGTGCCAAATACGATATTCCTGTTGTATCTGAATCTGTTTTTAAACGAGTGGTTAAGCTGACCCGAATCTTAACGGGCATAGATACCCAGCCTTTGTGGCCAGGTGTTATCGATAGCAGCAAGGTAGAGCATCAGGATGCGGTTGTGGAAAATAACTCTAAAGAACAGTTGAATAATACGGCGACAGTATAAAGGTTGATTTTATTCGCCTTTTTATTCGTCTAGCTCATGCCAATCAGCGGCTTGTTGGGAGTCGCTGGTCTTTGCATCAACCCAGCGTTCCCCTGCAGTACCTTGACCATCTTGGGTGCTTTCTTTTTTCCAAAATGGCGCTTCTGTCTTTAGAATGTCCATAATAAATTGTGATGCTTCATAGGCGGCAATGCGGTGAGCACTACTAACCCCGACCAAAACAATTTGATCGGTGGCATGCAATTCGCCAACCCGATGAATAATACGAATGCCATCTAAAGGCCAGCGTATTCTCGCTTGTTCAGCAATATCGTTTAATACGTTCTCAGTCATGCCTGGGTAATGTTCCAAGGTCATACTGCTGACTGGGGTATTCTCACTAAAGTCTCTTACTAAACCGACGAACATAACGATAGCGCCGCTTTGCAGGCTGCGCTCTCGTAGTTGTTGATATTCGAGAGGGAAATCGAAGTCTTTGTTTTGAATAGATATCATAATTTGTCTACAGCTTATTCACCCAGAGTAACTGGATAGGATATCTATTCAATTCGACTTTGTCTATTTGGCTAGAAATCCAGCTTCTTGCAGGTGTGTGGTCATTTTATCAAACATTACCTGTAGGCCATTCATTGGGCGTAGCATGACTTCAAAATGAATGATCTTGCCTTCCTCATTCCAGCGAATCAGATCAATACCTTTTATCTTCTTATCATCCACTCGGGCGCTGAATTCAAGGGCCAGGTTGTTCTCATCTACCCACTCTCTTTGGTATTCAAAGTCCTGAAAGATATCAATAACCATTTTTAAAATGTATTGGGTGATGTCGCGACCTATTTTTGGCTGCCATAGGGTTGGCGAGTGAAACTCAACATCTTCATGCAAAATTTCCCGTAATAGCTTCATATCTTTATTAGCAATGACTTGATGCCATTTGTCTAAATTCGCTTGGCTCATATGGGCTCCTAAATCGAAAAAGGGTGAATCTATTTTGTGTGCATGAAACTTGTGTGCTTGAAGCTAAGTTATCGCCTTATCTTTACAGTGTCAATATTCAATTCGAAAGTACGCTAAATGGGCCAACTTTGTATCAGGCCTTAATGTGGCCGTAATAGACGTATAACATTCAAATGTGGAATGTAAGACTGCCGTACTAGAAAAAATAATAAAAATAAACGTCACTGTCTTTTCACGACTCAGGTATTTAACGATGAAACTTGTATCAAGCCTTAAAGCGCCTGCCGTACTTGCGGTAAGCTTATTAATCTCGGCGGCTGCTTCAGCCATGAGTGCTAAGCCGCCAGCTGATCCGATTGCTGATTTCCAAAATAGCTGGGCAGGTAAAGCCTTAGCACAGCAGCGCAATCTTGATGTTAATTCACCTATGATCGATAACAACATATT
>JAESQF010000049.1 GCA_016765295.1 Oleispira sp.
AGGAGCCGGATGCGGTAGTTCCGCACGTCCGGATCTGTGTGGGGGCGGTTCAGGTAACTGGCCGTTCTACCATGACTGATGAACCAAATTTACGGAGAATTAATCCACTATGGATATTAATCAAATTACGACTTTCTTGGGCTGGTGCACTGCTATAAATATGGGTATTTTAGCGTTTGCAGCAATATTTCTTTTCATATTTAAAGGCTTCGCTATCAATATTCACAGTAAGTTGACTGGTGTAAGTGTTTCAAAGTTACCATCGTTATATTTTTCATACATGGCAAATTATAAAATAGCTATTCTCATATTTAACTTAGTGCCATACGTAGCATTAACACTGATGGTTTAATGGCTAGTTCATCATAACAAGCTAATTGATAAGGACAAAAAATAGCTGGCTGTTTTCGTTCCTCAATATTTTAGCCAACAATTTTTTGCCCATTATTAGGACGTAAAATGCTATCCATTCATTCCCATACTTGAGGTGATAATGAAAACTGTATTAGAGTACAGTCAAAAAAATATATTGATAATTCCTCAATCTTTATATCGTGTGAGCGACATTCAGCAATTAATATATGACGGCAACTCAGGGGTTTTTTATAAAGATCTAAAGCAAGATTTAGTCGATGTAGAGTTCTATACCAATATTCCCTGTGTGGTTTATATTGATAGTGGGCAAGAAATAATCACTACCTCTGACAATAAAACACATGAATTACTTGCCCATACCGCAATATTTTTACAACAAGGGCTTAATCTTCATTCTGATTATGTAAAGCTTACTGAAAATTTAAAAGCTTATCTGATTTTCTTTACGGATGATGTTCTCACTGATTTCATTAGTACAAAAAAAACAAATGAAATAAATAAAGGAGCTCTGCCTGAATTACTAAAAATTCAATGCGGTAGCTTAATTGAAGTATATTTTAATTCTATTCAGCTATTGAAGAAACAAGGGTGTAATACTCCAGCGCTCGTTAGAATTAAGCTACTTGAATTTTTACATCTATTAAGTTTATATGATAAACGTATTTTTCAAGCTGCGTTTCAATCAAAGCAAGCATCAAGCTCTCCAAAACGAAACCTTACTCGTTTATTAAATAATAGCGATACCCTGAAATTATCGATCAGTGATTTAGCTAATTTATCCGGCAGAAGTGTTTCTACTTTTACCCGAGACTTCAAAGCAATATACGACATAACCCCTAAGCAATGGTTACAAAATAAAAGATTAGATCGTGCCTATGAACAATTAACGAATACAGAATTGACTGTGACGCATGTGGCCGCAGATTTAGGTTATGAAAATGTATCTCATTTTATTAAATCTTTTAAAGAAAAGTACAAGATAACACCGAAGCAATTAAAACAAAAAAATGATTGAAAAACGTCATTTTTGTATGTTTATGAGTAGTTTACTTTTTCGCTCGTGATTAAATAACCATTGTTAATTAATCAGCGGAGTAAAAAATGAACGTAAGAGTAACCCTTAATTGCCAAGTAAAGCCTGACCAATTTGAAATGTTGCTGCCTTTTTTAGAAAAAAAATTACCTAATGTTAGAGGATTTGATGGCTGCATCAGTGTAACTGTTTATTTTGATAAAGGGAGTTTAGAAATGTTGCTTGAAGAAGAGTGGCTTAGTATCGAGCACCATCAGACCTATATAAAACATATTGAAAGTAATGGAGTATTAGGTGAGTTGGCTGCATTTTTAGCGTCAGCTCCTATTATTAAATATTTAGAAAAAACAGACGTTTAAACAAAAGAATATATACAGCGAGCACTTAACAAACCAATCAAACAGGACTAAAAACAGTTTGCTTTTTGCTCGTTCCTCGCAGATTATAGCAAACTACTTTTAGCCTCTTGTTGGGGCGTTAGCATCCCTGATTTAATTAGAACAGCTCGTTGCTATTTCTATGAAAAGAATTAAACATAAATGAAATTCCTCACGTTACCTAAAGCACTATATTCGCATCCAAATATAAAAAAAATTTTGCATGACCATCAATCATGTATTTTACTTAAAAAGTTAGATCATAACTTATTGAACCAAAAGAAAATTTGTACATCACATTGTTTTATATTTGTATTAAAAGGTTGTGTGGAAGTACAAACACCAACAAATGAATTGATAAAGGCAAATTCAGGTGAAATACTGTTCATGCCCAGAGATGCTTACTTGATCTCTGATTTTATTACCGTTGATGACTCAATTGAGATGTACTTAATTTTCATTGATCATAATATCGTTAACTCCTTTCTAGCTTCAAAAATTGCGGTCGAGAAACAAACTTTCTCGAAATCAATCGTCTGTAAAGTCAAGTCTAGTATTCATATAGAAAAATATTTTACTGCGCTCGACTCTGTATATGGTAATTTTGAAAATAATAAAGACCTCTTGAGTGTAAAAATAATTGAATTTTTACACTTGATCTACGCTTACAATCAAACAGATATTGTGGCCACGCTGGCAACTTCTGAGCAGCATAAAAAAAATCGTAGTCTAGCTACACTGATGTTAGATAATTATGATAAAAACCTTACGATTGCCGATTTTGCTAGCTTGAGCGGTAGGAGTTTGTCTAGTTTTAACCGTGATTTTAAACGAAAATATGGCAAACCGCCGAAACAGTGGTTAATTGAAAATAGAATGATAAAAGCAACTAAGTTGTTATCTAATGGCTCCAGTGTCACCAATTGTGCTATTGAGGTTGGTTATAGCAATACCTCACACTTTATAAAATCATATAAATCTATTCATGGTAAAACCCCAAGCAAAATGAAAAATATTAACCTTTGACTGAAAAGCTCTAACTTTGACTTTTTTGGGGTAGCGCCGTTTTTGGTCTCTTAATACTATTACGTTACTCACAATTGAGCTTCCAAATATGAGAGGTAATGATGAAAAAGTATGTATTGATTGGTTTGTTGTCTTTGTTAACACACTCGGCAACAGCGGCGAGTCATGCTGAAACGGTGTTAAGTGGCTATTTAAATTCATGGAATTCCCACAACAAAATTGAAATTAAAAGCTTCTTGGCGCCAGATGTTGTTTGGTATGATTTAGCTACTAATACAACAATAAAGGGTAAAGAAAAAGTTGCTCCTGCAATCACGAATTATTTTATGGGTTACGTTGCGGATATGTATTGGCATAAAAACGGTGATGTTTATGTTAGTGGCAATACCATTATTTATGAATGGATTTACGGAGGTACCTTTAATGGCAACTGGGGGGATACAAAAATCACCAATAAAGCTTTTTCATTAAAAGGCATAAGTACAACAACGATTAATGACGACGGAAAAATAATAGCGCAAAAGGATTATTATGATATGGAGAGTTTTAAGCGTGCAATAGGGGTAACGTTATGAGCGTCACTGTTATTTTAGAAGCCAAGGTTAAAGAAGGCCGTAAAGCAAGGTTATTGAAATTGCTTACAAAACTTCTTCCTGATACCCATAATTTTAATGGTTTCATTGATATATCCATTTATAGTGAAGCGGATACCGAACTCGTTATTTTCATCTCTAAATGGCACTCTTTCGAAGTCTATCAGTAATATTTACAGTGGCGAACAGATACTGGCGACATGGCCACGTTAGGAGATTTATTGGCTGTTCCCCCGGTTATTCGCCACTTAACGAAAGAAATATCTGATAGTTTGGAGCTGATTTATGCCTAGAAAAATATTAGTTACCAGTGCAAATAGTGAGTTTGGAATAGAAAATATGCTTAGTCTCCAAGTGTAGAAATAAACAGATTGCTACCGACGGTGTAAGTGATGCTAACAAGCAAATCAACAAGGACAAAAGACTGTTGGCTTTGCTTCTGCGTCGCTTATTGTAGCCAAAAATTTTATTGCCTGTTATTTGGGCGTTATGTGTCCACGAGGTAGAGTAAATGGAACAAGTTTTGATAATTATTGGTGCTTCAATTTTCGGGGTACTTGGATCTGTCCACTTGATATATACGTTCTTCACGAATAAGTTTGATGCGTATGATTCGGCTGTGACTGTGGCAATGAAAGCAACCTCTCCGGTTCTTACGAGAGAAACGACAGTATGGAGAGCCTGGGTTGGGTTTAATGCTAGTCACAGCCTTGGGGCGATGTTAGTTGCCGCGATTTATGTTCCTCTAGCTATATCCCATTTTGACGTGATTCAGCATTCAGGCTGGTTCTCAACTTTACCTGTAGTTATTGGCCTAACCTATCTAGCCCTAGCAAAAAAATATTGGTTCAAAATACCGTTCTTCGGCATACTAATGTCAACTGTTTGTTTTGTTGGAGCATTCGTATTAATCAACACATAACAAGAAAAGGCAACAAAGCCCTACGGGCTGGATGGCTTAGCCGCCGTTGATTTTGGCGTTATGTAAAACCTGTCCATCATTCTTAAGTAGAGGTTTAAATGTCTTTAAATTTAATCATGATATTTTCTTTAACTGTATTTATTACATCAATAATACCAGGACCAAGCATGTTGTTGGCTTTAACCCACGGAATGCAGTACGGAGCAAAAAAAACGGTTATATCTGCATTGGGTAATGTGACGGCAACTTTTTTACAAGCACTCATTTCTGTTGTAGGGTTGGGCTCACTTCTTATGGCTTCAGGAACTGCTTTTGAAGTTATTAAGTGGCTTGGTGCTGGGTATCTGGTTTACATGGGCATTGTTATGCTGTGCTCCTCCAAAAAATTCACTGTAGATAAAGGTGAGCTAATTGAACAGACTTCTCCAATAAAAATGTATTTCCAATCGTTTTTTGTAACTGCTGGAAATCCTAAAGCAATTATTTTCTTTGGTGCAGTTTTTCCTCAGTTTATAGATAGCAATATGCCTATAATTCCACAAGCTATGATACTTGTTAGTATTTGTGCATTAAGTGCATTTTGTTGTTTTATGGCGTACGGAATTGGAGGCCAAAAGGCTTCTTTCTTGTTCTCTAAAAGCTCTATTGGGGTGTATATGAAGAGAGTTGTAGGTAGTATTTTTATTGGTTCTGGGGTTGCTCTTGCAATATCTGGTAAATAATACATAACAAAGCCAGTCAGTCTGATCTCCGTAAACTGTCTTCTTTTTTGCAAAAAAATCGCAAAAAAGCAACCAGTTTACTCCGGCAGCTGCTGGTGGCGTTATGTGCAAGTCTAATCATTAAGTATCTTACGGTATTGATTAATATATAAATTATAAATCGAGCAAGTCGCTCGTTCAGAAATTGATAAACGCGAACAGCGACCAATTTTTAATATTTATACAATAATTTCACGTATATCTGTACTTAGCTTCTTTGGTTGATCAAACTTTTTGTCTATTATTCAGGAATAATTCTCGATGTTAAACACAAGTAAATCTTTAGCTATTATTCTATTATTAATTTTGTCTCAATTATCGGTTTATAAAATACTTTACAAACAAAGAATTTCTTCGTGGGGAGCAGCAGAAGTAGAATCATCTATAGCGATGGTTGGTGATGACATTGCCCCATTTATTTCGTCAACACGTGCTATAACCATCAATGCTCCTATTGAAGATATTTGGAAATGGTTAATGCAGCTTGGGGCTGATCGTGGCGGGTTTTACAGCTATTATTTTATTTAAAAATCATTGGGTTATGTTAGCCGTTGATCTTGCACCCATAAAGTGGACACCTAGGCCTCACTTTTCTGTTCACCATTTACAACGCATAACTGACATTAGAGATTACTTTATTAATCACTCACAAGTATTTTTCTATAGGCAATAATTGTAATAAACGTGATTGTATTCGTTTCAATAGGCCAGTTTCTGGTTCGCTTTCCCAGCTTTCTTTACCTGAATACCAACGGAGTTCTCCGTCACGTAAATTCAGTCGCCAACTATTATTTTCGTTCATAGCCTCCTCCATATCATCAGCAAGACTTTCAGCAATACTCTGATTTTCAATAATTAGCAGGGATTCTGTATTTAGGTAGGTTGAACGTAAGTTGAAGTTAAAAGAACCGATAACAGCCACTCGTCTGTCAAACACAATAGACTTTGCATGAAGGCCATAGGCAACTGTCGGTGCGCATTTGGACAAATCCTTAGTTGATTCTTCACACAGATCCGAATCTGGTTTTAGTTCGAACAACTGTATGCCGTGATCAAGTATGTCCTCACGTCGACCTGCGTAGCCAGAATGATTAGAGACTAGATCATTAGAGGCCATTGAATTGGTCAGGGCTTTTATCTGAATGCCATTGCTGGTCAACAACTGCAGATTTTCTAGTTGGCGATCATCAAATATCAAATAGGCAGATTCTATTAAAATTTCTTGTTCTGACTGATGTGCCAACTCGGCTAAGAATCTGGCAGTAGCCTTGGGCTCATTGGTATTGTCGACGTCGACAGGTACTGGTTGGTCAGAAACAAAACGTGCCTTAACCCAGATCATCTCAGCCATTAAGTTTTTTAAGAAACGAGTCGCACTCTTTTTTCCTTCTGGCAAAGCGGGATAATGCTTGTAATGGGGAGCGGCCATTTCATCTAACACAGGAATCTCTGATGAGGTTTTATCGGCCAATAAATTAACCGGGTAAGACCAAGTACTGTTCCAGTATTTTGCAAAACTAGCTTGGATATCGGTTACCACGGTGCCCATTACCAGTACATCACGGTCACGGAAATTTACTTCATCAGAAAGGTCAAAATATTCATCGCCGATATTACGGCCCCCGACAATTGACAGAACACCATCGACGGTAAATGACTTATTGTGCATGCGGCGGTTTAGACGGGAAAAATCACTCAGTACATTAAGCCACTTTATTAAGCCACGACGACTTGGGATAGGGTTAAATATTCGGATATCTATTTGAGGATGAAGATCAATGGCTGTTAGCAGATTCTCTCGTTCATTAAGATTGATATCATCAAGCATGACTCTGACTTGAACACCTCGATCTGCAGCCGCTATCAAGCGTTTTGCCAAGTAGTGTCCCGAAGCATCGGCATTCCAAATGTAATACTGAATATCGATACTGTGTTCAGCTGCGTCGATTAGAGCCAGCCGCTGAGCCAAAGCATCCCAACCGCTATCCTGCAACAGAACGGCGCTCATTCCTTGTTTTGCTTGTTCAGGCTTATAAATGTTAGTCAGCTCAGTCAGTGCACTGGTTGATTGAGTGATTAGTGGCTCAATCGGATGATGAATCTCTTCGGGAAGCGACGCACACCCAGTAACAAAGAAGACCAAAAGCATGATGACACTAATATGTGGATGCACAGGCATTTATTACATTTCTTTTTAATGTTGAATAACCAATTTTACCAGCTGCTTATTATTTCATTCAACTAAATTTGGCGACGAGTTAAGTCATGCCGTTATCAACCACGAAATTCCGTGTACACTGCACTCTGTATGACGCTATTTTTAAAAGTCTGCGCCCCTATCCCATGAGAAGTCACCCTATGTCAAACCCCCCTATGTCAAGCCAAGAGAAGCAACATATTCCACGTGCGTTGATCGTCGCTGTGCAATTAAGCAATGTTAGCGATGTTGAATTCGAATCGTCATTGGCCGAATTGGCTGATCTGGCAAAGACCTTAGGGCTAGACGTGGTGGGTCAATTTACCCAAAAGCGTTCGGCTTTCGACTCGACGGCGTATATGGGCGTCGGTAAGCGTGAGGAAATACGACAGTTCTTAGTAAGCGACAAAGCCGACTCGGCGAACGATCCAATAGAGTTTATTCTAGTTGACCATGAAATATCGCCGTCGCAGTCACTCAATCTAGAAAATGAAGTCGATTGCGAGGTGATGGATCGCACGGTGGTCATTCTCGAAATTTTTCATCAAAACGCCAGCTCACACGCCGCCAAGGTACAAGTTGAGATTGCGCGCCTAACCTATATGGCGCCGCGCCTGCGTGAGGCAGCCAAGCGCGATGGACCGTCAGGAAGACAGCGCAGCGGTACCGGCGGACGTGGTACCGGGCAGTCACGCGCCCAGACGGATAGTCAAAAGGTTCGTGATCGTATTGCCGAACTGCAAAGAGAAATTGATGCTATGGAGTCGGCGCGCGATACCCAGCGAGCACAACGTCTGGAGCAAGCGGGGGTATCACAGGTGGCGTTAGTCGGTTATACCAACGCCGGTAAATCTACCTTGATGCGCGCTTTGACCGGTAAAGACATGCTAGTGGCGAATAAACTGTTTGCTACGCTGGATACCAAGGTACGTACCTTGCTTCCAGCCAGTGTGCCGAAGGTATTGGTGAGCGATACAGTTGGTTTTATCAAAAACTTACCCCATGGGCTGGTTGCCTCGTTTAAGTCAACGTTAGATGAAGCCCTTAGCGCATCGCTATTGCTGCACGTTATTGACGCAGGTGACCCTGGGTTTGAGGCGCAGCTTGAAGTAACCGATAAAGTATTGGCCGAAATTGGGGCCGATAGTGTGCCGCGTATTCGGGTATTCAATAAAATTGATTATCTGCCCGATGCTGCCGCAGAGGAAGAGCGTACTGCGGAGCTAGAAGCCAAATATCCTGGCTGTATTGTGCTTAGCGCGCGCCGTGAGGACGATATAACGCAGTTGCATCAGTCGATTGTGAAGTTTTTCCAAAAGAATTTGATTGAGTCCGAGCTCTTTTTACCTTGGTCGGCACAGGCGTTGCGCGGTGAGATTTTTACCTCTTGCGATGTGCTTGAAGAGCGCGCCGATGGAGAGGGTGCACTTTTCCGCTTTCGCGCCTCAGCGGATGTAATCGCTCGACTGAATAAACTCGCAGACGATGCCGGTTGAGGTCGAGTAAATAATGAGGATTCATAGAGCGCATATGTTTTATTTAGCATAGGCGCTTATGTTTTCAGTTTGGAAACAAACCAATACCGGGGTTTAAAATGAGCATGAAAATAATTCCAGACTCAACCATTACTTGCCCAAAGTGTGGTCACAAAGAAACAGAAACAATGCCTACCGATGCTTGCCAGTGGTTTTATGAGTGTAAGAATTGTGGTGTATTACTTAAGCCTTTAAAAGGTGACTGTTGCGTTTATTGTTCATTCGGCACAGTTCCTTGCCCGCCAATTCAACAAGGTTCAAGTTCTTGTTGTTCATAATATCGTAGCGATTAGATGTCATATTCCTGTTAATTCACTGTAGTGATGCTTTCTTATTTCCTGAGTTATTTTCGGCCAGATGGGTATATGTCTCTGGCATAGTGATCTAGCATTGGTTTAAGATTAATGGACGAATAAATATTCTAGCAAGACGCTTTATCCGATTTGAAGTATTCAACTACATTTGAGATGTTAATTATGAAAAATCTAGGAAAACTATTGGCTTCGATAGTATTCGTCGCGGTATCAAGTTTTTGCTTTGCCGAGAGCAAACCCAATATTGTTTACATTCTTGTGGATAACTGGGGCTGGGCGGATTTGAGTGTGCAGGGTGGCACGATTCAAACTCCTAATATTGATCGTTTAGCCAATGAAGGCCTGCGCCTGACAAATTTCAATGTACAGAATCAATGCACACCAACACGATCAGCGCTGCATACTGGCCGTTTACCGATTCGCTCTGGAACCTATAAAGTGCCCGCACCTGGCGAGCCTGATGGCTTGGCTGCGTGGGAATATACCTTACCTGAGCTTTTATCAGACGCCGGTTACGCAACGGCACTATTTGGTAAGTGGCACTTAGGTATGAGCATTAATAAACTTCCAAATACCCAAGGCTATGATCAATTCTGGGGCCATCGCGAAGGTACTAATGCCGCTTCTTACACTTCAACAGCTCAGTTCGATCCTCTCGTCGCTACGACCCCTCATATATGGGAAGGGGTTAAGGGTAAAGATGCAACTAAGGTGAAGCCTTTTGATTTGCAAGCGCGCGCTACGATGGATCGAGAGATAACTGAAAAATCGATTGCCTATATAAAGAAAATGGCAAAGTCGGGTAAGCCGTTTTATAACTACATTGCTTTGACTCATTTCCACCCTCCATTTTTAGTGCATCCTGATTTTAAAAATAAATCTAAAGCCGGTGTATTTGCCGATACGGTTATGGAGGTTGATTTTAATATCGGTGAAATTCTTAAAGCAATTAAAGACGCGGGTATTGCCGATAATACGTTGGTTATTTTAACCGGTGATAATGCTGCCGGTGCTTTTCCTGTAGGGGGTGTGGCATCGGGTGAAGTCGGTGGTTCTAACGGCCCTTGGCGTGGTGGTTTAAGTACGGCCTATGAAGGCGGTATGCGTACTCCCGCGATGATGCGCTGGCCTGGCAATATTCCAAAAGGTAAAGTATCGGATGAGATATTTGCTGATTTAGATTGGTATTCTACGATTGCTGAGATTGCCGGTGCGAAATCTCGGATTCCTACGGATCGACCTATGGATAGCATGAGCCAGGTTGATTTTTTGTTGGGTAAGCAAGACAAATCAAATCGAGAGCACGTTGTGACGTTTGTCGGTACCGATGTATGGGCAGTGAAATGGCGCAATATGAAGATCCATTTTAAAACGGCCGAAGGAACACATGATAAAGTTGCGACTTATACCTTTCCGCAGGTATATGACATAAAAAATGACCCATCTGAAAATTTTGAATTATGGGCTAATGAGGGTTATGCACATGCTTGGATTATGGAGCCTATATCAAAAATATTAGCGAAATTACAGGCAAGTATGGTCAAGTATCCAAACATTAAGCCTGGCGAAGAGTTTGCTGGGTATAAATAAGGCTGTAATTATTTCAGCACGAATGGCTAAAACATTCTGTATACGCACAAACTTATACCACAGACTTATACCAAGGCTATTTATGAAAAAGATAATACCTATCATTCTTCTGGCTTTTGCATCTTCGGGTGCGGTTGCTAATCCAGAACTAAAGGGTACTCCTGAAGAGTTACGCAGGTTCCTTCATCCCAGCGATAGAATCGTTAGCATTTATGCACAATCAGAACAGAAGGCTTATTCTGATAAGGCGATTATCAGTCTGGTGATTACTACAGAAGATCAGAAATTATCCGCTTCGTTATCGAAGAATAGTGAGCTGAGAGCCAGTATTACTAAGCAGTTTGTGGCTGCGGGTATTGATCTTGAAAATATTAAAAGTTCAAAATTCTCGACATCTCCTCAGTATGGTTGGTTTGGAAAAAAACCAAGCAGTTACAAAGTGGTTAACCGGATGGCGGTGACTATAACGGAAGAGAATCAACTCAAAGAAATAGCGTCTGTCGCTGACAATTATGAACAAGTTGAGCTTTTAGATACGGCTTTTGAACATAGCCAAAAAGAGATGACCGAAGAAATGGTTAATCAACAAGCACTGGCTAAGGTGATGAAGCAGAAAGAATTCTATGAAAAGAGTCTTGGGATTAAGTTGGTTCCTGTTGGTTTCAGAAAGTCGAATATTGGTTATGGGGCTACACAAGGTGCAATGGCACTTGAAAGTGCTGTGGTGACGTCTCGTAATAAATCTAGCAGCTATCAGGAAAGCCCAGCGAGATATGAGTCTAGTGCTAAGTCTTCATTTGATGAAGTTAAGTATGAGGCTGGAATATACGTAGATTTTAAGATTGAAAGTGAAGCGTTATGAATAAATTATGCGTTTTCTTGGTCTGCAGTTACCCGTGNGATATTTCTATTGTAATGGGCATCCCGTTTAATTANAAAAGGGTGCCCAATGCCAGGCAGCAGTATTGTTNGTTGATCANTNCTCCNNNGGTGGCGGGTAGTTTTCTAAGGTNGCNGCAACNATATTAGTAATTANCTTTTCNGTANTATCGNNGTNAAANTNTTCAGGNAGCTCTTTNGTTCCCATGCCACGCCAGATGATTTTAAGATCTACGGGGTCAATAATATCGACAATCAAAGTCCCTTCTAAGTATTCAATAATATTAGTTTCAAAAATTTCGACTTTTGAATCCGTTGCTTGAGCTCCGTATCCTCGACGCCAAGTAAAACCAGGAGCATAGCCTTCATAGCTTTTCTGATTNTCNATNTCNATTTTATCAGCCGTTGATACGCTATAGTTNACGTAAANATCAGGNNTCGNCTCTAGCTCTTNCTGATAGCCTTTTTTAGCTAATANNAGATTGATATTATTGNTGATGANTTNGCCAACNANATCATTATCTGCTTTTTCGCCTTCGCTTTCTAAACCATCTGGCAGCCATTGAAANGTTTTAAATTGATCAAAGTTAGCAACTGAATAATCGCTACTNACTGTAATCTTTGGCTGGGATGCGCAGCCTGTCATNAGCAAAATACCNGCAATGANACTGACGATTGCGCGAGGAGTGACTGTTTTCATGGTTTACTCGTTATTATGTTTTGTGATCGTATTATTATAGAACAGCTATTTACCNGTTGGCAGGCTATTCATTAGCTGTTTGATAAATGCTTGAGTTCGCAATTGNCGCTGCTCCAAAGACATTTCTTCNCCGGCAACGTAAGCCTGAATTGCTCCACGCCATAGAATCTTGCTCTTGCTCATATCACCAGGTCTTGCAATCACAACTAAGAGCGTACCTTCATTGTACTGGTTAATGGATTGTCTTAGGCTCGGNAAAATCTCTACGAAGTTTGAAATTTTCTGNCTCATTTCGCTATTGTCTAATATTACAGCAGCACCAATCATGTAATTTGCTTGCGAGGCTTTATCCGTGAATTGGTAGTGTTTTAAGCGCACTTCGTCTTCAATCAGCTTTTCTACGAAGCGTTTNGTCTNTNTNGGGGATTGAACNGTATCATTNTCATCGGCAAGCACGANTTCGTCATACCAAACGAATNNATCGTTCGCTTTNGGGTGAAAGCTTTCATCNGCAGTTACTATGGCAGAGTANGTATTGAGATTGTCACTAGCAACAGGTTTTGTTTGAACTTGAGTGCAGGCGGCAGTTAGCATTGCNGTAATCACAATGCCAGAAGCTAATATCTTATTACTTTTCATTGAACACCTATGGGTCAAGAGATAAACAAATTATTGTGGGGTTTCCGGTACTCTTTTCCAGCTATGNTCATTTTGCTGGCAAAACCGATATTGACCATCTGAAGTTCGACCTTTACGGTCAATTAGGCTGATGGCAACGTTACGACAAGTTTTNGAACCTTTGGTTTCCGTCGTAAGAGGTACAATTACACCTGATACTCGTGANGTCGTGCCTATCCATGATACNGGGTTACCATTNCTGATGGTANTTAAGCTGTATATTAGNTCTTCTTCNAATTGTAGCCAATCATCATTAGTGAAAGAGGATGCGGGAGTCGCNGCTATCTTCCAGCTTCCTTCGGTCTTACAAATGTCGAATTTATACGCTTCGGTATGCTTNTNCGNATTTTGAAAGGCAAAGCGAANTCNACGGCAAGGGNTGCCGTCNAATTGATAGCTGAACTGAGCTTGCATNTTGCCTTTTACGCCGCTCTCTCCTTGCCAGAATACNGTTTCTTTGTCTTTAACNGTTTCCAGTGTTTTGTTCGCNGTNAGTCGAAAAGACTGTATGTCTTTTTCNTTGAGCTCGGTCAAAACACTNTNTTGCAAAAAGTCTAGTNTACCTGCATTAGCNTGTGTNGCNGCTAANAGCAGGCTTCCTATGAGGAATGCTCTAATACGCATTTTTAGATTGCTTCAATGGCGCAATAGGGTATTCGGCTAAGATGTTAGTAACGATTCCTTGAACTACTTTTTCAACATCGTCTGGGATTTCATTACCAAGACGACCAATGGCGGCACCTTCCCAAATCAATTGCTTTTGAGCGCTATCGACAACATCGATATTTAATGTGCCTTCAGTATATTGGCTAATCGACGTTTCAGAACCNTANCCCATGCCATAGCTCATGTTGTAGCCATAAACGCCACGGTAGCCATAATAGCCGCCATAAGTTGCTGGTACGGTTGTAGATTGAATACGTTCGTTTTTATGAACATTGAAGCTGATTTTGATATCGCCTTCGGCTACTTCTTTTAAGCCTCTTTTTTCCAGTTCTTTGGTCACGCCGGTACGAATATATTTGTCTAGAAGGGTAGAGTATTCTTTCTTTTGAGTNGCAATAGGNTCGTAGAATGAGAANGTCTTATATTGAGTAAAATCAACATTCTCTTCGTAATGAGTCAAGATNTTAGGAGATGTCGAACACCCCGTTAGTACAAAACTTAAACACAATGCGAAGGCAGTNAAGGTCTTTCTTAGGGATAACGATCTCATGATCTCATACTCTTAAATTTGTTGTAGTATTAATAGGAACTATACCGTATGTCACAAGGNCGAGAAAGTACTTAAGCTAACGGGAAAGCGATATACCTCCTCATTTCATATTATTGACTTAATATTATCGCAGTTTATAAAATATATATTGATGTTATGCGTTCAATTTATTCTTGGAGATCGAATTATGCGTCGCTTGTTACTTATTACTTTGCCATTAATGATGGCTATTCCTTTCATATCTCAGACTCATGCTGATGATCGAAATACTCCTAAGCTGATTGTGCAAATAACGGTAGATCAATTAAGAGGAGATTTACCAACGCGTTATTATCAGCGCTTAGCAGAGGGCGGCTTTAAATATTTATGGCAAGAGGGCTTAGTCTATAGTGATGCCCATCATGCCCATGCCAATACTGAGACGATAGTGGGCCATGCGACGTTAGCAACAGGCACTTATCCTTCTATACATGGCATGGTAGGGAATCTGTGGTTTGATCGAGATACTGGGCGTAGTATTTATAATATTGAAGATGCTGAGTATTCATTACTAAGTAAAAATGCTGATGTTAATGATGCTACGGAAATCGACCCTACTCAAAGAGCTGCCAATACCGGTGGCCGCAGCCCTAACGCGATATTAACCACCACATTTTCAGATGAGCTAAGTGCAAATACCAACGGTAAGGCAAAAGTATTCGCGGTATCTGTTAAAGACCGTGGTGCGGTTTCTATGGCAGGGCACAGCGGTAAGGCTTTTTGGTTTTCTAAATCAAGCGGCGAATTTGTCACCAGTAATTATTATTACGATCACTATCCTGAATGGGTAAACCGTTGGAATGCCCAGCAGCTGCCACATAAATATGCCGATACCGATTGGACGTTATTAAATAACAGCAGTAGTTATCTATTCAAAGATTCCGATGATCGAGCTTGGGAAACCGATGTTGCAGGTTTTGGTCGAGTATTTCCTCATGCTTATGGCAAGAGTAGCAGTGCATATTTTAATACCTTGCTAACGTTAAGCCCTGCAGGGGATGAGTTAACCCTGAATTTTGCTACCACATTATTGAAAAGTGAAAAGTTAGGACAGGGAAAGGTTACCGATTATTTAGCGATTAGTTTCTCATCGACAGATTATGTCGGTCATATTTTTGGACCTTCTAGTTTAGAGGCAGAAGATAATATACTGCGCTTAGATCGCACGTTGGCTAAATTATTTAAAATGTTAGATAAGCAGGTTGGTTTGGATAATATTCTTATTGTATTGTCAGCTGATCATGGTGGACCTGATACGCCAGGGTATTTGGCAGAGCATAATATTCCAGCGGGTTATGTGAATTTGTCATCTTGGGAAAAAGAGCCAGCCATTGAACGTATTAAAAAACGTTTCAAAATTAAGGGGAAATTAATTGAAAAATTCGTACACCCTTATTTATATTTATCAGCAGAGGTTAATGACAATCAGTCTATAGACAGGCTTGCATTAGATAACGCGATTAGTGCTGAGCTTTCTGCCTTTCAGGGTGTTCATTCTGCAGTCTCTAGCAGTGCAATTTCTCAGGGTCGGTTAGATGAAAATTATGTGAATAGATTAGTCATAAATAATTTTCATCCACTGAGATCAGGAGATTTTTATGTGGTGTTTAAACCTAACTGGTTTATTAATGATTTTGATGGTTTAACCGTAGCTTCCACTCATGGCTCACCTTGGCGCTATGATACTTATGTGCCAGTAGTATTTGTTGGTGCGGGGATTGAGGCTAATAACATCCATCGTCGTATTCAGACCGTCGATATCGCTCCGACATTGTCGGCTTATCTTGGAATCAAGCCGCCTTCAGGTGCGGTAGGTGAGGTCTTGTTCGAGGTGTTTGAGGATTAATCGTAGAAAACTTATACAGAGGAGGTTTATCGAGAGTTAAGCGGCGTAGAACTGAGCTTGATTGGCTAGCGCTTTAGCTTGTTCAATCACTTCATGGGCTTGGCGCACACATTGGCCACATTGAGAGCCAACATTGAGGGTACGGCGTACATCACGTAGATTTTCAGCGCCTTCAGACACAGCTTGCTGGATAGCTTTTTCGTTAACTGCATGGCAGATGCATACAAACATGATGAATAACCATTAACTATTGATTCGATAGGCTAATCTTATCGGTAATGATAATAGTTATCAATCATATTCTTATCTAGATTGAGACAAATGTTACATTAGGCACGTGCCCTTTAGACAGCTGCCCTTTAGACAGCTGCACCGTCCATCTGGCTTTGTATATAATTTGCGATGCCGACTTTATCGATTAAGCCTATGTGCTGCTCTAACCAATAGATGTGGTCCATTTCGGTATCATCTAATAGGGCTTCGAGTATTTCACGGCTGACATAATCTTGTTCTTGCTCACATACCTCGATAATGCTTCTTAAGCTTGCCGCTACGATATTTTCCGCGGCTAGGTCATTTTTCAGCATTTGCTCGACATTATCACCGATCATTAGAGGCTCTCGTGATGCCGTATCGGGTTTGCCTTCTAAGAAGAGAATGCGTTCGATCAGGCGCTTAGCATGGCCGAGTTCTTCTTCATATTCATGAGATAGCTTTTCGTGCAGTTTATGAATTCCCCAATCTTCATACATCTTACTGTGTGCAAGATATTGATCCATTGAGGTGAGCTCTAAAGTGAGCTGTTTGTTGAGTAGGTCTATGACCTTACTAATGCCTTTCATGTTAGCTCTCCATCATAGATTGTTGATAGTTTTCGATACCTGTGGCGTTAATTAAGAACTCTTGAGTTTCAAGCCAATCGAGATAATCTTCTTCGTAGGTCAGTATGTCTTCTAGCAATTCACGGCTGATGTAGTCTTTCTCTTGTTCGCAAAGTTCAATCGCAGTTCTTAACTCGGCGATCTGTTTCGTTTCCAGAGTAAGATCAGACATTAGCATTTCTTCAGTATGTTCACCGATTTGTAACTTACCGAGCTGTTGAAGGTTAGGTAGACCTTCTAAAAACAAAATTCGGGTAATAAGCTCATCGGCTTGCTTCATATCTTTAATCGATTTTTTGTACGCTTTCTCATTGAGTTCTTCTAAACCCCAGTTTTTAAACATGCGGGCATGTAGAAAATATTGATTAATTGAGGTGAGTTCGGTTGTGAGTGCTTGATTAAGGATACTCAGAACCTTGGGGTTACCTTTCATAGCGATGCCTATTGTTGTTAGCTAATACCTTTAGTTAAGTTCTTCGCGCGAAAAATATAAAAGATTATTTAGGGATAATAACTAAAATTAGAAGCGGCTAAGGGTTAAGCAATTGGTAATAAAAATACTTGTTATTCGCAGGTAGAAAAATCGTGCAAGGGTAATTGTTAAATAACGCACTAAAAAAATGCAATGCTAAGACCATACAGTTTAAAAGGCCTTTTAAAAGTGCATGCTCGCCAATTAGATTGTCAATACAGTATGAATTATCTCTACAATTAATGACTTTGTATTACTTATACTTAGAAAATAAGCCCTTGGCATAGCTATTGCTCTACAGAGATTAATAAAATTTAATCTTAATGAAAGAGAGAAAGACTATGTCCTATCTGGCCCCTGCAGAGTTTGCTACCAAGATGGTAGATGCTGGTGAATCAAAAATATTTATGTCAACCCGAGATACCCTTATTCGTGCATTTATGGCAGGTGCTATTTTGGCATTGGCGGCGGTATTCGCAATTACTATTGCGGTGAATACCGGCAGTTTTTTATTGGGGGCAATTTTGTTTCCTGTTGGTTTTTGTATGTTGTATTTAATGGGTTTTGATCTATTAACCGGTGTCTTCGTATTAGCGCCGTTAGCATTACTTGATAAACGACCTGGTGTGACCGTCGGTGGGGTATTAAGGAATTGGGGCTTGGTATTTATTGGTAATTTTGGCGGTGCCTTAACCGTCGCCTTTATGATGGCCTGGATTTTCACCTACGGTTTCAATGTTGATGCCGGGGCCGTAGGGGCTAAAGTCGCCAGTATTGGTGAAGCGCGTACTTTAGGTTATGCCGCTCATGGTGTAGATGGTTGGATAACGATTTTTATCCGCGGTATGTTGTGTAATTGGATGGTATCGTTGGGTGTTGTCGGTGCGTTAATTTCGACTTCTGTTAGTGGTAAGGTGATCGCGATGTGGATGCCCATCTTCTTATTCTTCTACATGGGTTTTGAACACTCTGTTGTTAACATGTTTCTTTTTCCATTCAGCTTGATCATGGGTGGTGAGTTTTCTTTCATGGATTATATTGTTTGGAATGAAATCCCAACTGTTTTAGGTAATTTGATAGGTGGTTTAGCCTTTACCGGTTTAACGATTTATACCACTCATGTTAGAACGGCACCAAAGCGTACGACTGAATTACGTACTGCTGCATTAGCCAAAGCAAAATAAGAAAAGTAATATAAGAAAAGTAATATAAGAAAAGTAATATAAGAAAAGTAATATAAGAAAAGTAATATAAGAAAAAGAGAAAGTTCCATGACTAAAAGTTTGAGCGTTTCCATTGGCCACTATTCCGATAAGGGTCGTAAAGCGAATAATCAAGACTGTCATGGATCTTTTGTACCGAACAATTCTTTGCTAGCACTAAAAGGCATTGCTGTGGCAATGGCCGATGGCATTAGTTCAAGCGATAGCAGTCATATTGCCAGTGAAACGTCCGTTAAAACCTTTCTTGATGATTATTATTGTACTTCCGAAGCGTGGACGGTAAAGAGCTCGGTTGAGCGTGTATTGAAATCAATTAACTCTTGGCTGTATTCGCAAACAATGTCAGGTGCTGGTCGTTATGATAAAGATAAAGGCTATGTTTCTACTTTTAGTGCGTTGGTATTAAAAAATCACAGTGCGCATCTGTTTCATGTCGGTGATACCCGTATTTATCGTTTGAATGAACTGGGTTTAGAGCAGCTAACCAATGATCATCGATTATGGGCCAGTGATAGTGCCAGTGAAAATAGTAGCGCAGGTAAAAGCTATTTAAGTCGAGCATTGGGTATTGAAGACCCATGCAGTTTTGATCACCAAACAATAAATCTGAATCAAGGCGATGTGTTTATCATTTGCACGGATGGCATCTATGAATTTGTGCCATCAACAGAAATAATCAATACCATTACAGAACAAGCGGGGGATTTGGATAAGGCTGCAAAAGCGCTAGTGAAAAAAGCGTATGATTTAGGCAGTGATGATAATTTATCGATTCAGATCATTAGGATTGATGACTTACCCGATCAACATCAAGTTAGCTTATCGCAAGATATTGAGCAGTTAGAGCTTCCTCCTTTATTAGAAGCTCGTATGAACTTTGATGGTTATACCATCTTACGCAGTCTGCATGCGAATAGCCGCAGCCGTGTTTATTTAGCTGAAGATAATAGCAGCGGAAAGCAGGTGGTCATTAAAGCCCCAGCCAGTGATATAGAAAACGATGCAGAGCATTTAGAGCGCTTCCTATTAGAAGAGTGGGTTGCTCGAAGAATCAATAATGCCCATGTGCTAAAAGCCGATTTAGCCGAGCGGCCACGTAATTATATCTATACCGTATTTGAATATATAGAGGGACAAACGTTAGCTCAGTGGGCGCAGGATAATCCGCAGCCCAGCTTAGAAGTGGTGCGTGGTTTTATTGAACAGATCGCCAAAGGTCTGAATGCTTTTCATAAAATGGATATGTTGCATCAAGACTTGCGCCCTGAAAACATTATGTTAGATACGACGGGAACGTTGAAAATTATTGATTTTGGTTCAGTCAGCATTGCTGGCTTAGAAGAGACTCGAAACGATTCTCCCGCAACGTATTTATTGGGCACCGCACTGTACAGCGCTCCGGAGTATTTTTTGGGGGAGCAAGGTGATGTGCAATCTGAATTATTTTCGTTAGGGGTGGTTAGCTATTATTTGCTATCCGGCAGCTACCCTTATGCTGCGAAAGTTGCCCGTACTAAAACTTTGTCTGAACAAAGAAAGCTACACTATAAAACCTTATTAGCTGACGATAGAGAAATACCCTCATGGGTTGATTCTGCGATTCGTAAAGCGGTAAACCCGTTACCCGATCGACGTCAGCTGGATATTTTTGAATTTCTACATGATTTACGTAAGCCTAATAAAGAATTTTTCAACCAAACCAGGCCGCCCTTGATCGAACGTAATCCTGTCGCGGTTTGGCAGGGTATTTCTTTTGCTTTACTGATGGTTGTTTTCTATCTGTTATCGACTATGCCCTTCTAGTAAATAACGTTAGGCAGACGGTCTATATCTTATGATAAACTGCATAATATTCGCTATGTAATGGAAGACGAGGGCCGTCTGCCTCTATCTACATAGGCTCCGAAATTACTAGCATGTATTGGGCATTATCTTATGACATTTACCGTAGCCGTAATCAGTGATAATACAACTAAGTTGCAGTACTCTGATGACGGCCTGCAGCTGATATCACTCGATGTTAACGATATTTCCGCCAGTCAGAATTTGAATCGTGATATCTCTGCCTTTATTATCGATACTAAAAATGCTGCTTTAGCCCATTCTTGGGTGATCGCTATTCGTGGTGATGCCGAGTATTTTTCTCATCTATTATATTTACACCATTTTAGTCACATATTAACGGATGTTAATGTTCCTAAGAGCTCCGCTGATTTGTTGCAACAGCTCAACGACTGGAGTCAGCGTAAAGCACAATTGCGCTTAAGTGATAGCAGCCAATTGAATCATCAGGTTATTCAGTATCTCTGGTTGAATAAAAGCCGATGCATTACTGTTAAAAAGAGCTTGAAAAAAGAGAAGGGTTTTTATTATCCGTTATTAGATCTTTGGAGTGATGTTGATACAGCAGGAAAATTAGCTTGGCTGGGTAAGCAATGCAATGCGGGATTTTTACAGAAAGTTAAACTGATTAATCGTACTCGTTCTTGTAAACAATGTGACTCAGCCATGTTGAATTTTATTGATACATGCCCTTCTTGCAAGAGTATCGATATCCTAACCGAGCAAGCGCTTCATTGTTTCACCTGCGGTCATATTGCTAAGGAGCAGACTTTTCAGCGTGATAATAGAATCAGCTGCCCTAACTGTTTAACTCAACTTCGCCATATCGGTACTGATTATGATCGGCCGATAGAAAACATACGCTGTAATTCATGCAATAATTTAAGTATCAATAGCGAAGCTCGGGCACAGTGTTTTAGTTGTGAAGAAGATAATGATATTGATCGCTTGTTTATTAATAACTTTTATCAATACCAGCTGGCGATTAATGGCCTGACTCTCGCCCAAAGTGGTTCTCTTGATGCCCCATTACCGGTTGACCTGCGTGAGTCGGTATCGAAAGAGCACATGGCTTGGCTATTAAATTGGTTAATACATACCCCGACCGCGGATGAAACTCAATTTCATCGCTTGATTAAGATACGAATAGTCAACTATCAACAGCTATTACAAGAAAAATCAGAATTGCTAGCCGAACAATTGTTAAGTGACTTTCGTCAGAGGCTAGCGATATTAATTGGCGATCAGAATACTTTTTGTGATATGGCGAGTGATGTATGGCTTTATGCTTTCCCTTTTACTAGCGAGTTAGCGCTTGATGAGTTTAAACAGCAGCTATTAAACATCGCCGAGGACGCTGTCGATAATGCCTTAGAAATATCGGTCGTTGAATATGATCTAGTTGAGAAAAAAGAGGAAGGGGAAATGCTGAGCTGGATCAATCGAATTATAGAGCAGCAATAACGAGGTATGATTTTATGAATTTACAATCAATACTCTATGATCTTCAAGGCGTTGCTCAGATATTTTTAGAGGGCGGTTCTGATTTAATCAATATGTTTGCTCTGGTTATTCTTCTAGAGCTGCCACTTAGCCTTGTTGCCATTACGGGCATGATTAGCTGGTATCGACGTTATAATCACCAAGGGCCGCTTAAGATTCAGCCAAATCTCTCTTGTATTATTACTTGTTATGGCGAAGGCGCTGATATTAAGAAAACGATTATCAGTTTATGCGAGCAAAGTTATAAAGGGCATATCGAAATTATCGCGGTTATCGATGGTGCGATTCAAAATGATGATACCTATCAAGCGGCACTAGAAAGTCAGGACTATTTAGAAAAATTTCCTCATAGAAGTTTATTAATACTTCCTAAATGGCAGCGCGGTGGGCGAGTATCAACCCTGAATGCTGGATTAGAGTATGCATCGGGAGAAATTATAATGAATGCCGATGGTGATACCTCGTTTGATAACGATATGGCTGTAGAAATCATAAAGGCGTTCGAAGATCCTAATGTGCCAGCGGTAGGGGGTTCGTTACGAGTTAGAAACATGCATGATGGCCTTGCGACTCGCATGCAAACCCTTGAATATATGATTTCTATACAAGGTAATAAAACGGGGCTTGCTGAATGGAATTTAATTAATAATATTTCCGGGGCTTTTGGTGCCTTTCGTCGAGATTTTCTACAGCAAATCGGTGGCTGGGATACCCATACTGCTGAAGATTTAGATTTAACCGTAAGAATGAAACAGTATTTTGGTCGCCACCCCAAAATGCGTTTGAGCTTTGTGCCACTGGCGATAGGGCATACCGATGTGCCTGCTAATTTTAAGGAATTGTTTAGTCAGCGCTTACGCTGGGATGGTGACTTAGTCTTTCTGTATTTACGCAAGCATCGCTATGCCTTTAACCCAAGACTAGTTGGCTGGAAAACACTTATCTATACGGGCCTATATGGCATAGTACAAAATGTTATCTTACCGGTACTTATTCTATTATTTAATGCGATGGTATTTACAAATTTAGATGGCAATACAATCGCCGTGGTATTGATCGCCCAGTATCTGTTATATCTGGTTTACGCCCTAGTGCATTACAGCTTGTTTCTTTATATCGTATCAGAACGAAAGCGGCAGGATTCTAAGGCCTTATTATGGCTGCCGCTTTATCCTATTTACGGTTTAGTTATGAAACTAGTCTCGGTATTTTCAACATTGAATGAGCTGCTGCGTCGTGGCCATGAAGAAAGTAATATGGCCCCTTGGTGGGTATTGTCTAAAGGGAAGCGATTCTAATTATGAAAGTTGTATTCAAGCATGAAAAGCAGCTAAATCCTCAGGTTGAGGGTGGCTTAACCGTTAATTATGCCGGTGCTAAACGGGCGGCCTTTAAACTACGTTGGAATTTATTGTTATTGCTGATTTTAAGTCCAATAATTATTTTTTTCATATACTTTTTTAACGAAGAAGTATTAATCAATGCCGATGGGATTTTAACCAGCGAGCCACTCACTATCTATGCTCGTGAAGATGGGATCATAGGAGAGATTTATTACTCCGCAGGCGAGGAAATCATCGCAGGCCAAGATCTGTTTGATATATCATCACCTATTATTGATGCCGAAGTGATTTTTCTAACAGAAAAATTAGACTATTATCGTAAAAAACAATCAGTATCTTTGGCGAAGTTCACCCAGCTTTATCATAAAAAGGTAGAGCTGTATGAGCATGCGGTTAAAGGCAATGCCGTATTGAGTGAGGAGTATAAGAAAAATAACTATGAGGATTATATTAGCTTAACCGATAAAATTACCTACCATATTGCCAGAGTGAAAATTGATAGTGAGCAGATAGGGTCAGAAATAGATTATAAGTTAGCATTGGAAAAAAATGATACAGGGTCATTAGCAAAAATAATTTTAGACCTAGAACTGCGGCGGGTACTCGCGAGAGCAAAGCAGAAGTTATTGAATATACGCTTAGAAACATCCGGCACAATAAATGAAATATTTATTCAGGAAGGAAGCTATGTAAATAAGGGCGATCTTATTATGAGCATCAGCAACCTAAAGCAGCCTGTTGTTCACGTTTATTTGCAGCCTAAGTATCTGGAATACGCTAAAATTGGTAGTGTAGTGACCGTTACCTTTCCTGATGGTGAAAAACATTTAGGAAGTATTAAGGTGCCGGTAAAAATAGCGGATAAAATTCCATCGATACTATCTGGGCCATTTTCTATGAATAAAGCAGCGATAAAAATGCAAATTGATTTTGATGAGCCTATTACTCAATATATTGAAGGGATTCCGGTGAAGGTTCGCTATCATTTTCAAGACGTATTTTAAATTTATCAATTTAGTCCCTTATCTGCTCGTAATCGCTGCACCATTAAATCAATAAAACATCTCACCTTGCTGGAGGCCATGGGGCCTTCGCGGTGAATAATGTGCACCGGCAAGGCGGGTAATTGAAAATCTGACAAAACAGTGGTTAGTATTCCTTTTTTTAATTCATCCGCAACCTGATATGAAATTAATCGCGTAATGCCTAACCCTGATGTTGCAGCATTAATGGCAGCTTGATTACTGGTCACGGTTAATCTAGGTTGAATGCGAACTATCTGCTTTTTGTTCTGCTGACTAAATTGCCAATCGTTGGTCATATTTCCCGTACTGGAGGCAATCAAGGTATGTTGCTTTAGCTCTGCAGGAGTTTTCGGAATGCCATAGCGTGCTAGGTATTGCGGTGAAGCGACCAATACCAATCGTACCTCGCCGACATTTTTAGCCTGCATGGTTGAATCGGGTAGTTGACCAATACGAACCCCTACATCAAAACCTTCTTCTAACAAATTCACTACGCGATCTAAAAATACCGCATTCACTTGGGTTTCTGGATAGGTATTCAAATACTCCACTATTCCTGGCATCACGTATTTTTGACCAAAAAGAACTGGCGCAGTTACGGTTAAGTGACCCTTAGGTTCAGAGTTGATACCAATCGCCGCTTCATTCGCTTGTTCCACCGCTAATAGAATGCGGCGAGCATCTTCAAGGTAACGTTCTCCCGCTTCTGTTACGCGAACATAGCGAGTTGTGCGGGTTAGCAGCTTAATGGACAGCTTGTCCTCCAGAGAGGCAATCGCTCGGGTTACCGCAGGAGGTGACATATTTAGGCGTCGTGCAGCAGGTGAAAAACCTTGCTCTTCTGCTACGGCGATAAACACGGTCATTAAGTGCAGCTGATCCATATTGTGTTCCCTCTATCTTTACTGGGCCGAGTATTTATTCGATCTTATACTATTCCATTTAGTGGAATAATCAATTGTAAATAATAGCTATTCTTCTATTGAGAGGTTTTTGGCACACTGGCTTCAATTAGCTATTTATTCTGCTATTCGTTCAGGAGATTTGCATGGCTCATCAATACGCAAAGATTGCTTTTACCACTACTGTTCGCCAAGTTCAAAGCGAGCAAGGTAGTCGTAATGGTTACTCCAAGATGGATGAAGGAGAGGATTACAACCATTTACTAAGCCAAAGAGAAGCGGACTTTATACAGGGGCGTGATAGTTTTTATATGGCCAGTGTGAGTGAAACTGATTGGCCTTATGTGCAGCATAGGGGTGGGCCGAAAGGATTTATGCAGGTTATCGATGAATCGACCCTGGGTTTTGCCGACTTTAAAGGTAATCGCCAATACGTCAGTACCGGCAATTTCCGGACAAATAATAGAGTTTCACTTTTCTTTATGGATTACCCAAACCGCCGGCGCTTAAAAATGATGGGGCGCATTGAGCTGGTGGATAACTCCAATACGGAGTTAATGAAAAAACTGGAAGCTGCAAGTGAGCGTAATGGTTATCGAGGGCGAGTTGAGCGGGGTTATATTATTCATATAGAAGGATTCGATTGGAATTGCCCACAACACATTACTCCACGCTTTAGTGAAGATGAAATTGAAAAAGCTATTGCTCCGTTATTAGCTGAAAACGAAGCTTTGAAAAAGCAATTAGAAGAACTGCTAAACGATTAATTTAAAAGGAAACGCACCATGGATTTTAATATTACGATCGAAGATATCCGCAAGCCACTGCCGAGCTTCACTAAAGAAAGTGCGATTGAGAAAGTCCGCTTGGCAGAAGATGGTTGGAATAATAAAAACCCAGAAAAAATAGCCACGGCCTATAGCCTCGACAGTGTTTGGCGCAACCGTGATATCTTTATTAATGGTCGCTCAGACATAGTCGATTTCTTAACGGGAAAATGGCAAAAAGAAAAAGAGTATCGCTTAATTAAAGAGCTTTGGGCTTATAGCGAAAACCGTATTGCAGTACGCTATGTTTATGAATACCAGAATGAAAGTGGGCAGTGGTTTCGTGCTCATGGTAATGAGAACTGGCAGTTCAATGAGAAAGGTTTAATGACTGAGCGCCATGCCAGTATTAACGATGTAGCAATTACAGAGAGTGAGCGTAAATTTCATTGGCCTTTAGGTCGTCGTCCAGATGACCATGCAGAATTGTCTGAACTAGGCTTGTAAGGTTTTATAGATAGGATTTATTGCTTTATTAAATCTGTTTTAAAAGATTCGATAATGAAATCTACAAAGACTTTTAAACGTTGTGGCTGATAATTATCTTTGTGGTAGATTAAATAGAGCGGAGTCTCTGCGAGCTTCCAGTCGTTAAAAACGGGGAGCAGTTGCTGGTTCTGCAATTCATCCTGGCAGTAGTAATGAGGTAGGCGCGCTATGCCCATATTTTTTAGTGCGAGGTTCTTCATTACTCGGCCGTTTTTACAACGAATACCACCACCGACAATAACTTCACGAGATTTTTTATTATCTGTTGAGTGCATAAACTGCCAGTGATTAACCGAACCTATAATGCACTGGTGCTTGGTTAATTCTTCGGGGTTAGTCGGCTGGCCAAAACGTTCAAAATAATCAGGGCTGGCAAAAACCCCGTTAGTGATCGACATTAACTTTCGCGCAACTAAGCCAGAGTCTTGCAGCATGCCCATACGAAATACCATATCAAATTGTTCGCTGAGTAAATCAACCCGATCGCTACTGAAATCTAAATTCACCTGAATTTCTGGATACCGCTGAATAAAATCACCAATGAGTTTGGCGATGATGTCCTCACCTAAATAGCCCCCCACGCAATTGATATTAATCTCACCTTGCAGCTGATGAGACTGCTCTATGGTCATATCCATAGCATGCTCAAGGGATTCGAATGCTTGCTGACATTGCTGAAATAGGGCTTGTCCGTGTTGTGTTAAACGTTGAGCGCGAGTCGTGCGGGTGATCAAACTAACCCCTAGCTGTGCCTCTAGCTGATTAAGTTGCTTTGATAAGTGAGAGCGCGAGCAAGCCATGACCTCAGCGGCCTTGGTGAAGCTACCTTGCTGAGCAATGATGGTGAAAGCTTTAAGGTCATCGAGCTGAGACATGCTGATACGATCCTCTTTGAAAATATGCAGTTATTACATTGATTAGGCGCTATATGTAAACAATTATGTATCTTTGGGCTTATATATCAACAATAACCTCTACTTTACTATGCTGTCTTCTGAATTCAACTTTGAGAGCATTATGAAAGAGCTAATCGTAATTACAGGCGCATCTTCGGGTATTGGCGCAGCCATGGCAAAAGCATTCAGCGACGCAGGGCATCCATTGTTATTGATTGCCCGTCGGTTAGAGCCTATGCAGCAGCTGTCATTGCCAAACACATTATGCATCAGCGTTGATGTTACCGATTCAGATCAGCTTGAGCAGGCAATACAACAAGGCGTTAGCCAGTTTGGGCCGGTAGGGTGTTTGGTTAATAATGCCGGTGTGATGCTGCTGGGTCAGGCCGATAGTCAAGATCCTAAGGAATGGGCGACCATGCTCAATATCAATGTGATGGGGGTATTGAATGGCATTCATGTGGTCTTGAAAGATATGAAGCAGCGTAAGAGCGGCACTATTATTAATGTCAGTTCCGTTGCCGGGCGTAAAACCTTTCCTAATCACGCCGCTTATTGTGCGACTAAGTTTGCCGTGCATGCGTTAACTGAAAATATTCGTGAAGAAGTTGCAATGGACGATGTCAGATTGATTACCATCGCTCCCGGCGCAGTAGAAACAGATCTGTTGAGTCATACCACGGATGAAGACATTAAAGCAGGCTATGAAGATTGGAAGCAACAAATGGAGGGTGTTATTGAACCTGAAACTGTCGCTCAAGCGGCAATGTTTGCGTGGCAGCAGCCACAAAATGTATGTGTTCGTGAAATTGTATTAGCGGCTACGCGTCAGCAACCTTAAGGGCTATTGATTAATAGCTAATAGTGAGTCGGTGGCTAGCGTACGATAGCCACCGATTTTATTTGTGCCCAAACTTTTAAGCCAATGGATAAGTTCAAGTTATGCACAGACCTTTGAGTGAGTTTTGCGACCACATACTCACTGCCCATGGTTAAACGCACCAAAGACATGGCTTTATCTTGGTCAGATTTAATATCCGTTACGGTGACAGGAATGCGGTTAACGATACTGGTATCTTGATGATTGCTTAACGCTAAACTGACATCCTTGGCGAGTACTCGAATGCGGACATCTTGATCTAGAGTTTCTCCACTATCGGGCAACCAGATATGGCCTTCGGCAAACGCAACTCGCATTAGATGCCACTGCTCATCTTTCTCTATGACTTCACCCTTTAAGATTACACCGCTTTCTTCTTCTAAACGTTGGGGCAAATCGATACGAGAAAATACTTCGGTCAGCTCACCTTCGGCGACTATCTTGCCTTTATCCAATACCAGAATATGATCGGCAAGACGGGCGACTTCATCCATCGAATGACTGACATAAAGAATAGGAATATCGAAGCTCTTATTGAGACGTTCTAAATAAGGCAGTATTTCTTGTTTACGTTGATGATCGAGGGCAGCGAGTGGTTCGTCCATTAATAATAATCGTGGTTGAATTAATAATGCACGGGCAATGGCAATACGCTGGCGTTCACCACCGGATAGCTGACTGGGGTAGCGTTGTAGAATTCCTGCTATGCCCATCACTTCGATAACACGTTGATAAAACTCTGAGTTTAGCGGTTGATCCGCGCGCTTGCTGGCCCATTTTATTGCCCGTTTTGTGGCATAGGTTAAATTCTTCTGTGCGCTAAGGTGTGGGAATAAACTCGCTTCTTGAAAGACAAAACCAATAGGGCGCTTATGAGTGGGTAAAAAAGTATCTGCATCTTGCCAACAAGTATCATTAACGATTAACCGGCCTTGTTGCGCTTTTTCTAAACCCGCAATNCAGCGTAATAAACTGGTTTTNCCAGAACCNGAATGNCCAAANATNGCNGTCACNCNCGTCGCAGGAATCACGGTATCGATATCTAGAAANGTCTGCTGCTTTTTATCGATTAGCTTAAAGCGAGCTTGGATAGTGTCTTTATTAGTCGAAGACATTATTTCATCACTCCTATACTCGAAGCTGCGTTTTTACGCTGAGACCCATACAGCGCTAATAACACCACAAAAGAAAAGATCACTAACAGCGCGGATAAACTATGAGCCTGAGCATATTCTAACGATTCCACATGATCATAAACCTGCACAGAAACGACGCGAGTTTCATCAGGAATATTTCCCCCTATCATTAAGATCACGCCAAATTCTCCAACCGTATGGGCGAAGCCTAATATACTGGCGGTAATAAACCCCGGTTTTGCTAACGGTAATACCACGCTAAAAAAACGATCAATGGGACCNGCTCTTAACGTTGCNGCGACTTCNAGCGGACGCTCGCCCANTGCTTCCATCGCNTTTTGAANCGGCTGNACNACAAAAGGCATTGANTAAATAATAGAGGCGACGACTAAGCCCCAGAAAGTAAAAGGTAAAGTGCCTAGACCNAAGCTTTGNGTGAGNTCACCAATNAAACCGTTTGGCCCCATGGCGATTANTAAATAAAAACCCAATACNGTNGGCGGTAAAATTAAAGGNAAGGCGACTAGCGCAGCAATGGGGGCTTTTAACCAAGACTTTGTTCTGGCCAACCACCANGCGATGGGNGTGCCGATGATTAATAATAAAATAGTGACGGTGGTTGCTAAGCGCAGTGTTAACCAAATAGCGCCGATATCGGCTGCAGATAATATCATTGTAGTGCGCTCGTATTTTTAATCTCTGTTATTTTCATCTCAGTTTTATAGCCATAGGATTCGATAATACGACGGGCCTTNTCACTGTGGATAAAGTCTAAAAATGCCAGCGCCGCTGGATTATTTAANCCTCGATTCAANAGAATTGCATCCTGTCTTATCGGCTGGTGTAGGTGTGAAGGAACTCTCCAGAAATGCCCCGAGAAATGACTCTGGTTATCCATTTTAGAACGGCTTAATACCTGCGAGAGGGCAATAAAGCCAAGGTCGGCATTGCCGGTTGCAACGAATTGATAAGCTTGTGCAATATTCTCTCCTCGCACCCATTTATGTTCTGTTTTTTGGCGAAGGTGTANNGACGTTAAAACTTCAANTGCGGCTTGGCCATAGGGGGCGATTTTNGGATTCGCCANAGAGAGTTTATTAAATTNNTNNGNTTTAAGACGGTCGAGTTCATGGCCGTTAAATTCAGCATTGCTTGACCATAGCGCGAGTGCACCAAAAGCATAAGTGAAGCGAGTGCCAGTAGCGGCAAGTCCATCGTTCTCTAAGGTATGCGGCAGATTTTGATCAGCAGAGAAAAAAACATGATAAGGAGCACCGTGATGAATTTGGGCNTAAAACTTACCAGAAGATGCGTAAGAGGCTTTTATTTTATGCGGACTAGAGCGCTGAAATTCANTGATAAGTGTTTTCATNACCGCAGTAAAGTTTGACGCTACGGCTATATTGCAAGTGTCCGCTGCGGATGTAAGGACATTTAATAATAAAAATAGTGAGAAATACGCNANGCGCATGAAGTNGTCCTTAACTATTCGATTGGGAGTCTGTTTAAGAGCTATAGATAGTATACCAATTGGCAAAATGGAGNAATGTCCTTGTTGGANTTNCNACCTAATAATATTCAACTACACTTTAATCGTGCCTNGCTTACCCTCNACATAATGGACTATACATGATAAAGCTAAACTTAAATCAGNGAGCAGGAGGGCGNCAATNNTTCCCATTATTGGCTTTATTATTGGCAANCNCATTGGNGCTNNCNGGCTTGAGNNTTGNNTCGGNGCAATCNGCNGAACGACAACGTATCAAGGCACTCTATATCCCTCTNGCAGATCATTATGCCGCCTTGGTAGCCTATGAGCGCTATCGTAAGCAAATGAAATACGCTGATTTCCAAATCGAGCAGATGAAAAACTGGGATTTATTACGGGCTTATTTTCAATCGGGTGAAGTGGACATGGCTTATGTGATGAGCCCACTGGCAATGGATATGTTTAATGAAAAGCCACANTTNCGCTGGATTGGGCTAATGCATCGTGATGGCAATGCCTTAGCGGTTAATGATCGNATAAATAATCAGCTGCAATTGCCCNCTAAACGTATCGATCGTAAGCCAGATAATGCGGTAGCAAAGGTATTAGCATCGGTTTATCAGGCTTCAGGACAAAGTACAGAGATCGGCATGCCGCACTTATTGTCAACGCATACCGTTGTCTTGTATCGNTATTTAAAAGAGCAGGGCTTGAAAATGTCTCTCAATGCTCATCANACTGCGGAAGTACGAGCTATCGCGATTGCGCCCGCCAAATCCCCAGCATTTCTTCGGTCTAAAAGTAATCGCGCTCANGCGGCGGCTTTTGAGCAATCNCTNCCTTGGGCGGATGTCGTCGAAACGGCAGGTTTTGGTCATATCGCTTGGTATTCAAAAGATGTAATGCCCTGGCCGCACGGCCATGTTGAATGCATNGCGTTAGCAACGGACAAGGCGATTNCAACAAAATATAANGCAGTGAAAGAAGTCATGAGCTTNATTCACCAAGCCGGAGAAGATATAGAGTCTGCCCGAGAAGAGGGTGGGGAAGCATTAGAAGCNATCGTNAAAATAGTGCGTAAACATATNCCCNTGCATAACCGNGAGGCGATCATTGCCAGTTTGAATCCNGATTTGCGGGTTATCAATTATCAACATTTAAATGTTGATAAAGCAGGGCTTAAACAAATTATGGATTTTGCGGTGGAAGGAGGCATCCTGCCAAGCCCTATCGATATCGATAGTTTTGCTGATGAACGTTTTAGTATCAATAAATAGTAGATTCAGGCTAATGAAAATGGACAAAGTTAAGGTAGGAAAGAGAAAGTATTTAGCTCGTGAACTTGTTTTATGGTTTCTAGTACTGTCAATATTACCACTCATTATTGTCGCCTGGTTTAATTATCAACAAACCGCAGACACGTTAAAAAATGTGGCGATTGATCGCTTGAATGATACCTCCACTTTGAAAATTCACTTTATTAATAACTGGTTTGATTATCGTTTGATGGATCTTGCCAGTCAGGCGGAATCAGAATTTAACGCTGAGNTGTTAATGAAATTTANTCAGGGATTTCTGGCCAGTNAAGTAAGTATAGGGGACTATGTAAAAAGTTATGATTGGGCTAGAAAAGCAGATCAATACGGGCATGACCTCGCCACCTTTGCCCGTCGCTATGATTATATNTATGATTTGTTTCTTATTGATCAACAGGGCAATATCCTTTATTCCATTGCCCAGCAGTCTGATCTTGGAAGCAACTTATTATCAGGACCCTATAAAAATACAGGCTTCTCCAAAACGGTCAGGCAAACACTTGCTAGCGGCGAATCTCTTTTCTCTGGTATCGAACGCTATGCCCCTTTTCCTGGTATCGAAGGCTTCACAATTTCCAATAATGAATTAGCAGGATTTTTAACGGCACCTTTATTGGACGAAGGAGGCAACAAGCAGGGTGTTATTGCGATTCAATTAAATTTAAATAGAGTGTTCAGTGTTCTCAAATCTCAAGATATATCAGCAACAAGTGAGCACCATTATCTAGTAACAAATAGAGGTAGGCTAATTACTCCCATTAATAGTGACTGGAGTGAAGTTTTAAATCGNANTATCTCATTAAGTAACAATAAACTATCCGCACTTATGCCTGGNCAAGTATTGGAATATATAGGTCCGCAAAATACCAAAGTATTTGGTACCCATCATTCGGTTAAAATATTAAATNAAAGTTGGCACTTAATCAGTGAGATTGATATTGATGAAGCTCTGGCTTCAACCAATACCATTGCTNAGGTGACTTCACTATTANTGCTGTTAACAATATGTCTAGTTACTGTCATCGCGGTCTCTATCTCTCGTAAGATAACCCGTCCGTTAAGCGCTTTAGCTGATGCCAGCATGAATGTTGCTGCAGGTGATACGGACCAGTTTGTTGATATTCCAATTCAAAATGAAATAGGCCAGTTGGCAGAGTCATTTAACCATATGTTAGAANTGCGCCAAGGGCATGAGCAGGCATTGCAGGAAAGTGCGATTNAAACAGCAAAAGTGTTGGCAGAATTAAAAGAACAAAAATTTGCTTTGGATCAGCATTCTATTGTGGCAATTACAGACGTGAAGGGGACGATTACGTTTGCAAATGAAAAGTTTAGCGAAATTAGTGGTTATCGTAATGATGAGCTTATTGGTAAAAATCACCGCTTATTAAATTCAGGTGTTCATAGTTATTCTTTCTTTAAACAAATGTTTCATAGCATTGCCAGCGGACAGGTTTGGCGCGGTGAAATTTGCAATAAAACAAAAAGTGGATCTTTATATTGGGTGGACACAACCATTGTGCCTTTTATGGGAGATGACAATAAACCGTTGAGTTATATTGCCATTCGTACAGACATTACTGAGCGCGAGAAGTCTCGGGTCGAGCTCATTCAAGCGAAAGAAGAGGCGGAAATGGCAGCGCAGGCAAAAAGTGAATTTTTAGCCAGTATGAGTCATGAAATTCGCACCCCGATGAATGGTGTCTTAGGCATGCTGGGCCTGCTGCAAAATATGGAGTTAACCTCGAGCCAATTACATCGGGTCAATATTGCTCAAGCCAGTGCACAATCTTTATTGACTTTAATTAATGATATTCTCGATTTCTCTAAAGTTGATGCCGGAAAAATGGAGCTGGAGCATCTCGATTTTAATTTGAGAAGCATACTCGGTGAGTTTGCCGATGCGATGGGACATCAGGCGCAGACAAAAGGCCTTGAACTTATCCTTGATATAAAACAAATTGAAGAATCACAGGTAAGAGGTGATCCCGGTCGTTTAAGGCAAATTATCACCAACATTGTTTCCAATGCGATTAAATTCACTAGCGCAGGGGAAATAGTGATCACCGCCAAACTGCAATCGATCAGCGCAGATCATTGGCTGTTTGAATGTGATATTTCAGATACCGGGATAGGCATTCCCGAAGATAAAATTGCTGATTTATTTGATTCATTTAGTCAGGTTGATGCGTCTACGACGCGGGAATTTGGGGGTACCGGTTTGGGCTTGGCCATTGTCAAAAAGCTGTGTGAGCTGATGGGAGGGGAAGTTAGTGTAAGCAGTAAAGCAGGAGAGGGCAGTTGTTTTAATATCAAGCTACGACTGCAAAAAAGTAAGCTCTCTCAGCAGGTACTACCTCAAGTGGATATGGAAAAGCTGAATCTACTGATGGTGGATGATAATGATACCAATAGAGAGGTTTTACGCGCTCAGTTAGAGCATTGGGGGGCGACGGTTATTGAGGCTGAAAGCGGTCAGCAAGCATTAGAAATCTGCGAGCAACGTATTAACCAGCAAGATAAGGATTTTTTTGACATTGCATTTTTAGATATGCAAATGCCTGGTATGGATGGGGCGCAACTGGGCAAAAAATTAAAAGAAGATAAGCGTTTTGAAAAAATGAAATTAATCATGATGACCTCGATGGGTCATCGAGGGGACGCGCGCTATTTTGCCGATTTAGGTTTTGATGCTTACTTCCCTAAACCGGCAACGACAACGGATTTATTTGAAGCCTTATCGGTTGTGGCTAAAGGAGGCGTCGTACTAGAACAGGCAGAGCCACTGGTTACCAGTCATTATCTTAAAACACTGATTCAGCCAGAACGGAAAGTATCGAGGGTATTGGATAGTGGCACTTTAAAACAAGTACGTATTTTGGTAGCAGAAGATAATCAAATGAATCAAATGGTCGCTACGGGTATTTTAAATCAATATGGCATAGAGATGATCGATATCGCGGGCAATGGCTTGGAGGCACTTGCAAGTTTACAGCAGGCTCCAGAAGATGCCCCTTATTCGATGGTATTAATGGATTGCCAGATGCCAGAAATGGATGGCTATCAGGCCAGTACTCGAATACGAGCAGGTAAGGCTGGAGAGCGTAATAAGGATATTGTCATTATTGCCATGACAGCCAATGCTATGGCAGGGGATCGTGATAAGTGTTTACAAGCGGGGATGAATGATTATGTCGCAAAGCCCATAGATACAGACTTTTTGTATGACAAAATAGTGCAGTGGTTAGCGGTTAGGACTGTTAGTAATAAAGTTGAGGAAAATAGTACTCAAGCAGCTAATAGTACTGAAGAAGCTAATAGTACTCAAAAAGAGAGTCTAGTCAGTTGGGATAAAAAGTCCGCATTGAAACGAATTGGTGGTAATGAAAAATTATTAACAGCATTGACCCATGTTTTTTATAAAGAGAACCCTCAGCAGTTGGATGAATTACAGCAGGCTATTGATAGTAACGATTATGAAACAATATATCAGATAGTGCACATCTTAAAGGGAGTGACTGCGAATTTAAGTGGTTTAAAGCTGCAGTCAGTTTTGGCTGAAATGGAGAGCCTGACTAGCGCAAGAGATTTAGAGTCGGTTAAAGGTTTAATGCCGGTTTTAATTCAAGCTTGCGAAGAGCTTAAGCAAAACTTTAAGCAATATAACTCTGAACAAGAGGCGAAAAATGAGGTGAGTGCTGAAACTGACGTATCTTTAAATCACTCTGAAATGATGAATCACCTGCAAGGGCTCAATAAAAAATTAAACAATAATGACTTCATTGATCAGGACGAACTTAGTCCATTAACTCAACAGAATAATGTAGCAGAGCTACAAGAATTAATTGATCAATTAGTTGAAAAAATTAATCAATTTGATAATGACGGTGCTATTGCAATGGTCGGCGAATGTATTACCTTTATTAATCGTGAAGGAGGCAAATAATGACAGATAAAGCCACGATACTTATTGTCGATGATGCGCCTTCGAATATTCAGATATTAGCCGCAATTCTGAAAAAAACATTTCATATTAAAGTGGCAACCAATGGTAGTGACTGTCTTAAAATTGCAACTACAGAGCCCAAGCCAGACTTAATTCTACTGGATGTAGAAATGCCTGATATGAATGGTTATGAAGTCTGTGAAAGGTTAATGGGTGATGAAAAGAAACCCATTCCTATTATTTTTGTTACCGGTAGGAATAATGACGGTGATGAAGAAAAGGGCTTGAACTTAGGCGCAGTCGACTATATTACCAAGCCTATTTCACCTGCCATTGTACTTGCACGAGTAAAAACCCATATCGAACTAAAACAGCAGCGCGATGCATTTGAAGTGATGGCAATGCATGATCAATTAACGGGTATTTATAATCGTCACTACTTAATTGAAGCGGCACAGCACAAAATCGCCAGAGCGACTCGGCATAAACAGCCACTCAGTTTACTCATGCTGGATATTGACCATTTTAAGGCGGTTAATGATACCTATGGTCATTCAAAAGGGGATGAGGTCTTGCAAGAAGTATCACAGGTATTGAAAACTCAAAATAGAACCGAAGACGTGGTCGCAAGATTTGGTGGTGAAGAATTTATTATTTTATTGGATCAGTGTGATAGCGATTCAGCGGAGCAGAAATCACAGTATTTACGCAAGACAATAGAAGAATTAAATCCTAGTGGCATAAAAATCACTATTAGTATTGGTATCGCACAGCTCAATCAAACAGGGGACAGCTTTGACGACTTGTTAAAGCGAGCGGATCTAGCGGTGTACCAAGCAAAAGATCAGGGGCGAAATTGTGTCGTTGTCGGTTAACGAAATCTCTTTAATTAAACGATAAGCTGCTATGGCATTAGACCATAGCAGCTATGTTATCACTGCAGTGGTATTTAAAAGTTTTCGTTTAAGCGCACATACAAAGCACTTGATTGATAATTACCGACGGCAAAATCAATCCCTAAGTTTGTATTGGTCTTTTTCTGCAGCATAAATCGCAGGCCTGCACCATATCCAGGCTCTATGTGCTCACCCAAACTGATGTCGTTATGCCCGGTTGCGCTCGCGGTTGTAGCATTGCCGAATACGACGCCACCCACAGGTACGCTCCACATGCTGCCTAAATGTTTACGATACTCAAGGCCTAGGTAAGCGAAATCTTGGCCGCGAAAACGCCCTTGTACATAACCCGCACCACTACGCGCATATTGGTCATAACCGGTGGCGGGTAAATCTAAATATGGTACATCACCAGAGGTAACAAAATTACCAAACGTCCAAAATGCGAGGACATCAGGATAGACTTTACCTGGGGTTAAATTCAGGAACTTACGATACTCTAACCAAAGAGTGCTGGAGTCTTGATCAGAACCCAGAAATTCGGCGTTATAGCGATAACTGGCAAGGGCATACTGACCTTCAGATGGGTTAATGCTGCTATCTCGACTATCCAGCATAGCGTTAACAGAAGTACCTGATAGTGTGCTTTCTGTCGGGTCAAAGCCATGTTCTATACTGTATGCATAGTGCGATGTGATAACACCGTTAGCGACATCCAATAAGTTATCTTCAATGTTTTGGTAATAATCTAGGTGATAACCTAGACCTAAATACCAATCACCGGTTATGCGTTTTAAAACGGTTTCATAAAAGCGAGTATATTGATATTCCATCATCTGTTCTTCATCCAGAGTGCCCGAATAGATATTATCGTCGTATTCAATATCTTGGCCACTGGTCACCAGTTTTGATGATTGCGGTCCGGTACCTAGTCCATAGGTAGGCTGGGAGCTATCTAGGTAACGCCAATCTCCTAAAAAAGCCCAGCCGTTATTGTCAGAAAAAGCGGTGCTTTTAAATAACGCGATGGTTTGCCCTAAAGATGTCTTTGCGACCCCAACCAACATGTTTGATACCTTGGTTTTTTCTGGTTCACCAAAATAATAACTGGCAGATGCGCCAACACCATAAATAGTTCCGTTTGCTGGGTTGTAACCAAGAACGGGAACCGGGGTTAAATACAATTCGTTAGCAACGAGTTCGTTACTTGCGGCTGCAGTCGGTGCAGCTACAGCAGTTTCAGTTTCAGCTTCAGCGTTAGCAAGTAGTGGTGTGCTGCATAAACTGGCGAGTAGCAGTTGGCTAATCGTCGTCTTTTTAAATTTCATATTAAGCATTATATATTCCTTTATTGATTAACGAGATAAACGGCCACCGCCAGCACGGCCACCAGAACGACTGCGGTGTTGCATTGTGCCCATATTACGGGCGCGATGCTCGCGGTTCATTTGCTGATGATTGAAGCCGTTATTGGGGCGGCTCTGTGGTTTATGCTGTTGTTTATACGGTTGTTTTTGTGCGGGTCGTTGTTGAGAGTTAAGTTGTTGAGAGTTAAATTGTGGCTTTGATTGAGGTCGTGGCGCTTTCAGATCTTTCGACATGCTTTTCCACTGATCATTATTACGCGTTTGCCATTGGTCGCCATTGCGACGCACAACATTGCCAGACTTATCAGCGTAGATATTATTTTTACGCTGCTGACTATTCTTGCGCGCTTTTTGCAGTTGCTGCTGATGTGCAGGTTTGCCCGCATTACGATGTTTATTCTGGGCATTTTTATATAAATTATTTTGGCTCGCTTTCGATCCTAATTTATTCGCCGCTTTCGTTCGGCTGCCAGCACTGATGTTATTGCCGATATTAATATCACCGGTATTAATGTTGATATTGTTATTGTTATTGATATTTATGTTGTTGTGATGGTAACCACCATAACCATAACGGCCATGACCACCCCATGAAATACCGACGCTAAAGAAAGGGCCACCCCAGCTAACCCCCATATTCCATCCACCCCAAGGGTTGTAGCCAACGTGCAAACCCCAGGTGGGTGCACGAGGGTAGTAATAATGTCCATAATAAGGGGGGTAGTACCAACCCGTACCATAAATCGGTACGCCATAATAAGGGTAAGACCAAAGGTAGCCCGAGGTATAGCCGACATAAACAACATCGGGAGTAGAGTCGTATATGGTTACGTAGGTTGTATTAAAAACCGGGGAGCTGGCAGGAATTTCGGCGATCTTATCATTCGGAATCGAGTCTGCGACTATCCAGGGTCCGATCGGTGTTTTAGCGGTAAACCAAACGGCGTTATCAACGGCGTAATACACATCATCAATCAATAAGACTTGGGTTGCGGTATTAATAGCATAAGCCACATCGGTATCTTCAATGTGTTTAAACTGTGGGTCGCCATCGTATTTAATTTCAAGTTTTACCCCACTGCGTTTAATCGCCGCTGTTTGTGGAATTTGTGCGTCGGTGATTGCTTGATCCGCTTCTTCTGTGCCAGCAATCGAAGTACGTATACCACCGATGTCGGATTCTGGAGGAATGCTGTTAAAGCTTGCCGGTAATTCATCTGCGCGCACAAAGGTCCAGTTAGAGTTTTGGTCTTGGGCGTGATACCAGCGACCGGATAATAAAATGTACATGCTATTGGAATCTAAGTCGCGTAACCAAGGCGTTTCGGTATTTTTAACGTAGAGTAATTTACCACCCACTAAGCTAATCCAGTTGGGCTTGCCATCGGAAACAATCAGTTCGGTTAGTTTGCTGGCAGTAACGATGGCAGGTACTTTTTTAGGCGCTGCCTGCTGACTCGCATTGGTTGATTTAGCCATCATCGCGACAAGGTCGGTGGGTGGTTTAGTTGTTTGTGCCCATGGGCCCAAAGCATCATCCGCCTGATACCATAAGCTGCCACTGGTAAGGTAGTAACGATCTGATGTGCTGTCTTTTACAACCGCCATCGGCGTATTGAGGGCACGTTGGTAGTGACTGTTTTCGATAGTTTTAAAGATAGGTTTGCCATCAAACAATAATAAAACGGCAAGCTGATCACGGAAAATAATTTCAGGCGGATCATTTTTAATATTCTTTAAGCTTTCCGATACTTTTTTTGAGGCGGTTAAGCTGGCGCTCAGTTTTGATAAAGAGGTATTAAATTTAGCATGAACGAGAGTCTTTTCTACAGCGCTGGTGAAGCGCTGCTCTGCAGCGTCTTTGGAATCAGGCCAGCTAACCTTATTAACCTTTATTTTACTGATGGTGACACTGTCGGTATCACGATCGGTTTCAATTTGAGAAGTGAACCAAAAAACCCCATAAATTGGAGAGTCGCTGTTTTTTAATTCCATCGACATAGCAGCACGGCCGGTTAATGTTTTGCCTTGCAAGCTTTCTGGCTGTGGCTGGTAAATCACCAGTGTGCCTTCATCCATTGTCAGCTCTTGTGGCCAATCAATAGGCGCCACCTCGGCATTAACAAAAAGCGGGTAACAGAGTAAGAGCAGAGTTATTAATATTCCTTTCTGCGCCGCCTTAGTTAAATAATTAATGCTCTTCATGTAATAATCCTATCGTTCGAATATATGATGGGTTTTACCAAGTGGAACCGGCTTGAATATAAATGGCACTATCTTCTGGGCCTTTGGCGATATCGGCCCCCATAACAAAACCATAGCGCTTAGCAATGAGGTAGCGAAAGCCTATGCCATAGTTCTTTATGTTTTTAGCCTTTGCCAGCTCATCAAAATTTGAGGCGGCACGACCGGCACCGGTAAAGGTATTGAAACGCCAGCGTTGATCTAGTTTCCAGGTTAGTTCTACTTCCCCAACGGCAACCTGATTGCCTTGATAGCGAATAGCGGGTACCCCTCGTAAATCAATACTGGGTGGAATATAAGACGGCAGTTGTTGATCATCGGCAGTACTGACCTCATCGAATTGAAGTCGTAAACCTAAGTTAAATTGTTTGGATAAATTCCAGTAGTTAAGGCCTTCGAAGTGGTAGCTATCATAATCAATGTCACTGCCAATGGCAGTATCAAAGCGAGTGATTTCTATTTGATAATCGTAACCTCGTTCTGGGTTCATTGGGTTGTTGCGTGAGTCATACTCTAAAATTAAACCAAGTCCTGAAGTAATGGTTTTATCGTTGGTTTTGTTGCTTATATAGTTATTGATCTGCGTATTTATTTTATCAGAAGGTAATAAGTTGAAGTTGGGTTGATTAGTTAAACTGGTTGAAACTTCTCGAAATATTTGATGAGCCCCAACAAACCAATGGCTTTTCCCTAAGCGTGCTTTTAAGTTTTGTATAACCATAGGGCCGGTGACGTTTAACTCAATCGGGTTAGGTAAGTCGTTTCCGCCAAGGGAATAAAAATCAAGATTGAAATCTGGGTAAAGTAAAAAACCTTTGTAGCGCAAAGTATCGTCCAGCCAGAATCCCATGTGACCGAGACCGGCGGCTTTACTGCCGTTTTCAGTCGCACCTAAACCAACGATTGAGATATTGTGCGGCAGAATGAAATGTTTGCCTTGTTTATCGTCACCGATACGTTGTTTTTTCTGTTCATCTGACTCATGGAAAAATATGCCCATAAGTCCTAAGCCATTACCGGTTGCGGGTTCGGTAATAATGGTTGGAACGGGGAGGAATCCCATTGGGACATCGGTTAAATACTGACTGGCATCGAGCATGCCGTCATTAGGGTCAACCATGTAATCGTCGAAAAATGAAGCCTGAAGATGGACGCTAGTACCGAGCAATAATAGCAATAATGCACAAGATTTAGATAAGGTGCGTTTTTTAACACATAGCATTGATTGTAACATCCATGTTGATAGCGGGAGCCTGAAATACAGAGTCATCCCGAGTGCCATTGTTCAGTAGACTCCTATGTAGAATCAACCGAAATTTAGTTTAATTAATTCTACAAGTGCTTAGAATATTTTGCGAGTGAAGATTAAAAGACTGAGCTATTTTTCCTTTGGCATTTCTAAATATGCGTCCGACTTCTCAAACGTCGCAGTTTGACGATCTAAAACACCTACATCCAATACGGGCGCAGCATCAATATGTTGGGCATCCATCATTTGAGCGATTCGCTGCAAGGAAGAAATGATCATCGTCTGCTCCCATTTCTGCAAATCGCCAAACTCTCTGGTGAATTGATCTTGCAGTGGCAGGGGCGCTTCTTTCAGGGTTTCAGTTCCTAGGTCTGTTAGAAACGCATGTACTTTTCGCTTATCTTCTGTAGAGCGCTCTCGATAGACTAATTCTTTCTTTTCTAATCTATCCAAAATACTGGTGACGGTCGCCTGACTGAGGCTTATTTGATTCGCTAGTCCACCAATGGTGGCTCCGTCTTTATCTCGTATAGTCTGTAATAACAGAATTTGAGGCGCGGTGAGCCCTGTGGTCTTGGCTAGGTGTTTCGAGTGCAGGTCGGTGGCTCTGATCACACGTCGTAATGCGATTAATACTTCTTCGATATTATTCATCAAAGCGTTTCTCTGGTTAGCGATTATATAAGCCCAGTATATAGAAGTGTTTAGAGGGCTAAAAGAGTTCAAATTCTCTCATTTTTATTAATAAATTGGAGCCCCGCTAAGACGGCCTAGGTCAGTGTGATTAAAAATCAGGCTGTTTAGGTATTATTAATTAGAGTACAATGTTTCGTCCACTAAATAAATAATGGTGAGTATGGCCCATTATTAGAGATTATTCCGGATTGAATGGTCGTTCAATTACTTAGTGTACGAATAAAATATTCTGATCAAGGAGAAATTTTGTCTAGTTTAGAAAACATTGTACTTAGACGTCCCACGCTTGAAGATGGTATGGACGTATTTCGATTGATAGAAAGTTGCCCGCCACTGGATACCAATTCCAGTTATTGTAATCTGCTGCAAAGCAGCCATTTTTCGGCCACTTCGGTTGCTGCTGAGATGGCAGGAAGCCTAGTCGGCTTTATCTCTGGTTATATCATTCCCGACCGTCCCAATACCCTATTTGTCTGGCAGGTAGCCGTTGCGGAAACGGCTCGCGGTGTCGGTTTGGCATCTCGTATGCTATCTGAAATATTAGCTCGCTCTGAATGTGCAGCGGTCGAGTATTTAGAAACCACTATTACAGTGGATAATAAAGCATCCTGGGCTTTATTTGAGAGCTTAGCGAAAAAGCGCTCTGTTGATCTTCAACGATTGGACTGGATGGATAAAGAAATCCATTTTTCTGGTTTGCATGACTCTGAAACGCTCGTGCGTATCGGTCCCTTCACTCGTACGACGAAATAAGAGCAAAAGAACACAATGAAAATTTTTGATGAAATAGAATCCGAAGTTCAGAGTTATGCCCGTGCATTCCCTCGCGTATTTAATCGTGCTAAAGCTGAATTCATGTGGGATGAAGATGGTAACCAGTATTTAGATTTCTTGGCCGGAGCCGGAACGTTAAACTACGGACACAATAATCCGTTGTTTAAAGATACCCTCATTGAATACATTCAAAACGATGGTATTACCCATGGTTTGGATATGCATACCAAGGCTAAAGGTGAGTTTTTAGAAACCTTTAATGAAAAAATCCTTAAGCCACGTAACATGGAATACATGGTGCAGTTTACCGGCCCAACGGGTACCAACGCCGTAGAAGCGGCGATGAAGATTGCGCGAAATGTGACAGGCCAGCAAAATATCGTGACCTTCACTAATGGCTTTCACGGTGTGAGTTTAGGCGCGTTAGCGGCAACAGGAAACTCGCATCACCGTGATGCGGCTGGGGTTAGTTTGTCGGGTACCCATCGTATGCCTTATGACGGTTACCTTGGGGATAATATTGATACGACTGAATATTTAGATAAGGTTTTATCGGATTCTAGTAGTGGTATTAATTCACCCGCAGCGGTCATTGTTGAGACGGTTCAGGGTGAGGGCGGCATAAACGCTGCGAGTATTGAATGGTTGCAGAACCTACAAACAGTTTGCCGTAAACATAAGATTTTATTGATCATTGATGATATCCAGGCCGGTTGTGGCCGTACCGGTGATTACTTCAGCTTTGAAGAAGCGGGTATTGAACCTGATATTATCACCTTGTCTAAATCTTTAGGCGGCTACGGATTACCATTCGCTGTGGTATTGATGAAGCCAGAGCTGGATCAGTGGAAGCCCGGTGAGCATAACGGTACGTTTAGAGGTAATAACTTAGCCTTCGTTACTGCCAAATCGGCTATTGATCATTACTGGTCAGATGATAAGTTCTCAGAAGAAATTAAGCGTAAAGGGCGATACATCAGCGAGCGTTTTGAAAGCATTGTTAGTCAATACGGAGAAGGCAATTTTACTGCCAAAGGCCGTGGCATGTTCCAAGGTATTAACTGCGTTAGTGGCGAAATCGCTGGGCAAATTACTCGTAAGGCTTTTAAAGAAGGCCTTATGATTGAAACCAGTGGCGCTGATGATCATGTTGTAAAAATTCTATGCGCACTCATCATCAGTGATGAAAATCTGAAGAAGGGTATTGATATTATGGAGCAGGCTATTAAAGAAGTTTGCGCCAAAGAAGATATTCCAGAGGAAGATGTTTACTTCGAGGTCTAATAGCATTTATTAGGAAAAGTTTTAATCTTCTATTTTTTGGCCTCATACGTGGGGCCTAGCTTTTATCAATACCAAGATATTACTAATAAAAGGCAAGCCCGTGATCGTACGTACCTTATCAGACTGTAATAAAAGTGAGCGTAGAGTTGTTTCCCCTGATGGTAATTGGGAAAGCACACGTCTACTTTTGAGCGACGATAATATGGGGTTCTCCTTCCATATTACGACTATCTATAAAGATGCAGATTTTCAAATGCATTATCAGAACCACTTAGAATCTGTGTATTGCATGAGTGGTGAAGGCGAAGTGGAAACTTTAGCGGATGGTAAAAAGTATCCAATAAAACCTGGTACCGTTTATATTCTTAATAAAAACGATAAACACGTACTGCGCGCTTTCGAAGAAATGACCATGGCTTGTGTATTTAATCCACCCGTCACGGGTAAGGAAATTCATAATGCTGATGGTGCTTATGAGCTTCTTGATGAGGCGGTAGATTAGCATCTCGTTGGAAGGTAGATAACTCAGCATGGATACTGGACATAAAAAAGCCCGATGCAGTAAAACTGTATCGGGCTTTTTTATTTGTATGGAGGGTTGTTATTTGGCTGTAGCTCCCTGACACGATAGAGTAATCAGTAGTAATAAATTATTACTACTCACACTTTAATTTGTTTCAGATAGGCAAGGGCCTTCAGAATACTCTAATAATTTAAATCGGAATCCACCGTAACCAGCTTGGATAACTCTAAATGTATCGACTGAATAATGATGCATATAACCTTTGAGGCAAATAATGCTATTAGGCGTATTCAGCAAGTGAGCCCAGTTGTTTTCTAAGCTGTCTCGATCATGATCTTCACTGTAAGGAATAATTAGCTGATCTTCATAGTCATTGGCCGAAGAGGGGGCTACCTTAAAACCAATGCAGTTGCCATTAGCGCAGTCATAAGTTACGGCAGTGCCGTTAATGGATATAGGCTCCTCAGCAATAATCGTTCTTAAATAAGACCCAAGATACAAAGCGCCGATAGCGAGAATGGCGATGCAAATGATTGGCGTAAGTACGAACCAAAATCTTTTACTCATGGTGTCCAACCTTTAATCTTTTGTTGCAGTAGCTCATTCGATAAATACCCTTTTTCTTTGGTTGTTAAGACAAGGTCACCATTATTATATATTTTCCTTTCCCCATGTCTGTAATCTTGCTGCAATAAGGTAGTTGCTGATCCATTTATTAGGGGGTTGCCTCGAGTGGTGTGCCCAATAACAATAGCATTCTTCTTACCTGCGGAGTCCAGCTCATCCGACATTTGTTGTACGATATTATCAACAACTGTTGGGAAAAGTTTCTTGCCGTTTGGCGATCTAAACCAATCGCTGGCGGTCAAGCAGCCGTGTAGCTGTACTCGAGCACTATCTTTAAAACGGCTCCAAGGGATATCTGATACTGATTGTGCCTGATGTGTGAACGTAAAATCTCCCTCGTCATCACTGTAATACGACTCAATGGCCTTTTTTCCTATCCAGCTGGAATAAAAGCCACACGCCTCATAAGAGTTCAGTGAAAAATTCAATGATAGGGGGCTTCCATGTGACAGAATATCAAGAGATGCAATGCTAGAATTAGATTGTGAATTAAGGAAAGTAACAATCTCTCGTGCAGTAGTGATCTTTTTTAATATGACAGAGTCGTTAAATCTCTGGTAGCTCTCTTTAATATTAAGCGCTGCAAATTTAAAAGCACTATTATCATTGATACCGATTCTTCGAGAAGAACCATCCTTATTTTTTTCACGGGTTCCCCCGTAATAAATAACTCTAACAGCCATCATCAAATCCTTATGTTTTGTTATAAAATCCTTTTGATTAATTGTTATTAGACTCAAAATAGTGAGAAAAATCAAAGCTGGGCTTATGTTTGCGTACAAACTTAATGAAAAAGGGTGGTGTAGCTCTTTATTTATCTCCTTATTTCAGCCTGAGGCTATGTGTGAAAGTAAAAAAAGTCACTTAGAGCAGGGCTAAACAGGTTGCGAGCTAGACCATCAATAAAATTGACCAAAATTGTTACAAGTAATATGTAACAAGCGTGCCTTTAACCGCCTATGAAGTGTTGGAACGAGCTGCTGAAATTCTGGCAGAGCGCTACCAACGTGGTCATCCATTCACTTCCCCACAACTTAGTGAAAAGTTCTTTCTGGATAAGCTCTCACACCGTGAACAAGAGGTGTTCTGTGTGTTGTTCTTAGACAGTCAGCACCGCCTTATTGAATATAAAGAGATGTTCAATGGCACTATCGATGGTGCAGCCGTTTACCCGCGAGAAGTCGTTAAGGAAGCTCTCAGGTTGAATGCAGTAGCCGTTGTATTTGGCCACAACCACCCATCAGGCATACCAGAACCATCCCAAGCTGATCGTAAGATTACAGATCGATTAATTGAAGCGTTAAAGCTGGTGGATATTCGCGTGCTTGATCATCTAGTGATTGGAAACCAATCAACCATCTCATTCGCAGATCGCGGATACCTTTAGGAGAAAACTATGAATATGAACCTAGCAATTAAGCTTGGATTAATGATTGTCGTTACCGTGCTTGGATTTCTTGCAGAGCAAGAGCATAAGCCCCCCCAATGATGAGGATACCTAAAGGATAGGTTAATCAGGATTTAATCACCATGCTGTCATAGTGTCAGCATAGGTGCTATGTCAGAATTTACGTGTATCTGTTCAAGAACTTTTAAAAAGTAGTAAGATAAGTAGATTCTTAGGAGGGAAGCTGATACAACAAATCTCGTGATTTTTGTTAATTGAGAAAGCTAAAATATAGCTTGTTTAAACTAAGGGTAAAGTATGAGATTGTTTTTAAGCGTAGCTTTGATTGTAAGTAGTACTGTTGCATTTTCCAAACCAGATGAAACTTTAATTTGTAAATCTATAGTCGATGGAAAGGAAGTTTTTTCGCAAGATTATATTTTGAATAAAGAAGATGAACGTGTTGATATTTTGAAATCAGATAAAATTCAATCAGGTTCTCTTGTAGAAGAAGAATACTTTTATAAGTTTATTTTTTATACTGATACAAAAATCACTTCTGATTTGGCTACGATAGAAGTTACTGTTAATAGAATTACGGGAAAATTTGTTAGAGTAGTAAAGTATGCCGTAAATAGATCAAATAAAAATATTGAAGGGGTGTGTGAAGTCAAGGCATATAAACAAAAGTTTTAGATTTAAAGTAGTCGTGTATGGGAGTGATATGCCTATGAATTATTTCTATTTTAAATAATCAATTCGTATTGTTCCTGACTCTAAATTGTCAAAATAAATGTGATTCAACGAAATCGATTATTAGAAAATAACTGCTTAAGTTAGGCCGTTACTGGCTCTATATAAACAGTTACACAGATTTAGGTGCAGTCTCCAATAATAAGTATCACTTAATTCGATAATGAAGTGTGCTGCTATCAATTAATAGTGGCGCACTTATATTGAATCAATGTCATCAATCAAACCAATTGGTAAGCCATTTGCTCCATTTGAACTGTAGTGTTTAACAACGAAGCCAGCATGTTGAATCTGAATGTCTGGAGGCACATCATTATCAACAAGGATGACTTGGCATGTCAGGCCTTTGTCTGAAGATACTTTTGCAAAATCATAAATTTCTTCAAATATATTTTTATATTTAGCAGGGTCGGAGATATCTTCTAAAGCATCTTCTTTTTTATTGGTGTCTGATAAATATTCATCTTTCGTGCTGGTTTTACCCAGATATTTACCGACAGTATCGATCATTAAGAATCTGGGTAAGTTTATATCGCTGCTTATGCCATTGTTATGTAAGGATAAAAAATATCCTATAGATGTGATTGTTCTTAGGCCGCCAGATGTGATGCTTTTATAGTCTCGATTTCGAACAATAGGGAGGAAGGTTGATTTATTTATAGATATACCTTCACACTTTTTTATATTAACTTTTTTAAGATATTTAAATAACAATATTTCTAATTTAGATGTTATTGAGTCAGTTGTTGGAGCCTTCTCTTTTTGCTTTGTTAATTTTACGTTAGCTTTACCAAGACGATCCGATATTCTTTCGACCTCATTAGCTAATTTATCTTGCTCACTTCTGACTTTTAGTGAGTGTGAGAATTGTTTTTTTCGTTCTTCAAGCTTAGAAAGTTCTGAAAGAAGTCCGTCTCTCTCTGAAAGATAAGGGGTAATCATATGTTCAGATTCTTCGTCAAGAAGTCTTCTTGCCTTATCTTTCTCAAGTAGAAATTCATTGAGTTCAATTGTTTTTTGCTTGTGAGAGTGGCGCTCTTTTTCAACTAGAGATGACAGCTCTCGTATGCGGCGTTTAAGAGGTGTTAACTCACTAGATATTTTTATATCACTATCAATGCCATGCTTTAATTTTAGTTTGTCAGTATTGATTTCTGATTCGCATATTGGGCATGGCGATGTTGTTTCATTAATGTGCCCAATTATGTTTCTCGACTGCTCTATTGATTTCAGCTTATCTATATCATTTAGGTAGTCATTTTTTAGTCTTGTATATTGCTCAATCAAATATTCAGAATTGGTTATCTCACTACTGAATTTATCAACATTTAAATTAATACTATTAAGAATGTCTTTTAATATGTGATATTTTTCTGAGTCGGATATCATGCTTCCTTTGGTGATTTCTAATTGTTCTTTTAAGTTGAGTATTTCATCCTCAAGAGAATCATAGCTTTGATTTATTTGATTGAGAGAGCTGAATTGAGTGTCAGATAAAAATTCTGTTATTGATTTATATTTTTCATTTTTTGTATTAAGATCTTTTTTTAAGTAGGATATTTCACCTTCTATGTCTGCTATGTTTGTATCTAGTAGGTTGTGAATGTATTTGAAAACTTGCTTTGTTTTTGTTTCTTTGAATGTTCCTATGTTTAGGATTCTTTTGCTGCCAACGTCATCTTGATTTAAATAACAGTATTTGAAAATATCACGGAAACTTAATCGTAATAATTCTGAGTCGTCGCGCGACGGGGATTTTTTAACTTTAATGTTTGGTAAATTTAAAACGTTTAATAAAAAGTCAGAGTAAACGCCTGAGCATTCGTAGTTGTCTTCTGGCCTTAGTTTGTATTTTTTAGGAAATGCCTTCTCGATTTCTCGATAAGTTGACTGATAAACTTCTAGCGGTTTTGAGGGCTTGTGAATCTCTCTTTTAATTATGTAATTGATACCATTTAATTCTACATCAAGTATGCAGTGGTTAACGGAAGTCTCAATCTCGTCATATAAATCTAATGAGCTCTTTCCGAGCATATAGTTAATTATATCTAATATACTTGATTTCCCTGTATCAGCATCACCGTAAATAATATTTACTCCAGGGTGAAATGGAATGGTATATTCCTTCCTGTGGCCTACTAGAATCAGTTGGTTTATAAGTATTGTAGGTGTGTGGTTATCCATGATTAAATTGTATCGATTCCATTGATGCTGTGAGTTTTGTTATTGGGGTGCTTTGAATGCTTTTTAGGCCTTCTAAATATTTTTTTACAGTAAGGAAATATCCTGCTCTTAAATCTTTTGATGCTGATATTCCATCTTTAGATAAATAATACATAAACCCATCAGATTTCTTATATTCAACTTTAATTAGATTTTTTATGGATAGCATTTTTATGATATCTTTTAAGATTTTTCTATTAAATAAAGCATCTTGGTCTTGAGATATGCTTTCTACGGAATAATATTCCACATCATTTAATTGAACAGAAGGCTTTTCAAAATATGAAAGGACCCCATTTAATATTAATGGCTTTTTAATAATGTAGAAAAAAAATAGTAGCTTTTCTAGATTTAAGCAAGGCTTTCCTTTTTGCGTTTTTCCTAGTTCATTAAGTATTAATATGACTAGGCCTGCATTCAGAAATATATCTTTATTAGGGGTGAAGTAAGGAAGGGAGGCAGCGATTTTATTTGGCATGATAAGTAGGCTTTTTTCCTGGTAACCAATGGATATCGCCATCTGCATCATTGGCTAGCTGATGCAGCATTCCTTTTTTATGCGTAGCATGGATTTTAGGTAAAAGAGTTTTTAGGTAGGCTGAATCTTCTCTTACTATTTTGTCATGAATATCGTTTATTAGTTGATCTGCTGACGTGAATTCATTTGAATCAAGACGAGCATAGCTATCTTGATAGAGACTTCTAATTTTCTCATACAAATCAGTAAGCTTCTCTTGATCGTAATCACTACTAAATACTTTTCGAATAAATTCAGCATTTAAGAAAAACTCTTTTGAATTACTAATATTTGCATTGCATACATCAGCGACAAATAGTTTAAGGACGAAATTTTCATCATTAAACTGATCTTCACTTGATAGCCTTTGTATCTCAAAAGAATTGCTCTCATCCAGTATTCCTTGTGCGTAGTCTTCAAGATTACTTTTGACAGCTATGTAAATAAGAGCATTTTTGCTGCTAGGTTTACAGATGCTAGGATGATCTTCATCGAATGGTGTGATTTCGTTTTTTTCCACCTCTACAGCTACGGCGCTAGATTTTGAGACCACACTGTCATTTGCACCATAAAAGTACTTTACGGTAGGCTTTGGGTTGCTTTTTACCCACTGATCATTCTGGCTTGTTATTACATTGCTAAGGGCATCTAAGCCTGCGATTTGTTTATTTCCTGAAAGGAGTTTTCCATATGCTGCTAGGTTAACACCCCTGTGTGGCACTGCTAAAGATATGAATAGTTTGATTTTACTTATTTCACCTTCTTCTATATCTTTTAATATGCAGCCTTTGGTTATAAGTCCTCCCATGCTATGGGCTATTACGATAACTTCATCATAGCCAGAAAGGCGATATTTAATCTCAGATTGTAATAAACTGGATATATCATTTATTTCTAGGTTCTTTTTTGTAGATTTAACGCTTTTTTTAAACAAGCTCTTTAAGCTAGAGAAGGCGATTTTTGCTTTGGTGAAAATTTCAGAAAACGTAGTGTAGTACTCGTAATAACCAATATCAAATGAGTCTGTAATACTGGCTTCAGTTGCTAGCATATCCCAAAAGTATCCACCCTCAGGGTGCTCCCAAGTCTCTTTACCACCAGTAAAGCCGTGCACAAAGATTATAATTTTCTTATTGCCATCATTTCGAGATTCAATCGTAATCATAAATAGGGCTCTACATCCTGTAACTAGTCATCAAATACTTAAGCTTCCTAGTGTATTTAAATTAATCGAATGTGGCCACATTCATTTATGAAACCGTGTGAATCCTTATTGATGTTGACTGTTTTTTATACTATTCCTGTTGCTTTTGCAAAAAATTATCATTTCCGAACCTTGTCGAAGTCTATTTCTGAAAAATCGAGACGATTGATTATCTGGCTACGCATAGCAATATCTTTTGGCTTTGCGTAACGATTAACCGTTTCACTACCGCTCGGAGTATGCCCTACGATGTGGGATATGTGATGTGGTTGAATATCCATGTGGTCTAATCGAGTAATGAACGTATGACGAAACGAATGAAACACTGGTGATTCGCTCTCGCTTTTTATATTACAGTTTTTCCTATTCAAATAAGTCCGGCAAAACCAGCGAGAGAATGACTGGCCGTAACCTTCCCGTTTAAGTTTTAGATCTGAAAAGAGCCTTTGATGCTGTAGACCATTAACGTAGTCAATAAATCCCATGGCGATTAGTTGTTGGTGAATGGGTACGATACGAGCATGGTGAGATCGCTTTAAAGATTGGTCATCATGCTTTTCATTGATGTCGATAACCCAAATCCCTGAATCTTCGAATTGATATATGTCCTCTTTATAAAGCTGGCAGAGCTCTGTTTGTCGTGCGCCTGTGAATAAGGCTAATAGCGGCACCCAGTGATGAGAAGGTTGCTTATGAGAGCCTTGCGTATATTGTTCAAAATGAAATAAGCGAACTAGTTGTTCTGATGTGAATATTGAACGCTGCTCATTGGCTGGCTTGCTGGGTGGTGTTGCTCCCTGTAGTGGATCGCCTAGGCTACTCTGAGAATAATTGTTTGCTGCTAGCCATTGAAGAAACGATGATATCTTACCTACGTTGTTTTTCAGGGTTTCTGTCGATAGCCTTTTCTGTTCTGGAATATCCATCTGCAATATTTGATCGATGGTTAGGCTCTTGTATATCCCCTTCTTTCGATTACTTGGTATTCGCAATAGCGCTTTTTTATAGCTAACGATGTGTGCGTGTTGAAGGTCATCACTTTTGATGTCGCCAATAATATCAGTTAGCAGAGTTAGCTTAGGTTTAATGTCTCGTAGGTTTTTATCACGATTTTTAATGCTCCACTTGGTTTGCCTTTCTTCTAAGTAGGTCTCTATCAGCTGTGATAATGGTGCCGAGTCTAGGTGCTTAAGGTTTTTAGTGATGAGGCTAATATTGTCATTCATTAACTGCATCTGAGTATTGACTGGTTGTGATGAGATTGATGGCTGGTGTGTGATCTGTTGCGCCAAAGAAGAGCCTTGTTTCTTTAGATCTTTTAGCTCCTCTAGGTATTGTTGAATACTTGGAAGGCTCGATGATGCGAACTTAAGAGCTCTTAAAGCGTCCAGCCCACCAGCAAAGCGCTCAGGATCATTAGGGTAGCGGTGCAATAATTCATCGAATCCCCACTTGATGCTTCTAGACAAGCGAATCGCTTCTTCTTGATTGCGGGTACGCAGCGACTTCCTGAAGAAGGTCTTATGAGTATGGATATGTTTGGGGATGCGAGCTTGGAATAGGTAGATGCCAAGTCGATTGGTTGTAATATAAGAGGGCAAAAAAAATCCCATTGTAACGCACCTTGTAATGCACAAGAGGTCACAATGGGACTTTCAAGGTCTAACTCGTTGAAAACAAAGAGTTTTTCCTAATATGGTGGAGGCGGTGGGAATTGAACCCACGTCCGTCAATCCGCCACTAACTGATCTTCACATGCTTGGCCACTTTATTAAGTTAACCCGTCACGGCCCAAGAGGCAGGGAGTTCGGGGCGAGCTCGATTAGTTTTAGACCTTAAGCTACGAGCGAAGCCGCCAGTCGATCCTATTTTGCGTGCCCTTATCCGATGGTAATAGGCAACCATCTTCAAAGGTAAGCAGCCTAAGCTGCTAGTGCGTAGTTTTCGTCGTTTGCGACTATAATTTTGTATGATATTTATTTACGAGATTATCATACACTCTCGACATGCACCTTTAGCTTTGTAACCAACGTCGAATCCAGAGCGCCCCCAAATTCTTGTCGTTACTGATACTCTATACAAAGGCCGTTAGGCATTCGTTCAGAGCAATCACCAACTGAGTTTCCTTAGTTTACTAGATGTGGGTCTTATTTACTATTTCAACATGGTTATTAATAATAAATAATACCAATCTTATAATCTGAGCGAATAATGCTCAGTTTATCTAGCCTTCTTTACCTAATACTCTTTAACGAACGCTGTGCTTCATCGTGCGTTCTTTCTGCTTAGCCCAGTCTTTATCTTTATCGGCATTTCGCTTGTCGTGTTCTTGCTTGCCTTTTGCTAAAGCAATGTCGACTTTCACGATATGGCCTTTCCAGTAAAGCGCGGTACAGACGCAGGTATAGCCTTTAGAGTTGATCTGCTGTTCTAGCTTTTCAATTTCACGTTTGTGTAAAAGCAATTTACGCTCACGTCTCGGCTCTGTTACTACATAAGCGGCGGCGGTCTGTAGAGGTGTTATTAAACAACCATATAGCCACGCTTCGCCTTCACGAATGAATACGTAGGAGTCAACCAGCTGACATCGTCCTGCGCGTAGAGCTTTTACTTCCCAGCCAGTAAGAACAACACCGCATTCAGTATTGTTGCTGAGGTGAAAGTCGTGACGCGCTTTTTTGTTTTGAGCAATCGTATTGCCACTGTTTCCAGATTTTTTCTTTTTAGCCATGGCGGCATTATAGCGGAATGAAACAATAAAAAGCACGGCCCTTGTGGCTTTGGCCGAAATTTTAGACAATAGGGCACTATTTTATATAAACCTTTTTGCATGAGATCAGAATATGTCGGATCAAAAACGCGGTATGCACGGCATTTGGTCGGGGCGCTGGACCTTTATTCTAGCGGCGACGGGGTCGGCTGTTGGCCTTGGGAATTTATGGAAATTCCCTTACATCACCGGTGAAAACGGGGGTGGCGCATTTGTTTTAGTCTATCTTGCGTGTATTTTTGCTGTTGGCATTCCGATAATGCTAGCGGAGGTCTTATTAGGTCGTAAAACCCGTATGAGCCCAATTAATGCGATGGCTAAGATGACAGAAGATGCGGGGGCGCCCAAATTCTTTCAGGGTATCGGCTGGATGGGGGCGGTATCAGGCTTCTTTATTCTTTCTTTTTATAGTGTGATCGCGGGCTGGTCATTGGCTTATATCTTAAAACTAGCAGGAGGGGACTTCGCGGGTACTGATGCGGCTTTTGCTGGGGAAACATTTGGCAACCTAGTGTCTGATCCTGTGGGCTTAACAATATGGCACTCAGTATTTATGCTGCTCACGGGGTTTGTGGTCGCGCGCGGGGTGAATAAAGGCTTAGAGGCGGCGCTTAAGGTTCTGATGCCGCTATTGTTTGTTCTTTTGTTAATCTTATTCGGTTATAGCCTAACCACACCGGGATTTAGCCAAGGTGTTCATTTCTTATTTGATTTCGACTTTTCTAAATTAAGCGGTGAAAGCTTCGTTGTTGCCTTAGGCCATGCCTTCTTTACGCTGAGCTTAGGCATGGGAGCGATAATGGCTTATGGGGCTTATATGCCTCAGGATCAGTCTTTAGGCAAGACGATTCTTTGGGTTGGGGTATTGGATACTATGGTTGCCTTGGTCGCGGGCATGGTGATTTTTGCTATTGTGTTCAGTAATGGTTTAGAGCCGTCTTCTGGACCTGGTTTGATGTTTCAAACCTTGCCATTGGCGTTTGGTAATATGGTGGGGGGGGCGTTTTTTGGTACAGTCTTCTTTATCTTGGTAGCCGTTGCAGCCTGGAGTTCGGCAATTTCTATTGCTGAGCCAGCAGTCGCTTGGGCTGTGGAGAAGGGCTTTGGCCGAATTAGTGCGACAGCAGCCGTGTGTGGTTTTGCGTGGTTCTTGGGTCTAGGGACGGTATTGTCTTTTAATGATTGGTCTACTTATCAAGCTTTTATCTTTATTAGCGAAATATCGGTACTAGAGAACTTAGAAGAGAAGACTCATGCCGCTTTTTACTTGTTTGCCAATACAGACGTATTGAAAGCTGAATATATAAATACCGCAGCAGTCACTTATGAGATCAAAGGTAAAACCTTTTTCGATACTTTGGATTTCTTAACGGCAAATATTATGCTGCCTTTGGGTGGGTTGTTAATTGCGATATTTGTGGGTTGGTTTGCTTCTAGTGATATGGTGAAAAAAGAAGCCAATATCCAAAATGAAACACTCTTTAATGTTTGGCGTTTTGTTTTACGTTATATGTCGCCAGTCGCGGTAAGTGTGATTTTCCTTCATGGTTTGTTATTTTAATTTAGGGTAGTAGATAGAATGACTTCGATTACTCGCAGTGCACTTGTAATGCACAGCGCAGAGCAGATGTACGCATTGGTGAATGATGTAGAGAGTTATCCACAGTTTTTGGCTGGATGCTCTGCTACTGAATTAATTTCAAAAAATGATGAAGAGCTGGTGGCGAGTTTAACCATTAGTAAAATAGGGGTGAACCAAACCTTTACTACACGTAATAAATTACAATATCCCGATCGTATGGAGCTTACTTTGGTTGATGGGCCTTTTAGCCGCTTTATCGGAGTTTGGCACTTTCAGCGGTTATCGGATGAAGCCTGTAAGGTTTCATTTGATATGGATTTTGAAGTGAATAATAAATTAGCGGGTATCGCGTTAGGGGTGGTATTTAAGCAAATGGCCACAACGATGGTGGATTCTTTTGTTCAGCGCGCGAAGCAAGTATACGATTAGGAAGCAGTAGCAATGAGTGAGCAAATAGAAATTGAAGTGGTTTATGGTTTAGCCCATAAGCAGAAATTGATCAGCTTAATGGTCGAGCAGGGGACTACTGTTCGCCAAGGTGCTGAGCTTTCGGCTTTGGATAAAGAATTTCCAGAGTTGAATATTGCCGAGTCTAAATTAGGTATCTTTGGTAAGACCGTTCGTAACCCTGATGCGGAATTATTAAAAGAAGGGGATCGTATTGAGATTTATCGCCCACTTTTGATTGATCCAAAAGCGGCTCGCGCTAACCGTGCGGCAAAAGCGGCTAAATAAAGGCTATTAAGTAAAGCTGTTAAGTAAACAGAAAGAATCGCTGGCAGTCGGGAAACCTACTGCCAGAATTTTACTATTTGCTTAGTAGTAGTCGCTTAATTGTCTGAGGGGACATCTAGCAGTGAATCTTCGCGCTTCTCTTCGAGAACTTCTTGCTGGCGCTCAGGACGTTTCGACTTCGGCACTTTACCTTCATAATGAGTGTATATTTCATCATTGAAGAATATGGCAACGTGGTAAGATTTTACTACTTCATCACGGCGCTCTAATGTGTAGCGGTAATCCCAGCGATTTTGCTCGTAAGGCGATTTCATGAGCGGCGTACCCATAATATAAGCCACTTGGCGTTGGGTCATGCCCTCTTTTAACTGTTCTAGCATGTCTTGAGTAACAATATTTCCCTGTTGTACCGTAAGTTTGTAAACTTGAGGTACACTACAGGCTGAAATTAATATAAAACCCAGTAAAATGGTAAGAATTCTAAATTGCATGTTATTTGCTATTTGCTTTGTCTTGAGAAGTCTTGATAATACCTGATAAGTGAAGCCGCTGCGAAATATTCGAGGAAGTCATGTCAGATCAAAACGCCGAACTGCGTAAAGTTGGATTAAAAGTAACGCTACCCCGCGTGAAAATACTACAGATTTTAGAGAATACGACTGCTCGCCACATGAGTGCGGAAGACGTATACAAAGCCTTAATCGAAGCGGGTGAAGATGTAGGTCTGGCGACGGTATACCGTGTGCTTACTCAGTTTGAAACGGCTGAACTAGTGACTCGTCATAACTTTGATAGCGGCCATTCTGTATTTGAATTGGCTAGCGGCGACCATCATGACCATATGGTAAATATGGAAAATGGTGAGGTGATTGAATTCACTAACGAACAAATTGAGCGTCTGCAGCACGAAATTGCTGAAGAGCATGGTTTTGATCTTATTGATCATAGCTTGGTACTTTACGTACGCCCGAAGAAAAAGTAAGAAGTAGAAATAACAAATAGAAGTAAGCGATTTATTCGTCTTGGCTTCAATAAAAAAAGCCCCAAGCTAACGACTAGCTTGGGGCTTTTTTTTAGCCATTGCTCATCGCTAGCATTTCTTGTGCGTGATCGAGAGTATGTTGGGTGATTTCAACGCCACCCAGCATGCGAGCAATCTCTTCGGTGCGCTGTGTATTGTCGAGAGTACGGATGTTAGTAAAGGTCTGTTCATCACCGGATATTTTACTTACCTGTAGATGATTCTGTGCCTGCGCCGCTACTTGTGGTTGGTGGGTTACACACAATACTTGGCTATGTTGGCCGAGCTGATTCAATAAGCGACCAACCCGTTCAGCGGTGCCGCCACCAATACCAACATCAACTTCATCAAAGATCAGGCTAGGAATATTACTGGTTCTCGCGGTAACCACTTGAATTGCCAAGCTGATTCGAGATAGTTCGCCGCCCGATGCGACCTTGCATAACTGTCCCATCGGCATGCCTGGGTTGGTTTGTACCAGTAGGTCGATATCATCAATGCCGTGGCTATAGGCTTGTTTTTGATCGCTTTGTATTTCGGTTTGTAAGCGAGCATTGCCTAGGGCTAATGCTTCAAAGTGAGTATTCACTTCTTTATCTAATTTCCCTGCCGCTTTATGGCGCTTTTTACTCAATTGCAGTGCTAGCTTAAGGTAAGCCTGCTCTAGCTCGCTTACTTGTTGAATAAGCGCTTCCATATCGTCATCACTGAAATTTAAGGCGTTAAGCTTGTCGCTTAGTTCTTGCCACTTGTCATACAGCTCTTCAGCTCGAACTTGATGTTTTCTGGCTAGGTCAAAAATAGCCCCAAGACGTTGGTCGATTTGCTGTAAACGCTGCGGATTGATCTCTACCTTATCGATGTAGTTCTGTAAGGCTTCGTTGGCTTCTACTAGCTGAATTTGTGCTTGATTGAGAAATTCACGGCTCTCTTTTAGTACGTCATTATCATCATCAATCTGATCAAGTTCCTGTATCGCTTGCTGAACTTGCTGCAGGGCGCTGTCTTGAGAGCTTGCTGATGAACTCGAGGCATCACCACTGCTACCGTCGGCGCAAAGAGTAAGTGCTTGCTGACCCGAAAGCATAATGGCATCGGCGTTACTTAAACGTTTCAGTTCTGTTTCTAGCTCTGCCACTTCATTCGCTACCAGCTGCAGGCTGTCTAGTTCTTGTACTTGATAGGTCAATAGTTGGCGCTGTGCTTGCTGCTCGGCGCTGTCTTCTTGGAGGTTGTTTTTTTGCTTTAGTTTCTCTTGCCATGCTTGGAAGGATTGCTTTGTTTTCAAGCATAAACCGCGTGTATTGGCGTAGTTATCCAGTAATTTACGCGGTGCATCTTTTTGCATTAATGATTGATGGGCGTACTGGCCATGAATATCGATCAGCTGGTTGGCGAGGGCTTTTAATTCAGTAGCAGAAGCATTGCGACCATTAATATAACCTCGGCTGCGACCTTCTTGGGTGACTACGCGGCGTAATATGCAGGTATCGTCTTCAATGGGGTAGTCGTGGTTATCGAGCCATTTAATGATCTTGTCACTGATGATAAAGGTTGCACTGATGTCGGCTTTTTCTGCGCCATTGCGTACGATATTGCCATCAATGCGGTTGCCCAGTGCCAAACCTAGGGCACCTAATAGAATGGATTTACCCGCCCCGGTTTCGCCGGTTATGGTGGTCATTCCTGCTTTTAACTCAAGTTCAAGATGCTCAACCAGGGCAAATTGTGAAATGGATAAATGAACAAGCATATTAGGCTCCTTTGTATTGTATGTTTATACAGTGTTTATTTGTACAGTAAAAATCTTAACTGAGCAAGTATTAATCGATTTAGAGCATCTTGTTGCCTTTTTACCCTTGGAAAGAAGGGGTTAAACCCCATATAGAACATCACAAAGGGAAACCCGTACAATCTTTAGAGGAATTATTCATGTCACAGCAGAATGACGAAAACATAGAAGCCACTACTGTTGATGTGGAAGAACAGGTAGAAACAGCGGCAGAGCAAGCTCAGGCTGCTGAAGAAGTATCTGTTGAAGAAACATCTACTCAAGAAACATTGGTCGCATCTCTTACTGAAGAGCTAGCGGCGGCAAAAACAGAAGCGGTTGAGCTAAAAGATCAGATGTTACGCATACAGGCTGATGCACAGAACATCCGTCGTCGTGCGGAAGCAGACGTAGAGAAGGCGCATAAATTTGGTCAAGAAAAGTTCTCGCGTGAATTGTTGTCGGTACTCGATAACCTAGAACGAGCGCTTTTGGCATCGCCAGAAGACGAAGCGACTAAAGACTTGCGTGCTGGTATTGATATGACCTTGCAAAGCTTTATTTCAACCTTGGCTAAGTTCAACGTTGAAGCGATTGATCCGCAGGGTGAGACGTTTAATCCTGAGCATCACCAAGCGATGGCAATGCAAGAAAATGCTGACTTCCCACCGAATACGGTGATGGCAGTTATGCAAAAAGGTTATAGCTTGCATGGTCGCTTATTACGTCCTGCGATGGTCATGGTATCGAAGGGTGCCCCTTCTATTGACGAAAATGCTTAAAAGACAACTTATCGCAAGTTAAAGGCTAAAAAAGCAACAGTTTTTACCTTGTTGGGCTTGAAATATTAAAGCTGAGACTTATATAAGTTTCATCGAAAGCAAAAACATTTTTAACGATTCGTTAATCGTTTATTGAATTATAAATTCGGCAAGCGCCGAACAAAAAGATTGGAGTAAAAAGTTATGGGTAGAATTATTGGTATCGATTTAGGTACAACAAACTCTTGTATTTCTATACTAGACAACGGTAAGCCAAAAGTTATCGAAAATGCTGAAGGCGATCGTACAACGCCTTCTGTTATTGCTTATACCGGTGAAGAAGTTTTGGTAGGCCAGCCTGCTAAGCGTCAAGCGGTTACTAACCCAACGAATACGATCTTCGCCGTTAAGCGTTTGATCGGTCGTAAATTTAAAGATGATGTTGTGCAAAAAGACATCTCTATGGTTCCTTACAAAATCGTTGCTGCTGATAATGGCGATGCATGGGTTGAAGCGAACGACCAGAAGATGGCTCCACCACAAGTATCTGCTGAAATCTTGAAGAAGATGAAGAAGACTGCAGAAGACTATTTGGGTGAAGCAGTAACAGAAGCTGTAATTACAGTGCCTGCTTACTTCAACGATCAGCAGCGTCAAGCAACTAAAGATGCGGGTAAAATTGCCGGTCTAGAAGTTAAGCGTATTATCAACGAGCCAACAGCTGCTGCTCTTGCTTACGGTTTAGATCACTCTACGGGTGAGAAGACAATCGCTGTATACGACCTGGGTGGTGGTACATTCGATATCTCTATCATCGAAATTGCTGACGTTGATGGCGAAACTCAGTTCGAAGTTTTAGCGACTAACGGTGATACATTCCTAGGTGGTGAAGATTTCGATTTACGCATGATCAACTATCTTGCGGAAGAATTTAAGAAAGAAAGTGGTATGGACCTTAAGGGTGACCCACTAGCAATGCAGCGTTTGAAAGAAGCGGGCGAAAAAGCGAAAGTTGAATTGTCTTCTACACAACAGACTGACGTTAACCTTCCTTACATCACTGCTGATGCAACCGGTCCTAAGCACTTAAATGTTAAAGTGACTCGTGCAAAATTAGAAAGCTTGGTTGAAGACTTAGTTGCTAAGTCTATCGAACCTTGCCGTATTGCTCTTAAAGATGCTGACTTAACGGCTTCTGAAATCGACGAAATCATCATTGTTGGTGGTCAGACTCGTATGCCTTTAGTGCAAGCTAAAGTTGCTGAGTTCTTTGGTCAAGAGCCACGTAAAGATGTTAACCCAGATGAAGCAGTTGCTATGGGCGCAGCGGTTCAAGGTGGAGTTCTAGCCGGTGACGTTACTGACGTTCTATTGCTAGACGTTACGCCTTTGACTTTGGGCATCGAAACAATGGGTGGTGTTGCGACTGCCGTGATCGAGAAGAACACTACGATTCCTTCTAAGAAGAATCAGGTTTTCTCTACTGCAGACGATAATCAAGCTGCAGTAACGATTCACATCGTGCAGGGCGAGCGTAAGCAAGCGGCTCAAAACAAATCTCTAGGTCGTTTCGATCTAGCCGACATTCCACCAGCTCCACGTGGCATGCCTCAGATTGAAGTTACTTTCGACATCGATGCTAACGGCATTCTAAACGTTTCAGCAAAAGATAAAGCGACAGGCAAAGAACAGTCTATCGTGATTAAATCTTCTTCTGGCTTAAGCGATGAAGAAATCGAGCAAATGGTTCAAGACGCAGAAGCAAATGCTGAAGCGGATAAGATCTTTGAAGAAATGATTCAGGTGCGTAATACCGCTGATGGCCTTGTTCACGCAACCAAGAAAACTTTAGAAGAAGCTGGCGATAAAGCATCTACTGAAGAAAAAGAAACGATTGAAAAAGCAATTGGTGTTGTTGAACTAGCCATGAAAGGCGACGACAAAGAAGCAATCGAAACGGCAACTGCTGCTTTGACTGAAGCTTCTTCTGGTCTAGCTCAAAAGCTTTATGAAGAACAAGCCGCTGAGCAAGCTGGCGCTGAAGGTGGCGAGCAAGCTCAAGATGCTGGCAAAGACGACGATGTTGTTGATGCTGAATTTGAAGAAGTTAAAGATACTAAGTAATCACCGCGTTTTAGTGTGATTAATTGAACGCGGCCTCCTGTAATTGGGATGCCGCGTTTTTGCGTTATAAAGAAACTGTCAGGCTTTTAAGCTATATGTTAGGGCAAGAAAATGTCTAAAAGAGATTTTTACGAAATTCTTGGCGTCTCAAAGGACGTTGATAAAAAAGAATTAAAAAAAGCTTACCGTAAGGTAGCGATGAAGCATCACCCAGATCGCAACGAAGGTGACAAAGCCTCAGAAGAAAAATTTAAAGAAGCTTCAGAAGCGTATGAAATTCTAAGTGATGAACAAAAGCGTGGCGCTTATGATCGTTATGGACATGCGGGCGTAGACCCAAGCCAAGGCGGCGGTCATGGTCATGGAGGCGGCGGTGGTGGCGGTTTCGGTGATGTCTTTGGTGATGTGTTCGGCGATATCTTTGGTGGCGGAGGCAGCGGCGGTCGTCGTGGTGGTCCTCAGCGTGGCAGTGATTTACGCTACTCAATGACATTAACTCTTGAAGAAGCGGTTAAAGGTTGTGAGAAGAAAATCACTATTCCTGCGGTAGTTGCTTGTGCTCCCTGTGATGGTTCTGGCGCTAAGCCAGGAACCAAGCCAAAAGTGTGTTCTACCTGTGCTGGCCAAGGCCAGGTTCGTATGCAACAAGGTTTCTTTGCTGTGCAGCAAACTTGCCCATCGTGTCGCGGACAAGGTACAACTATTGATAGTCCTTGTAGCAGCTGTCATGGTCGTGGCGTTAAGGAAGAAACTAAAACACTTAACGTTAAAGTACCGGGCGGTGTTGATACTGGCGATCGTATTCGCTTAAGTGGCGAAGGCGAAGCGGGCGGTATGGGTGGTCCAGCGGGCGACTTGTACGTACAGATGAAAGTGAAAGATCACGCGATTTTTGAACGTGACGGTCACAACTTATATTGCGACGTGCCAATCAGCATTGTTGATGCAGCATTAGGTGGCGAATTAGAAGTGCCGACTTTAGACGGTCGTGTAAAACTGAAGATTCCAGCAGAAACTCAAAGCGGTCGTATGTTCCGTTTACGCGGCAAAGGCGTAACACCGATTCGTGCTTCTAGCCCGGGTGATTTGATGTGCCGTGTGCAGGTTGAAACTCCAGTTAAGCTAACAGAACATCAGAAGAAATTGCTGAAAGAATTCCACGAGTCTTTAAAAGGTGATAAACATTCACCACAGAAGACCACTTGGTTTGCTGGCGTTAAAAAATTCTTCGAAGAAATGTAATTACCCCGTTCTTTTATTAACAGGAATAGAAATGACTCGTATAGCAATTACAGGTGCAGCCGGCCGCATGGGCCGCATTTTAATCGAAGCGGTTGATGCTGCTGAAGACGCTCAGGTAGGCGCAGCGATCGTTCTACCTAACGATGCTATGGTTGGCGTTGATGCAGGGGCCATTGCAGGCCTTGGCAAAAACATAGAAGTTGTTGCGGTAACCGATGTTGCTGCAGCGATTGATAGCTTTGATGTATTAATCGACTTCACCATGCCAGAAGCAACCATGGCTAATGTTGAAATTTGTCGTCAAGCGGGCAAGACAATCGTTATTGGAACCACGGGTTTAAATGACGAACAAAAAGCCGGCCTTGAAGCTGCAGCAAAAGATATGGGAATTGTATTTGCACCTAACTATTCAGTGGGTGTGAATCTTTGTTTGAATCTTTTGCGTATGGCCGCATCCGTGATGGGCGAAGATAGCGATATCGAAATCATCGAGATGCACCATAAGCACAAAGTTGATGCGCCTTCTGGAACAGCCCTGCGTATGGGTGAAGTTGTTGCAGAAACCATGGGTTGGGATCTGAAAGAAGTGGCTTGTTATGGTCGTGAAGGTCAAACCGGCGCGCGCCCACACAAGCAGATTGGTTTTGAAACCATTCGTGGTGGCGACGTAGTCGGCGATCATACTGTTATGTTTGCTACCGATGGCGAGCGTGTTGAAATTACGCATAAAGCACAAAGCCGAATGACATTTGCTAAAGGTGCAGTACGCGCCGCTAAGTGGATTGGACAGCAAAACAATGGTCTGTATGACATGCAGGATGTTTTGGGTTTCTAGGGCTTTTGCTAGGTATACAGGCATAAAAAAACCGAAGTCAGTCTTTTATCATAAAAGCCTGCTTCGGTTTTTTTGTGCTCGCTAGAATCAGTTTTTATAAATTGATTCAGGCTTCATTTACTTAGTTGCGTATTAAACAGCGCCCAGCAAGTGAGCAATACCACGATCAACCATTTGTTGCATGCCGCGTGGCTTGCCGTTTGGATCGAACGCCATGGATACCAACATCTGCGAGTTACCTAATAACCAGCGTGCACGTTCAGCGGCAGAAAGGCCTGGTGCAAGGTCACCATTCTTAATTGCTTTATCTATCTGCTTGGTAATCATTTCCAATAGCTTATTTTGGAAATCGATATAGCGTGCCCAAATACCTTCACGAATCGAACAGCTCCACTCTAACCAAACTTTAACGTAAGCTGGGTGCGTTTCGCATAAGTCCATGAACCCTTTAATATGGTTCTGAACAGCATCAAGAGGCTTGTCGCCCTGGTTGTAAATTTCTTCAGCTAATACTAATAGTTTTGTTTCAACTTCATCTAATACGGCTTCTACTAAATCTTCGCGCGTATTAAAGTAGTTAAAGACGGTAGCGACTGATACACCACCCATTTCGGCAATTTCCGTATGCCCTCCGCGACCAATTCCTCTGGCAGCAAAAACCTCAACGGCGTCATTGAGTAATAGACGTTTGCGCTCTTCCGGAGCAAGACGACGACGTCCATCAACAGCAATAGGCATAAGATCGTTCCTTTGTAGTGAGAATGTAATTCTAATTATAAAAAATTATTAAAATAATTTTTCAGCATTAGATACCTTTAGAAAAAAATCAGCAAGTAGTAGATCACAAAATCATAAATAAGTTCGTAAGTAGGAGTGACAGTTGCTCAAAACATATTCACATTGACATTTACGTACCAAAAACATCGGTTTTTATTGGGTTGAAACGGGAAGATAATTAATTGCTTGGTTAAATAATTATTTTGATAGTCGTATTAATAGTGAGTTTTCTATTCTTTTATTTACAAAGAGTCTTGTCTGTTTTTTTTATGAATAAAAAAATAATTATTTTAGAAAATATAATTACTATTTGTATTTTTAAATACGTAGAATGAAAAACAAGCGCTTGCTCAGTTATGTTTTTATTGAGGATGGCTAGCTCGATTTTTGTAGGGATATAGTATTAGAAATTGTCGTTTGAGGCTCAATGGCTACAGGGGCAGTATGCGTTGAAAGCTAAAGATAAATATGGACTCTGAGTGGCTGTTTTGGTACAATCCGCGACCAGTTTATAGGCGTACGTTCAACTCAGTTACTTAATAACTTGAGAGACGGGCGCCAGCGTCTAATCTTATTAAAGCTCTTAGATTTTCAGTGCAGATTATAGAAAGCGGGTGGGGCTAAGCTCCTCCCGCTTTTTTGCGACTAGACGCTAGGTAATATCGAGCTAAGTCTTTGATTTATAAATCAAAGAATGTGCCGATATTACCAACAGATACTCACAGTTGAGTATCCTACATTGACCGTATTCATTGATTACTTCGGGGACCATAGCCTTGTCTATAACAGCCATTCTAGCTCTAGAAGACGGTAGCGTCTTTAAAGGGACTGCCATTGGTGCAGCGGGTCAATCTGTCGGGGAAGTTGTTTTCAATACTTCTATGACGGGTTATCAAGAAATTCTGACCGACCCATCTTATGCCAATCAAATTGTTACACTAACCTATCCTCATGTGGGCAGCTACGGCACCACAGATGAAGATGAAGAGTCTCGTGGTATCTTCGTTAAGGGATTAGTGATTCGTGATCTTCCTTTGATGGCTTCTAACTTCCGCAGCACAAGAGCACTGGATGTTTATCTTAAAGATAACAACATCTTAGGCATTGCGGATATCGATACCCGTCGCTTAACACGTATCTTACGTGAGAAAGGTTCTTTGAACGGCTGTATCGTTGCTGTTGAAGCGGCTGATGCGGAGTCGGCTGCCCTTTCTTCTGAAGAGAGGCTGCAAAAAGCGATCGAAACCGCTAAAGCGTTCCCTGGCTTAAAAGGCATGGATCTCGCGAAAGAAGTAACAACGCCAGAAAATTACAGCTGGACTGAGACCGATTGGGTTCTTGGCAAAGGCTATGGTCAGCTTGCTAAAGCCGACGCTAAATTCAAGGTTGTTGCTTATGACTTTGGTATTAAGCGCAACATCTTACGTTTATTGGCTGAACGCGGTTGTGATCTAACGGTTGTTCCTGCTCAGACACCTGCAAGTGAAGTGTTAGCAATGAACCCAGATGGCATCTTCTTATCCAACGGCCCTGGTGATCCAGAGCCATGTACTTATGCCATTGCCGCGATTAAAGAAATCCTTAAAACAGACATTCCAGTATTTGGTATCTGTTTAGGTCACCAGTTATTGGCTTTAGCCTCTGGCGCACAAACGGTGAAAATGCCTCATGGCCATCACGGTGGTAACCACCCAGTACAAGACCTTAAAACCGGTGTTGTAATGATCACGGCTCAGAACCACGGTTTCGCAGTAGATGAAGCAACACTTCCGGCGAACATAAAAGCGACTCACAAGTCTCTTTTTGATGGCACTTTGCAAGGCATTGAATTGACGGACAGACCCGCGTTCAGCTTCCAGGGTCACCCTGAAGCAGCCCCGGGTCCTCGTGATGTTGCCCCATTGTTCGATCGTTTCATCGATCTAATCGAAGCTGCCAAGCTTTCTACTAAATAGACTGGGGACTAGACTATGCCAAAACGTACCGACATAAAAAGTATCCTAATCATTGGCGCTGGTCCGATCATTATCGGCCAGGCTTGTGAATTCGATTATTCTGGCGCACAGGCTTGTAAGGCCCTGCGTGAAGAAGGTTTCCGCGTAATTCTTGTGAACTCTAACCCAGCCACAATTATGACCGACCCAGCAATGGCCGACGCAACGTATATCGAACCGATTACGGTTGATACGGTTGCTCGCATCATTGAAAAAGAACGTCCAGACGCACTATTGCCAACCATGGGCGGCCAGACTGCTCTGAACTGTGCATTAGGCCTTGAAGCGGCTGGCATCTTAGAAAAATTCAATGTTGAAATGATCGGTGCTAATGCTGATGCTATCGACAAAGCCGAAGACCGTGGCCGTTTTGATAAAGCCATGAAAAAAATTGGTCTTGAGTGTCCTCGTGCAGGGTTTGCTCATACCATGGAGGAAGCGGTCGAAGTACAAAAAGATCTTGGCTTCCCATGTATTATTCGCCCTTCTTTTACTATGGGTGGTACCGGTGGTGGTATCGCGTATAACAAAGAAGAATTCGAAGAAATCTGTACTCGTGGTTTGGATTTATCACCGACGACAGAAATTTTAATCGATGAGTCTTTAATCGGTTGGAAAGAATACGAAATGGAAGTTGTTCGTGACAAAAACGACAACTGCATCATCATCTGCTCTATCGAAAACTTTGATGCCATGGGTGTTCACACCGGTGACTCGATCACGGTTGCACCGGCACAAACGTTATCCGATAAAGAATTACAAATCATGCGTGATGCCTCTTTGGCTGTACTGCGTGAAATCGGCGTAGAAACCGGTGGTTCTAACGTTCAGTTTGGTATCAATCCGAAAGACGGCCGTATGGTTGTGATTGAGATGAACCCTCGTGTTTCTCGTTCATCAGCATTGGCTTCTAAAGCAACGGGTTTCCCGATTGCTAAAATCGCCGCTAAATTGGCGGTTGGTTATACCCTTGATGAGCTACAAAACGACATTACAGGCGGCGCGATGCCGGCTTCGTTTGAGCCTTCGATTGATTACGTTGTTACTAAAATCCCTCGTTTTACTTTCGAGAAATTTCCGAATGCCGATGGCCGTTTAACCACACAGATGAAATCTGTGGGTGAGGTCATGGCGATAGGCCGTACTCTGCAAGAATCTCTTCAGAAAGCCCTGCGTGGTCTTGAAGTTGATGTGGATGGTTTTGATCCTATCATCGACCTTGCCTCTGAAGGTGCGCTTGATAAAATCATTTCTGAGCTTAAAACTCCGGGTGCTGATCGTATCTGGTACATCGGTGATGCTTTTCGAGCGGGTTTAAGTGTTGATGAAATTTATCAATATTCACACGTTGACCCTTGGTTTTTAGTGCAAATTGAAGACCTGATTAAAGACGAAGCCAACGTTGCTCAAAGCAGCTTAACGACGATGGATGCTGATCGTATTTTCCGTCTAAAACGTAAAGGTTTTTCCGATGCGCGTTTGTCAAAATTATTAGGAATATCTGAAAAAGTATTCCGTAAACAGCGTCAAAAATTAGACATTCGTCCTGTTTATAAACGTGTTGATACCTGTGCGGCTGAATTCGCTACCGATACCGCTTATATGTACTCTACTTATGAAGAAGAGTGTGAAGCGAACCCAACCGATAACGATAAGATCATCATCTTGGGTGGCGGTCCTAACCGTATTGGCCAGGGTATCGAGTTTGATTACTGCTGTGTTCACGCGGCGTTTGCAGCGAAAGAATTAGGTTACGAAGCCATTATGGTTAACTGTAACCCAGAAACAGTTTCTACCGATTACGATACTTCTGATCGTTTATTCTTCGAGCCAGTCACGCTAGAAGATGTATTAGAAATTGTTGATAAAGAGAAGCCCAAAGGCGTGATCGTTCAGTACGGTGGCCAAACTCCACTTAAGCTAGCGGAAGAATTAGAAGCCGCTGGCGTACCGATTATTGGTACTTCCCCAGAAGCGATTGACCGCGCGGAAGATCGTGAACGTTTCTCGCAGATGATTCAACGCTTGGGTCTTAAACAGCCAGTAAACGCCACTGTGACTTCTATTGAAGAAGCGGTTGCGAAAGCCAATGAAATTGGTTATCCATTAGTCGTGCGCCCATCGTATGTATTGGGTGGCCGTGCCATGGAAATCGTATACAAAGAAGAAGCGCTGCGTCACTACATGGTCACAGCAGTGAAGGTGTCTAACGACTCGCCAGTATTACTTGATTACTTCTTAAACCGCGCGATTGAAGTTGATATTGACGCCGTTTGTGATGGTGAACAGGTTGTTATCGGCGCGATCATGCAGCACATTGAACAAGCAGGTATTCACTCCGGTGACTCGGCGTGTTCATTGCCTCCTTATAACTTACCCGCTGATGTTCAAGACCAGATGCGTGATCAAGTTAAAGCAATGGCATTAGAGCTGGGTGTTATCGGTCTGATGAATACTCAGCTAGCATATCAAGATGGCGAAATTTATATCATTGAGGTTAATCCTCGTGCTTCACGTACTGTGCCATTCGTTTCTAAGTGTATTGGTACTTCATTAGCCTCCATCGCTGCGAAAGTGATGATGGGCAAAACGCTGGTTGAGCTGGGTTTCACTAAAGAAATCATTCCTGAAAACTTCTTCGTGAAAGAAGCGGTATTCCCGTTTAATAAATTCCAAGGCGTAGATCCAATCTTAGGCCCTGAAATGAAGTCGACCGGCGAAGTGATGGGAGCAGGTACAACGTTCGGTGAAGCTTTCTATAAAGCTCAGCTAGGCGCTGGCGAAAAACTGCCAACAGAAGGTAAAGTATTTATCTCTGTGCGTGATGCCGATAAAGAAGGCGTTGTTGCGGTTGCGCAAGGTTTTGCCAAGCTAGGTTTTGAATTGGTTGCTACGGGTGGCACGTTCAACAAGCTAACCGAAGCAGGCCTTACTGTTGAACGCGTTAACAAGGTAAACGAAGCACGTCCTAATATCGTTGATGGTATTAAGAACGACGAGATTGCGTTGATTGTGAATACCACAGAAGGTCCTATTGCGATTGCTGATTCTGCGGATATTCGTCGTAATGCTTTGCAGCATAAGGTTTATTACACAACGACATTGGCCGGTGCCGAAGCCGTAGTTGAAGGCTTAAATGCTGAAGGCTTGGATATTGTTCGTCGTTTACAGGATATGCACGCTGCTATCAAGTGATAGCTAGCGCGTGATTTTTTGGCTTAGGCTGAAGAGAAAGGAATAAAATTATGACAAAGTATCCAATGACAGTTGAAGGTGAAAACTCCCTTCAAGTTGAATTGAAAGAGTTAAAAACTGTTCAACGTCCTGCTGTGATTAAAGATATCGCAGTGGCTCGTGAACACGGTGACTTGAAAGAAAATGCTGAATACCATGCCGCTCGTGAGCAGCAAGGTTTCATCGAAGGTCGTATTCAAGACATCGAAGGTAAGCTTTCAACCAGTCAGGTAATTGATGTACTTACGATTCCTTTCTCTGGAAAGGTTTACTTCGGTACCACCGTCACTATTATCAATCTTGATAGTGACGCGACGGTAACGTATCGCATCGTTGGTGATGATCAAGCTGATATTAAAAGCGGCCTGATTTCTGTTTCTTCACCGATCGCGCGTGCGTTAATCGGTAAAGAAGAAGGCGATGTAGTAGTGGTTAAAGTACCCGCTGGTAACGTTGAGTATGAAACTGATCAGGTAGAGCATATCTAATCAATTAATTGATGCCAAAAAAGCAGTATCAGCCATTGGTTGATGCTGCTTTTTTGTTTCTGCACTAAAGTATAATCATTAAATATAAATTTAAGTTGGAGCTAGGCTTGAATAATAAACCTGTTAAAACCGCATCGAAAGACATCTCATGGTCTGCCAAGCAATCTGCTGATTTGTACGGGGTTGATCGCTGGGGTAATGATTATTTTGGATTAAATGATCAAGGCCTAGTCACGGCTAAAACACTGCATAACCAAGTTCCTTTAATGGATATCGTTCAGGGTATGACTGAGCGCGATTTGCAGATGCCGGTTCTGTTGCGCATTGAGAATATTTTAGATGCGCAAATCTATCGCTTAAATACGGCCTTTGCGGATGCCATTAAAAAGTTAGATTATAAAGCGCCGTACCGCGGGGTTTATCCGATTAAGGTGAATCAGCAAGCGCAAGTGGTCGAAGAAATTGCTGCTTTTGGTGCACGTTTTAAGCACGGGCTTGAAGTCGGTAGCAAGCCAGAAATGATTGCGGCGTTATCGACACTGACGGAGCCTGGCAGCTTAATTATTTGCAATGGCTACAAAGACCAAGAGTTTGTTGAGCTTGGCTTACAGGCGACTAAATTAGGCTTTCGCTGTTTCTTTGTCATTGAAACCCCTTCTGAATTACCGATTATTATTGAGCGCAGTAAACAGCTGAATATTGAACCGCTTATCGGTGTACGCGTAAAAATGACCTCGAAGATCAGTGGCCATTGGAATTCAACCTCTGGAGATCGCAGTGTCTTTGGTCTTTCTACCAGTCAGTTAACTCAGCTGGTCGATCGTTTAAAAGAAGCCGACATGCTGCATTGCCTGCAGTTGTTGCATTGTCACTTGGGTTCACAGATCCCTAATATTCGCGAAATTCGTGGCGGCGTGGTTGAAGCCTGTCGTTATTATGCCGATCTTTGTGGCGAAGGCGCCGCGTTAACCCACATCGATTTTGGCGGTGGTTTGGCCGTTGATTATACCGGTGCTTGTTCTAACGATTCTCAAAGTCGAAATTACACCTTAGAAGAATATTGTGAAGATATTGTCGATACGTTAAAAAGCACGTTAGATGAATATGACTTAGTACACCCAACGATTGTGACGGAATCCGGTCGTGCCACAGTCGCTTATTCATCGATACTGATATTTAATGTTTTGGATGTCACAAAATTTGAGCCTATTGAGTTACCCCAAGTCGGTAAGGATGAACATCCGTTATTGCGGGACATGCGTGAAGTTTTAACCTATTTGAAACCTCAAAAGGTGCAAGAGTGTTATAACGACGCGCACTTTTATCGTGATGAAATACGTGAATTGTTTAAACGCGGTCAAGTCAATTTAAGAACCCGTTCGGCGGCGGAAAATTTATTTTTAGAAGTTTTGCAGCAAATAAATAAAACACTAGAGTCGATGGCGCGTATTCCGGTTGATCTAGAAGGCTTAAAAGAATCGTTAGCAGACATTTATTACGGCAATTTTAGTCTATTCCAGTCACTGCCAGATATTTGGGCAATTGACCAACTGTTCCCAATAATGCCTATTCATCGTCTTGATGAAGAGCCAAAACGTAATGCCATTATCGCGGATATTACCTGTGATTGTGATGGCAAAATTGATCGCTTTATTGGTCAGCATGGAGTGTCGAATACTTTACCGCTGCACGAAGTGAAAGAGGATGAAGAATATTATTTAGGTGTTTTTCTTGTCGGCGCTTATCAAGAAACGCTCGGGGATTTGCATAATTTATTTGGTGATACTAATGTCGTTAGTGTGCGTATAAATGATGATGATAGCTTTGACTTCGTTAAAGAAATTCACGGTGATACCATTGCTGATGTTTTAAGTTACGTTGAATATGATCCTAAATTGATGTACGTAGCGTACCGTAATACGGCCGAGCGCGCGGTGAAAGAAGGGCGAATTACCGCCCGTGAAAGGCAAGAAATTTTAAATACTTTCTATGCCAGCATGCAAGGTTATACCTACTACGAACGTGATGACTAGTGTCTGTTTTAAACGAGAGTCTTATAAAAGCTTGATACCTAAATACATAATTACCAGTATAGGTATCAAGCTAATTAATAGGTAACGCATAATTTTTAAGCAGTTGAATCTCTCACCGTATAAAATATTAAATATGAGTATCAGAGCTAATGAGAGATAGAAAACAACATAGGGGTTGATTGAAATTAAGCTGGTGATAGCTGAAATCATTAAAGCACTGGGAACCCCCCAGACCCAACCTTGCCACGCGTGATTGATCCAGCTTCTGTGGTCGCGTCGAGCAAACCAGATGTTCATGCCAAACACAGCCATTAAGCTCAGCATTAATCCCATTAAGAAATAAAATGGCTTAACCCAAAAACTATCAAAATGACCAAAGTGAAGGCGATAAGTTGAATAAGACATTTGTCGCCCCGCAGGCCCATCAGAAATACCTTGTTTATCTATAAAATTACCCTCTTCGTTAAATTGATACATCTCAGAATAAATCAACCGATTGGGTAAGGTAGCCGCAATTTCAATCAGCTGCTCTTTATTACCCATGTTATGTACGACCAAATAGATGGGTTTAGCGAGAGGTGCCTGTATTTTAAATCGACGAAAAACTTCGGGGTAATTAATGTTGCCACCTGTGCCTTCTAATACAGGCTTTTCACCATAAATTGCATCGACAACGGCCTGAGTATCATTATTAAAAAAACTTAAGGCGGTAACGAAAATTAATAGTGAACTTAAACCGATAAAAGCACCGGTAATCGCCATCATTAAATGAAACGGTAATCCCCATACGGATAAACGATTATGCCAGTCTGTATTATTTAAGCGATCAGAGCGTGTGCGGCGTAATAAAAAGACATCTTTAAAAAGTTTAGGGTGGGCAAAGATACCTGAAATGATCAGTGAAAATAACACGATGCCAAAAAAACCCACTAAGGTCGAGCCAATGATGTGAGGTAGGTGAAGATTGGTATGAAGATCTTGCAGCATACCTGTCCAGTGGCTAGCAACAGGATCGGAGAAACTGCCGTCTTGGTTCAGGTACCATTCATCGATACCATTGGTTATGTGAGTTCGGGGGAAGTCATCTGTTGGTAGCACGATGTAAGTAAATTTAGGGGTTTTACCTATACGCTGAACATATTCATCCATTGCGGGTTGCATATGTTCAGCAGGGAAGTTTGAGTACTCACTAATTTTGGGTTGTTCTAAACGCTCAAACTCTTCAAAAAAGACAGCGACAGATCCGCTTAGGCAAATCAGATACAAGAGTGCAGAAAACCATAGCGCAATATAGCTATGTGACTTTAATGAAGACTTAACGGTATTGGATGATATAAAACTTTTCTTATGGCTCATGGCTTAATATTATCGACTGTTAAAGGGGAGTAGGAATAGCTGTTACATAAATAGCTGTAGTATAAATAGAGCTAAGGGTAATAATGCTCATCAGTGATAACAAGAATAAAGCCATCGTCCGTTGCGTTTTCATATAAATCCAAGTTAATAACAATGACCAGGAAATTATAAATACAGCAAGACTGATAACTAAGGTATTGGCTTCTTGTATGCCGAATGCAGTGGGTAGTAATAAGCTGATACTGGCTGCAGAAAAAAATGGCACTAGAATCATCAGTAATAAATTCATGAAAGATTTTAGAAACAAACGAGCCTGCTGCAGGAGATTTGTTTTTGAACATATATATTCAAGATCTTTACTTAGTTCTTCTTTCTTTAATTTCGCATTCTTAGATTGATCATGTATGGCATGACGTTTTTTGAATTTAATAAGGCCTTTGAAAGAGTGCTTGGATTCTACCAAGAATAATAAGCCAATAATGGATGTCGATACGAAAAAATAGATAGCGCCAAACTCTACCCCTTTGATTTTCAGCCAAAGAAAAAGTGATAAAGCCATAAATGAAAGGAAAAAGGCTTTAAGGTTGAGAGATTTCCAGTACCCATGCCAGTGTAGAAACCAAATGAAGATAGCAATTATGTTAATTAGGAGTGGCACTGCAATAATCAATGTAAAATTCCGTATTATTAATATATTTGTATAAGCCGTTAAAGCTATTACTAACTTTAACGGCTATTTTTCGGTTCTAATTTCTAGTTATAAAGGTTATAAAATCCCTTGATGCCTTTGCCTTCAACCTTAGCACCTTTAATCGCAGTGGATGTCGCTACATCAATCTGGTAAATATAAGAATCTTCGGCTGTGGTCACGCTTACATATACCTTGCCATCCATTATTTCGATTGAAGACGTTGTTTGTTTGGTATGTAGTGGTATGCCTTCAATATCAGTAATCGTTTTTTCTACTAGATCAATGATAACAAGTTTCAATATTGGTGTGCTGAAAGCAGACCAGGCAGCTTGAGTATCATTCGGCGTAAACAGGCGAGCTAGTACTTTATTACCACCAATGCTATCGAACCAGAAAATTTCTTGGCCGTTAGTTGCTTCTTCAATATTAAAGAAATAGTCAGCATCAAATTCTGTTGCACCTTTGGCAATACGCAAAATACCAGAAGGTTTATCTGATGCTGGATTATGACCAGATGCTAGAGACCCCGCAGAGAACCCATATAAATCACCATTATCAGTGGTAATCAATCCAGTTGTACTACCATGGGTACCTATATTAGTTGTACGAAGATCACTAATAATATCTATAGGTTCAGCACGATCAGTTCCTTCTTTATTGACCAGAGGATAGTCAAATATTGCTACATAGGCTGCTTCATTATCCGTAGTTTTATTTTCATTATTGTCATCGAATTTGATATAAGGAATATAGAGTAAATTATCACGAACAACCAACGCTGTAGGCCATGGAACAGTGCCCTCTCCAGCAGTGCCTGTACTGTCATTGTAGATCGTATAATTAATCTTTCCCGTCGCTCGGCCTGTTGCAGCGTCGGCAGTGTACATCGTCATATCATCATGCTGATACCAGTAAGAGTTTGTCGCTAGTAGTGTTTTATCATCTACATTACCAAAAGTATTAAACGAACTATCAAATAAGAAGGTATTTAATTCAGTGAAGCTACCATCAGCATTAACTTTATAAGATGTTGTTGCAAACTCAGTGTAACCAGAAACAAAAAGTGTATTACCTACTGGATAATAAAAGTTCCAACCCGCTTGTTCAAAACCTGCTCCTTGAGACGTTATCGTGCCTTCCATAAGGCTTTTCTCTGATAATGCATATTCAGTTGCAGCTTCATCGTTATTAACAAAAGATAAAGTGAAACTTGCTGTCTCATTGTTATTACTGCTACTGTCTCCACCGCAGGCTGTCAGTGACGCTGCTAATATGAGAGAGGTATAAATTTTAGACTGGCTCATGGGTAAATCCTTATCGTAGTTTAAATGGAATATCTGAATTTCAAGTAATAAGCTCGACCAGGTTTTTGAATGTTGTAATTATCAAAGACAGTCTCATCAAAAATATTATTGGCGGTAAAGCCTATGTTGTACTTGTTGTGATCGATTGAATATTCGATATCAATATCGTGAGTAAGCTGTTCCGGTATTTCACGCTTATGGTCTTTATCGCCAGAACCTTCAGAATATAAAAAGTATTGCTCAACATAATGACTACTCCAGTGAGTAGAGATCTTGTGATAGTCATCAGTAAAATAGGTAAGGCCCATGCGTAGATTGGCGAACAGGTAAGGTTCATTTGGAATACGTGAATTGTAAGATGTATCGGGTAAACCGTTGTAGCCTGTCTTGGATTTATTGATAATGTCTTGATAAGTCGCGTTGATTTGAAAATCAAAAAACTGCTGGTAAATAAGTGAAAATGAATTCTCAATGCCGGTTACTTCAACGTCTTTGGTGTTTTTGTAGATGCCTTTAATTACTTGATCGGGAACGTAGCGGATAAAATCACTGGCATTGCGATAAAAAACATTTACTTCATTACGAATAGACGAATCCGCAAGAGTCAGTTGGCTTATTAATCCCAGATTTAGGTTGTGGCTGGTCTCCGCTTTTAAATCAGGGTTCGGTCTTATGTACATACCGTCGCCTAATATCTCATCGGCTTCTGGTAAACGGTAGGTTTTTTCATAGGATGTTTTCAGCTTATTGCTGTTATTCAGCTGATAGCTTAACCCTGTACCATAGCCAGTATTACTAATATCGGCTTTCGTTTCAGAATTCTGAATAATGCCATCAATATCTTGATCAGAGATTATTCGTGCGTGATAATCATATTGTTTAACAAAAGCATTAATGTTCAAGGCATCGTCGAATAAAAAGAATGATTGATTAATGCCCAAGATACTTTTTTGAATGCTATTAGGGTGGGTGAAGCTGGTATTTTCTACATCAATCTTTTCATTTCCCTTTCTATCTAAATTATTAGCTGTGAGGTTCATCGAAAGAATAGAGCTGTTATTAAATCGATAGTCACCTCCTATGCTCAAACGAATGACATCATCAGTTAATTTAAACTGAGATCGATTACCTAACTCACCTTGGCTGGGGCTAGATTTATCAACAAAACTGCCTTGCCAGTCATAACTGCGTGAATAAGTATCGTAGAAAGTTTCTGTAATCTGTCCTGCTAAGAAATAGGATTTAACGGATAGCTTTTCAAAACGTTTGGCATAGTTTGCTGAAATCAACTTGCTGGTATTTTTACTGTGTACCTTGCCAAATACTATATTGGTAGACGTATCTGGGTGCTGGTGATTATTTTCATTATCGGCATAAGTAAGACTTAAAGAAATCTCATCCGCCCAAGAAGCATCAATACGGCCTGCTTTAAGAGTGAGCATGCGTGACTGGTACTCATCATTAAAACGTTCGGCAGAAGTTGTGCCCAAGACATTACCTAGATCATCCGTCACCGGTACAGATTTCATCGTATAGTTGTTATCAGACGTATTTAAGTAGCCTGAGGTACGTAGAAAATAGCCGTCTAAATTACTTGTCTGAGCGACTAAGGCTAAGCGATGAGTATTAAAAGAACCATAAGAATAAGAGGTGTCGATGAAGTCCTCATCTAGATTTGGGGTGACGATGTTGATTGCGCCGCCGAGTGCATCAGCACCTAAGCTAATAGGAACAACCCCCTTATAGACTTCTATACCCTCAACTAGGTTGATAGGAAAATTGTTCAAGCTTAAGGCACTACCAAAATCTTCCATTGGGATGCCGTCTATGAAATAACGAATCTGCTTATCGGATAGACCATTAAGGGATAAATCGAAATCTGATCCTAGACCACCAATAGAGCGAATGTTGATGCCAGCGGTTTGGTTAAGTACTTGGTTAATATCTTTATTGCTATTCAAATACTCGGAAGTATCGATTACCTCAATATTAAAACCAGATTCTTCAATGGAAGTTTCTTCTTTACTCGCATTGATAGAAATTGAATCAAGCTCAACCTCTGCATAAGCTATCGCGCTGGTGAAAAGCACAGGAATGATCATTGTTTGTGGAGTGGGTATAGCCATAGTCTTTAAGATGCCTGACACAGAGAACTCATACTAAATACTTAAATTATAATGATAATTGTTCGCATTGTAGCGTCGGCTGCATTTAACACTTAACCAAATGGTGCATGGCTATTTTTTCTTGAAAAATAATTCCAATGCCTGTTAGTTGGCCTACTTGACGGTATTCTCTTGGGGGGCAGCCAAAATGTTGTTTAAAGCTACGGCTGAAACTTACTTCAGAATCGAAACCGCAAAATAGGGCAATGTCCAGTTGACGGTCATTACTATTAAGCAGCTTCCAAGCTGCGATCGCTAAGCGCAATTGGCGTACATACTGAGCAACATTTAACCCGGTATGAGCACTAAAGACTCTTTGCAGTTGCCAGCGTGACCAGCCACTGATTTCTGCCAGTGAATTAACATCAAGAGACTTCTGTAAGTTCAAATCTATATATTGAAGTACTGATGCAATCCGTTTCGTTTGTCTAATAAGCTCCATGCTTTGATTCATTCTTCGTTAGGCTAATCGTTGGTGCTTGTAAGTTGCTCGAAAATCGAGCAATACACGAGCAATGTTTGCGCAGGATTTTTATAAATACGACGAGTAAGAAAGTCTGACAAATTATGACAATTATTAACACTTCATGCAAATGAAAATGATTCGTGTTATTGTTCTGATAATTAAGTCGTACTTTTATATAGGAATAGATCATGAATAAGACTACCTCGCGTCGAGGCATTCCCGGACATACTGCATATTTAGCGGCGTTATTGTTAGTGCCTTTGGTTTCAGTTGCAGAAGTTACAGCGACCGAAGAGATTAAAGATGTTGCAAATATAGAGAGTTCAAATAAAGAGAGTTCTAAAGAAAAAAGTGTTCAATTAAATACGGTCGTAGTAAAAGGCCAAAAAATTGATCGTGAAGTTCAAAATACAATTGCTGGTATTAGTGTTGCGACAGGGGAAGAGCTTGCACGTAAAGGTGCGGTAGATTTATCCGCGGCGTTTGATGAAATGAGTAACGTCAATATCGTCGCTTATGGCAACAGTAATGAATTTGCCATTCGTGGTATTCAGTCAGGTGGCGCGGCAGGAACGGGCAAAGGTAGCTTAGCATCTGTATTAGTTGATGGCTTACCGTTAGTGCAACCAGCAATTAATACCAACATTCCATTATGGGATGTTGATCAAGTGGTTGTGATTAAAGGCCCAGTATCTACCAATGTTGGTCAGGGTGGTGCAGCAGGTTCTATCTTTATTACCAGCAATAAACCAGAGTTTAATAATTCAGGTTCTGTTCGTGCAGGGTTTGCAACGCATAATACTCAGCTGTATAGCGCAATGGGTAATGTCGCAATCAGTGATAGTTTAGCCTTGCGAGTGACAGCAGAACAGCAAAAAAGCGATGGTGAATATACCAACGTTTATCTAGATGATGATCGTCATAACTTCCGTGATAACAGCGCTTATAAAGCGAGCCTATTGTTCCAACCAAATTATAACTTTAGCGCCCTATTAACCGTTGGCACTGATAAGAGTAAAACAGGTTCGGCATTATCATGTTCAGACGCGCAAGGTACTGCTAATTTATCGTGTGATAAAGGTGACTTTAAAGCCGCGCAAGATATTAAGCCACGTTTTGAAGATGAACGTATTTATAGCATCTTAGATATCAATGCCACGATCAATAGCCAATGGACGGTTGGCAGTTTAACCGCTTGGTCTAAAACAGATAGCAGCTACGATACAGATCTTGATCGTCTTTATCCGACGCACCCTGATCAGGCCGCTTTTTTCGATGGTCCTATTGCCTCGGAATATTTACCATTTCAACAAAAGAGTGAATATCGTCACATTAGTGAAGAGTTAAAATTCACTTACAATCATAACGGTATCGTTTCTGCTACTGGGGTATATCTAGCGCAAGATACTAGCACCCTGAATGGTCGTAATGCTTCTATAACAGATGCTGCTTTGTTAGGATTTCCTGTTCCTGCAAGCACCTATTATGTTCCAACAACTCAGGTTCGAGATGATTCGGAAGATAATACAACGTCTTTTGCAGTATTCAACGAAACTGATTTTAGCTTAGCGAATGACCTAACTTTAACTTTAGGTTTACGTTACAACCAAGAGCAGCGTGAATATAAAAGTGGCACCACCAATATTCGTGAAAAAGACTTGAGCGCAGCAGATGTTGTAGCGGGTTATCCTTTAGGAACAACAAATGGTTTGGTTGACGCGGCCTTAGCAGGTATTAGTCAGGGTGCTGATGTAGATAAGGATAAAACGTTTACAGAATGGTTGCCTAAGTTAGGCTTAAGCTGGAATGCAACGGAAGCAATGACCTTTGGTTATACTTTCTCCCAAGGCTATCGTTCGGGTGGTAGTAACCTGAACCCAGTCAGAGGCGAAGTATACGATTATGATGAAGAAGTATTAAGTAATCACGAATTGGCTTTTCGTTCAGTATGGTTAGAAAATCGCTTAGTTGTGAACTCTAATATTTTCTATCTTGATTGGGATAATCAGCAAGTCACTGAAAATGAAACCGGTATTCCTTTTGATGAGCAAATCACCAATGCGGGTTCTTCGACTTCTCAAGGTGTTGAGCTGGATGTATTGTATCAAGCTGACAACGGTTTCAATACCAGCTTAAACGCAGGTTATGCAGATACAGAATTCAAGAAGTTTGTATCGGGTACTAATGATTATTCAGGTAATCACTTCCCTTACTCTCCTGACCTAAATGCTTCTGCAGGTATCGGTTACGATCGTGGTGAAGGCTTTAATGCAAAGTGGCGTACACAATATACTGGCGAGTCTTATGCTAAGTTAGATAATGAAAACAAAACAAAAGGTTATTTCCTATCTCACATCACGGTAGGATATCGCCAAGCTAGCTGGCAGATCGATACTTACGTGAACAACTTGTTTGATCATGATCAAGTGATCTATGACTATGAATGGGAAAAGCCATATGGCAACGTTGTTACCCTAGTGCCTGGTCGCGTAGTTGGTATGATTGGACAGTATAATTTTTAATTAAATTAGTTAATGTCATATTGAAATAGCCGTGCAATTGCACGGCTTTTTTATGTCCCTTAGAAAGTAACCTCTACTCCTGCATCAATAGTACGTTCACTACCAATCCAGCACACATCTGAATTAAAACAGCTAGAAACATAATACTTATCCATCACATTGTTTGCAGTCATTAACCATTTAACCGGATAACGGTTAATACGATGTTCATAACTCATTGAAAAATCAAACAGGGTATAGGCATCAACCGTGAAGGTGTTTTTCTCATTCCCCTGGGACTTTCCTACATGACGAATGCCCATGGCTAATGTTAAGTCGTTAATAGGATTATATTGCCACCAGTTCGAGAAGGTACTCTCGGCAACTCCAACCGGGGTTTTTCCATCCAGTTCAGGCTCAAGAGGAAATTCTTGTGTCATATCCAGTTCGCTGTAGCCTAGGGTGGTTTTCCATTGTGGGTTAATGCGTAAGTCAGCTTCAAACTCAAAGCCTTCAGTCGTTAATCCAGGAATGGAAATTTTTTCACTGGGGTCTTGAGGATCAGGGCGGATAACGTCTTTTTGATCAAGGTTGAAAATGGATAGCGTAGCACTGATATTACCAATAGCATTTTCATATTTTATACCGTACTCCAGTTGCTCTCCTGTTGTCGGCTCAAACTTGTTGCCATTTTTATCCAAGTCAACGGTGGGTTCAAAAGATTCACTCCAGCTGATATAGGGTGCAATACCGAGGCTTTCAAATAGATACAAGCCACCAAAGCGATTGGTTTGAGCACTGTCATCAGCTTCTAATTGGCTAATCAAAGTATCGGTATCGGCGCGGCGAATAACTTGCTCGCTGGTCGCTTTATCCTGACGCCCTGAATACATAAGAGTTAATCCGTGAAATTTAATCTGATCTTGAAAATACCAACCAAGCTGGCGAGTAATCGTTTCTACCGAGCGAATCTCTTCCAAATAATTTAACGCTTGTGCATGATCGGTTAATTGATTGTTATTGGTATCAAAGATATCCAAAATATAGTCATGAGGAAGAACTCCTTTACCGGTAATCCGCGACGAACTTGAATCTCGAATATCAAAACCAAATAATAAGTGATGTGTAACTGGCCCAGTAAAAACAATGCCCGATAGCTGGTTATCGGCGGTAATAAAATCTAAGTTTTCATCAGACTTTAAAATATATCGTACTAAGCCATTAGCATAAGGATCATTAGGTTCTATTTTACGCAAGCTGGAAAAGTTATTGCCGACGTTTTCCAGTTTTAGTGAATTCTTCATCGCATTAACATTTTGATTAAAGGCCCACTGATCGTTAAAGGCATAGGTAAACTGATAACCAACCCCTTTTTGTATACGATCAAATACTTCGAAGTTTATATCGCCGTCATAAAAATCGGCAGCAATTTTTTTCCCAGAAGGATGTTCCACTAAGGTGCCTTCTCTGGGTTGCATGCCATAGCCACCGGCAGAAGGATCGTGCTGATACAATGCTTTAACCACTAAACGAGTATTATCGCCAAAACGCAGCTCCATCGTTGGCATAATAACTCGACGTTCCATTTCAGTATGTTCTGGCTGGCCATCACGGTGGTTATACTTAGCCAATAAACGAAATTTACCCCCACTGCTATTATTATCCCAAGCAACGGTAGAGGTATCAAACGTGGCACTTACCAATGAACGGTTGCCCGTTTTTAACCCAACCACGGTTTCGTCATAATCTAGTGGTCTGTGGCTAACCTGATTAATCAAACCACCGGGAGGATTCGCGCCGTATAATACCGATGCTGGCCCTTTTAAAACTTCAACGCGCTGTAATAAAAAAGGGTCTATCTGTAATCCTAAATAACCGCCGTTATACAGAAGCTTCAACCCATCCCAATAACTGCTGAATTTTGGATCATGACCACGAATGGTTAGTTGATCATAACGACTGCCGGTACTGCCGCGAGTTTCTGGAGTAATACCAGCGGTATAACCGACAATTTGATTAATCGAAGTTGCACCGCGTAATGCTATTAATTCTTCACCAATAATATTTACGGTTAGTGGCGTTTCTAATAAGGGGAGTGCAGATTTAGTTGCAGTACTGCCTTCGGTGTCATGTACCGAAAATGCCGAGTTGCGATAATCGCTGCCTTTAACAATAACCTTGTCTAATTCAATTTCAGATGCTTGAGTTTCTTCTGCCTGAGTGAATAAGGCGCAGCTCCATACCGTCATAAAAACTATGACTGAATAAAATTTCATGTAATTAATCCTGATTATTTTCAGATAGGACTTCTATTGGAGGGAACGCCCCAAGGCATGCTGAATTACTCTCATTGATGTAAACAAAATCTGAAAATTCAGAGCCGACAATCGTAATATCGATATTGAAAATTAGCCAAGGGGCTGTTTCATCGGTAGGAATGGCGGTCAAGGTGAGCTTTCCTGCATTTTTAGAATAATAAGGCACGCTAATTCGACTGCCTCCTACTGTCCTAGTGCACGTTTTTTCTACACGCTCTTCGTTAAGGATAACGGGAGCCTTATATTTAATAACAGCTAATAAACCATCGTACTGAGAATTCTTAATACGTTGATATTCTGTTCTAAAAAAACCTGCATCAATGAGTATATTTCCTCTCTTTAATATTTCTCGGTTATCGATAGCGTCAAACCATTTGTTTGCTTGTTCAAAGCCGATAGAGAAGTCGCTAATAGCTTGATTACTGTTCAGGTTTTCTCCGCTTATAACGTATTTAGTTTGACGGAATTGAGTATTATTAAGCACAGCACTGCGCCAGAAAGCATCATAAAGCTCACTTTCTGCAGTAAATCGTTCATTAATATCAACGCTTCCATCGCCATTTATGTCGTATTGCAAATCAGCTTGTATATCCACTTTACTAGGAATACGCTTTCCTTGTAATAAACGATAGCCTGGTAAATAGAAGGTATTTTCTTGATTCTCTAATGCGACTACAGAATCACTAATTCGATGGGGAGGAACTACAAGGCCACCACCAAAGACGCCGCTAGAAACAGAATTTCCATTAATCAGTGAAAAGCTCTCTTGAGTAATCAGGCTGATTTCAATACGGCTGATTGCTTCATTGCCAGAATTTGTACGCGCCATCAAGGTGGCATTACAGCGCCCTAATAAACACTGTGTTTGTACTTCGTCATAGAAATATTGATAGTTTTTATTGAAAGTGACGGCCCATTGCTTTCCGCTTGGTAGATTGTCGGTATTATCTGTAGCAATAGTGGTTTTTTCTAGAGTAAAAAATTGAGCGTTAGCACCAGTGATTTCGAAATCTATATTATCAATTTGTTCGCTTGATAATTTTTCTTCCGTTTTTCTATCAAGTAAATTTTCGTATAAAGTAAAGAGGATTTGTTCTTCATTAGGTTTTAGCTGAAAAGTCATGGCATCATCTAAAAAAATAATACCGTTCTTTAGATCATTCGAACTCGAATTATTGCCATCGACATTGTTAGCCTCTGTATTGGATTCTATTAATCCGTCTTTACAGCCAGTGATAAGCAATAGTGCAACTAAGGCAGATAAAAAAAATCGTGATTGTGTTTTGGAAAAAAAATCCATATTACAAATACCCATTAGAAATCATTCAAAAAATCGCAGCAGCCAAAAGCTGCTACGATCAGTGCTAGAGGCTACAGTTGATCAACGTTCACTGTATATTGGCCCGTTGATGCATCAAATGACTGTACTTGGAATTTGTACTCTACACCGTCACTTTCAACAACATACACTCGTTGGTTGCTGATGATAGTGCCGTTATTATCTGAATCAATACTGTTGTATTGTTCAGTGACCGACTTACCATTAGCCATCAAAGATTCACGCACTGTTTTACCACCCAGTTCGCTACGCACATCATCAATATCCGCTACTAGAGTATAAGTACCTGTTGCATCACCGATGTTTTGGCTCGCATCTACATTAATGTTACTTCCTGGAATCATGACGGCTGCGGCGTAACCAGACGTTGAGCGAGTGCTCGCACCAGATTCACCAATACGGCCCGAGTTGATCAGGGTTGCACTAGACAGTTCATAGGTTGCATTAGTCCAATCAGAGAAGTTTCCAGGTGCAACCATCAGGCCTATGGCGATATCCCATTTCTCATTACCGTTATAAGGGGTTTGGCTATTGTTATCGTCATCTAGCCAATCTGCACGGCGAGACGATACAGGAGTATCGGCACCGGTAAAGGTAAAGCCATCTACATACTGGCTAGGGAAATATTCCGCTGGACGACCGTCATAAAAGGCCGGAATACAACCTTCGGCATAACCTTGTGCTAATGCGGCTGTGTAAGCACTAATATCGACATTACCATTTTCATCGACGCTGATAGCATTGTTGCCTGGGCCATCTATGATTTGGTCGAAGTCGATAAATTGCTGCTTATACCAAACGTCGCCGGTACTGAAGCTATAGCCGAACGTTGGGTTGGCATTGGTCGACGTTGGGAAAGGATCGTCTTTATTCACCTTGTTAGACTCGGTCCAACCGTGATAAGGCTTTTTCGCGTCGGTAGAGAAACTGACACACATTTCTTTTTCCGCACCGAAGGCTCCGTCGGCGGCAGCTACTGCGTATTTAAAATAAAGGTTATTACTGGCCCAGTTGGCTAAACGCTCGCCAGTTGGGCTTTGCGGATCACCTATGCTAATAGCGCGTAAACGTACATATCGATCACCTTCGCTGGTACGAACGATCAGCTGATTAAAGGGCAGAGCAACCATGTCGCGTTTATCGGCACTGCTATCACGACGAGGGAAGAGTAGGCCCTTCTTAGGATCACCGTTACTATCATTAACTTGAACTATATCTTGGCCATGGCGACTATTTTGGCCAAAGAAATTAAAACTATCGTCTAGATTTATGCCTGATGTGGCGTTTGAATTGGCCCCCCACCAGTTTTCGTTCCAGGTCACTAATTCATCGTTATTACGCGAATTGAATTTAATCCATTCACCGCCAGCAGCCCCTTTTGTATGTTGAAAATTAAGACCAGAGCTTGAGGTCACACTGGCATAATTATCGCTGCCTGTATAAGCTGACTGGCCCAATGGCTGAATCTGATCGCGATGAAATTTTACCGCGACCCCCGTTGGTATTGAGCTCACATTTCCCGAACTTAGATCGAGATACTGTGGTGACTGAGCATTAAATACGGTGGGTGCAGCTTGCGCACTGATGGCCATCGCCAATAAGGATACTGTTGTAAAATGTTTCATATTTCACTCCTGTGAATATTATGAAGAATAAAATTAATACATCTAAGCTGGTACGGCGTACTACTTTATATTTAATAGAACCCGTTTCCAGATTCTATTTTATTAGAATAAAAAATTCCTATTGAGTTAACGGTGGATATAAAACATGGAATGAGGTACCGCGAATAAAGTTAGAAGTTATTTCGTTACCACCATCATTATCGACATGATTCTCTGGCTTTTGTTTAATATCCTGACGGTCAAGAACTAGTGTGTTAATCGTAGAATTTACAGCCGAGCTGATCTTTCTTGTAAGGTCAACATCTTCGGCATTCAAGCCATGCGCCCATAAGCCCGCAGGGTAATCTTTGGTATTCAAAAATCCGGGAAAGCCCATATTTACAAGTTTTACAGAGAGAATAATATCAGTCTCCGCTCCAGATACTCGAACATCAACAGGGTAAAGGCCGTTATTGTTGACACCTTCAGAATTTAAACTCGAATTATATCGATGATCCAAAGATCCAAAATTCTGCATGCTCCATCTGTATCCCTGAATAAAGAGTTCTGCGTTATGTAAAACCAATAGTGGTTGCGATACATCGTTTAAGGTTTCTTTATAACGTGCAAAATGAGACTCGTAGGCGTGGTCTTCGGCACAGCGCTCGGTGATTATGGTATCTAATAATGCAGCTTGCGAAGACTGGTTTAGCGCGTTATTCATGCAGTTATAGTCTTTTAATTGTGCTGTACTATCATCAGCGATATTACAGGTATTCTTAGCCGTGCTAATCACCTCTTCAGTAAAGCCACCTTGAGTATTAAACCTAGAAGTTGAGCATTCTTTATGGCTAGTTTTGATATGGTCAATGCTCTGTGATAGTAAGCCACCTTCGCTAAAGTAGTCTGTACTGGCATTTTCAATGCTAGCTTTATTCTGCAAGCCAAATGGAAACTCATGAGTATTACCAAACGAGTCTTTGACCTGAGGGTTATCTGGCTGGCGAACCAATAAGTGGCAGTTGGCAGCTGTGTCACCCCGTTCGTGATTCAATTCTAATTCTTGACAAGTGGTCATAGATTCATTGGCGGTATAACTAATAACCTCGGCACTTAATGTTTGCAGCTCTTCTACGCTGAGTGCATATTTTTCAAGGTAAGCTTCACGTTGTGCCGGTGTTGCATTATAAGCATTGATCGAATCATCACCGGCAACGATGCTGGTTTGACCTTCGTCGCGGACCATCAGTAATGGCAATAAAGGCAAGCGTACTACGCCATTTGTCCAATCTTCTGCAGGCTTAAATATTGGCCCACTGTCACCAAAACCTTCTAGACCAGATTGAGGATCTGTACCTGGATATAAAAAGTAATAGCCTTCATCTGTTAGTAAGTGGCTAGCACGTACTGCTAACGGGTAGGTAATCGCAATACTGGCTGCGACCGTCGCTTGCTGGCCTTTATAGCTAGCTAGCAGGTTCGCCGTACAAACATTATCAGTACAGGCTTGTTTAGCAATATCAGCTTCAGCGCTGTTAAAAGATAAGGTGACTTGACTGTCTGTTTTAGTGAGGGTGAAAAGATATTCATTATCACTCTCTAAAGTAAAGTTGGTAGCCATAAATTCGGCATTTAAGGCTGCTACACCATTCACTAGTAATTGATCTTTGCTAATAGTTATTAGCAGTTTTCTTTTCGCATTGGTAACAGGTTCCTCAATTGTGCTAGCAGCGACTTCTAAGCTCACTACTGGAAAGACGAGGTTAATCGTTGCGTTTAAGCTTGCGGTTTGATCTTCCAGCGTTGCAGTAATCGTCGCTTCACAAATAAAATCACCACCACAGCTGGATTTTTCTAATGCCGTCGCTGCGCTATTAAAAACTAGCTCGGCTTTGTCTGCAGTTTTGGTTAAGGTGAATAAATTCTTGTCGTCGCCACTAAGTACTATAGCCGTATTGTTAAACTGCTCTGCGGTAGCTGCGGTACCATTAACTTTCACATCGGCTATTGCCAGTGATAGTAAGTTGCTGCTGGTATTGTTTGAAAGGGTTTTAGTTAACTGAGCTTGTGATAAAGCTAAGCTAGTAACCGCTGGCGTTGTAGGTGCAGGTGGTGCTTGATCACCGCTGCCACTACTACCACTACTACCGCCGCAAGCGGTCAGTGTTAAGCTGGTCGCCAGCAGGCTGTAACAACCAAGCTGTGCCATAGAGTTGGGAAAGAATCGCATTTTAAGTACTCCTGTAATTATGGTTAAAATGTCTGTATTGAAGTGTTTTTTAAGTTAAAAAATATTAGTTATTGTCATTTTGACAAACGCGATAATTTAATCGCCAGCTGATTAGTTCTTTTCCGGGTAGGCGAGCCTTAACTTGAATAGCAAGATGGCCCTGTCCATTTTCGGCTGGTTGCTGGTCCAAAATTTGGCAACTACTTCTAAATATAGGAGGTATGCCTGTTAATAAAACATCGCTATAAGCTTCTTCCCGCGCTTCTGTAGAAAAAAAATCGTCGTTAGAATTTCGCGACATGAAAGCAGATAGTTGGCTATTGACAATATGAGGCTTGAGAGAGTTCATTGAATCGCTGATAGCTGAACCAGTTATAAAATTAATAGGTTGTATATTGAATTTAATGAGTTTGTATTCATCTTTACTCAGAGCCAAACCCGTTTCGCTATCAACGATTTCTCGACTGAGTGCTATGATGGGAATGTTTTTAATCAGTTCATCGCTATCTAGAATAGTTAGATCGCTATTATCTAAACGGATATCAATATTTACTGTTTGTGGTTGGCGAAAACGAATATCAAACTGACGCCGTTGTTTTACCGTTGGTCCTTGATAAGCGACTTGACGAATATTGCCATCATTATCAGTTTTAGAAATTTGGAGTGCCAAACCTTCTTTTTTTGTGGTTTCAAATAAATAGATACGCTGATTAGCTTGGGCTTTTGATATGCCTGCTTGGTCTCGGACAACGTCATACCAGATGTTTTTATCGAAGCTAGTAAAACCATCGCTGCCGAAATTTTTCATCTCGAAGTTTTTATCTACAGCTACGCGACGGAATTCTTCCATGCTATTAAATTCCCAGAGCTCTTCTAAAGAGTTGTCGAACGCTAGTTTTCCTAAACCGTTTTTACCTAGGTATAAACCTGCGGCATCAAATTCATCATTGAATTCAGTATCGCGAGCGCCACCGCCATTTAAAATCATCGCTGCTTGATCCCAAGTGCCGATGCGCACTTGAAAATATAAATCATAATTATTAATTTTATTTGCGCTTACTACATTACTGCCCAAGTTCGCATTAGAATCGCCACTGAAGCAAGATGCACTGTTAGGATCGTCGTAGCAGGCATCAAAATTAAAATAGGCACGCAAGATTCCATGCTTATCAGCGTGCATAATACCTTGGTTGCCAATGGCGTCTTCTCCCCAGCGCAAATACAGTTTACGCGCAGGCTTAAAGCTCTCATCAATGCCAATAACTTGTTCACGAATATGGAAAAGTACCCAGTGGCCGATTTCATTAGCATCAACCAATTGAAAATAAATATAGCGATCACCGACTGTGGTGCGGATTAAGAATGAGGCACCAAAACTGGCGGCGCCTTTTACTAATTGCTCGCCTTGCAGTTGAGGTTCAATGCTGGCGCTTTGAGGTTTAAAACTAAGGCTGTCTATTGCTATTGCGTCATTAAAAGATTGCAGTGGCTGAAAAATATCGGTGCTGGCGACGGCTTGGTAAGTGGCGCCATTGTCTTCATCAACTCGATTGGTATTGAGGGAAATATCACGACCATCAATTTTTAAATCCCATTGCTGCTCGCGCTCTTGTTTCAGCTCGGGGTCGCAGCCTTCGCAATCGATATCGCTTTGCAGCCAGATGTTGGCGCTATCGAATTCAATATCAAGGTCTAGAAACCAAGGGCCGTTATTGCCTAACTGAGCAGGATCAAGATCAACATAAGTATATTGGCGATCGGACAGTTGGATATCGCTGGGGTCGCGGCCAACACCTGTAGAAGGGGATTTACTAACGTCGACTTTCTTTTGGGCAACCGCTATCAAATCGCTATTGGGGTCAGAGGCCGTGCAAGCTGAAATTAAACTGGTTATGACTAAGATTAAGCCGATGCGAAACATACCTGTTCTCCCTTTTATCTTAGCCAATTGAACAATGGTGCTAGTTGCGAGGATACTAATCTCCAAACGATCAATAGTAAATGATAATCATTCGTAACTAGTGAATTGGTATTAGACGAAAGTTGATGGTGCAGAAAAAGAAGAGTTCTAGTATTCGATAATTTGCGGGGATAAGGGCGCTGTTTGAAGGCTAGCTAAAGCTATGGGGGTGCCGTCAGGAAGTGCGCCATACCAGCCACAACAAGGACCCAAATCATTGGCTAGTTGAGCTTGAAAACCAGCATGGCCAGTGAAGGAAATAGAAAATTTATCGAGGGTAAGACTAAGACCAAGTCCTAATGCTTTTACCACCGATTCTTTCATCACCCAGAGTCGATAAAAATCTTGGAGGTTATTAATTACAGGGTCTTTTTTATGGCGTATTAATAAGACTAAGTTTTGCCAATCCGAGTCGGCTAATATTTTGGCTGATTCGACATCAATGCCAACCTCAATTTCTTCCGCGAGTGCAAGGGCAACCCAGTCACCGCTATGAGAGAGGTTAAATTTTAAATCTGATTTTTCAGGCCTAACCAAATAAGGTTTACCGTATGCTGAATTTTTAAATTGAAGTTGCTGTTCTGATAGACCGAAAAATTGGGCTAATAAACAGCGTTTTAATCCGTGGGCAAGTCTGTGCCGCTGGCGATCAGCCAGCTGCACATAGCGAGATTCTTTCTCTTGCTCTGCTGCACACGTTAGCTCGGCAGCGAAGTGCTGCACCTGACTAATGTGTGCGAAAACCACTAGCGGTTTCTCTGCTAAAATCAAAGAGCTTGCTAGTGGGCTTCGAGACAAAGAGCGCTGAATATTCAGGCGCTGACCTGCTGTGATTCATTCACCTTGTTGAATAGATCGGTAATGATTTCTTCCGCACGAACAGCCATCACAGAAAGTAAGGTATCGCTCAAACCATGAGAAGATTCGTTACAACCTTGCAGGTAAATATTCACCTTAAAGTTATCTTGCATTGGCAAGCGGTAATGACGTTCAACCGGGTTGTTAGTATCACGCCACTGATCTAATTGCTTCAACATCGTAAAGTGCTGGTTATATTGATAACCAGTTGCTAATACGATGCCATCATAGCGCCAGCTTTGTGCTTCGCCGTTAAGACCGTCTTGCATGGTTAAGGTCCAGCTTTGATCTTCGTTAAGTTCAACCTTTTTAATCTCATGAGCAGAGCGATGTTTGTGCGCCCCTTTACCTGTTATACGCTGGGTATATAGGGTTTCGTAAATGCTATTGATTTCTGGCATGTCGACTACGGCGTAATTGGTGCCTTGAAAACGTTGTAACAAATTTTGGCGAGTCTGATCAGAACTACGATACATTTCTGTGGTAAAGCCGGGGTCAAATACTTCATTTACAAACGGGCTATCATCGGCGGGATGAATAGAGCGCTCGCGGTTGATGATTTCAATTTCACCGTCTGGATGATAACCGACAAGGTCGACAAAAATTTCTGCAGCACTTTGACCTGCGCCAATAATACCAATGCGCGGATTCGTTGCTTTACGAGCAAACTCATTGCGCCAAGTTTTGTAGCGGCTGGAATGCGTGATGGAAGGAATATTTTTTACACCTTCAATTTCATCAAAGGCATGAGG